>NZ_JAKVIN010000005.1:0-434168 GCF_022601905.1 Shinella sedimenti
TCCGTGTTCGTCTTGAAGCTCATGTTCACAAGCCAGTAGATCGGCAAAAGCAAAAACACGATGTAAAACGTCGGCACGAGCCACGACAGGCCGGCTTTGCTCTTGCGGCGGCCGAGCACGAGGCTCGTTGCCGGGCGGCTTTGGGCATGCCCCGCATCGAGGGCCGCCGTCGAGGTGTTGAGGCTCATCGCATCGTCCTTTCGAAGTTCGCGGAACGGGCGTTGTTCAGGCTGAAAACTGGGGTCGATAAGATCGGGGTCACGCCTGATCCCCCTGTGTCATCACCGTGTAGAAGATCCAGGAAAGCAGCAGCACGATCAGGAAGTAGACGATCGACATGGCGGCCGCCGGCCCCAGATCGAACTGACCGACCGCCATCTTGACGAGATCGATCGACAGGAAGGTCGTCGATGAACCCGGGCCACCGCCGGTCACGACAAAGGGCTCGGTATAAATCATGAAGCTGTCCATGAAGCGCAGCAGGATAGCGATGAGGAGGACGCGCTTCATCTTCGGGAGCTGGATGTAACGGAAGACAGCAAGGCGCGACGCACCATCGATCTTGGCTGCCTGGTAATAGGCTTCCGGGATCGACACGAGGCCGGCATAACAAAGAAGCACAACAAGGCTCGTCCAGTGCCAGACATCCATGACGACGATCGTCACCCAGGCATCGACCGGGTCGGCGGCATAGGCGAAGGGAAAGCCGAGCTGGGTCAGCCCCCATCCGACAAGGCCGATATCGGCACGGCACAGCAACTGCCAGATCGTTCCTACGACATTCCACGGAATGAGGAGCGGCAGCGCCATGAAGATCAGGCAGACCGGCACGCCAAGCCCGTGACGCGGCATGTTGAGCGCGATGAAAATGCCCAGCGGGATCTGGATCGCCAGAATGACCGCAGAGAAGGCAAGGTTGCGAACAAGCGAATCCCAGAAGCGGGCGGAATCCAGCACCTGCGTAAACCAGTCGGTCCCCGCCCAGAAGAACTGATTGTTGCCGAACGTATCCTGAACGGAATAGTTCACAACCGTCATCAACGGGATAACCGCTGAGAAGGCGACCAGCAGCAGCACCGGTAGCACCATGAACCAGGCCTTATTGTTCCAGGTCTTATCCATGGCTCAGGCTCCCCTTTCGACGCGCCAGCTGTCGGCATAGATGTTGATGGCTTTGGGATCGAAGGCGATGCGGGCGTCCGCCGGCACCTCGTCCTCCTCCGGCATCACCGCCGCAACGGACTGGCCGGCAAATGTTGCGCGCACGATCTTGTGCCTGCCGATATCTTCGACCTTGTCGATGCGGACGGGATGGCCCTCTCGGCCGATGCGGACGAATTCGGGGCGAATGCCCAATTCCAGCTTAGCCGCGACCTTCGGAGACGGAGCGAAGCCGAGATCGATCCGCTCGCCGCCGATCACGGCAGTCGCGCCATCGACCTGCATTGGCAGGACATTCATGCCGGGCGAGCCAATAAAGTAGCCGACAAAGGTGTGGCGTGGTGTCTCGAAGAGCTCGGCTGGCGTGCCGATCTGCACGATCTGGCCATCGTACATGACGACGACCTTGTCGGCAAAAGTCAGCGCCTCCGTCTGGTCGTGGGTGACATAGACCATGGTAAAGCCGAACTGCCGGTGCAGCTTCTTGAGCTGCGAGCGCAGCTGCCATTTCATGTGCGGGTCGATGACGGTGAGCGGCTCGTCGAACAGGATCGCGTTCACATCATTGCGCACAAGGCCGCGGCCGAGCGAAATCTTCTGTTTCTGGTCCGCTGTCAGCCCGCGCGCCTTGCGGTTTGCCCGGTCAGCGAGCCCCGTCATCTCGAGAATCTCCTCGACCCGGCGCTTCACAGCACTCTCGGCCACGCCACGGTTACGCAGCGGGAAGGCCAGATTATCGTAAACGGTCATGGTGTCGTAGATGACCGGGAACTGGAAGACCTGTGCGATGTTGCGCGCTTCCGTCGGAAGGTCCGTCACATCCTCGCCATCGAACAGGATGCGACCCTCGGAAGGCTGCAATAGGCCGGAGATGATGTTGAGCAGCGTGGTCTTGCCGCAACCGGAGGGGCCGAGGAGCGCATAGGCCCCGCCGTCGCTCCACTCGTGATTGACCTCGCGCAGCGCGTAGTCATTCGGTGCTGAGGGGCGGATCCCATAGGCATGACGGATGTGATCGAGCGTGATGCGTGCCATGAACTTTCCCTCTATGCCGCCATCGCGACCGGCGCGCCGAGCGCCCTGCCATCCATGCCGAAGGCCATCAGATGGCGGGTATCGACATGGACGGTGATCAGCGCATCGGGCTCGATGTCGTGAATGCCAGGCGACAGCATGACCCAGCGACTACCCTCGAATTCGATATGGACGAAGCTTTCCGAGCCGGCGATTTCCGAGATGGCCGTGCGCGCCTGAAGCGGCGCGGAACCTGGCGCCTGGCTGGAAAGGGAGAGGTGGTGCGGGTGAAAGGCGATGGTGCAGGGACCGTCTGCCAACTGGGACAGGTGCGGCGGCACTGCCAGCAGCGGCCGATCGCCGGCGGTGAACTGACCATTACGCTTGACGACATCCATGGCGTTCAGCGGCGGGTCAGCGAAGGTGCGGGCCGTCAGCAGATCGTTCGGCCGGCGATAGACATCGATGGTGCGGCCGAACTGCGTGATGCGGCCCGCAGACAGCGTTGCCGTGTTGCCACCCAGAAGCAGCGCTTCCGAAGGCTCCGTCGTTGCATAGACGAAGATCGCACCCGACGCGGCGAAGATCTTCGGCAGTTCCAGGCGAAGCTCCTCGCGCAGCTTGTAGTCGAGATTGGCAAGCGGCTCGTCGAGCAGCACGAGGCTGGCATTCTTGACGATGGCGCGCGCCAGAGCCGTGCGCTGCTGCTGGCCGCCGGACAGATTGAGCGGCGTGCGATCGAGATAGGGTGTGAGCTTGAGCAGTTCGGCCGCCTTGCGCACCTCGCGGTCGATGGTCGCCTTGTCGGCACCCTTGATGCGCATGGGCGAGGCGATGTTCTCATAGACGGTCAAGGCGGGATAGTTGATGAACTGCTGGTAGACCATGGCGACACCGCGATCCTGCACGCGCACGCCCGTCACATCCTTGCCGTCGAACCAGACGGACCCTGCCGTCGGCGTGTCTAAACCCGCCATCAGCCGCATCAGCGATGTCTTGCCCGACAAGGTCGGGCCCAGCAGTACGTTCAACGAGCCGCGCTCCAAAGCGAGCGATGTCGCATGGACATGCGTATCCCGGCCCACGATTTTTTCCACATGGCGCAATTCAAGCACGGTTCAGTCCTCTTCAATGCGGTTGGGCGATGCGCTCAGCTTGCGCAGGCAAGCGCCTGATCGCCGCTGCCGGCCGACCAGAGATCCGCCACCATGTCGATGGCCGTGAGATAGGTCTTGTATTTCTGGCTGAGCACGGCCGCGCGTGCGCCATCCGGCTCGAGCCGCTGTTCGACATGGACCATGTTGGAGATCGCGGTTGCCACATCCGGGTAGACGCCCGTTGCCACGGCCGCGCAGATCGCACCGCCCTTGGCGCCGAATTCACTGCCATTGGCGATTTCGACAGGTAGGCCGAGACCGTCGGCAAACATCTGCGCCCAGACACGACTGCGCGTGGGACCACCAGCCAGCCTGATGACCTCGGGGTTGGCCGCATCAGGTCCTGTCAGCAGGTAGGTCATGTCGTAGCGATGGGCGAAGACCACGCCCTCATAGACCGCGCGCACAATATCGGGAAGCTGCACGCCGGCGCGAAGCCCGAGGAAGCCGCCCGGCGCACCGCGCGGGCCGTCATAGAGGAACGGGAAGAACAGGATGCCGTTGGTTCGGTCAATGGCGCCGGCGACGAGTTCGTTGCACACATCATAGATGCTACGCCCCTCCAGCACCGCGCGCTGCGCTTCCGCCGACAGCATGGTCTTGCACAGCCATTCGAGATTGCTGGCCGAGGTCGGCGTCGCCGTCGTTGCCAACACCTGCCCATCGACGGGATAGGGTGTCTGGATCGTCGGGAGCGGGTTAAGTGCGGGCTTGCGATGGACCGTCGAATGGATGCTGAACGTGCCGGCAACCGCTGCAAGCTGCCGGGAACTAACGGCACCGGACGCCAGCGCACAACCAACGACATCATACACGCCGCGCACGACAGGCGTTCCTTCGCGGAGTCCGGTCAGGGCTGCAACGGTTGCCGGAATATGGCCTACCACCTCGACGGAAGGCCGAACCGGCGGCAGCTTTTCGATCCACGCCTGCATGCCGGCAGCCTCGAAGGCCTCCCGGGAAATATCGGATTTCGTGACGTTGATGATGCCGGCACAGCCCCCGTCCGTGGGGTCCGTCGAGATGTCGCCGCAAAGCCGCATGCGCAGGAAATCCTTGCAGGGCAGCATGTATCTGGCACGCCGCATCACCTCCGGCGCATTCTCCTGGAACCAGGCCATGATGGGAAAAGTCTGCCCCGGCCAGACCTGCTGCTCGATATGCCGCGAGACTTCGGCGGCAAGTCCGGATCGCTTCCAACGCTCGATAAGCGGTATGGAGCGCGTATCGGTGGAAACGAGCCCGTTGGAGACCGCATTGCCTTCCGCGTCCACGAAATACGCACCGCCACCATAGCCTGACGGCGTGACCGCAATGATGTCGGCGGGGTTGGTTCCGGTCTTTTCAAGCAGCGCGTGAAGCGATTCACAGGTCGCGCGCCACATGACGTCTGCGTCCCGCTCGGTCCAGCCCTCTCGGGGCAAAAGCATGATGTTTGGGCGACGCTCGCAGGCGAGCTCGTTTCCCTTGACGTCGAACAACACGACCTTGGTCATGGTGCCACCGGCGTCGATGCCGATCAGGCGTTCCCGCATGGTTCCTCCTCCTCGCCGACGCGCCGTCTCCACCCGGCACATGGACCATTCGGTCTCATCGGCTTTGTTCCTCGTGAGCTAGGCTATTGGACGGGCCTGAATTGTCAATCGAATTCGTAAGGAAATTTTTTACAGAAATAAGTAACTGATATTACATGATCTTTTTTATATCCCGGTTTGCGACCAAAACATGACGCCTTTCAAAAGTAATAAAATGCCATTATAGCAGCCCCATCTTCTGAGGATGACGGTCAAGAGGGGCTTTCGTGCGAAACAGAACAGAAGCAATCGCCGCGTTAAGGGCTGCCACAGCCGCACAACCGGTCCTTATTGTCGGCGGCGGCATCAACGGGATCGGGCTCTTCCGTGACCTGTCCCTGCAAGGCGTGCCCGCCGTCTTGGTGGACAAGAGCGACTTCGCCTCCGGCACCAGCGCGGCGCCCTCGCGCCTCATCCATGGCGGGCTTCGTTATCTCGAGACGGGCGAGTTCGCGCTGGTGCGCGAATCGGTCATCGAACGCAATCACCTGGTGCGAAACGCCCACCACCTCGTCAAACCCCTGCCCGTTTGGGTTCCAGCCTTCAGCTGGTTCGGTGGGCTGTTTTCCGCGGGCCTGCGCTTCCTCAAGCTGAAGAAAACGCCGGGCGCCAAGGGAATTGCGGTGGTTAAGCTGGGTCTGGTGTTTTTCGATCGCTTCGGGCGGGCCACGAGCGCGATGCCCGGCCATCGCATCGTTTCGCGCGGCGAACTACGGACCCGGATGCCCGGCCTTTCGCAGCGGATCAAGGCAGTGGCCGAATATTATGACGCACGGTTGACCCACCCGGAACGCCTCGCGCTGGAGCTCATCAAGGACGCCGAACGGGATTGCCCCGCATCCATCGCCGTACCCTATATGGCGCTGGCTGGTTCAGATGGCGATCAGATCATCCTGCGCGACGAGATCAGCGCGGAGGAGATTGCACTGCGGCCACGTCTCGTCATCAACTGTGCGGGCCCCTGGGCAGACGAGGCAAATCGCAAACTCGGCATCGAAGGGCGGCTGATCGGCGGCACGCGCGGTTCGCATATTGTCCTGCACCGGCCTGACATCGCCCGCCAGCTGGGCGATGGCATGCTCTACTTCGAAACTCGGGATTTCCGCGCCTGCCTCGTCTATGCACTCGACACCGAGCACATCCTGCTCGGCACCACCGACATTCGTGCAAGCGATCCTGATACGGTGCGCTGCTCGGACGAGGAAATCGACTATCTCTTCGATGTGCTGGAACAGATCATGCCCGGCGCGGCCGCACGGCGCGAAGAAATCGTCTTCACCTATGCCGGGGTTCGTCCGCTTCCCTATAGCGGTGAAGGAACGACCGGCGCGATCAGCCGCGACCACTTCCTTCGGGATTTCGAGCCGGAGGGCAATCGGCGCTTCCCCGTGTCAACGCTGGTCGGCGGCAAGTGGACCACCTATCGCGCCTGCGCAGAACAGATCGCCGATACGGTTCTGACACGCCTTGGCGTGAGCCGCCGATGCAGCACGCTGGATGTGCCGATCGGCGGAAGCGCTGGGCTCGACAACGACGCCCAAAAACGCCTTCCCTTCATCCATGGGCTGATGGCCCGCCACGGCCTCAACGAGGCCGTCTGCACAGCACTCGTCGAGCGGTACGGCAGCCAGGCCGATGATGTCGCGCGTCATGTTTCGGCCGATGGCGGCGAGACGGTGGGTGAAGCCTCGCTCTATCGCGCAGGCGAAATCCGCTGGATCGTGGCCGAGGAGCGCGTCACCAGACTTTCCGATATCGTGCTGCGCAGAACGCTCATGCCGTTTGAAAACGCCGTCACGCGGGCGAGTCTTGATGCCATCGCGCGTATCGCCGCAGATGCGCTCGGTTGGGACAGTCAGCGCCGCGAGGCGGAAATTGCCGCGACGGTAACGACGCTCGACGAGCGGTATCGCGTGGAATTGCTGCCGGTGCCAGCCGCCCTCCGTTCCAACGCTTCCTAGGGATACTCACATGACACCCGCTCTCAGACCCCTCCTCGCCGGCAACTGGAAAATGAACGGCACGGCCAGCGCACTTGCGACCCTCGACGCAATCGCCGAGGGGATCACGCGCCTGCCGGACGTCTTCGACACTTTACTCTGCACTCCGGCAACGCTTGTCCACCGAGCCGCCTCCGCAGCAAAGGCAAGCCGGATCCAAATCGGCGGTCAGGATTGCCATACCGGCCAGGCCGGCGCGCATACCGGCGATGTCTCCGCTGATATGCTTGCCGATTGCGGTGCGCACTTCGTCATCGTCGGCCATTCCGAGCGGCGGGCGGATCACGCGGAAACGGATGGACTCGTTTGCCGCAAGGCGCAGGCGGCCATCGCCTCGGGCCTGACCGCCATCATCTGCATCGGCGAGACCGGCGGAGAGAAAGCCGAAGGCAAGACGCTTGCAGTCGTCGAGCGGCAACTCCTGAAATCCGTGCCGGATAGCGCGACAGCGCAAAACGTCGTTATCGCCTATGAACCGGTCTGGGCGATCGGCACCGGCCTCACGCCCACCGTCGAGGATGTCGCGTCGGTGCATCGCTTCATACGCGACCATCTGGCCGCGCGGTTCGGCGCCGAGGGTGCCGGGATGCGTCTGCTCTATGGCGGATCCGTAAAGGGCGCCAATGCGCACGAGCTGATGGCGATCGATCATGTGGATGGCGCGCTTGTCGGCGGCGCCAGCCTGAAGGCGGACGATTTCCTGGCGATTGCACGCGCATTTCCTGCTCTGGCAAAGGCCTGACATGGTCACCATTCTCGACCGCACCAATCTCGATCCGAACGCGCCGCGCGTGCGCCATCCGGAGAAGGCTCACAAGCCGGATACGGAAGTGCTGCGCAAGCCGGAATGGATCCGCGTCAAGGCGCCGGTTTCCAAGGGCTACCAGGAGACGCGCGAGCTGGTGCGCTCCCACAAGCTGGTGACGGTGTGCGAGGAAGCCGGCTGCCCGAATATCGGCGAGTGCTGGGACAAGAAACACGCCACCTTCATGATCATGGGCGAGATCTGCACCCGCGCCTGCGCCTTCTGCAATGTCGCGACCGGCAAGCCGAACGCGCTCGACATGGCCGAGCCGGAGAATGTCGCCAACGCCGTCAAGCAGATGGGGCTTTCCCACGTCGTCATCACCTCGGTCGACCGGGATGATCTGGATGACGGTGGCGCCGAGCATTTCGAGAAGGTGATCTGGGCCATTCGCGCGGCGTCGCCCGCAACGACCATCGAAATCCTCACCCCCGACTTTCTCAAGAAGCCGGGCGCGCTGGAGCGCGTCGTCGCCGCCAAGCCCGATGTGTTCAACCACAATATGGAGACCGTGCCGGGCAATTACCTGACGGTTCGTCCGGGCGCGCGCTACTTCCACTCCGTGCGGCTTTTGCAGCGCGTGAAGGAGCTGGACCCGACCATGTTCACCAAGTCGGGCATCATGGTGGGGCTCGGCGAGGAGCGCAACGAAGTGCTCCAGCTGATGGACGACCTGCGCACGGCCGATGTCGACTTCCTGACCATCGGCCAGTATCTCCAGCCGACCCGCAAGCACCATGCCGTTATGAGCTTCGTGACGCCCGACGAGTTCAAGTCCTATGAGACGGTAGCCTATTCCAAGGGCTTCCTGATGGTCTCCTCGAGCCCGCTGACGCGCTCCTCGCACCATGCCGGAGACGATTTCGCCCGCCTGCGCGCCGCGCGGGAGAAGAAGCTGCTCGGTTGACGATATGAAAAAGCCCGTCCTGCATAGACGGGCCATTTTCATTCTGCAGGTTGCGCCATGGCCATGCGCGGCGTGGTATCGGGCAAAGCAAGATCTACCGCCCTGCCACTCCTTAGCGTGTCGTGTCCACGCCGCGCCATCCGGTGCATGAGTGGCGACAGAGCCTCGTGGGTTTCCCGGTAGAACTCGAACACCGCGCCATAGGCCTCGTTGCGGCGCATGTCGGGTTCCACGACATGGCTTTCTCTCACCATGTGTCCCGACGCCTCGGGCAGCGAGCCATAGAACCCGGCGCCGACCGCCGCATTGATCGCGGAGCCGAAGGCCGTCGCATCCAAGACTTTGGGAACGGCAATCGGAATGCCGCAGACATCGGCATGCATCTGGGTGAGGAATGGCGTTCGAGTGGCACCGCCGCAGATAACCATCGTTTCGATGGAAACCGCATGCGCCCGCAGCGTGCGCAGAATGTTTTCCGTGCCGTAGGCGACGGCTTCGATCAGCGCGCGCAGCATGTGGGCGGGCGTGTGCTTCAGTGTCAGCCCCCATAGCGCGCCCTGAAGTTCGTAATCGGTATAGGGATTGCGGTTGCCCTGCCAGAAATCAAGCGCCACAAGCCCGTCGGCGCCGATCGGCATGCTTTCCGCCTGGCGAAGCATGTCGCCGTAAGTGTCCGCACTCCCCTGGCCGAGCCGGCCTATATGATCATGCCACCATCGCACGATGGACCCCGAAGAGACCTGCCCGCCTTCCATGACGAACAGGCCAGGCACCACGCAATCGGGATGCGGCCCGAAGATGCCCGGCACCTCCACATCCCGGTCCGTCATCGGCAGGACGAGATGCGAGGAACCGGTGATGAAGGCCGTGCGACCGGGGCGGCAGACGTCAAGGCCCACCATCGCGACATAGGCATCCGTACCGCCGCACACGACGAGCGTTCCCGGCAAAAGGCCCAACTGGTCAGCGGCCTCGGAGGTCAGCGGCCCTATCGGTTCGGCGAGCGGAAGAATCTCATCCGGGAAGCGTGCCGTGATGTCGCCGAGGCCGATCCGGGTGAAGAAGTCCTCGGGCCAGCCACCGCGTCGACCGTCGTAGAACCAGCGGTTGGTGATGTGGTTGAGGCCGAGTGTCAGCCGTCCCGTGAGGCGCAGTGCAAGATAGTCCGTCATCTCGACGAACCAGCGGGAGCGCTCGTAGATCGCAGGCGTCGATTCCTTGATCCAGAGGATTTTCGGCAGCATCCATTCGGAACTGACGCCAAGGCGCGACCGGCGAAGCGCCGCGTCGTTGGTCTGCGTCATGCGGCGGGCCTGCTGGGCGGCACGGCTGTCCATCCACAGGATCGCCGGCATGGTCGGCTGTAGATTGCCGTCGAGCGCAACAAGCGTGCTGGACGTGCCGTCGGCGGAGATGGCCTTTACGGCGGCTACGGGTATACCCGCTTCGCGCACCGCCTGACGAACCGCCAGGCACGCGGCACGCCACCAGTCCGCGGGCGTCTGCTCGGCCCAGCCCGGACGTGGAAATGTGGTCTCGTAGTCGTGCGTGGCCATCGAAACGACGTTGCCGTCCTGATCCACCACGATGGCCCGGGCGCCGCCCGTGCCGCCGTCGAGCCCGACGAAGTAGGCCTTGCCGTTCATGGTCATGATGCCTCCGGATGTTGGGACTGACGGCCAATCACGGCCCGCATGGCGACGGTAACGCCGATCAGCAGCAGGATGCCTTTGATGATCTGGCGCTGGTAATCGGCCCAGCCGAGCAGCGCGCTGCCGCTGACGAGAACGGCGAGGATAAGGATGGCGGTGGTCGTGCCGAGCACATTGGGTTTGCCGATCCTGAGCATCATGCCGCCGAGCAGCACCGCCGTCAGGCCGTCGATGAAATAGGACGACCCGATCATCGGCTGGCCGGAAGAAAGGCTCGCCGCCAGCAGCACGCCCGTCAGCGCCGACATGACCCCGGAAAAGACGAATAGCAGCATGAGCAGGTTGCGAACCGAGACCCCCGCCTGATCGACCGCGGCCTCGCTCTGCGCCGTCGCAAAGATATAGTGGCCGAAGGTCAGCTTCTCCTGGGCATACCAGGACACGGCGTAGAGAACGGCAACGGCGATCGCGATGACCGGCACGGGACCGATATTGGTGAAGATGAAGTCGCCGAGCGGACCTGGATCGGCGATGCGGATGGACGTGCCCTTGCCGAGCGCTGCGGCAATGGAGGCACAGATGCCGCCCGTCGCGATGGTGACGATCAGCGGCTGAAGCCGCATGACCGCAACGAGCAGGCCGTTGAACACACCCGCGATAGCGCCCACGGAGACCCCGGCAAGCCCGGCCACCAGCCAGCCATGACCGCTGGCAAGCAGATAGGCCGTGGTCATGTTTCCGAGGGCGGCGACATGCATGAAGCTGACATCGATCTTGCCGGCCGCGATGACCCAGGTCAGCCCCAGGATCATGATCGCCGTCAATGCCGAGGAACGCAGGATCGTCGCAATGTTGGAGCTGTCGACGAGTTGCGGTCTGAGGAAGGCAAAGACGGCGATCATGAACACGAGCGTCGCGAGAAGCCAGTAGCGGCTGACGAGACCGTTCTTCGGCTTCTGCGTATCAAGGCGGGCGACGGACGGGTGGGCGATAGCGTCGGTCATGAACGCTTCTCCTTCTTGACGGATGCGGGCTGGAGAAAGCTGCCGATATCGCTCAGAAACTCACGAAGGCGGGCATCGAAGAACACCACGCCGGCCAGCAGGATCGCGCTGACGACGCCATCGCTGTAATAGAACGGAATGCCGAGCAGCGAGAAGCCATCGAGCAACATGGTGATGAGGAACGTGCCGGCAAGCGTCGCCAGGACGGATGTTCGTCCCAAGAGCGCCGTGCCCAGAAAGACGCCGGCATAGGCGGGCATCAGCAGGTTGGCGCCTTCATTGGTATCGGCAGTCCCGGATTCAGCGAGAATGAGCAGTACCGCGAAGACGCAGGTCACGCCGCAGGCGACGAAGGCGAGCATGGTGTAGAGCCTCGTCGGCACCCCGGAGTAATAGGCCGCGACCGGGTTCTCGCCCGTGGCGTAGAAGGACGCGCCATAACGCGTGCGGTGCATGAAAAACCAGGCGACGGCGTAGAGGCCGAGCAGGAAGACGAAAGACAGGCTGTAGCCGAAGACGCGCGCATCGTTCAGATCGAGGATGCCCGACGACATGAAGTTCTGGAAGATCGTGCGGCCATTGGAATAGACGAAGGCGAGGCCTGCGGCGATCGACCCCGTCGCGATGGTCGTCACGATGTCGGGAAAACGGAAGTAGCTGATGACGACACCGTTAAACGCGCCGATGGCCGAACCGACGACGATGCCGGCCGGAATCGCGATCCAAAGTGGTTGGCCGAGCGCTATGAGATAGCCGATGGTCATGGCGGCGAAACAGGCAGTTCCGGCAAAGGAAAGATCGAATTTCCGGACAATGACGACGAATGTCAGGCCGAGTGCCGCCAGTCCGTTCGCGGCCATATGGCGCGTGACGGCAGACATATTCTGCGTCGAGAGGAAGCGTGGCTCGGCAAGCGTGAAGGCCGTCGCAACGAGGACGACGAGAAGCAGGAAAGCAAGAAATCGCCCGCTTCCCGCTGGAAGCGTGAAGGTTCTAGTCACGATGCAATTCTCCCATGATGCCGGCCATAAGCAACTGGTTGCGGGTCTGGAGACCATCCGACGATGCGATCTGGCGGCCCTTGTAGAGCGCGAAGGTACGGTCGGCGATGCCGTGGGCTTCGTCGCAATCGCTTGACAAGACGATGACGCCGGCCGTGCGGCTCAACTCGCGCATCAGCCCGTAAAGCTTTGCGCGCGCACCGATATCGACGCCGACCGTCGGCTCCACGAAGATGTAGACGTCCGCCTCCGCGAAGAGGCCCTTGGCGACGACGATCTTCTGCTGGTTGCCGCCACTGAAACCGCTGACCGGCATGGAAAGGTTCGGCGGGCTAAGCGCGAGGCGAGCGGCGAACTCACCGCTGGCAGTGCGATTGCCCGCTCGTTTCAGGATACCGGCGGCACCTGAGGCGCGCTTGAGATTGGCAAGCGTGATGTTGAAAATCGAGGTTTCCGTGAGCGCCAGCCCCTCGACGCGTCGATCGCCCGGCACGAGGAAAATCCCCGCCGTCAGGGCTTCGCGCGGCGAGCGCGGCGCGATGGTGTGCCCTTTAAGGACGACGCTGCCGCCTTCGATGGGGATCGCGCCGAACAAGGCCTTGGCAAGTTCGTCGGCGCCGGAACCAACAAGGCCGAAAATGCCGAGGATTTCTCCGCGCCTGAGCTCGAAGCCGATGTTGGAAAAAGCACCGGCCGCGGTCAGGCCACGCACCGCCAGGACCATCTCACCAATGGCATCAGTTTCGGCCTTGGGTGGGAAGACGTGGTCGAGCGCCTCGCCAAGCATCAGCTCGGCGAGTGAAAGGTTCTTCGCCTTCACATCGGCGACGGGCATGCTCGCCACCATGCGCCCGCCGCGAAACACGGAGAGCCGGTCGGCGATCTCCATCACCTCTTCCAGGCGGTGGGTGATATAAAGAACGGAAATGCCGCCGTGGCGCAGCGTGTCGATCAGGCGGAACAGCACCGTTTTCTCGACTTCCGTCAGCGTGGAGGTGGGCTCATCCAGAATGAGGACACGGATGTGATCGCCGGCGAGTGCCTGCAGGATCGCGACGATCTCGCGTTCGACAGCAGACATCTCCGCCACCGTCTTAGAGAGATCGATATCGACGGGAAAACGTTTCAAAAGCGCGTTGGCGCGGCGCGAGAGATCGCTGCGCTCGATGCGCGAGAACAGGCCGGAACGAGCCGCCTCGCGTCCGAGGAAAATATTCTCGTAGCCTGTGAAATCGGCGACAAGTTCGGGATGCTGCTGGACGGTCGCGATGCCGTGCCGGATCGCTTCCTTCGGATCGCGGCAGTCAATCGCTTCCCCGCCAACTTCTATGGAGCCCTCATCCTTGCGGTAGACGCCGGAGAGAATCTTGATGAAGGTCGATTTTCCCGCGCCGTTGACCCCGAGCAAGGCGTGAACCTCTCCGGTCTCGAGAACGAAATCGACATCGCTGAGCGCATTCACGGGGCCGAAACGTTTGGAAATTGCCCGTGCGCGCAAGGCTGGAGCCGTCATGTCCCACTCCTTCGCTTTGTCTTGGTCGGATGGGCGGCCCGCCGTAGCGAACCGCCCGACGCTCAGGTCAGACGGCGCGGACCCAGCCGAGCTGGTCGGCGCGGCCCGGAACGTCGAAGTCGTCAGGAATACCATCCTTCAGCATGGCCTCCTCGACGGCATAGGTCGGCGTGACGACAAGGCGCGGGGTCTTCTGGCCGGCCAGATGCTGGTGGGCGTAGAACACCGACAGATAGGCCATCTCGTAAAAGCTCTGCGCCATGGAAAGCTTCAGCTGCGAGGGACCGGCAATGTAGTTGAAGGCCTGCGAGCCGCCGTCGATGCCGGTAATGATGAGATCGGGCTTGTCGGCGGCGCGTGCCGCAAGCGTGCCTTCGACCGCGGCCCCATCCCAAGCGCACCAGATCGCGTCGATATCCGGATTGGCCGTCAGAATGTTGTCGACCGCCTGGCGCGGCGTGACATTGCCCGCCAGTGCGAAGGCCCAGTCGGCGACGATCTTGATGTCGGGATAGCGGCGCAGCGTCCACTCCATCCCGAGCGTGCGCTGATCCCAGCTTTCGTTCTGCGGCAGCAGGACGCGGGCGATATTGCCCTTGCCGTTCAGCTTGCGCGCAATGAAATCGCAGGAATAGGCACCCATACCGAAATTGTTGGACATGGACGTCGTGTTGACAGCGACCCCGGGAACGGCGCTGTCGGCGCAGAACACCGGAATGCCGGCGGCGATGGCGCGCTGCACGGCCGGTGCAATGGCGACGGCATCGGCCGGCGTGATGAACAGCGCCTCCGGCTTGCTCGATATCAGCGAGTCGATCTGATCGGTCTGGGTTTTGGCGTCGAAGCCGGCATCGGTCGTGGTAAGCGTGCCGCCAAGTTCCTTGACGGCGGCGGTGAAGCCGTCCTGAAGGTGACGCCCGGAATCGTAGGTCGTCCAGCCAAGTGCCGCGGCGAACTTGCGGTCGGCCGCCTCGGCACGGGCACCCGATGCCGCGAGATATTGTGCCGCAAAGAGCGCGGCACTGCCCCCGAGCAAGGCACGCCGTGAGATATCGAAATTGAACTTGTTCATGTCCTTGGTCTCCTCCCAGATAGACATTGTCATCCTCCAGACCCGCGCCCTGCTGGGCTCGGGAACAACCCGCGCATGACCCGACCTCCTCGGGGCGCAACGCGGTATTTCAGGCCGCCTTTCCCAGAGCGACCGAAGCCCGGCGAACCTCCGGCATCACCGAAAGCCAGGTGTCGTATGCATCCGCATAGGCCGGTGCGAGGTTCTGCACCGGGGAAATCACGCGCTTGATGCGCGGTGACGTGAGAACGCTCTCCGGGCTTTCGCCACTTTCGGCGATCAGCGCGAGCCGCGCCGCGCCGAAGGCTGCCCCCAGTTCACTCGCCTCGGGCACGCGCAGGTCCACACCGAGCGACGTCGCGATCATCGACAGCCAAAGCTCCGACCGAGATCCGCCGCCGATCGCCAGCAGGCTGCCGATGGTAGAGCCGGCAGCACGGAACGCGTCGGCGCATTCACGCAGCGCAAAGGCAACGCCTTGCAGAACGGCGCGCGTGAGGACCTCGTCGTCGCAGGAATGCTGCAGGCCAAGCAGCGCACCGCGGATTTCCACATCCGCCCGCGGCGACCAGCACCCGTCCAGAAAGGGCACGAAGAGAACTGGACTGGGCGCGCCCAGCGATGTGCCGAGTTCAGCGACAAGCTCGGATGCCGGCCGCTTCACGACCTTGGATAGCCAGTTGATGCAGGACGTCGCCGACAGGATCACCGACATCTGGTGCCAGACACCGGGCATGGAGTGGCAGAGCGTTTCGATCGCGTGATCGTAGCTCGTGCGCACCTCGCCGGTGGCCACGAACAGCACGCCCGATGTACCGAGGGAGACGGTGCCCTCCCCGTCACGGAAGACGCCTGTGCCGCAGGCGCCGCAGGCATTGTCGCCACCCCCGCCGGCGATGACGGGGCGAGACGAGATTCCCCAGCGTTCCGCAAGTTCAGCGCGTAGATGCCCTGTCGGATCAATACCTTCGTACAGCTTAGGCATCTGCCTGCGATCAAGATCGGTTGCAGCCAGGAGGGTGTCGGACCAGTCGCGCGCCGCAAGGTCGAGCCACATCGTGCCACTGGAATCCGCCATGTCGGATGCCTTTTCGCCGGAGAGCTTCAGCCGCAGATAGTCCTTCGGCAACAGCACAGTGCGGATGCGGCGGAAGGCGTCCGGCTCATGGTCGCGCAGCCAGGCAAGCTTGGGTGCGGTGACGCCGGGCGTCGGCCTGCGACCCGCGATGCGACGGATATCTGGCGCTCGCGCTTCCAGATCGGCGCATTCCTTTTCGGTGCGCGTGTCATTCCACAGGATGGCAGCGCGGATGGGCGTATCGCGTTCATCAAGAACCGTGGCGCCATACATCTGTCCGGAAAGGCCGATGCCTCTGACGGCACCCATCGCCTTCGGATGGCTTGTGGCAAGCGCGTCGAGGCTTTCACAGACGGCATCCCACCATTGTTCAGGATGCTGCTCCGACCAACCCCGATAAGGCCGCGACACGCCTATAGGACGCGACGATGATTCCGCAACCAGCGCCTGGTTCTCATCCATCAGCATGGACTTCACGCCCGACGTTCCCAGATCGATACCGAGATACATGGTTCCTCCTCCCATGCGGGCCTTTCGGGCACCCGCTTTCCCACTTATTCCTCCGCGCGTCTCTCCCGGCCGCGGCGGGCTCCTCAACCCGCCAGCGACTGCCGCTTTCCCTCCAGAAAGCGGTCGAGTGCCGCGATATCTTCCGAACGCATTTTCAAACCGAGCTTGCTGCGGCGGAAGACGATGTCCTCGGCGCTCTGCGCCCACTCCTCCCGCATGAGATAATCCACTTCCGCTTCCGTCAGGCCTGCGCCGAAGGTCCTGCCGAGATCGGAGAGGCTCTTCGCATGGCCCAGCACGAGGGGAAGCCGGCTTCCGTAATAGGTGAAAAGCCGCCTCAGAAGGTCTTCAGGCAGGAAAGCATATCGGGCGCGTAGCGCGGCAAGCTGTTCCTCGAAGGCATCGATTGCGAAGTCTCCACCCGGCAGCGCGGTCCTGCCTGTCCAGCCGGCTCGAGCCGCAACGAGCTTCGCCTTCTCCCGTGCAAGCAGCGGCTCAAGCCTGTCCATCACAGCCTCGGCCAGCCGGCGATAGGTCGTGATCTTGCCGCCGAAGATCGAGATCAGGCCGATACCGGCCTCCTCGTCCACCTCGATCACATAGTCTCGCGTCGCTTTCTGGGCTGCACTCGCGCCATCGTCATAAAGTGGGCGCACGCCGGAATAGCTCCAGACGATATCAGCTGTCGTCAACGGTTTATCGAAGCAGCGGCTGACCGCATTGCAGAGATAAGCCTTCTCCTGCTCCGTCGCGGAGAACTGGTCGATATCGCCATCGAAATCACGATCCGTGGTTCCGACCAGCGTGTACTCGCCCTCATATGGAATGGTGAAGAAGATGCGGCCGTCGCTGTTCTGGAAGATGAAGCAGCGGTCGTGCGCATAGAGTTTCGGCACGACGATATGCGATCCCTGTACAAGCCTGACCTTGCCGCGCGCCGGCCGACCTGCGGTGCGCGAGACGATGTCGTTGGCCCAGGGACCGGCGGCGTTGATGAGCGTGCGCGCCCGGATCGTGCGTTGGTGTCCGCCGCGCGAGACCGTCACGGACCACCCGTCCCCATCGCGTTTCGCCGCCGTCATGGCTGTCTGCGTTTCGACCACCGCGCCCAGTTCGCTTGCGGCCTTGGCATTCATGACAACGAGACGGTTGTCCTCCACCCAGCAGTCGGAATATTCGAAGCCCGACTTCAGCGACGATACCAGTCCTTTACCGAGCGCCTGCCCGGCCAGCCGAACGCTCGTCGTCCCGGGGAGGCGCACGCGCCCGCCGATATGGTCATAGATGAAGAGACCGAGGCGAAGCTGCCATTTCGCCCGCATGCCGGGCATGTAGGGCAGCACGAAGCGCAGCGGACGAACGAAATGCGGTGCGATCGCCCAAAGCCGTTCGCGTTCCTGCAAGGCCTCACGCACCAGCTTGAACTCGTAATGCTCAAGATAGCGCAACCCGCCATGCAGCAGCTTTGTGGACGCGCACGACGTCGCACCGCCGAGATCACCTTTTTCGCAGAGATAGACATCGAGCCCGCGTCCCGCAGCGTCGCGGGCGATACCGCACCCATTGATGCCGCCGCCAATGATCGCGATGTCGTAGATCTCAGGCATGGGCGCGCTCGCGAATCTCGGAGCGCCGGGCAGCCAGCAAACGGGACGCGATCTGGACGAACCCCTCGCCGCCACGCTCGGAGGCGACGAATGCCGGCAGCGCGGTCTCGCCGCCGGCAAAGTCGGTCACGTTCGCCACGCCGCAGGAGTTCGGAAAGAACGAGAACATCGGGCCGTCATTCGGGCTATCGCCGGTGAAGATGAACCGTGCCTTATCGGCGTCGAGATCCATTCCGAGCACATCGGCGGCGAAACGCCGGGTCATCGAAAGCTTGTCATAGCTGCCGAACCATCCGTTGACGTGGATCGAAGACAGCTTCGCGACGGCGCCTGCTTCCTTGAAGAGAGCCAGCACGCGTTCCACCTCGCCCTGAGGCAGCGGTTCGACATCCTCGCAGACATCGATGGCAAGGTCGGCCTCGCGGTAGAGTTGGTCGGAGGCGATGCCTGTGCCGGGCACTTCTTGCAGGATGCGGTCCCGCAAAGCATCGAGCTTCCGCCGATTTTCGCGACGTTCCTGTTCAGTGGCGAAGAAGGCCTGGCGCATCTTTCGCGCCTCGCGATCATAGGAAAAATAGAAGGCGCCGTTTTCGCCGACCACGCCTGCGACAGGCCAGAAGCGGGCGATCATGTCGCACCACCCGGCCGGCCGGCCAGTGATGGGCACCACGGCGAAGCCTGCGCGCGCCAGCGCCTGCAGGGCGGCGTAAGGTTCGGCGCGAAGCTGGCCTTCGGAGGTAAGCGTGTCGTCGATATCGGTGAGGACGACCTGCACCTGTGACAGCAAGCCATCGGAAAGCTCGTCGAGCGGGCGCATCAGCACTCCTCCTCGATGAACTGCTCGAGCACGCCCATATCGGCCGCGAGGTCGAGCATGGAATAGCGGTTGCGCATCTCCTTCGAGTAGCGCACGGCATCGCGATAGAGATCGCGGTCGATGCCGATCTCTTGCGGGGTCGCGCCGCCGCCGGCGGCACGGATATGCGCGGCAAGGTTGGCCGAGGGGATCGCCATCTGCTGGAGGGTTCGACGCAACTGCGGCCAGAGCGCCTCCAGTTGTGCGTTGAACCTGTCTGCGGAGGCGGCATCGAGGACCTTGGCGCGTGACGCCTCGAGGCAATGGTCGACCGCCGCCGCAGGATAGCGCGCCCGGATGTCCGCTTCGTCAAAACGGGTCGGCCTGATCTGGGGCGCCTTTTCGCTCGCCAGGATGATCTCCTGAAGCCGCGCCATCGTCACGGATGACACGCCGACCTGCTGGCCGTGCACCGTGCCGGGATGACGCGCGCCGGCAAAGCTGTCGATCCAGTGGGAAATCTGGTGTTCGCCCATCGAGCCCGGATGGCTCATGCCGGTCACGCTGATTCCGATTCCGCCAAGGGTCAGGATGCGGTGCAGATAGCCTACGGCGTCATGCTCACGACGGCCCAGTCCAGCGGACCTTGCCAGCATCTCCCTCTCATCCGCTTCCTGTAAGATGTAGGGAGACGTGGCATAGGCCGTCCTGAGCATGACATGGGAAAAATACCAGTCCACCTGCGCAGTCGAGCGGCAGAGGCTGTCGCCGAAACCGGCGGCGATCAGGTACTGAGGTGCATTCGCGCTGATCTCTATATCGAGGAAGACGCCCTTGGCGGCATGTGCGTTCAGCGTCGTCTTCAACCCGTTGTCGAGCGTGATGGATGCCGTCGTCGACGTGTAGCCGTTCATGGACGGCGCGGTGCCGAAAACGCTGTAGTCCTTGCCATCCAGAAACGTCGTGTATTTGCACAGATCGTTGATTGTGCCCGATCCGACAGCAATGACGGCGTCGGCGTTGCGGGTTTTCTCCCGAAGCTCGCGGATCGCGGCTTCGTCGGCGTGGGGGTGATCGAGCACCACGGTCGTTGCTCGCCCACCGAGGCTTCGGGCAACGGCATAGCCGAGCGCGTCATAGGTATCGGCGTCCGCGACGACCGCATAGGTCGAGGCCGGCATCACGCTTGCGACATAGTCGGCCTCGCCGCCACGCACGCTTTCCTCGATGAAGATGGCCTTGAAGGGAACTTCGGCGGCGACGCCGGTATCGGGGTCGATCCACCGTCCGGCACTCACGTCGCGGATAAGCGTGTTCCAGTCTTGCCACCCGACAGGCCGTCGGGCGGCGGGTGCCGCATGCAACATCATGTCCTCCCAGACTTGCTGATGGCAATTTTCACCTACCAATGCAAAATGTCAATAACATTTTTCATTGTCGCATGAAATTTGCCAGGACCACTGCGGGCAGGCGCTCCTGCGAAACTGGACTTGCGAATAAAAAGCTGCCAAATGAGGAGAAAGGAGGCCAACGACGCTGATGCAATCCGAACACCCTCAGGACCGTAATGGCCGAAAAAAAGCACCACCCATGCAATTCGGCGCGGATTTGCCCTTGTGGGTGGCCTGGCTTTACTACGAGGAGGGACTGAAGCAGGACGAGATCGCCACGCGGCTCGGCATATCCCGCTCCTCAGTATTCAACTTGCTTCAGAAGGCGCGCGATGAAGGCATCGTCACAATCACCATCGACCCGACACGCCTTGAGCGCGCCGACCTGTCTGTCGAACTGAAGGAGAAGGGGCAGCTCGCCGAGTGTTATGTCCTGCCCTCGTCATCGGGTGGGGCCGCGCTTTCCGAACAGATCGGGCGGCTCGGGGCGCGGATTTTCGAACAGAAGCTGGAAAAGGACGACGTCGTCGGCGTCGCATGGGGACGCACGGTCATGGCGCTGTCGAAGGCGCTTTCACCGACCAGCATGCCCGGCGTCACAGTGGCCCAGGTTACCGGCAGCTCGATAGCGACATACGACTTCTCCCCCGAACTGTGCACCTCCAACATCGCCGCGCGCCTGAATGCGCGCTGCGTTAACCTGCACGCGCCGGGCGTCGTGTCCAACGCGAACATGAAGTCGCTCCTCATGCAGGAGCCGATCGTCGGCCAGCATTTCGAACTCCTGCGACACTGCACGAAATCGCTCTTCGGCGTTACTCACATCACCGGCCCCACCCTGCTGGAAGATACCGGCGTCATGACGGAAGAGCTTCTGCGGCAGTATCAGGATAAAGGCGCAGTCGGCTTCGCCTCAGGCTATTTCTTCGACATCGATGGCACGATCATCCGCACAGGTTTCGACGACCGCCATCTCGTCATGCCGATCGACGATTTCCTGAACGTACCGGACCGCCTATGTATAGGTGGCGGGCCGGAAAAGGTTGATGCGATCCACGGGATGCTGAAGGCCCGCATCGCGACCATCCTGATCACCGATCAGGAAACGGCAAAGGCCGTCTGCGCCAACCTCAGCGCGGCGTAGACCGGCGCGATTTGTCGACTGGACCAGGTGAGCACCGCATTGCGGGAGTTGTATCCGTCCCGCTGTTTTAAAACAGCGTATTCGCGGTATGTCGTCGCCCGCAATAACATGATTGCAAAACTCATCTTATTATGGCTATCACAGTCACCAACGGCAATCGGGGGTGCTGGAGTCCTGCGAAAGGTAATGCTGGACCGTGACGGAAGGCGCTTGGCGGGCATATGGGCAGTCAGGGACGAGATACGCGCAACGAAGCCTATGTGGCCTATCGCGCCGAACTGGTGCGGTATGCCACGCCGATTCTCGGCTCCCGGGAGGATGCCGAAGATATCGTGCAGGAGGCCTTCGTGCGCTTCGTGCCGGAAGCGGCGGAATCGCCCTCGCGCCTCAAGTCCTATCTGTATCGTATCGTGCGCAATCTCGCCTTCGACACGAGGCGGCGGCGCCGGCTTGAAGCGCGCGGACATCCCGACGATACACCCTGGTGGGGCCTTCCACAAAACCATGACACACCGGAAGACCAGGTCCTTCTCTGTGATCGGGTCCGCCAGGTTGAGGCCATCATGGAGACGATGCCGACAGAAAAGCGCATAGCGCTCGAAATGCATCGTTTCGGCGGCTACCGCATCGAGGAGATCGCGCGTCATCTTGGCGTTTCGACATCGAGCGCCCATCGGCTGATCCAGTCCGGCCTGGCGGAACTGCTGAAAAAAATACTCTAGGAAAGAGAAATCGCACCGGATCCTGAGAAAATCCCCGAAGCTATTCGTCTTATAGGTGACGAGTACATTCGCGAGGGCTTCTGCGGGTACGGACGAGACGAAAGCGATGACCGGCATGCGCAATACAGGAACGGACATACCCCAGAAGATTGCCGACGAGGCGGCCGGGTGGATGATTGCGTTGCAGGAAGAGCCAGGTGATCGCCTCTGCCGGGATCGTTTCGAAAATTGGCTCGACCAAGCCGAACAACATCGGCAGGCATGGGCGCGCCTGCAGGTCGCTTGGCAGGCCCTCGGCGCAACCGCTCCTGTCTTCAAGGAAAGCTGGAAGGACGCCGCACACGCCTCGGCCTCCCCGAAATCCTACCGCCCGCGCCGCGCAGCCTTGGCACGTCGCGCAGGGATGTTCGGGGCCGCTGCTGCCGCCATGCTCTGTCTCGCGTTCATTGTCGGACCAACCGTCATGCTTCGTATGGAAGCCGACTATAGGACACAGACCGCGGAAAGCCGTACGGTGACGTTGGAGGACGGCAGCCTCGTTCACCTCTCCGGCGCCAGCGCCATCGCCACGGATTTCAAGAACGGGCGTCGTTCCGTGCGTCTCCTGGCAGGCGAGGCCTTTTTCGAGGTGACGCCGGATAAAAGCCGCCCCTTCACCGTCGATGCCAACGGGGTCACGGTCACCGTGCTCGGTACAAAGTTCGATGTGCAGACAGACGGCGAGCTCACGGTCGTTGCCCTGACGGAAGGCTCCGTCAAGGCGTCTGTCACCAACGATGCGGCGGAGGAGTTCCTCGTGCCAGGCGATCAACTGACCGCAAACAGCGCCACCGGCGAAGTGTCGCGCACGATCATTCCGGTTTCCGACATCGCCACATGGCGCGATGGGAAGATATTCGTGGTCGATGCCACAATCGGCTCCGTTGTGGAGCAGATCCGCCGCTACCACCCCGCTTGGATCTCGCTGCCCGACGGCACACTGGCCAGCCGGCGGGTGACAGGCTTCTACGACCTTCGCAATCCCGATCAGGCACTGCAGGCCCTTGTGGCTCCCTATGGCGGAAAGGTGCGTCGTGTTTCGCCGGTCGCGCGTCTCATCAGCCGCTTCTGATAATAAAAATATGACTGGAATAATCAAGGTTTAGCGTAAACTACGAAAAAAACTGGGAAATAATCCGCAGCTGTCCGTCTTTCCGTTGAGTGCCGCATGAAGCGGCGCTGCAACGAAGAGACGAAGACATGCATACCAAGTACCCGGTGACACTAATTGCGAAAGGCAACGGAACAGGCCTCGCCCGCACAATATTTGTCACAACGACGGCGCTCGCCCTGATGTGCACATGTGCACCGGCACTGGGACAAGACATACAGCCAAAGGAAAGCGAATCCGAGACTAGTTCGACGGAAACGGCACGCATTGCCTTCAATCTCCCGGCGCAAACATTGGCCAATGCCGTGGGCGCCTTTGGTCGGCAATCCGGGCTTCAGGTTACCCTTTCCTCGACGCAGGCAGGAAACATCCGCACAAATGCGGTTATCGGCCGCTTCACACCGTCTCAGGCCCTGTCCCGCATGCTTGCAGGCACCGGCATACACGGTCGTGTCAGCGGCAATTCAGCCATCCTGAGCAGCGACGACCAGACCTCGGACCTCGGGGCGACCGACGGCTCCACGGTGCTGGAAACGATCAATGTGGGAAAAGGTCCGCGCAGCGCGGCCAGCGGTGCCGGCTTCCAGGGCACGCCTGACTGGGTCTACGAAACTCCGGCAAGTGTCAGCGTCATATCGCGCACGGCTATCGAGAAGAAGCAGCCGCGCAACGCCTATGATCTGTTTTCCGGGGTTTCCGGTGTCTCCGTCGCCGGCGCGGCACAGAATCCCGGTGTCGCCATCAATGTGCGAGGCCTGCAGGACCAGACCCGTGTGACGACGACGATCGACGGCGCACGTCAGAACTTCCAGCAGGCGGGTCACGGCTACACGTCGAATGTTTATGTCGACCCCGCTCTGGTCAGAGCCGTGGAGGTTGACAAGAATGCCGGCGCTGGCGTCGGCAGCGGTGGCTCCCATGGTGGCGTCGTCGGTTTTCGCACGCTGACGGCCGACGATGTGCTTCTTGAAGGCCGCAATGCCGGCGGCTGGATCGATGCGACCAAGGGTACCAACGCCTATGAATTCTACGGCTCTGCAGCCCTCGCAGCCCGTACCGATGACGGCATCGACATCGTGGCGGCGCTCAGCCGCAAGAACCTCGATGCATATGAAATCGGCAAGAATGGAACGCTGGAAAGCAATCCGGGCGGCGACAAGCCCGTCTTCACCGGCTCGGACACCACGTCCGGCCTCATCAAGGCCGGCCTCGACCTGGAGAACGACCAGCACATCGAGTTCGGTTTCGTCGGCTACGATGCGCGCTTCACGACCAGCACGGCGCTCGCCACGAACGAGAACACCAACCATGTGCGCAATCTGACGGGCACGCTGACGTACACCTACAAGCCCGACGATCCCCTCTTCGACCTGAAAGGCCAGCTGTGGTGGAACCGGACGGAAAACCATCAGTGGCGCTCGGCGCGCAACGGAAGCGGCGCGTTCGATCTCGACTACGGCCTGAGCACGTACGGCTTCAACATCGAGAATACCAGCACCTTCGCACTGGCCACGGGGGATCTCTCGTTGCACTACGGAACGGAGCTCTTCCTCGATCGCGCCGAAACGGAAGCTGCGGCACGCAACCCGACTGATGCTACGAACACCTGGTGGTTCACAGGCCCGAATCCCACCGGCGACCGTTGGTTGTCCAGCACATTTGCCACCGCGAAATATGAGCATCAGGAATGGCTTGAGGCATCGATCGGCGGACGATATGACTACTATAAAATTACCGGCTCTTCTCTCGTCAACGGAGGAAGCGAGCTCGTCATCGTCCAAGAGGCATATTGCGCGCAGTACCATCCTCTAAATCCGACCCGATGCATCAGGCGTATCCCCGCGGTCTATGCCCAGCGCGATATCATTCATAATATATCCATCGACAAATCTGCTGGTCGCTTCTCGCCGGAGGCTCTCGTTGCGCTGAAGCCGCAGGACGGCATCCAGGTTTTCGGAAAGTACAGCGAGGGCTTTCGACCGGGTACGCTCGGAGAGATGCTGCTTGGCGGCGTCCATGTAGGCGGCATACCGATCAGCAACGCACCGAATGCGAACCTACAGCCGGAAACGTCGAAGACGTGGGAAGTGGGCGTTAACCTCAGCGGCGACGATTTGCTGGCAGCCGGAGACAGCGTTCGTTTCAAGGCAGCCTATTTCGACAAGACGATCGACAACTATATTGCGCTCGGGAGTGTCACGGGCAGTCCAGTCACTGGCGGCCAGATCGACAGCTTCTATGCTTATACAAACCTCTTGGGCGAATCGCGTTTGCGCGGTGTCGAGATTGAGGGCAACTACGATGCCGGGCCTTATTATTTCGGCGGCACCTTCACCTACACGAAGGGCGATTTCTCAAAAGTCTATAACGACAATCCCTGGGACAATGCCACGTCCACAGGAAATGGCACTGTCCTGTATGTTTCCGTCGCTCCGAAGTATCGCTTCACGGCCGATGTGGGCATGCGGTTCTTCGACGACAAACTCAATGTTGGCGCTCGCGCAAACCGTGTCGTTCCCTCTGAACAGCTTGGCCTCTTCTCGACCGTCTACAAGGCCAAGCCCTTCACCACCTTCGACATCTACGGCTCCTGGGAGTTCAACGAGAACGCCTCGCTGCGCTTCGCCGTCAACAACCTGACGGACGTCGCCTATGTCGACCCGATGAACTCATCCGATTTCCCAGCACCCGGCCGCACGGCGACCCTGTCGCTCAAGGTTCGGTTCTGATCACGCGATCGCGCCGGTTCAAACCCGAACCGGCGTGAGACCAGCTGCATCCGAGGTCCGGATGCGGCGCATCCTAGAAAGGAAAGCACAATGGCAACGATCGATTTCAACGACGCCAACAACGATGGCGAAGGCATCGACTTTCTCGCCTATCTGAACACCTGGGACACCACCTTCACGCCCGGCTACTACGGCTTCTTCTCCACAAATCCGGTTGACTTCTCAGGTAATCAGTTCGCCGTCGCCGACAGCAACAGTGCGACGGTCGGTGGCGTCGGCGGTGCCGATACTGTCGTGATCGATTCCGGCAGCGCGGGCGACCTCTACTATGACATGACGTCCCATGTTCTTGCCGGTGCCGTTGATGGCGCTACCTTCGGCCAGGGGCTTAGCTACAATGCCGGCACGGACACGTTCTCTCAATCATCGTGGGATATCGACATCAGCGGGCTTGGGCTGACGGGCACGGGTGCCGCAAACCCGGTTCACAACTTCGTCTACGGCATCATGCAGGGCAATCCGGCGAACCTGATCAGCGTGCTGAACAGCCAGAACAATACGTTCAACGGTAGCTCTGGCGACGACGTGATCTATAGCTTCGACGGAAACGACACGCTGACTGGCGGCGATGGATATGACCGGTTTGTCTTCAGCGGTACGGACGGCAACGACGTCATCACAGACTTCAACGCTGCAGAAGACATCATCGATATCTCCGCATGGGCGGCCGGCAGCGCACTTTCCGTAACCTACGCCTATGATACCGTCAGCGGCCTCTACGATGCCACCATCACGGATGGCGTGAACGGCAGCATTTCCGTCCAGGACATTGCGAACAATTCGCTCGTCAGCGGCTTAAACCTGTTCGTCTGAGAAGTTTGCTGTAGTGTTGGTAGCCCCACAGCAGGCCCCGTCGCAGTCTCTGACTGCGGCGGTCGCCTCACCTCTCAGACGAGCATCCTTGGGGATAGCGCTCATCAGCGGCGTGGTCAACGTTCTGGCGCTGACCTCGCCGCTCTTCATGCTTCAGGTCTACGACCGTGTTCTGGCAAGCGGCAGCGTGCCTACACTCGTGGGTCTGGCCGTCCTGGCGGCAGGGCTATACCTCTTCCAGGCAGGGCTCGATATCGTTCGGGCGCGCATCCTGCTGCGCATAGGCGAGCACGTGGACGGCGTGATGTGCGGCCCTGTGCACGATGCTGTCGTGCGCCTGCCTCTTGTCGCCAGTATGCCGGGCGATGGGCTTCAGCCGTTGCGTGATTTGGACAATGTCCGCGGTTTCCTTTCGGGACAGGGCCCGACCGCGTTTTTCGACCTGCCCTGGATGCCGCTCTATCTCGGCATCTGCTTCCTCTTTCATTTCTGGATCGGCGTGACGGCGCTCGCGGGTGCCCTCGTGCTCGTCGCCCTGACCATTCTCGCCAATGCGCTTTCGCAGAATCCCGTTCGGGAGAGCATCGCCCACAACATGATGCGCAACAGCCTCCTCGAGGCGACGCGTCGCAATGCCGAAATCGTGCAATCGCTCGGACTTGCCGGGCGACTGGAAGCGCGTTGGCAGCAGGCGAACGCGGACTACCTCGCCGCCAACCGCCGCGCCGGCGATATCGCGGGTGGCCTTGGCAGCCTGTCGAGAACCTTGCGCTTGATGCTGCAATCGGCGGTGCTCGGCGTTGGCGCCTGGCTGGTGATCGAACAACAGGCCACCGGCGGCATCATGATCGCGAGCTCCATCATGGTGGGGCGGGCGCTGGCCCCCGTCGATCTGGCGATTGCCAGCTGGAAACCCTTCCTTATGGCCCGGCAAAGCTGGAAGCGCCTTCAGGATCTGCTCGGCAGAATCCCGCCCGTGCCGGAGACAATGGCCCTTCCAGCGCCGTGCCGGGACCTGCGTGTTGAGAACGTCACCATTCTGCCGCCCGGCGAGAAGCGGCCGACGGTGGCCGGTATCTGCTTCCATATCCAGGCTGGGAGCGCGCTCGGCATCATCGGTCCCTCCGGATCGGGCAAATCGACACTTTCGCGCGCACTCGTCGGCGCATGGGCGGCGGCTGGTGGCAAGGTGCGTCTGGACGGCGCCAGTCTCGATCAGTGGGACCGTGCGGCACTTGGGCGACACATCGGCTATCTGCCGCAGGGCGTAGAGCTTTTCGGCGGCACTATCGCGGAGAACATCGCTCGCTTTGAAGAGGACGCCGACGCCGAGAATATCGTAGCGGCCGCCCGGACCGCTGGCGCCCACGACCTGATCCTGCGCTTCGAGGATGGATACAAGACGCGCATCGGTGAAGGTGGCTCTTCGCTTTCAGCCGGTCAGCGCCAACGTATCGGGCTGGCGCGTGCACTTTATCGCGATCCTTTCCTCGTTGTGCTGGACGAGCCCAATGCCAATCTCGACGCCGAAGGCGAGGCAGCGGTCGTGCGCGCCATCGCCTCGGTGCGGGAACGCAACGGCATCGCCGTGGTGGTCGCCCACCGCCCGAGCGCCATCGGCGTGGTCGATCAGGTCTTGATGATGGAGGGCGGACGCCAGAAGGCATTCGGTCCGCGCGACGCTGTCCTCGGACAGGTGCTGAAGCCTGCTCCCGCGAGCAGAACCGGCTTCACCGCAACCGGCCATGGGATCATGCCGCTGCGCGTCGTCGCAAACCCCGCGAAATCCGAAGATCGCAGCGAGCCTGAAAAGACAGATGGTAACACCTGATGTGACGACCGTGACCCGCTCCATCCGCATTCACCTTGCGGCTGGCCTTGCACTTGTCGCCCTGCTGACCGGGGGTGTCGGCGGGTGGGCGGCCACGACGAAACTCGCCGGCGCGGTGGTGGCATCGGGCCATTTCGTCGTCGATTCCTACCCCAAGAAGGTGCAGCACGCCAAAGGCGGCATCGTTGGAGAAATACGCGTACAGGAAGGCGAAGCCGTGAAGGCAGGCGCGGTCGTTGTGCGGCTTGATGCCACGCAAACGCAGGCCAACCTCGCCATCGTCACGAAGCGTTTGAACGAGCTTCATGCCCGCCTCGCCCGCCTCGAAGCCGAGCGCGATGACAATGAAGCGATCGACTTTCCGCCTGGTCTGAGTGCGGATAGCAGTGACCCCAACATCGTCTCTGCGGTCAGGAGCGAGACCCGCCTCTTCGAATTTCGGCGCGACGCCCGTAATGCGCGCAAGGCGCAGCTTGCCGAACGCATCGCCCAGTATGAGCATGAGATCGAGGGACTGAAAGCACAGGAGATTGCCTATGCCGGCGGGCTCACCGTGCTGCGCACGGAAATTGCCTCGCAGGAATCGCTTCACGACAAGGGCGTCGTTTCGGTCCAGCGGCTCAACAGCCTGAAGACCCAGGCAGCAACCTATGATGGCGAGCGCGGCGAGAAGATCGCCTATCAGGCACAAACGCAGGGCAAGATTACCGAGACACGGCTCCAGATTCTCTCCATCGATCAGGACATGAAGACGGAAGTCGGGCGAGAACTGCGCGAAATCCAGGGGCAGATCGGCGAGTATGTCGAGCGTAAGGTGGCCGCGGAAGACGAATTGAAGCGCATCGATATCCTCGCCCCGCAATCGGGCATCGTTCACCAACTCGCCGCGCATACGGTCGGTGGTGTGATCAATCCGGCCGAAACGATCATGCTCGTCATTCCGGAGGGAGATGATCTTGCTTTGGAAGTTCGCATGGCGCCGCGTGATATCGACCAGATCCGGCCCGGCCAGCGCGCAGTCCTCAGGCTATCGGCGTTCAACCAGCGCACAACACCCGAACTTTCAGGTCATGTCTCGCGCATCGCGGCTGACCTCACAGTCGATGAAAGGACTGGCCTCTCGTTCTACGTCGTGCGCATCGCCGTGCCGCATGAAGCGTTGCAGAAACTCGGCGGTCTCACACTGCTTCCCGGCATGCCGGCCGAGGCGATGATCCAGACCGGGGAACGAACCGCCCTCTCCTATCTCGTCAAACCGCTTGCGGATCAACTCAATCGCGCCTTCCGGGAAGAGTGAAAGCCTTCCTTGGGTTCGCCCCGTGCCGGAATGCAAAATTTCAGCGAATGAATAATACCGCTGCGCCGTCTTGTCTCTGGCAGCACAATAACAGCATCACTTCAGGCAGATTATGACTTTTCCGACAATCAAGCTTCCCGCCCGTCCCCTTGCCATCAAGCGCGGGACGATCTCCACCCCGTTCGTCTACTACTTCTCCATCCCCGTCCTGCTGGCGATCGCCGTCTTCATGATGGTGTCGGAGGCGCCGGGCATTCTGCGCGATTACACGATCAGCCAGAATCCGGTTTTCGTCGACGGCAGGATCGACGGCAGCTGCAAGACGCGGAAGGCCATCTTCACCACCTGCGAGGTCGATCTTTCCTACGAGCAGGGCGGCCAACGCTACGAGAAGGATGTCGAGATCATGTTCGTCGACATCCACAGCGGCGATTACGAGGCCGGCCTTGTCGTCTCGGGTGATCACCCCGAACTCGCGACCATTACGCTCGGTCTGGACATGCTCTGGAACCGGGTCATCACGTTGTCGATCTTCACCCTGCTGCTCGGCGGCGGCGGTCTTGCCATGATCTTCCTCCTGCTGCGATTCTGGCGGGTCAGCGGCCAACTGCGCAATCCGGCCCCGCTCACCGTGGTCCCTGTCGAGATCACGGCCATGGACACGAAACGCAATCGTCTGAACGTCACCTATGCCGACCGGGTCAGCGAACGGAAGACCAAGCGCGTCGCCTTCACCCGCTTCGAGCGCGGACAGGAGCCGATCATCGTCGGCGATGCCGGCAGCAACGTCGTTGCGCTTGCCGTCTGGCACGGCGACACATCGCTTCCCGTCTTGCTGGATGACCGCTTGGAGCGGATCGAGATGACGGAGCAGGAACGCGCCGCAGCGCTCGCTCCGCTTCAAGAACTGGCGCAATCGACTGACCATGCGTCCGCCGCCAGCCACGCCGAGCCGTCGAAGAAAGGCATGTCCCTGGCACGCAGGGCGGGCGTTTTCGTGCTCGTCCTCCTGCTGCTCGTTGGCGGTATTTTCGGCTATTGGCTCTGGTACGTGACGAGCGCGCCTTCGCAGTACAATTCACCGGGAATGGACATCAACAACATGATGCCGGAGGCCCTCAACCGGTGGGGCTGTGACCAGCTGAAAAGCCGCTTTGGCAACGGCAACGCCCCATTTGGCTGCACAGCCGCAGATCATATCAGCTGGAAGTAAGCTCCCTACCGGCGCGGTGACCATTCAAGCGCGGTACATTGCCAAGTCGCAGAAGCAGGGCGCAGCTGAATATGGCGGCGCCTTTCTCGTGCCGACCACATGGCGCGCGCAAACACATACAGCCGTCGTTTCGAACGGATGCGCTGAAGCTGCGTCTAGAAGTTCATTCAGGGAAAACGAAACTGCTCTCTGGCGCCAAAAGGCAAGCGGCAGCAGTACGCACTCGGCCTCAACCGAGGTCGGGATACGGGCGCCGGACTTGATCCGGCGCCCGTAATATCAATTAGATAACGCGGACGTTCTCAGCCTTGGACTTACCGGTCTTGCGGTCCTGTCCCATGTCGTAGCTCACGCGCTGTCCGTCGCTCAATGCGCCGCCCTGAACTGCGGAGATATGGACGAAAACGTCGGTTCCGCCGTTTTCGGGTGTGATGAAGCCAAACCCTTTGTCGGTGTTAAAGAATTTGACTGTGCCGTTCGCCATGATTTATCTCCAGAATTCAGCGATGGACGATGGGGCGCAAACCTACAGGTGCACGGCGGCAGCCGCAATACCCTCATTTGCTTTGAAGCAAGCAAACCGTCATTTTCTCTCGTTTTGCTGGTGAGTACCTCGCATTATCATGACGCGCGCGGCCGCAACCTGCCGGATTCGGGGCAAATTCGGAGGATCGGCGGAGGTGAAAACGGCCTCCCCCTTGGCAAAACCCTCGAATATGGGCAAACAAGCACGTCTTCCTCGTCTGGATACGGCATTCACAGCCATGTATCGCAGAGGCCTTACTGGATCTTTCCGAATGCGCACGCCCCACTATTTCGCCGACCTGGCGCCGTTTTCCGCCACTTCGGGCAGGAAATCTCCATGAGCGTGGGCCTGATCGACTCGCGGCCGCTGGCCGGGATAGCGCTTGCCTCAGGCGGCTACGCCTGCTTCGCCTTGCAGGACGCCCTCGTGAAGTGGCTCGTGGCAATGTATGAGGTGCCGCAAATCCTCTTCATGCGCAGTCTGGTGATTGTGCTCATCTCCGGGGTGTTGGTACGCTTCTACCGTCATCCGTCGATTCTGAAGAGCCCCTATCGAGGAACCGTCGTCCTGCGTGCAGCCCTGATGCTGATCGCATGGCTCCTCTATTATAATGCCGCGCGTTATCTCGGGCTTGCGGAACTGACGACGCTTTATTTCTCCGCGCCGATTATCACCGTGTTCCTGTCCATCCTCGTCCTCAAGGAGGCAGTTGGGGCTGGTCGGTGGATTGCTTGCGTGGTGGGTTTCGCCGGCGTGGTGATTGCGGCAAACCCATCGCACTCCCCCAATCTCATCCCTGCGGTCATGTGCCTAGTCGCCGGCTTCTGCTGGGCCTGGAGCACGATTCTCATCCGGCTGGTCAGCCGTAGCGAAAGTACGCTGACGCAGATGTTTGCGACGAGCCTGCTGTTCGGGCTGGCCTGCGCGGTGTCGTTTCCCTGGATCTGGCGAACACCAGACATGGAAGGCTGGGCGCTGATGCTGGCGCTCGGTCTTATAGCGACGATTGGGCAATACCTGCTTTACGAGGGTTTCCGCTATGCCCCGGCCTCGGCACTTGCACCGGTCGAATATACCGGGCTGATCTGGGCTTTCATCTACGGCTATGCGATCTGGGCGGAGATTCCTGCCCTGAACGTCTTCATCGGCGCCATCTTCATCGTGACCGCCAGCCTGGTGCTGGTCTATTGGGAACGGCGCAGCGACCTGATCGCGAAGAAGCGGCTCATGTCATGATACGTCCGCGCGCACTCAGCGCGCGGGAAACATTACAGGCATGTCATGTGCCGGCGGTCGAATCTGAAATACGGCTGCCGGACCAGTCCGTTGAATCCAAACGACATTTTTCGCCAAAACCGATGCAGCGCTCCGCGAAATCGGCAATATTTTGGCAAATCCCCCCTTCGGAACTTTATTTAATTGTAACATGACCCCGCGAGCCGGGCGGACCTATAAATGATGTCAGGCTGGATGCCGCCGGCGGTTGGAAACCGTGACGCGACGGCACCGGACAGCCTGCCGGGGAGAGGTCTCCCCTTTTCGAGGACACGCACCATGCGCTCGACACTCAAAACCATCGCTCTTGCCGCTACTGCTGTTTCGCTCGCCGCCGGCGGCACCTTTGCTGCCAGCCGGCCAGCAAATCCAAATCCGGCGTTGCAAGAGCACCACCGCTATGACCGCTCCTCAGGGGATCACGACTCCGCTGACGATTTCATGATGCCGGCACAGCCCACCCCCGTACGCATGACGCCTGCCATGACCTATAAGCCGCGCCTGCACCAGGTTCTTGCCGGTGTCCGCTCGGCGGAGAAGAGCATCCGCAGGGAAGAAGCCATGCACAAGCTTTCGGCCGGCGCCGCAGGCCGTCTCGAAGCCGAGGCCCAAGGCATCCGGCAGCGCGCGATGGCGGTTGCCGACGCCAATCACGGCACGCTTCCGAAGGCGAACTTCCAGCGTCTGGAAGCCTCCGTCCGCAAGCTCGACCGGGATATCGTCCGTTTGAGCTGAAACATGCCGCAGGTGGATCATCCTTGATCCGCTGAAATCAAGCCGCCGCCGCGCTTGGCGGCGGCCGGTGTCGCATTCAGGCTTCACCCTGATGCCTTACGCGCCACCCCTTCCACCTCAAAGAAACAACAGGACCGGCCAGCAAATCGCGTGGCCGGAGCGCTCGCTCTCGCCCGAAGGGCAGGCAGCGCAACACCGAGCAGAACAAAGGAAACGACCATGATCAAGATTCTTCAAAGACATCGCGCCGCAGCGCTTCTCGGTGTCGCATTGCTTGCGGTGCCGATCGCAACGTCCAGCCTCGTCGGCGCACGAAACGCGCAGGCAGCAGCACCTGCGAGCGTCAATTCTCCCCTTGCGGACGGCTCCTTCGCCTCCATCGTTTCGAATGATAAACCGGCCGTCGTCACCATCACGACGGTTTTGAAGGCCGAGAACGCCTCGGCCGACGGCGCCATGCCGTTTAGCGGAGACTCCCCGTTCGACCAGCAGTTCCGCGACTTCTTCGGTGAACGCCAGATGCCACAGCAGCGCAGCGAGAAGGCGCAGGCCCTCGGCTCCGGCTTCGTGCTGACCAGCGACGGCTATATCGTCACCAACAACCACGTCATCGACAAGGCGAGCACGATAAAGGTGACGCTGGACGACGGCAGCGAACTTCCCGCAAAGCTGATCGGCGCCGATCCGAAATCGGACCTCGCCGTGGTGAAAATCGAAAGCGACAAGCCGCTGGCGACGATCGGCTGGGGCCAGTCCGACAAGTTGCGGGCGGGCGATCCGATCCTTGCCATCGGCAATCCGTTCGGCATCGGCACGACTGTCACGGCGGGCATCGTGTCGGCACGTGGCCGCGACCTTCACAGCGGGCCGTATGACGACTTCATCCAGATCGATGCGCCGATCAACCACGGCAATTCGGGCGGCCCGCTGGTCGGGCTCGACGGCAAGGTGGTCGGCATAAACACGGCGATCTATTCGCCGAACGGCGGCAGCGTCGGCGTCGGCTTCGCCATCCCGTCCGACCAGGCGCAAACCGTCGTCGACAAGCTTATGAAGAACGGATCCATCGAGCACGGCTTCATCGGCGTGCAAATCCAGCCGGTGACCTCTGACATCGCCGATGCCATCGGCCTGGCCAAGCCGGCCGGTGCACTGGTGGCACGCGTCGATGACGGCACGCCTGCTGCTGCGGGCGACATCCACTCCGGCGATGTCATCACCGCGCTTGGCGGCAAGCCTGTGGGCTCCCCGCGCGAGCTCTCCCGCATGGTGGCCGACCTGACCCCTGGCGAAAAGGAGACCATGACGGTCTGGCGCGACGGTGCGGCAAAGGACCTCGCCGTGGTCATCGGCAACAATGACGATGGGGGGCAGGTCGTGGCTAACGCCGGCGGCAAATCAGGCAAGGCGGAACAGCGAGTGCCCACCATCGGCGTTCAGCTCGGTGACCTCACGGCGGACATGCGCCAATCCCTCGGCCTGCCGAAGGAGGAAAAGGGTGCCGTCGTGGAGGGCGTCAACCCCGATAAGCCGGCAGCCGATGCGGGCCTCCAGCCCGGCGACATCATTCTATCGGTGAACCAGAAGCCGGTCGGTTCGGCCAGCGAGGCCAAGACCGCCGTTGCCGATGCCGGCAAGGCGGGCCGCAAAGCCGTTCTGCTCCTCGTGCAGCGACAAGACGAACAGACCTTCGTAACCGTACCCTTCGCCGCAGGTTGACGGCCTGAACCGCCGCCCGGCACAAGCCGGGCGGCGGTTGTCCTTTTTCTCGCAACCCTCAGCTTAACGCCCTCTTCAGCGGCCGTATGTTGCGGATGACCAGAAGATCCAGCACGAGCACGCTGACAAGCACAGCCCCAGTCAGCGGAAACAGCAGCGACACCGCCAGCATGACAAAGGCACCGGTTTTCCACAGCGGGCCCGGCTCACTGATGTTCGGCGCGAAAAGGCGGACCGCCCCCTTGGGACGGCGCTTCCACCACATGACGAAACCGCTCACCGACAGGAAAACGATCGACAGGCAGAAGAGCGTGTTGAGCGCGAGGTTCCAGAGGCCCATATCGCCCTCGTGAAACGCGATGCCGACGGCCATGGCCTTGCCGGGAAGGCCATAATCCGCAAAGCCGACATCGGCGAGAACCTTGCCGGTGTATTGATCGACATGAACCGTGCGGTCGGACAACGGGTCGGAGCTGTCATTGCTCATCGTGTCCCGGGCAATCGTCCACACACCGGTTTCGCCATTCGGGAAAGTGAGCTGGAAGCGCTGATCGAAGCCGACCTTGCGAGCCAGCGCCACAACGGCATCGATCGTCACCGGCTCGCCTTCGGGCGTTCCCGCAATGCCCGCATCCGAGCCCGAGGCGGGCATCGGCGTCTGCTCCAGCGTCCATGGCACCTGCTTGATGCCGCCATGGTTCATGCTGGCATGCGTGAAATCGGAAAGCGGCACATTGTCCCATTTCTCGGCTGGAAAGGTGCTCCAGGCCTGCGTCATGCGTTCACCCCACACGCCCGCCCAGGTGAGACCCGAAAGCAGGAAAAGCACAAGAATGAAAGATACATAGAAGCCGATGCTGAGGTGCAACGACTTCCACAATTGTCGGCCCCTAGCCGACAGGTCAGGCACAAGCACTGCGCCCAATCGCTTTCCGTCACGCGGCCACCAGAGATAGAGCCCCGTGATGACCAGCACGATACCGAAGCCTGCGGCGATCTCGATCAGCCTGTCGCCAAGTGTGCCGATGAGCAAGCTGCCATGGATGACGTTGGCGAGATCGTAGAGCGCATCCCGCCGGCTCCACTGGGCGACAACATCAGCGGTGTAAGGATTGACCGCGACCATCGAGGCAGCGCCGTCGTGATCGATACGGAAGACCGAGACCCCGTCTGCGGTGCGCGGCGCGATATACTGGATTACCTGCCCGGGTACGGCGATGAAGGCGGCGCTCGCCTGCTTCGACACAGCGGCCACCGACTGGCCGGGCGCGACCTTGAGTGCATTCTCGCCGTCGCGGCCGACGAGGGCGCCAGCCCACAGCATGATGAGCCCGGTGATCGCAAGCATGATGAGGAAGGGCGCGACATAGAGTCCGGCATAAAAATGCCAGCGCCAGGCGGTCAGATAGAAACGGCGCGTAAGGCCGGACGTTTCATTTGAGGGCTTTGACAGCCCCGTTACGGTAGACATGGAGAGAACCTCTCGAAAATCTTGTATCGACAAGAAAAATCGTCATGAGAGGCCGTTCGGGAACGATGCTGCGGAAGCGCTCTGAGGTATAAGGGGTCTTGCCCCTAATTCACGCATGCAGTCGATACCAACGAACAGCCCGGTAAGCCGCTTCTGGTGGAAGAAGCAGCGAGGCTGCACAGGTCAGCCGCCCCATAGGGTGGCTTTCGGTCCAGCGATCAGGCGACGGCAGGTGGTCCGCGCGGGGTCGCGTTCGGCGGAAAGAGCTTGCGATAGGTGCCTTCGACCGAAACGGGCAGATAGAAGACGGTCGTGAACGCGATACGGGCGCCGGTGATATCGGCCGGTTCCGGCACAACGGTATTGCCGGCAATACGGCACGCTTCGCAGGTCGGTGGCTGGCTATGGTCCTTGCCACCGTCGTCATGGCCCGTGAGGCATAGGTCGGGTAGTGTTCCGTCAGGAAGCGTGTAGAGCGCGATTTCAGCGGGGGTGTAGACTGGGACGGCCAGCGCCGGCGTGCGGTGGCCAAAGCCAATCGCCATCAGAGCGATGGTGCAGAGAGTGCACACCGCCCATTGAAGGCTCCTGCTCAAATCCCGCCGCGCCATATCATCCCCTCGGCATAGCGAGACAGCCGATAGCAGCAACATGGCCCCGTCGCAACATCAAGATTGCCGCAGGTCCAGGTGCTAGAACCGCATATTAAAGCCTGCTCTTCCCGTCAGGGCGTAGCTGTCACCGAGGCTTCTGAGACTCGTATCGATGATGGCTTCGCCGTAAACCGCGTATCGGTCACTGCCCCAGCTATAGGTGCCGCCGAGACCAACGCCGCCCCACAGGGCTTCCGGTTCGCTCGATAGGCTGACGCCCGAGAGCCTCGTGTGCGCTTCGGCCTGAAAATTGTAATATAGGTTGGCGATACCGTAGGCATGGAGGCGGCTCGTCTGGTTCGCGGCATCCTTCCAGCTGTCCTCATAATCGGCGGAAATGCCCAGCCGTCCCTTGACGTCACGCGATCCCCTGAGCGCGACGTCGCTGCCGAAGACATCCTTGAAGTCGTCGTAGTCCACCGACGAGTAGGCGAGTTGCGCCTGCGGGGTAAGCGACCAGTTTCCGCCGAGCGCTATCTGTTGCCCGGCTTCCAGGCCGAACGCATAGCCAATACCATCATTGCCTGTGACCAGATTGCGGCCGGAGGTAGAGGAAAACAGATCGCTGTCATACCATGTCGCATTCGCCTGGGCATCGACGTAGAACCCGGTATCGCCATACCACGTCAGCGAGCCGCCCAGCCCATAGCCCGTGCTGTCGATCGAGCCGGAACCGTAAACCGAAGAGACATCGGCGGAAATCGTGCCATAGCGCATCGAGATGCCGCCGATGAGGCTGCCGGCGTCGCCGGAATAGAGCGTGCCGTCGGCCCCGGCCTGCAACTGCCAGATGCCAGAATCAGTGTCGGCGCCCGTCGTCGAGTATTTCGGATCGGTTCCGCTGCGACGCGCCATGATCCGCCCCCACGTGCCGCTTTCGGCGCCGACGGAACGACGGGATATATCGGCGTCGGCTGCGGTGTCCGACCACGATCGGTTGCCAAGCCGCTGTTGCAGCGTGTCGAGCGCATTGAAATTCTGCAGGACGCCGGCATAAGCCTCGTAGAGCGGCGCGCCAGCCTGATAGAGCGGCGTGGTCGGGCCGCTGGGATTCAGCAGAGCCGAGCGCAGATACCAGTCGCCATCGGCCGGTGTGCTGACACCACCCTGATAGAGACGATAAGCGTAAGCGCCTGCGACGATCGCCGGCGCACCTTCGAACGTATAGCTGCCGAGAAGCGTGAAACTGCCGGCGGAAACGCCTCCGACCTCGATGATTCTGATACCTTCGGTGGTCTGCGCACCGGCGCCGCCGAGGTTGATCACCCGGACATTGGTGCTGCCCGATGTGTTTCCGGTAACAACCAGCTTGTCCGTTGCCGAAGCGTCGTCACCCAGCACGCTCTCGATCTCCAGGGTGCCGCCGCTGCCGGTATAGTCCCCCGCAATGGTCAGCGTGCCGATGGAATTGCCGGGCGCGATCGTACCGCCGGCGAAGTTGGTCGTGCCGCCCACCTGACCGATGCCCTGAAGGCGCCCGCCTATGACTTCCATCGTGCCGCCCAGCGATCCGTTGACCGAGAGGATGCCATTTTGGACCTGCGAAACGCCCGTGAGAGCCGAACTGTCGGCGGTCAGCCGCGTCATTCCGGAGCCGATCTGGTGAACGCCGCCGGTTCCCGCAATCGTTCCACCGAAGATCACGTCGTCGGAGCGGTTGAAGGCCAGGATACCGTTATTGCTCACGTCTCCCAGAATGGAACCGGTCGTACCGCCGTCACCCAGTTGCAGTGTGCCCAGGCTGATGGTCGTATCGCCCAGATAAGTGTTTGCACCCGTCAATGTCAGCGTGCCCAGGCCATCCTTGGTCAGAGCGCCAATGCCCGTCAACTCCGGCGAGATACCGATATTGTACCCGTTCGTATCGACGATACCGCCCCCGGCGTCGAGCGTAACCGTCCGGTTGCCGAAATTAACGAAGTAAGACGTTCTATTCTCCGTGGCGCGGAGGATACCGCCATCGAGGGTGACATCAGCCGTTCCAACACCGCCTCGCAGGAAATTGGTCTCCAGAATGCCGCGCGCACCCGGCAAACCGTTCACGGTCAATGTACCGCTCGACGACGCCCAACTGCCGAGCCATACACCGTCTTTTACAGAAACCAGCGCTCCGTCTTTGATTATGATCGAACCGGATCCGTAGTTCCCAAGGGTGAGGCTTGAGTCCGTAATATCCCAGCGCGAGCCGGGCCCCGTAACGGTGACTTCGCCTACCACGCCGGGGCCGGCGCCCACGTAACCCTGTTTGCTGGTGACGGCGGCGGCGGCCTCGATTAGCATGGTGCCGCTGCCGTAGCTGCCCACTGTAAGCTGGTCCGAGTTGACCCATGTCGAACCCGCGCCGCTCACCTCAACATCGCCATGTCCGCTCGCTCCAACTGTACCGAGGCCGTTGGAGACATGACCGCCATCGTCAACGCGCAGAATCCCATTGTCGATTGTCACGCGCCCCGTGTTTTCCCACGATGACCCCGTTCCGGAAACACGTGCCTCGCCAAAATAATCATAACCGAGCGAGGTATCACTACCGACGATAAGCTTGCCACCATTGAGGATATTGAGTGTGCCTGCTCCACCTTCGCCGACCGTGAAATAATTGTTGTTGGTCCACGTTGACGCGTTGCCGCTCCCGTCAGTGCCGGAAACAGTGGTCATGCCGGCAACGATCCCGCTGTCGTTGGTAACCGAACCGCCGTCGCGGATGGTGATTGCGCCGCCGGATATGCGCGTTTCCGTTGCGGTCAACGACGCCCCGGATCCATCGACTGTAACCACGCCGCCGGACTGTATTTCGACGTTGTCTGCCGCGGCGGCACCCGAAATGGTGGCGTTACCTGTGCCGACCACGACATTGCTGGCAGAATTCGGCTGCGTGTTGCTGTCCCAGTTGCCGTCTACTGACCAGTTTCCTGAGCCACCGGTCCAGTTCTGCGCGAATGCCGGAAAGGCAACTCCGGCGATCAGGATGCCTAGCACGGTGGCGCGCGACAGGCGCGGCTCCGCCAATTCCAATCCCCGCCCAAGACCTCTACGCCCCGCCGCAGCACGACGTCCCCAAAGCGTCAGGACCGGTAGGGAAGGACAGACATCCTCAGAGAGCGATGCGGAGGAAATTCCATCTGGCTTCTTCACGCAAAATCGGCCCACGGGCATCGCCCTCTCTAAGAAAGAGAATCAAAAATGATAAGAAAAATCCAAATTAATCAGAGCATTATATCGTTAATTTCTTCTAAATTGCCGCTCTCGCATCGAAGCAATTTAGCCCATTCCAAAACGACGCCCGGCGCCTAATGATGCGCACCGTCCTTTTCGCGGTAACCCGCGAGCATGATCAGGACTAGAAACGCAAGCGCACCGATCAGGCCGGCGGAGGTCGATAGAAGCACGGAATGCGTTGCCGTGAACGCCGCCTTTCCGGCCGAAATCAAAGCCTCCGCCTGTTCGGGGGAAAGCTGCTGGGCAACGAGATAGGTATCGCCGATCGATTCGGCCGCCTGCGCAGCCTGTTCGGGTGACAATCCGGCGGGAACCACGACCGTGCGGCCGAAGACGGCGGACATGAAGACGCCGAACACCGTGATGCCGATTCCCGTGCCGAGTTCATAGCCGGTCGCTTCGAGCGAGCCCGCGGCCCCGCCCCTTTCGGCCTCGACCGCCCCCATGATCGCAATGGATGACGCGGTCAGTCCGATGCTCAGCATCAGGCCCAGTACGGCGAGCATCAAAGGCACCATGATGCCTGGATGGTGAAAGTCGCTCAGGGCGAGATAGGCGAGCGCAAGCGAGGAGGCGAACATGGACGCGCTTGCCACGATGCGAAGGCCGAGAAGATTGGAGAGATAGCCCGCGACCGGGCCGCCGACAGCGGCCGCCGCCATGATGGGTATCATGAAGATGCCGGCTTGCAGCGGCGACTTGCCCAGAACGTATTGCAGTTCCTGCGCAAGCGTCAGTTCGACACCGGCCAGCGCGCCCGTCGCGACGACCGCCATGATCATGCCGGCCACGATCGCCGGACGGGAGAAAAGGGAGAGATCCAGCATCGGTTCGCTGGAATTCAGCTGCTTACGGGCAAACAGGCCGAGCATCGCCATGCCGAACAGCAGCACCACGAGGACGACCGGCAGCGTGTGCTTGCCGCCGAAGCCGGCCTTGATGGCATAGACGAGCGAAATCATGCCGGCGATGAGCAGGAGCGCCTGCCCGATCGCCCACTTTCCGGGGCTGGTCACTTCGGCGCGCGGCAGGAGCAGATAGCAGGCCGGTGCGACGATCAGCATCACCGGCACATTGATGAGGAAGACCGAGCCCCACCAGAAATGCTCCAGCAGCGCGCCGCCGATCAAGGGGCCAATGGCGGCGCCAGCCGCCCCGACCGTGCCCCAGAGGCCAAGCGCCATCGCGCGTTCGGCGTCATCCTCGAAGGTGCGGCGGATGATGCCGAGCACGCAGGGCATGATCATCGATCCGCCGAGCGCGAGCAGCATGCGGGCACCGATCAGCAGGGGCGCGTTCGGCGCGAATGCCGCGAGCGCCGAGGCGATGCCGAACAGGGTGAGGCCGACAAGAAGGATACGCCGGTTGCCGACGCGGTCGGCCAGCGTGCCCATCGGCACCAGCAGGCCGGCCATCAGCAGAGGATAGATGTCGATGATCCAGAGAACCTGCGTGCTGGAGGCACCGAGCGCCTGCGTCAATGTCGGAACGGCGACGTGCAGGATGGTCATGTCGAGCACGACGGGCAGGAAGGCGAGCATGACGGCGACAAGGACCAGCCAGCGTCCGGCATGGGGAGGAGCAGAGGACATCATTCACCCGTAATGTAGTACGCCCAGGGGTATAAGGGATGAATGCCGATTTCAATTTGAATGTCGGCCGTCGGACAACCGGCCCGCCCTACAGCAGCCCGCGCGCCGCAAGATTGCGCATGAGATGGGACGCGCCGAAGGTCCAGGGCGGGCAGTCCGTCGACAACCTCACCGTATTGACAAGCGCACCGAGCCGGTCGTTGGAGATCGTCACGACATCGCCGATCTTGTGCGTGAACCCCTCGCCCGGTGCATCGCGGTCCTCGACGGGTGCGAAAAGCGTGCCGAGGAACAGCACGAAGCCGTCGGGATATTGATGATGCGCCCCACAGGTCTGGGCGACGAGATCCAGCGGATCCCGGCTGATCTCCCGCATGGAGCTTTTGCCGCGCAGCACGAAACCATCCTTGCCTTCGACGCGCAGGTCCAGCTCGGCATTGCGCACGTCGTCGATAGTGTAGGTGTCATCGAACAGGCGGATGAACGGTCCTATGGCGCAGGATGCGTTGTTGTCCTTGGCCTTGCCCAGCAGCAATGCCGAGCGCCCCTCGACGTCGCGCAGGTTGACGTCGTTGCCGAGCGTGGCGCCCTTCACACGGCCCCGGCTATCAACGGCAAGCACGATTTCCGGTTCGGGGTTGTTCCACTTCGAAATGGGATGCAGGCCGACGGCCGATCCGGTGCCGACGGAGGACATGGCCTGCGCCTTCGTGAAGACTTCCGCATCGGGCCCGATGCCGACCTCCAGATACTGCGACCACAGGCCTTCCTCGATCAGGGCCGCCTTGACCCTCTGAGCATCGTCCGATCCGGCCTTCAGGTCGCGCAGGCTGGCGCCGATGATCTGCGACACCTTCTCGCGAATGCTCGCCGCCCGTGCGGGATTGCCGGCCGCACGTTCCTCGATGACGCGTTCGATCATCGAGCGGGCAAAGGTGACGCCGCAAGCCTTCACCGCCTGAAAATCCACGGGGGCGAGCAGGTGGAGCCGCGATGGATCGGGCTCACCGAGGGAAAGCAGGTTTTCCAGCGGCGCGATGTCCCGGCCCGGCGCATTGCGCACGACATCTGCGGGCGTCTCGTGCTCCAGCAGGTCGCGCATCGTGGCGCAATCCCTCGCCGTGATGTCGAAGACGCGGCCGTCACGGACCGTCACAAGGGATGGCCCTGCAACTTCGGGGAGCCAGGCCCGGCCGACGAAGCATCCGGTGGCGAAGGTCGACGGGATATGGGTCACGGTGGTCGATACTCCCTGTATTCTCATGCCAGCACGACCTTCGCCGAATTCCGCCTGGGCGCAAAGGCTTGAATTTGTTGACCTCGAACGAATTCACGGCCTGAATGTGTAGGTCGCAATCGATTCCGGTTTCATCTGGATGGAAAAGCCCGGCAGCGACGGGGGCATATAGGCGGCGTTTTCGATGCGGCAGGGATCGAGGAAGTGCTCGTGCAGGTGGTCGACATATTCGATCACCCGGCCCTGCTTGGTGCCGGATATGGCGATATAGTCGATCATCGAGAGATGCTGCACATATTCGCAGAGGCCGACGCCGCCGGCATGCGGCCACACCGGCAGGTCATACTTGGCAGCCATCAGGAGAACGGCGAGCACCTCGTTCAGCCCGCCCATACGGCACGCGTCGATCTGCACGATGTCGATCGCGCCGCCGGCGATCATCTGCTTGAAGATGATGCGGTTCTGGCACATTTCTCCGGTCGCCACCTTTACCGGGTGAACCGCATTGCGGATCGCCTTGTGACCGGCCACGTCGTCGGGGCTCGTCGGCTCCTCGATGAAGAACGGCTTATAGGGCTGCAATTCCTTCACCCAGTCGATCGCCTGCCCCACCTCCCAGATCTGGTTGGCGTCGATCATCATGGTACGCTCTTCGCCGATCACGTCGCGGGCGATGCGCAGACGCCGCTTGTCATCTTCGAGGTCGCGACCGACCTTCATCTTGATATGGGTGAACCCGTGATCGACAGCCTCCTGGCAGAGGCGTCGCAGTTTTTCGTCGTCATAACCAAGCCAGCCGGCAGAGGTCGTGTAGCAGGCGTAGCCTTCGTCCTCGAGCGTTGCGACACGCTCCGCCCTGCCGGCTTCCGCCTTCTTCAGAATGGCCAGTGCCTCCTGCGGCGTCAGCGCGTCCGTCAGGTAGCGAAAGTCGATGATATCGAGAATTTCCTCCGCGCTCATCTCGGCGATCAGGCGCCAGACAGGCTTGCCGGCCCGTTTGGCAAGCAGGTCCCAGACGGCATTGACCACAGCACCCGTCGCCAGATGCATCGCGCCCTTGTCCGGGCCGATCCAGCGCAACTGGCTGTCACCAGTGACATGCCGCCAGAAGCGGCCGGGATTTTCCCGCACCCAGTCGAGATCGAGGCCCACGACAAGATGCTTCATTGCATCGATTGCCGCGCAGCAAATCTCGTTGCCCCGGCCGATGGTAAAGGTCAGGCCGTGGCCTTCCAGCCCCGCCGCATCCGTGCCGAGAACGACATAGGCGGCGGAATAATCCGGATCGGGGTTCATCGCATCCGAGCCGTCAAGGCTCAACGAGGTGGGGAAGCGAAGGTCGATCGATTGCAGGCTGGTGATCTTTGTCATTGGAAGCGGCCCTTGGAAATGGTCGGGTGGCTATCGGAGCAACCCCGATGGCCGTCAATGCATCAGATGGTCCAGCCGCCGTCGATGGCGTAGGCCTGGCCCGTCGTATAGGTCGCGCCGGCAAGATAGACGGCGAGATCGGCGATTTCTTCAGGCGTGCCGATGCGCCCGATCGGCTGGCGCGCGATGAAGGCAGCGCGTGCGGCTTCGAAATCGCCCTGTGCGCGCAGGCGATCCTGCAGAGAGGGGCTCTCCACCGTGCCGGGGCAGATGCAGTTGCAGCGAATACCCTGGCCGACGTAGTCGGCCGCGACCGATTTGGTGAGACCGACGACGGCCGCCTTGGTGATGGTGTAGGCGGCCCGGTTCGGCACGCCCTTCACGCTGGAGGCAACCGACGCCATGTTGATTATTGCCCCGTCCTTCCTTTCCAGCATCGCCGGCAGCACCGCACGGATGGTTCGCACCATGGCGCGAACATTCAGGTCGAAGGCGAAGTCCAGGTCTTTATCGGGCATTTCCAGGATCGTGCCGGCATGCACGAAGCCGGCGCAGTTGAAGAGAACATCGAACGGACCATTGGTCGAAACGACGCGGTTGACCGCCTCCTCGCTCAACACGTCGAGAAGACACGTTTCGATTTGGGCTTCGCCGGCAAGGCTCTTCAGCGCCTCGGCGTTGATATCGGTCGCGACGACCGTCGCACCGGCACGCGCAAACGCGAGCGCGCTCGCCCGGCCGATACCCTGGCCGGCGGCGGTCAGGAGGACACGCTTGTTTTGGAGTGAAAGGCTCATGGCTGCTCCTTGACTGCATCAGGCGCCGGACTGCGCTCGACGATATAGATATGATGTGCGACGAGAACGGTTTCGCCTGAACGGAGGCTTTAGCTGCATTCGGACACGCCCGACTTCCCGGCAAGATCTGGCCCGCTCGCGATTATGGTATCGTGGCAAGCAGCCCTCGATCCAGGGCGAAAAATCTTGACATAAGCTCCTCCCTCGCGGCTTACCAGTCTCCATCGGCTCGCAATAATTCAAATACAAATCATTTATTCATTTACAGTCAAGCAATATGTGGCGTGCAATCATTGCCTGCCTTGCTTCATGCGTATATAAATTTTTGCATTTACAGGAGATGACCGGTGACTGACGACGAAAACGACCGTTACCGGGCGCCGGCCCTGGACAAGGGCCTCGACATCCTTGAACTGCTCGCCGCGGTAGATGGAGGATTGACGCAAGCAGAGATCGCCAAGCGGCTCGATCGCAGCCCCAACGAGTTCTACCGCATGCTCGACCGACTCGTGAAGCGAGGCTATGTCACGCGCATCGACGGCGACCGCTTTTCCCTGACCCTCAAGCTCTTCGGCCTCGCCCAGCTCCACGCTCCCGTCAGACGGCTGGTCTCCTTTGCGGTTCCGCTGATGCGCGAGCTTGCGGAGACATCGCGGCAGGCCAACCAGCTCGTCGTTTTCGATCGGGGCAATCCTATCGTCATAGCGCAACAGGAGGCGCCGGGATATTGGGGCATCTCCATCCGCGTCGGCTCGCGCATCAGCTTGTTCGATACGGGTTCGGGTCATGCTCTGCTCGCCTTCCGCTCACCGGAAGAGCGCGCGCGCATGATCGCCGAGCATGTCGGCGGTGGCGGAGGCGATGCGCGCGTGACGCCCGAATTCCTGGCGCGCCTCGATCTCATCCGCGCCCGTGGACACGAGATGATGCCGAGCGCCCAGACGGCCGGGGTCATCAACCTGTCGGCTCCTGTGCTTGGTGCCGACGGCACGGCGATCGCCGCGCTGACCGTGCCTTACATTACACTCATCAATGCGCCGGCCGCACCCGACATCTCCACCACGATCCAGCTCCTGATGGATGCGACGAGGACGCTTTCGGATATGGCGGGCGCCGGATTCTCGGCTGAAAGCTGAGCAACTGCCCTTCACGCATTGCGCACAAACGGCTCACCGGAGGCGTGCTCCGAGCCCAGCCACTCGATGAACAGCCGCGCGCTTTCCTTGACAGGCCTTCGCGCCGGTATGACGACAAAGTAAGCGGCGCGGGTGCGGATCGACGCATCGGTCAGGCGCACCAGACGGCCCTGCTGGATGAGATCGGATACGAGACGGCTCCAGCCAAGCGCGATGCCTTGGCCATTCATCGCAGCGTAGATAACCTCTGTATAAAAGCTGCATCGCAGCCCTCGGCTTTTCTTCGGTGCCTTCACGGAAAATGCCGCCAGCCATTCCTCCCATCCGGTCCAGGTCGGATCGTCGGCGTCGCTGGATATCAGCGGTTGGTCAACGAGATCCGCCGGCGAAAGGATTGGGCCTCTCGTCTGCATGTAGTCGGGACTGCAGATAGGAAACACCTCGTCTTCGAACAGGAACACTGCCTGTCCATCCGGCCATGTTCCCATGCCATAGCGCAGCGAGAGGTCTATATCGCCGCCTTCCGTTCCGATGCGTGCATCCTGGGTTATGATGCGCAATTTGATTTCGGGATGCGCGCGCGAGAAAGCGGCGATGCGCGGCATCAGCCAGAAATGAGCGAAGGATATGGTTGCGGATATCGCCAGCTCGTCATCCGGCCCATCTGCGCGCAGGTCCGCCACCGCATCGGCGATCAGGCTGAAAGCATCTCCTGCCGCGGAGAAAAGCAGCCGCCCCTTCTCCGTCAGCTCGATCCTGCGATGAAGCCGGTGAAACAGCGGAAACCCGAAATCCTCCTCGAGAAGATGGATCTGGCGACTGACAGCGGCCTGCGTCACCCCCAATTCTGTGGCAGCACGCGTGAAGCTCGCATGCCGCGCGGCCGCTTCAAACGCCGTGAGCGCGGTCAGCGGCGGGAGTTTCTTCCGCAGATTTGCCAAAGCGGCCCGCCTTCCCAAAACAACGCATTACGCATTACATCCAGTAATGCCACTGTCGCACATTTTTGCCGTTGAGCAACCGATAAACTTGGGCGATCCTGTCACGGGAACTCCAGCCTCGACATAAGGTGGCATTATGCTTCAGACGTTCGCGACACCGATCTCTTCCCTGCTTGATGAGAGAGCCGAAGGGCACTCCTTGCCGGCTGGCCTTTATACCCGACAGGATGTCTTCGAGGCCGATCTGGAGGTCTTCTTCCGCAACCACTGGGTCTGCATCGGTCTCGATTGCGACGTGCCGGAAGCCGGCGACGCGACGGTGGTCGACATCGGCAAGACCAGCCTCATCCTGCTGCGTGACGACGACAACCAGATCCGGGTACTGCACAATGTCTGTCGTCATCGCGGGTCCCGCCTGCTGGATACCGGCAAATCCATCGTTTCCAAGCTCGTCTGTCCCTATCACACATGGACCTACGAACTGACGGGCGAACTCAGCTACGCCCCGCATATGGGCAAGGGTTTCGACAAGGAATGCCGCAGCCTCAAGCAAGTCGCCTTCAAGTCGATCGGCGGTCTTGTCTATGCCTGTCTTTCAGACAATCCGCCCGAGGACATCGACCGTCTCGAAGAGGTGATGACGACGCGTCTTGCACCCTACGATATCCGCAATGCCAAGGTCGCCCATGAGACCGATGTGATCGAAAAAGGCAACTGGAAGCTGACGATCGAAAACAACCGGGAATGCTACCACTGTTCCGCCAACCATCCGGAACTGTGCGTTTCCTTCGTCGATCTCGATTTCGGCTTCGATCCGGACGCGCTCAGCCCCGAGGACAAGGCGCAGGCGGAAGAGCATTTTGCCTTGTATGAGGCACGAACCAGCCAGTGGGAGGCGGACGGCTTTCCCTCCGCCGCCGTGGAGCAACTGGTCGATTGCGCCACGAATTTCCGCACGCAGCGCTTGATCATCTCCGGCGCGGGTGAATCCCAGACGCCGGATGCGACCGCTGCATCCGCCAAGCTGCTCGGCACGATGACCCGTAAAGACCTCGGCGATGTCCATCTGTGGGGCCACAACAGCTGGAACCATTTCATGGGCGATCACGCCGTGGTTTCTATCGTCATTCCGCTTTCACCGGACACGACATTGGTGCGCACCAAGTGGCTCGTCCACAAGGATGCAACCGAAGGCGTCGATTACGATCTCGACAAGCTGACCAACGTCTGGATCGCCACGACGGACCAGGATGCCGAGCTCGTCGCCCGCTCGCAGGCCGGCGTCGAAGATCCCGCCTACATCCCGGGGCCCTACTCGCCCTTCTCCGAGACGAACCTCGACAAGTTCGCAACTTGGTACATCGAACGGATGCGTGCCCATGGATACTAGGAGCGATATTCTGCCGGCCGAGCGCGCGCACCACGCCCCCCTCTGGAGGCGGGAAACGGACGAGGAACTCGTCTGCATCGACATCCATCAGGAAACGCACGACGTGAAGACCTTCACCTTTGCGTCGCCAGAGGGAAAACGCTTCGCCTTCGAGGCCGGACAGTATTTCCTGTTCGACCTTGACGTGGCGGGCGAAATGGAAAGCCGATGCTACAGCATTTCCTCCTCCCCAGCGCGGAGCCATGCGTTCTCGATTACGGTGAAACGCGTTGCCGGCGGGAGGATATCCAATTGGCTGCACGACAACCTCATGGTCCACTCGAAGGTGAAGGCGAATGGGCCGCTCGGTCATTTCATCCGGCCCAATGCGCGCAAATATCTCTTCCTCTCCGGCGGTTCGGGCATCACTCCCGTCATGTCGATGCTGCGCGACATCGCCGATACTTGCGAGCCCGCCGATATTGTCTTCCTGCATGCCTCGCGCAGCCCGAAGGATCTGATCTTCCGCGAAGAGCTGACATGGCTGGCGGAACGCGTGAAGGGTTTGCGCCTCCACTTCCTGCCGGAAACGTTGATGGGCGAGGCACATTGGCCCGGCCTGACAGGGCGCATCTCCCCGGACTACATGAAGCTTGCCGTTCCCGACCTTGCCGAACGCATCGTGCTGTGCTGTGGCCCTGCACCGTTCATGGCGGCTGCGCGCGCGATCGCAGCGGAGCTTGGAGTTCCCTCGGCCAACTATCTCGAGGAGAGTTTCGACGCTGCGGTCATCGATGACATCGACCTTCCGGTCGTGACCGAAGCGGCGACGCGCAGCTTTCAGGTCTCCTTCGCCAAGCAGTCGCGGGAGATTGCGGTATCAGGCGACCAGACAATACTCTCCTGCGCCAAGAAGGCGGGCGTGAAACTGCCGTCGTCCTGCTCCAACGGCGTGTGCGGAACCTGCAAGTCCAAGCTGATCTCCGGTAGCGTGGACATGAACCACAATGGCGGCATCCGACAGCGAGAGATCGATGCCGGCCTCTTCCTGCCCTGCTGCTCGAAACCCCTCAGCGATCTCGTCATCGACAGATAGGGACAGCGGTCGGACGGTTAGGGCAACAATGCCCAGAAGGCGAAGAGTGGCTTTTCGCCCGAGCGCATGGCGTGGCGAATGCCGGGCGGATTGTAGAAGGTCCCGCCCACACCCGGCGAAAACCAGCCGGAATCGCCATGCCGGAATTCACCGTCCGACATGACGAGATAGGTTTCTTCCGGCGCGTGATCGTGATCGGGATAGCGCACATGCGGCGCCAGCAGGCTTACGCCCAGCCAGATATCCGCCCGGTCCTCAAGCCCACCGGGGCCGACTATCATCGTATTGGCATGCCCCGATGGGAAATTATCGCTCGCAGTTTCATCAAATTGCGGGCGGCTCTTCCATTCCAGCAACGGCTCCAGCGCTCTGAACCGTTCCAGCAAACGAGCAAACGGCGGTCGATCGCATCCTGCCGAAAGGGCATCCTCCAGATAAGGCTCGCAGACCGGCAGCCGCCGGCCGATGTCCTGCCGCTCTGGATGAGGCACCTTCGATGCCGCGACGATCCGCTTGATCGACGCGCGCCCCAGCGCGTCCGTCACCCGGTCATCGAAGGCTTCGAAGATGGCATCGAGGAAGCCTTGCAGGACATCGCTGCGCGCCATGATCAGAGATCCTTTGCCAGACGCAGGGCGTCGTAGATCGCGGCATGGGTGTTGCGTGCAGCAACCGCATCGCCGATCCGGAAGAGCTGGTAGGTGCCGTCAGGGTTGCGCTGTACGGTCTGAGGCGCTCCTGCGACGAGGTCGTTATAGGAAACTTCGCCGAGATTGCTCGAACCGGGCTTCAGCTCGAAATAGAGGTCATCAAGCGGAATGGTGCCGTGGTTGACGACGATCTGGTCCACCGTGCGCTGCCGCGAGACGCCGCCGTAATCGCTGCCGACATGGGCGATGATCTGGTTGCCGCTCTTTTCGGCCGCCTCGAGCCTATACGTGACGGTGAAGGTCGTATCGAGCGTCTGCAACGAGCGCATATAGGGCACGAGGTTCATGGCCATCACTTCGGGCGCGAAGGAGCGGTCGGGCGTCATGATCTCGACCTTGCCACCGGCCTTGGCGATGAACTCGGCGGCCTGCAAACCCGCATGGTCGCCGGCATCGTCATAGACGAGCACATTGGTGCCCGGCTTAACATCGCCGGAAATGATATCCCAGGAGGAAACGACCAGTTCGTTGCCTTTCGACAGCACATCCGTATGCGGCAGGCCACCCGTAGCGATGATCACGACATCCGGCTTCTCCGCCGTGATGGTCTCGGCATCCGCCCAGGTGTTGAAGTGGAAGGTGACACCCAGCTTCTCGCACTGGCTCATGCGCCAGTCGATGATGCCGATCATCTCGCGGCGACGCTCGCTCTGCGCCGTCAGCCGGATCTGGCCGCCGGCATTGTTCGCAGCTTCGAAGATAACGACGTCATGGCCGCGTTCGGCCGAGACACGCGCCGCCTCCAGCCCGGCCGGGCCGGCGCCGACGATGACGACCTTCCTGCGCACCTCCGCCTTCGGAATGACATGCGGCATCGTCTCTTCGCGGCCGGTCGCAGCATTGTGGATGCAGAAGGCGAGGCCGCCCTGGTAGATGCGGTCGAGACAGTAGTTTGCGCCGACGCAGGGGCGGATGTCGTCCTCGCGCTTCTCGATGATCTTGCGCAGGATATGCGGGTCGGTCATGTGCGCACGCGTCATGCCGATCATGTCGACCTTGCCTGTCGCGATGGCATGGCGTGCGGTGGCCACATCCTGGATCTTGGCCGCATGGAAGGTCGGGAACTTCGTAGCGGCGCGCACATCGCCGGCGAAATCCAGATGCGGCGCACTTGCCATGCCCTGGATCGGGATAACGTCCGTCAGGCCCGGATCGGTATCGATATGACCGCGGATGACGTTGAGGTAGTCGATCAGGCCGCTTTCCTTGAGGCGGCGGGAGATTTCGAGGCCCTCGGCCTTTCCGGTCCCGCCGGGAAGACATTCGTCGGCGGTGTAGCGCACGCCGAGAATGAAATCGTCGCCGACCCGCTCGCGCATCGCCTTGAACACGTCGAGACAGAAACGCAGACGGTTGTCGAGCGACCCGCCATAGGGGCCGTCCAGCTCATTGGTCAGCGGCGAATTGAACTGGTCGATCAGGTGGCCGTAGGCCTCCAGTTCCACCCCGTCCATGCCGCCGGCCTTCATGCGCTCGGCCGCATCGGCGAAGTCTTTGATGATGCGGGCGATGTCCCAGTCTTCCAGCTTCTTCGGAAACGCACGGTGCGCTGCTTCACGATGATGCGACGGCGCCACGACAGGCAGCCAGTCGCCCTTGTCCCAGCGCGTGCGGCGGCCAAGATGGGTAAGCTGGATCATGATCGCCGCACCCTCTTCATGCACGGCATCAGTCATCTCGCGGATCCACGGAACGATCTCGTCCTTGTACGCCAGCAGGTTGTTGAAGACCGGCGGACTATCCTTCGACACCGCGGCGGAACCGGCCGTCATCGTCATCGCGACGCCGCCCTTCGCGCGTTCGACCGTATAGGCACGGTAGCGGCCCTTCGGCATGCCATCCTCGGGATAGGCTGGCTCGTGCGAGGTGACGATTATGCGATTGCGGAGAGTCAGATGCTTCAGCTGATACGGCTGGAGCAGAGGATCGTTCGACATGCGCCGGGCTCCGGTCTGGTGGGGGATTACGCTGGAAGCTAAACAGAAATGTACACAAGCGTCAATATTATCAGACAGTCAGGTTCGGGTAATTGACATAGATGTACATTTTTCTTGCTCCGAAGACGCGAATTTGCTAGGGGAATTTCATGGAACAGGCGACCACTGACAGCGGCTGGCGTGGCTCCCAGGAGGGATGGCTGGAGGCCGCCTATGAAGCGCTGCTCGAGTCCGGCGTTGAATCGGTCAAGATCCTGCCACTTGCCAAGCGACTCAGCCTCTCCCGCACCAGCTTCTACTGGTTCTTCAAGGACCGGGAAGAATTGCTCGACGCGCTGATCGCGCGCTGGAGGGACAAGAACACCGGCAATCTTGTAAAACAGTCCGAGGCTTATGCGGAGACGCTCGCCGAAGCGATGCTCAATGTCTTCGATTGCTGGCTGAGCAAGGATCTGTTCGATTCCCAGTTCGAATTCGCCGTTCGCAGCTGGGCTTTGCAATCGCCCGATATCCTTGCGGAGGTGCACGCCGCCGACCAGACACGAATGGAAGCGCTCCGCCGAATGTTCGTGCGCTTCGGCCACGAGGAAGGCCCCGCCGACGTTCGCGCGCGCACCACCTATCTGGTCCAGATCGGCTACATCTCAATGCAATCACGTGAGGATATCGCGCTGCGCATGAAGCGCATCCCCGAATATATCGCGATCTATACCGGCGAGGTTCCGCAACAGCGGGAACTCGACCGCTTCTTCGCGCGCCATGGATACAAACCGGAGTGAAAGCAGGGTGGAACAGGGCAAGGACCTGAGAATCGGTATTATCGGCGGGGCCGGCTGGCTGGGCGGCGCTATGGCCGCCGCTATGCTGGACGCGGGTGTCGTCGCCCCGGAGAACCTTACCCTCTCCTACCGCACCATGCGGCCGGACCGTTTCTCCCGCGCCTTCTGGACAAAAGACAACCAGGCCCTCGCCGACCACTCCGACATCATCATCCTCTCCATCCGCCCGGCCGACTGGCAGGACCTGACCATGACGGCAGAGGGCAAACTCGTGATTTCCGTGATGGCCGGCATCCGCCTCGCAGCACTTGGCAACCGCCACCGCACACACAGAGCCGTCCGCGCCTTGCCGAATGCCGCCGCAGAAGCCCGCAAATCCTATACGCCATGGCTCGCGGCCGACGGGATTGATGATGCCGATCGCGCTATCGTCAGAGCAATCTTCGACGCCTGCGGTGTGCAGGACGAGGTGCGCAGCGAAGCGGAGATCGACTATCTCACAGGCCTCACAGGCTCCGGCCCGGCGTTTCCCGCGCTTCTCGCCGACGCCATGATGGCCGACGCCATTTCAAGGGGTCTCGACCCGCGCGTCGCACGCCGCGCGGTCAACATGCTTCTGGTCGGTGCCGGCCGGATGCTGGAGCAGCGCGACGACTGTCCAACCGAAACAGTAAAGACCTTTCTCGGTTATCGCGGCACCACCGCTGCCGCCATCGAGACGATGACAAGCGCGGGGTTTCGAGCCGCCGTCGCGCAGGGCCTGGCTGCGGCCTATGAGAAATCACTGCATCTGGGAGATGCCTCCTAGCAACGCAGGATACGGGCCAAAGCGGCGGCCTGCATAGAAGATGCCGCAAACAAAGGGAACCACAATGAAGAAACTGCTCGCATCAACTTGTTTGACACTCGGTGTTTTCGCCGGGGCCTCCGGCGCCAGTGCCGCGGAATGCGGCGATGTCACCATCGCCAGCATGAACTGGCAAAGTGCCGAGGTGATTTCCAACCTCGACAAGATTATTTTGAACGCCGGCTATGGCTGCAATGCCGATATCACGATCGGCGACACCGTACCGACGATCACGTCGATGGCCGAAAAGGGCCAGCCGGACATCGCCCCCGAAGCCTGGATCGATCTTTTGCCCGACGTCGTCAAGAAGGGCACGGATGAGGGCCGCATCGTGCAGGTCGGCTCGCCGCTACCGGATGGCGGCGTACAAGGCTGGTGGATCCCGCAATATGTCGCGGAAGCCCACCCTGACATCAAGACGATCCCGGATCTCCTGAAGCATCCCGATCTGTTCCCGGACAACGAAGACAAGAGCAAGGGCGCCATCCTCAACGGTCCGCAGGGCTGGGGCGGCACGGTCGTCACTTCGCAGCTCTTCAAGGCTTTCGACGGCGAAAAGCTCGGCTGGAAGCTTGTCGACACGGGCTCGGCAGCCGGTCTCGACGGCTCGATGGCCAAGGCCTACGAGCGCAAGGAGAATTTCGTCGCCTACTATTGGGCGCCGACTGCGCTTCTCGGCAAATACCAGATGGTCCGCCTCGCGGAAGGCGTCGACAACGACGCGACCGAGTGGAAGCGCTGTAACACCGTCGAAGCCTGCCCGGACCCGAAGCCGAATGGCTGGCCGGTGGACACGATCGTCACGCTGGTCGCCAAGCCGTTCTCCGAGCGTGTCGGCCCTGAGGTCATGGACTATCTCAACAAGCGCTCCTGGAGCAACGACACCATCAACAAGCTGATGGCCTGGATGACCGACAATCAGGCGAGCGGCGAGGACGGCGCCAAGCACTTCCTCTCCGAAAACAAGGATACCTGGAAAGCCTGGGTCACGCCGGAAGCCGCCGAAAAGATCGAAGCGTCGCTCTGACGGCACCTCGTCAATGAAACGTGCGATGCGCACTGCGCATCGCACGTTTTCCGGAACCCACGAGATGGCGTTTACCGCTGCGTCGACGTTACCGCCGAACATACCCTGACATATGAGTCGGTGCGTTTACCGCCAAAGGCAGCAGACTCGTTGCCAGCCTGAAGGCAGACAGATTATTTTCATTACGCAGAAGTGGGTGGCTGGCGGCTGAATGTGGCGTCAGGCCCTGGCGGCGATGGCTTACTCATCCCCTGGCTCGCCCTGCCAAACTACCCGCTACAGACGTTTTCGCGCGGCATTAGCGCTGCGCGCGCCGGTGAATTGTGGCGCGTCATGCTTCGCGCCAGCCAGACCTGAAATTAACCATTTGTTAACCATTTCACCGCTACACAAAGCTACCGAAAATTAACCAAGATGACTGACGTGTTAACTCAACCCCGGCCGATCCGCCTCAAGGGGCGGTCCTTTCTTGCGCTTGCGCTGACCCCGGAGCTGCCCGTTGCGGACTGGCTGGTGCGCCTTGACGATCTGGCGGCCCGTTCGGCCGGCTTCTTCCTTCGTCGTCCGGTCGTTCTGGATATCGATGGCCTCGATATCGACCGTCAGGAACTGCGCGAACTCGTCGAGCAATTGTCGTCCCGCAATGTGCGGGTGATGGGCATCGAAGGCGCGCGTACCTCCCAGCTTGGCCCCGACATGCCGCCGGCGATGACCGACGGCCGCCCGGCTGCCGATTTCGAAGCGCCTGCCGAATCGGAGACGGCGGACAAGGACGCGATCGATTCGGTCGAGAGCGCGGCACCGGTCCCCGCTCCTCAACAGCCGGTTACTGCGGCGCCATCCCTGATCGTGTCCCGCACGGTCCGATCCGGCCAGTCGATCTTCTTTCCCGAGGGCGACGTGACCATCGTCGGTTCGGTCGGTTCCGGCGCCGAAGTCGTGGCGGGCGGCTCGATCCACGTCTACGGCGCACTGCGCGGCCGGGCGATGGCGGGCTCCACAGGCAATGCCGAGGCACGCATCTTCTGCCGCAAGCTGGAAGCGGAACTCATCGCAATCGACGGCTTCTACAAGACCGCCGAAGACATGGAACCCGAATTGCGCGGCAAGGCCGGGCAGATCTGGCTCGAAGGCGAAACAATCAAGGCCGCGATACTCGGCTGAACACGAATTCCTATGGACTGGAGAGGTATATGGGCAAGGTAATCGTTGTCACATCGGGTAAGGGCGGCGTCGGCAAGACGACGTCGTCGGCCGCATTGGGTGCCGCACTGGCGCAGAACGGCGAGAAGGTCGTGGTCGTCGATTTCGACGTCGGCCTGCGCAATCTCGATCTCGTCATGGGGGCGGAACGCCGCGTCGTATACGACCTCGTCAACGTCATCCAGGGCGAAGCCAAGCTCACGCAGGCGCTCATCCGCGACAAGCGCGTCGAGACGCTCTATCTGCTGCCGGCCTCGCAGACCCGCGACAAGGACAACCTGACGCCTGAGGGCGTCGAGAAGGTCATCGCCGCGCTGAAAAGCGCGTTCGACTGGGTGATCTGCGATAGCCCCGCCGGCATCGAGCGCGGTGCAACGCTCGCCATGCGCCATGCGGACATTGCTATCGTCGTGACCAACCCGGAAGTCTCTTCGGTCCGCGACTCGGACCGCATTATTGGCCTTCTCGATTCGAAGACGCTGAAGGCGGAGAACGGCGAGCGCATCGAAAAGCACCTGCTTTTGACCCGTTACGACGCCAATCGCGCCGAGCGCGGCGACATGCTGAAGGTGGACGACGTGCTGGAGATCCTCTCCATCCCGCTGCTCGGCATCATCCCGGAAAGCATGGACGTGCTGCGCGCGTCGAACGTTGGCGCTCCCGTGACGCTGGCCGACGGCCGCAGCGCGCCTGCGCTTGCCTATTTTGAAGCCACGCGCCGCCTGAAGGGCGAGGATTTACCGGTCACCATTCCTGGCGAGAAGCGCAGCTTCCTGGGCAAGATCTTCGGAAGGAAAGCGGCATGAAGCTTTTCGGTTTCTTCTCCCGCGGCCAGTCGGCGCCGGCAGCCCGTGAACGGCTGCAGGTCCTGCTTGCCCACGAACGCGCCTCTACCGGCGACATCGACCTCGTCAACAAGCTGCGCGACGAAATCCTGAAGGCGATTTCCAAACACATGCAGGTTGATGACGAGAAGGTCAGCATCAAGATGGAACGCGGCGCGCAGGTCTCCACGCTGGCCGTGGACATCGAGATCCCCTTCGACGCCGGCAAGAAGGCCGCCTGACGGCCATGCCGATCACGCCGCCGCGCCCGGCTCGGGCGGGCGGCACTGTTCAACGCTCAGGAAGGACACCTGGCCGACCGCAGCCCGCTTTGGGCGCACCCCTCTACACATCAAGCATAGCAAGGAGGCTGTCATGACCCGCTTAGCCCTTCTGGAGAGACTGAAAGCAGTCCAGCAGATGCCGAAGTTCGAGCGCCGCGACATCACCACCATCGCCGCCATCCTCAACACGAAAGCACTCGCCCGGCATGTCGAAGTGTGCGAGAGCGACGCAGGGATCACCAGACCCGGTGTCGATGTGCCGAACGGCCCGGCATAGTCTCGTCGCATCCCGCCAAGACGCTTCCCCTGACTTTCCTGATTGCGCCATTTTGTCACCTTCAAGTGCCATGCTCAACCGCTGGCATGGGCGCTATCAATCGCAGGCGAAGCGTTTACAGCAGTTGAAGCGCGTTCGCGCATCCAGAAAAACATTCGGCCTATCGTAGAAGTTGCGTTATCGAACAAAGCGCAGCTGGGCTCTCCCGCATATAAAGTTGACTCTCTTATTCATGTATCATATCGCCGCGACTGTCCGCCGATCGGACAATCGAATTGGAGATTTTTATGTTTATCTTGAGAGGGTTAGCCGGGCCGCTCCTCGCGGTGGCCACGGGGTTTTCGCACGGCTATGCGTCAGATTTTGGCGGTCTTGCCGAATTCGAGGGGCGATTGGGAAGTGGGGAGTCGACCGGTGGCCTCGGCATCATGCTTCCCTTCCAGCTGGACGCCGGGCAAACATTCTTCGTTGATCTCAGCGGCACACTAGTATCCGGTGGCGTCGGACAAGGCTCGCTTGGAGCCGGTTATCGATTTGCGACATCAAGCGACTGGACGCTTGGCATCTACGGCTACTACGACTACCTGAACTCGCGCCTCGGCAATGATTTCCATCAGCTGTCCTTTGGCGCAGAGGCCATTGGTGCAGTGCTGGAAACGCGCGCAAATGTCTACCTGCCACTCGGAAACGGCTATTCGGTCGACGGCTTAGGTGTGGCGGTTGTCGATAACGGTGCCCTTCGCTTCCGCGACGGCCGCGAACAGGCACGCCCCGGCCTGGATGTTGAGGCTGGCATCAAGATGCCGGGCCTTGACGACGATACGCAGCTGAAATTCTTTGCCGGAAGTTACTGGTATGGCGGCAAGAATGTCAGCGACATGTTCGGGGCCAAGTTGCGGGCGGAACTCGCCTTTACCGGTATCAACGGATTGCCGTCCGGATCTACTGTCTCCTTCGGCGCGACCGGCACCTACGACAATCAGGACAAGCTTGGCGGCGCGGTCATGGCACGGCTGCGTATTCCATTTGGCGGAGCCGGCAGCGCGGCCGGCGACCCCTTCGACCCGGCAATACAGGCCGTTAGACGAGCCTCGGCCATCAAGACCCATGCCGGCGCGACCGGCGACATCGAAGACGCGGTTCTTGACCTGAATGGCCAGACGGCCGGCAGGCTCGTCAACATCTCTGCGGGGAGCGGCGACGCCGCGACCATCAACGCCATCCTCGCGGGGGCGGGAGACGGCGCGGTTGTTCTCGCCGATGGCGATATTGGCCTCAACGGCTCCCTGATGCTGGCGAACGGTCAGACTCTCCTTGGCGGAGGCGGGACGTTGGCCCTTCGCGGCGCGTCGAGCGGCGGCCGGGGCAGTTTCACCAATAGCGGCGCTCATACAACGCTGACCGGTTACGACCCGGCCAGCGACGTCGTGACCATGGCCTCCAACAGCATGGTCTCCTCGCTGGAGATCATCGGCGGCCTTGCGGGAATTGGCAGCGCCGGTACGAGCATGTTGACGATCCACAATGTCGACATTTCAAATACCGCTCATGACGGAATCAGGCTGGCAAGCGTCAACGGCGCCGTCATCGAGAACACCCGTATCCACGACCTTTACATCTGCGACAACAATACGCTTTGCGAGTTCGCCGTCGGCAACCCGAACCGCGCGCCTTATGCCGCGATCAGCGCGCATGGCACCGCAAACCTCACCGTTCGCGATACTGTCATCGACAACGTGACCTATGGCATTTTTGCCGGAAGCGTTATCGATGACAGCGACTGGCCGCCTGTCGTGACGGACCTTGCCAGAAACATTACCTTCGACAACGTGTCCATTTCCCGCTCGCGGCGGGAGGGCATCCTGCTTGTGGCAGCGGACAAGGTCGACATGAACAAAGTGACGATCGACAACACACAGCAAGGCCGCGATATGGACCTCGTCGTGCTCCAGGGCACCTCGAACGTCTCGATCACTGACATGTCGCTGAAGGGCGGCATCAATGGCCTGATGCTGGTGACGGCGTCCACCCTTCCCGAAGATGCCGTGACGACAAATGTGAAGGTCAAAGGCCTGACGACCGATGGCACGACGAATGCCGGCATCTTCTTCAATCCCGTCTCGGGCATTTCGCTCGAAGATGTCACGATCAAGAATGCCGGCACCTACGGCATGTTCATTTACGGAAGCGACTATGCCTTCCTCGGCGGGCCGGTGGCCGATATCGACTTCAAGAACGTGGTTATCGACAAGGCAGCGAATGCCGGCCTCTACTTCATGGGACCGGCGAGAGACCTGAAGGGCGATATCACCGTTCGCAACACGCCACGCGATTGCAAGTCCGATCCGCATTGGAGCGGCACTGGCGTCAACGGCTCCATTACGCAGTCGCCAGGCTCCGTCTTCACCGTCAACGGCCAGGAGATCGGCAGCACGACGCTTGCGGCACGTTGCGGCTAAAAACGATAAGCGCGACGAGGGGCGGCTCGCGCCCCTCGTTTGCGTTTCAGCGCGCGAACTTCCGCGCGCCGGCGACGCAGAGCACGACCGCGAGCGTCGTGACAATCATGACTGGGCTGACCTTCTCGTGAAGCAGGACGGCGGCGATCAAAAGACCGAAGAAGGGTTGCAGCAGCTGCAACTGGCCGACAGCGGCGATACCGCCCTTCGCCAAGCCGCGATACCAGAAGAAGAAGCCGACCAGCATGCTGAAAACCGAAACGTAAAACAGCCCTGCCCAGGCACTAGGCGCTATGCCGCTCCAAGCATCCGGAAGCCATAGCAGCGCGATGATCGCCATCGGCGGCAGGGACAGGACGAGCGCCCAGCAGATGACCTGCCATCCGCCGATGGCGCGCGAGAGCTTGGCCCCTTCTGCATAGCCGAGGCCGCAGAGGATGATTGCAGCGACCATCAGCAAATCGCCGACAAGCGAGATCTCCACGCCGGCCGTCAGCGCAAAGCCGACCACCGTTGCGCTGCCGATGCAGGAGAACAGCCAGAAGAGCGGCTTCGGCCGCTCGCCGCCGCGCAGCACCCCGAAAATTGCGGTCGCCAGTGGCAGGAGCCCGATAAAGACGGCGGAATGCGCGGCCGTGACATATTGCAGGGCAATCGCGGTCAGAAGCGGAAAGCCGACAACAACACCAAGTGCAACGACGGCGAGCGGCAGGAGATTTTCCCGCGGCGGCCTGGCTTGCCGCAAGGCGAGAAGAAAGATCGCCGCCAGCGTCCCGGCGATCACCGCCCGCGCGGAGGTCAAAAACAGCGGTGAGAAATCTCCAACTGCCAAGCGCGTCGCGGGGAGCGACCCACTGAAGATGACTACGCCCGTCAGCCCGCTGCCCCAGCCTTCCATCGATGTTTTCATAGCACCTTGCCTTTCCTGTCCTGTTAAGCGCGGGGAGACTGGAAATGACAGGAACAGTGCAGTACAATTATGAAAAACTGTACTGATGCAATAACCAATACAAAGGCCTGACATGACAACGACAGCGACAGGCACACGGACCTCCCATGTCATGAATGCCGTTCGCGGGCGGATCGCCGGACGCATGCTCGGCCCCGGAGATCGCCTGCCCTCGATCCGTAATTTTGCCACCACCATGGGCGTTTCCCCGTCGACCGTCGTGGAGGCCTATGACAGACTTGCAGCGGAAGGATTGATCCGACCCCAACAGGGATCGGGTTTCTATGTGACTGGCGCCGCCCTTCCTCCCCTCAAGCTCGCCGAGGCCGAAACGCCCAAAGCCCGCGCTGTCGATCCGTTCTGGGTATCGCGACAGTCGCTCGATGCGGACGATACGACGCTCAAGCCCGGCGGCGGCTGGTTGCCGGCCGACTGGATGCCCAACGATGCCCTGCGGCGGGCGATCCGAAGCCTTGCGCGCAGCGACGACGCGCTTTTGGCCTACTACGGCAGCACGCGCGGCTCCCCTGCCCTCCGCCGCCTGTTGCTTGGTCGTCTTGCTGAGAATGGCATTCCAGCCGCTCGGGACAACCTGCTTCTGACCAGCACGGGGACGCAGGCGCTTGATCTTATCTGCCGCTTCCTCCTGCGGCCCGGCGACACGGTGCTGGTGGACGACCCCTGCTATTTCAATTTCCAGGCGATGCTGAAGGCGCATCAGGTCAAGGTCATCGGCGTCGCCCGCACGCATCATGGGCCTGACATTGCCGCCTTCGAGGCAACGTTGGCCGCGCACCGACCCCGTCTCTACATCACCAATTCGACGATCCACAATCCGACGGGCTCAACCCTTTCCCCGCAGATTGCCCACCGGGTGCTGAACGCCGCTGCGGCCAACGAAACGATCATTGTCGAAGACGACATCTTCGCAGATTTCGAGCCGGACCCCTCCACCCGGCTCGCGGCGCTCGACGGGCTTGAGCGGGTAATTCGGATCGGCAGCTTCTCGAAAACCCTGTCGGCGGCGGTGCGTTGCGGCTATATCGCGGCCCGCCCGGATTGGGTCGAGGGCCTGATCGACCTGCAGATCGCGACGAATTTCGGTGGGCCGAGCCCAATCGCCAGCGAAATCATAACCCATATGCTGGCGGGCGGCGGATACCGCAAGCACATGGAGGATGTTCGCCGCAAGCTGGTGCGCATCCGGCGCGAGACGGCCGACCGCCTGTTCCGCGTCGGCATCGAGCCGTGGCTCATGCCACGCGGCGGTATCTACCTCTGGTGCCGGCTGCCGGAGGGACTGGATTCCGGTGAGGTCGCGCAGGCAGCCCTTGCACAGGGCGTGGTTCTGGCGCCGGGCAACGTGTTCAGCGTATCGCAGAGCGCCGGCAACTTCATGCGCTTCAACGTGGCCCTCATGGTGGAGCCACGCATCTACACCGTGCTTGCCGACGTCATGAAGCGGCCGGTCTCATCCGTCTCGCCAGCATAGACCGCGACAGCACCACGACGAGGCCTATCAGGATCGTCGCAGCGATGAACAGGAACGCCGCGGCGGCAATCGCCGGGCTGATATTCTCACGAATACTGGAGAACATTTGACGTGCCAATGTGCGCTGGTTGGGGCCAGCGACGAAGAGTGTCAGCACCACCTCGTCCAGCGATGTGGCGAAGGCAAGCACGGCACCGGACAGAACCCCCGGCATGGCCAAGGGCAGTGTCACGCGCCGGAAGACGGTGACGGGCGCCGCCCCAAGACTTTGCGCGGCGAGCTCGACGCGTTCGTCGATGCCGGCAAGCGCCCCCGTCACGCTCACCACCACGAAGGGAATAGCGACGACCGTGTGGGCGATGATCACGCCGGCATAGCTGTTGATGAGGCCGAAGCGTGCGAGCAGCACCTGCATGCCCACGCCCAGCACCACAGCCGGCACGACCATCGGCAGCAGGAAGAGCGTGCGCATCGAGCCCCGGAAGAAGAACAGCCGGTTGCGAAGGCCGAGCGACGCTGCGGTGCCCAACACGGTGGCGAGCAGCGTCGTGCCCGTGCCGATGATCAGGCTGTTGATGATCGCGCGGCGCCAGGCATCCGCAAAAAACAACTCCTCGAACCAGCGCAGAGACCAGGACGGGATCGGATAGGTGAGGATGACGCTAGACGTGAATGCAAGCGGCAGGATGGCGATGAGCGGTGCGACGAGAAACAGGATCGTCAGCAGGGCGAAGGTAAGTTTTGCGATCTTCATAGGCATGGTCAGCGCCTCCCTGGCTCGTCCGACGAAAGCCTGGCATAGACGCTGTAGAGCAACAGCGTCGCCACCAGCAGCACCATGCCGAGCGCGCCCGCCATGCCCCAGTTCGCCGAACCCGTCGCGTAGAAGGCGATGATCGAGGAGATCATCTGGTCGCCCGGCCCGCCGATCAGCGCCGGCGTGATGTAGTACCCGATGGCCGAAATAAAGACGAGTAACCCGCCTGAAGCGACGCCGCGCAGGCTAAGCGGCAGGAGAACGCGCAGGAACGCCCGGATGGGCGGCGCGCCAAGCGAGGCCGCCGCCGGCATGAGGTTCTTAGGGATGGTGATAAGCACCGAGTATATCGGCAGCACCATGAAGGGCAGCAGCACATGCGTCATGGCGATAATGACGCCTGTGCGGTTGAAGATGAGTGCCAGCGGCGCGTCGATCAGGCCGATGGCGCGCAAGAAATCGTTGATCAGCCCCTGCTCCTGCAAAAGGATGAACCATGCGGCCGTGCGCACCAGAAGCGAGGTCCAGAGCGGCAGGAGAACGGCGGCCAGCATCAAATCGCGCTTCCAGCCGGTCAGCGAGGCGGCGATGATCGCATAGGGAAAGCCGATACAGGCACAGAAGAAGGTGACAAGCGCCGCAATCCAGAAGGTCCGCACGAGGATAACGCGATTGACGGACTGGTCGGCAGGCAGATGTTCTATGGCACCGGCTGAATTGCGCCCGAGATCGACGGCGGCGAGCAGGTTGCGGTCGGTGAGCGGCGACAGCGCGTCGGCGATGGCGATCCAGAATTCCGGTTTTTCCCAGCGCTTGTCGATGGAAACGAGATCGGGCGGCGGGCTGGCGGCATCGCCAAGCGCGCTCGTCGTCTTCGACATCAATGTGCGAAAACCGGAGCGGGCGCTGTTGAGGCGACGCACCATGTCGCCGAGTGCCTGATCATCGTCGACGGCCTTGAGATCTTCCATCAACGCCGTCTGCATCGGCATGCTCGGCGGGGATTCGCGATCCCAATCGCCCATGATTTCAGCTGTGCGCGGCAGGAGCCGCAGGACCGCCGGATCGGAGACGGCCTGCGACATCATGCTGAACAGCGGCCAGACGAAGAAGCCGATGAGGAAGAGAAAGAGCGGCGCGAGCAGCAGAAGGGAGCGCCCCATGCGGGACGACGGGCCACTCATTGCGCGATAACCCGGCAATCGCCCGCCGAAAAGGCGGCGAAGACCTTGGTGCCTGGTGCGAATTCACGCGAGCGACGGCCGAGCTTGGCAATCAGCGGATATGCCTCGTTCTGCAACTGAACACGCAGGTGATCCCCCTGATAGACGCTGTCCGTCACCTCTGTCTCCAGCACGTTTCGGGCGGCACCGCGGGCTTCGGCAAGATCGATGCGTTCCGGGCGGATGGAAAGATAGACCCCCTGGCCGGCCGCAACACCGTCAGACACGGCAGAGACGATCTGCGCGCCGTTCGGCAGGCGCACCGTCGCCTCCCGCCCCTCGATCGCTTCCACCACTCCCTCGACGAGATTGGTCTCACCGATGAATTCGGCAACGAAGCGCGTCGCCGGCTCGTCGTAGACCTGGCGCGGCGTGCCGATCTGCTCGATCTTGCCCTTGTTGAAAACCGCAACGCGGTCCGACATGGTCAGAGCCTCGGACTGGTCGTGCGTCACAAAGACGATGGTCAATCCGAGTCGGCGATGGAGTTCGCGGATATCGAGCTGCATCTGCTCGCGTAGTTGCTTGTCGAGCGCGCCGAGCGGCTCGTCCATCAACACGACACGCGGCTCGAAGACCAACGCGCGGGCAAGCGCCACGCGTTGCTGCTGGCCACCGGAAAGCTGCGAGGGACGGCGATCGGCCAGCGTAGACAGCTGCACCATATCCAGCGCCTGCTTGACGCGCGCGGCGGTCTCGGCTTTGTCGATGCCGCGCATTTGGAGCGGAAAGGCGATGTTTTCGCCAACCGTCATATGCGGGAAGAGCGCATAACTCTGGAAAACCACACCCATATCCCGCTTGTGGGTCGGCACATCGTTGATGGCCGCGCCATCGAGAAGGATTTTTCCTGAGGTCGCCTGCTCGAAACCGGCAAGCATCATGAGCAGCGTCGTCTTGCCGGAACCGGACGGCCCCAGGAGACTGACAAACTCGCCCTTCGCAATGCTCAGATCGAGATTTTCGACGACACAGAGCGGGCCATAGAATTTGGTGATGCGATCGAATTTGATAAATTCGGCCAAGGAGTGCTCCATCGCTAGCGGCGAAGGATGCGGCATGAAGGATCGCGACGCATCCGGCCAGTCAGGAAGGGCGCCCGTGAGGACGCCCTTCGCTGCGGATATCCTTATTGGGCCAGCCAGGCATTGAACCGCTGCGTCAGCGATTCTGCATTGTCGATCCAGAAATCGACGTTAAGCGCGATGGCTTCCGGCAGGTTTGCCGGATCGGTGGGCAGATCCTTTGCAAGATCAGCGGGCACCATCGCCGCGGCTTCCTTGTTGGGCAGACCGTAGGCGACGGATTCCGGCAGCTTGGCCTGATTTTCCGGCAGGCTCGCGAAGGCGATGAAGTCCTGCGCCACATCCTTGTTCTCGGCGTCCTTGAGAACGACCCAGCTGTCGACGGCGTAGATGCTGCCCGGGAAGACGACCTTGAAGTTCTTGCCTTCGGAACGGTTGATGCCGGTGATGCGGCCGTTATAGGCCGACGTCATCGCGACTTCGCCGGATGCGAGGAACTGGATCGGCTGCGCGCCGGATTCCCACCATACGATGTTCGGCTTCAGCTCATCGAGCTTCTTGAAGGCGCGCTCGACACCTTCTTCGGTAGACAGGACGTCATAGAGCTCATCCTTGGAGACGCCATCGGCCAAAAGCGCGAATTCAAGCGTGTATTTCGGGCCCTTGCGCAGCGAGCGCTTGCCCGGAAACTTCTCGACGTTCCAGAAATCTGCCCAGGACTTCGGCCCTTCGGCCAGCTTGTCGCCGTCATAGGCGATGGCCGTGGACCAGACGATGGCGCCGACGCCACAATCGTTGACGGCACTGTCGAGGAACTTGTCCTTGCCGCCCATCTTGTCCCAGTCGATCTTCTCGTAAAGGCCGTCGGCACAGCCGAGCGCGAGCTCCTCGGCTTCTACCTGCACGGCGTCCCAGTTCGGCGCGCCGGCCTTGACCTTCGACTGGATGACGCCGATGCCGCCGTCCCACGCTTCGTCGAGCACCGGCTTTCCGATCTTCTCGGAGAACGGCTTGAAATAGATGTTGCGCTGCGCGTCCTGATAGTTGCCGCCCCATGAAACGACGGTAAGGTCCCGCGCAGCAGCCGGAAGAACCAGGCTCGCGGAGAGGGCGACGGCTGCGGCCACCAGGATTCCGGATTTAACGATAGTCTTCATTGCACTCCCCTTTTCTGTTTTGTGGAAGAGCCGGTGCGGGCTCTGTTGCGACTTACGACCCGCTCCGCGCCCGCCTTTTGGCGTGGCACGGCATCATGGCCTCTCCAGTCGGCCTGTCCTTTCCCCGGGACATGTCGACCGATTCATGCATTCCGATCATCGCCGGTCAACGGAAATCCGCCGCGGCTTAATTATCGTCAGACGTGCTGCCCTCCATTGATGTGGATTTCCGCGCCGTTGATGTAGGAGGACTGCTCGGTGCACAGGAAATAGATGGTTTCCGCGACTTCGCGCGGTTCGCCCAGCCGTCCCAGGGGCACTTCCGCAGCCACCAGTGCATCGGTGCCGGGTGACAGGATCGAGGTTTCGATCTCGCCTGGCGCGATCGCGTTGGCCCGCACGCCGCGCTTGCCGAATTCATGCGCCATTTCGCGCGTCAGCGAGGCAAGTCCGGCCTTGGAGGCCGCATAGGCGACACCGGCAAAGGGATGCACGCGCGAGCCGGCGATCGAGGTGACGTTGACGATCGACCCCTTGGCCGCTTCGAGCTCGGGCATCAGCGCGCGTGCGATCAACGCCGTTGAGACGAGATTGACGTTGAGGACCTGTGTCCACACGTCGGCATCCGTGCCCATTACCCCGAGACGGCTTCTGTTCGGCCCCTTCGGCGAGATGCCTGCATTATTGACGAGTGCATGCAGCCTGCCGTTGGGCAGCCGCTCGCGCACCGTTGCGGCAAGACGATCGATCTGGCTGAGGTCGGCAAGGTCGGCCTGAATGTGGCTTTCACGTGCGGAAGGCCAGGCACACTCCTCGGAGAACGGCTGGCGCGAAACGGTGAATATCCGCCAGCCTTTCGACTGGAACAGCTTGACCGTTGCGTGCCCGATGCCGCGGCTTGCGCCCGTCAGCAACATGTAGCGGCGTTCTTCGGTCATCCGGCAGTCTCCGTTGATGCTTGATACATCGTAATCCGCGGTCGGTGAAATGCAAGTCCCTTTCGGCGGGGTTCAGGCCGAACGCTCTGCGCCGGGAGCGACAGCTCCAATGCGTTCGAGAATCGGCTTCCCGCCCAGAAGGATGTCGTCCACGATTGCCATGGACGCCGCGGCCGGGTCGTGCCGCTTCAGCGCCTCGACGACCGGATAGTGATAATCGATCATCGCCCGTCCGCCGGCAAGGTAGGCATCGGAAATATGCGGTCCCATCTGTAGCCACAGGCGTCGCAGGATCGTTGTCAGCACGGGAAGGCCGGCGATCTGCGGCAGTCTGAAGTGGAAAGCCTGATTGAGCTGCGTGCCCCGCAAGCGATCGCCATCGGCGATAGCCGCTTCATTTTCCATGAGAATTTGTTCCAACGCCTGGATATCCGCGCTCGTCGCGACCTGTGCTGCGGTCTCCGCGGCAAGCCCTTCCAGACGCACGCGGATGGCGCGTATTTCGCGGTAGCGGTTTTCACTGAGGCCGGCGACGCGGATATCGCGCGGCGAGCGGAAGGTGATCGCCTCATCATTGGCCAGACGCAGAATCGCATCACGGATCGGCGTGACGCTGGTGCCGAACTGCTCGGCAAGGTCGCGGATCTTGAGCCGGTCGCCCGGTTGGAACCGTCCCTGCATCAACGCGTCGCACAGAGCGCCATAAACGACGCTGTTGAGGTTCTCATGTTCCAGTGTGGTGAATTCCGCCATGGACCGGCCCATAAAATTGCGCAATAACATACTTGATGCATCTTTTTTGACGTGTTTCAAGTATGGGGTCGTACCAAGGGTCGTTCCTCTTGCGAAAACCTTCGGAAATCCCGCATGCCCTTTATCTGCGGCAGAACGATACGCCGAACAGAGCGCGCCAACGGAGCCAGCATGACCGAGCCACCGCTCGCCAGTCCCAGAAAAGATTCGATGTCCGCGACCCTGACGGTGACGGCCTTGCCGGAGGCCGCGGCAGCGGTCGCCGCGGTGTATGGGCTCAAAGGCGAGGCCAAGCGTCTTTCGAGCGAGCGGGACGAGACCTTTCTCTTCAAGCGAACGGACGGCACGGCATTTATCCTGAAAATCGCCAACGCTGCGGAGGATCCTGCGGCGCTGGAATTCCAGGATGGCGCGCTGCTGCACCTCGAAAGGGCCGCCCCTTGCGTACCGGTTCCAAGACTGATCCGCACCCAGGCTGGCGAGCAGAGCCACACGCTCGCGAGCCCCGACGGGCCGCGCATCATGCGGCTGCTCTCCTTCCTGCCCGGCGAACTGCAATATCGCACGCCGGCAACGCCGTCGCAGAGCCGCAATGTCGGCCGTGCGCTCGCCGAACTCGGCCGTGGGCTTGAGGATTATCAGGGCCGCCCGCCGGAGGGAAAGCTGATGTGGGACATTTCCCACATGCTCGATCTTGCCGCCGTTGTCGGACACGTCGCCCCGGAGCGCCGCGCCCGGGTGGAAGCCGTTCTGGCGGAATTTGAACGCGCGCTGCCGTCCATCGCAGCCCTCAGGCGGCGCCAGATCATCCACAACGATTTCAACCCACACAACATCTTGCTCGATCCGGCCGCGCCAGACGTGGTGGCCGGCATCATCGATTTCGGCGACATGGTGCATGCACCGCTTATCAACGATCTCGCGGTCGGCCTATCCTATCATCTGGCGACGGAGAACTGGGCGGCGCGCGCCAGCGGCTTCCTTGAAGGTTTCCTGTCGGCGCGACCGCTGGAGAAGGCGGAGATCAAGCTTCTGCCGCTCTTGCTGCGCTGCCGATTGGCCATGTCCATCATCATTGCCGAATGGCGCTCGGCGCTCTTCCCGGAAAATCGGGATTACATCATGCGTAACCACCCCGTCGCCCTTAGGGGCCTGCAGAACATTTCCGATCTCAACCCGGCCGGGCTCGCATGGCTCGTGCCCAATCTTTCCGAGGCCTGATCATGTCGATGGTGAATGCATTTTCGCGTGCGGATTTCGAGAGGCTCGACGAAGCCGAGCGGGCGCTGATCGCCCGTAGGGAAAAGGTACTCGGTCCTGCCTATCGCCTGTTCTATGAAAAGCCGCTGCATCTTGTGCGCGGCGAAGGCGTCTTTCTCTACGACACCTCCGGCGAGCGGTATCTCGATGCCTATAACAACGTTGCCTCGGTCGGCCACTGCCATCCGCGCGTGGTCGAGGCTATCACCCGTCAGACGGCCGTGCTCAACACCCACACGCGCTACCTGCATGAAGGGATCATCGACTATGCCGAGAAGCTGACGGCAACGTTTCCCGACGCGCTCAGCCAGGCCATGTTCACCTGCACGGGCAGCGAGGCCAACGATCTTGCTGTGCGCATCGCACGCTTCGTCACAGGCGGGACAGGCATCATCGCGACGGAACTCGCCTATCACGGTCTGACAAGCGCGGTCGCGGAATTCTCGCCGTCGCTCGGCGAATCCGTCACGCTCGGGCCGCATGTGCGCACCGTTCCCGCGCCGGATAGCTATCGCAACACGCCCGGAGAAATGATGGAAAAATTCGGCCGCGACGTTCGCGCCGCCATCGCGGACCTGAAGCGACACGGCATCAAGCCGGCCATGCTGATCACCGACACGATCTTTTCGAGCGACGGCATCTTCGAGGGGCCGAAGGGCTTCCTGAAGCCTGCGGTGGACGCCATCCACGAGGCGGGCGGCCTGTTCGTCGCAGACGAAGTGCAGCCCGGCTTCGGACGCACGGGCGAAACCATGTGGGGTTTTGAGCGCCATGGTGTCGCGCCCGACATGGTGACGATCGGCAAGCCGATGGGCAATGGCTATCCTATGGCCGGCATCGTGCTTCGACCGGAAGTGATCGCCGAGTTCGGACCACAGGCTCGTTATTTCAACACGTTCGGCGGAAACCCGATCGCCGCTGCTGCCGGCAAGGCCGTATTAGAGGTCATCCACGAAGAAGGCCTTCAGCAGAATGCGCTGGATGTCGGCCGCTACATGATGGATGGTCTCAAGAGCCTGTCGGACCGTTACCATGCCGTCGGCGACGTGCGCGGCTCCGGCCTGTTTATTGGCGTTGAGATCGTCGCAGACCCCGCGGCAAAGAGCGCGGATGCCGCGCTCACGGCCCGCATCGTCAACGGGCTGCGGGAGCGCCGCGTGCTCATCAGCGCCTCCGGCCCGCGCGCCAACGTCCTGAAAATCCGCCCGCCGCTCGTCTTCTCGCGCCAAAATGCGGACATGCTGCTCGACGCCCTGCGCGGCGTCTTGCAGGCGCTCTGACCGACGACGACGGCGGGTTTCAGGAGCGACCCGCCGTCAGGTCCAGGCGTAACGAACAATGTGGAAGAAAACGGGAGCGGCAAAGACCAGGCTGTCGGCACGGTCGAGCATTCCGCCATGGCCTTCGATCATGTGGCCCCAGTCCTTCACCCCGCGATCGCGCTTGATGGCAGAGGCGACGAGGCCGCCGAAGAAGCCCATAATGCAGGCGAGCGCCGCCAAAACCCCGGCTTCGAGCGGCGAGAATGGCGTCAGCCAATAAAGCCCCGCCCCCATCAGCGATGCGCTGGCGATGCCGCCGATGAGGCCTTCCCAGGTCTTGGATGGAGAAATGGCGGGCGCCACCTTGTGCCGGCCGAACAGCTTGCCGAAGATATATTGCAGCACATCGCTGCCCTGCACGGTGGCGATCAGGAAGGCAATCAGAAGCAGTCCTCGCCCTTCATTGCCGGGAATGGGCAGCGTCACGAGCGCCGGCACATGGCTCAGGCAATAGACCGAAAGCATGATACCCCATTGTTGCTCGCTAACCCGCTCAAGAAAGCGGGAGGTATCGCCGCGCAGCGCCGTCAGCGCCGGCATGGCGAGAAAGCAGTAGACGGGAATGAAGATCGAGTAGAGCCCGTACCAGTCGATCCAGATCAGATAGTATTGTACCGGAATGACGATCAGGAACATGCCAAGCAGCGTCCAGCGGTCTGCGCGGCGGGTATTGGTGAGCGTCACATATTCCCGCAGCGCCGCGAAGGAGACGAAGGCGAAAAGCAGGATCACGCCGCCTTTGCCGAAGACGAAGGCCACCGAAATGCCTGCAACCATGATCCACCACGCCTTGATGCGGGCGTTCAGGTTGTCGAGCGTGGAAGGCAAAGGCTTGGGACTGCGCCAGGAGAGGATGGCCGCGACAAGGCTCGCCACCGACAGCACCGCGACAAGCCCGAGAAAAAGACAAGTGGTATCGTCGCTCATTGCGGGGTTCCATCCTTTCGCGGCGCAAGCGCGAGAAGCGCCACTCGGGCGCGGTCAAGAAAGACTTTGCGGTCCTCGCCATTTTCCAGCTTAAGCGGCGCGCCGAACACGACGCGGCAGAGCAGCGGGATGGGCAGGAACGCTCCCTTCGGCAGTACACGGGACATGTTCTCGATCCAGCACGGCACGAGTTCCACCTCGGGACGTGCGGCCGCGAGATTGTAGAGGCCAGAGCGGAAGCGCAGCAGCGGCTCCTCCGTCATGTTGCGCGTGCCTTCTGGAAAGAAGATCAGGCTCTCGCCCGCATCGAGTGCCGCGAGCATCACCTCCATAGGATCCACTCGGCGCTCGACCCAGTTGCGTTCTACCAGCACGGTGCGCAGCAGCCTGCCGGCGATGAAACGCCTGACGGGACCGGCATTCCAGTAATCCGCGCCGGCGACCGCCGCTGTGCGACCACGCTCGGCCGGATGAAGGCAGGTGCAAACCAGAATGAAATCGCCGTGGCTGGCGTGATTGGCGAAGTAGATGCGCAGCGGCCCGTTCGGCGACGTGCCCGCCCAGATCGGGCGCACACCGGTCACGGCGCGGGCGAGCACAGCGAGCACAGCGGCTGACGCTCTCTGGAGGAGGCTCGCCCCGCTCATGCCCCGCCCCCCTCGATACCGTCGAGCAGCAGGATGGCAAAAAGGGAAAGCGCGAAGGCCAGAAGAATGCGCTGCATCCAGACCAGCCGCCGGCATCCCGCAAGTCTGGTGGCAAGGGGAGCGGGCTGGCCGTTGCGCTTGCGAAGGCCCATGCGCTCCAGTACGTCGTCGATGGCCGATAGCGCGGCATCTTCCCTCTTATGGGAGGCAGCCAGCCTGAATAGCCCGGCATCGAACAGAAGGTGAGCCGACAGCCCGAGCGGCGCGAGACAGAAGGCGAGCAACAGCCACCAGCCGAGCGGCGCGGTAAAACCATGGGCGCCGGCGGTCGGCGGAGCGACCGCGAGGATCAGCACCGCAAGCGCTCCGCCCGCAAGTCCGTTGCGCCTGAAGCTCAGCGCTGCTTTCGTCATACGCATCCGCCAGTCCGTCATCGCGCTGCCTCATCGATCACAGCATAGGCCTCGACCGGCAGATGAACCGGCCGGCCGGCGGCCCTGATCTGCGCCACCGCAATAGCCGCACTTGCCGCATACCCCATGCGAACCAGAACGCAGGCAGCAACCACCGCACTGCGCTGGAAACCCAGCGCGCAGCAGATGAGGACGGGGCCGTGACGGCGGGCCTCCTCCACGGAAAGCGTGGCTTCACGGATGCGGCCGGCAGACAACGACAGGAGATCGAGGGACGGGAATGCGCGCCAGGCAAGCCCCGGCACCACGAGACCCGGCAGCTCTGCCGTCATGTCGATCACCGTCGCGATCGTCGAAAGCGTCTTTCGTTCGGGAAACCGCCCGAGCAGCACACCATCACCGATTTTCACCGTCGCCGGAAGCCGGCGCGTCCACCAGAGCATGTTGAGCCACGCGCCGAACCGGTAAGGCATGAGCAGCCAGCGGCTCGCCAGGCTGACACGGCCGTCGGTAGCCTTCTGGAAAACCGCCTCGCCCGCCCCCGCATAACCGAGAGCCACGATGGCAAGCGCCAGCGCCGGCCAGAGCAACAACAGCCCGGCGCCGTAACTGTGCGTCGTGAGGATCGCCAGAATGAGCAGGATCGCCGCTGCGGCTGCGTAGAAGGTGGCAAGCCGCCGCGCCTTTGCCTCCACGGCCCACCGGAAGCCGGAAAGCGGCGACTTTCCGCTCGAAGGAAAAAGCCAGAGCGCAAAAAACCCGAGAAGCGCGCCGGCTGGAATGTCCAAAACATGATGCTGCCATGTCGTCAGCACGGAGATTCCGATTAGAGCGCTCCAGAGATGCCAGATCATTCTGGCTGCGCCGGCAAAGCGACCGCGCCAGTGATCCCAGATGATCACCAGAAGCGCGATATGCAGCGACGGCGCCTGGTTGAACGGCTTATCGAAACCACCGAGCACATCAAACATGAAACCCGGCAGCCCCTCCGTCGGCGGTCGCACGAAGATAGCCTGGAGCGGAAACGCGACGAAACAGGCGATGGCTACGACCTGTGCCGTCAGATAGCGCCGAGCCAGCCGGCCGACCGCCTCCGGCGTGTCGTTCACGAACAGCGAGATGGCATAGAAGGCATTGATCGACCAGTAGGGCACGATCGTCCAGGCGAGGAAGGGGATGTGACGTTCCCAGCCGAACGCGACGTTCGGCACATCGGATCGCAGTGAGGCCAGCCAGTTCGCCGTGCCGTAGGTCAGGTAGAAGAATGGCGCCAGGAAAAGCAGCCAAAGCGCCGCCGCGCGCAACACGGCGCGGCGCTGGCTCCCGGGCATGGATGCGACCCCCTCCCCCATGATGGCCTCAGATGCGTTCGGCCAGTGAGACGGTGAAGATGCCCCACTTGTCGATGCGCTGCTCGATCTTGCGGAAGCCCGCCGCGGCCACGAGTTGGTCCATCTCCTGCTGCGTGCGACGGCGCATGATCCAGGCCTCGCCGCCTCGATGGGAGGTCAGCGCCCGGGCAATCATCTCCAGCTGCGGATGCCAAGGCTGGCCAGTATAAACGAGCAGCGATCCCGGCTCCAGCGCACGGCCCAAGCCGGCAAGCGAGGCCTCGATCATGGCATTGTCCGGGAAGAGCTCGTAGAGGCCGGAAACGATGGCAAGCGTCGGCTTCGGCTCGATGGACGCAAGGCCTTGTGTATCGAAGGCATCCGCCCGATGGAATGCCGCGCTGTCTCCAAGGCCCCGCGCCGCGATCAGCGCCGTGCCTTTTTCTACGTTGATCGGCGAATAATCCTGCAAGCGGATGCTTTCCGGCTTCACCTCGGATGCGGCGACGGCGTCGAGCACATACCGCCCATGGCCGGCGGCGATGTCGAGAACGCGCAACGGTTTTCCTTCGGCATCGAGACGCTTGAGCGCCTTGCCGATCACTTCCTCAAGATGCACCTTTCTCTGGCGGATACCGCGCCAGCCGATGGCATCGAGGAACTGCCGGTCGATGAAACGTCCGCCCGGACCGAGCCCGCGTGCCTCGTCCTCATAGACGTAATCAAGCGTGGAGCCGGAATCGAAGCCGGTACGGCCGCCGGTCGCGAGCCCCTTGGAGAACAAGCCGCCCAGGCGGATCGAGGCGCGCGTGAGCGCCCAATAGAGGCCGCGCAGCGACAGCAGCGGCAGGGGCGTCGCCAGCCGGTCGGCCTCGTCACGGGTGTAGCCGGAAAGATGGGCGCCCCGCACATCGGCCACGACGGGCGGTTCGGCAAAGCGGGCGAGGAGGAAAGTGCGCACCTTCTCCAGCGCCTTGGCCCGATCCCGCTCGCCCAATGTGTCATGATAGAAACCGGGCAACACGTGGCGTTCCTTGCTCGTGGCACCGAGGTTTTCGAAGAAACGATGTTGCGGCGCGTGACGAACGACGAAGTCGCTGCCGGAGATCAGGACTTGCGTCGGTACCGTGATGGCGCGGGCATCCGCCACCACACGGTCGGCAGCCTCATAAAGCTCCAGCAGGATGTTGGACGCGATAGGGCGCGTGATCAGCGGGTCGGCCTCGAACGAGGCAATGCGCGCGCGGTCATGTGTCAGGAAGCGCGCCTTGACGTAGGAATTGACGAAGAAGGTACCCTTTAGCTTCTGCCAGAGCGCAATGCCCTCCTTCGCGAAGGGAACGTAGAGCTTGACGTCGAAGGCCGGCGCGGCCAGCACGAGCGCACGGATATCCGGCGCATAGTCATGCACCCAGGTCGCGGCCAGCACGGCCCCGACGCTCTGGGCGACGACGGCGATATCGCCGATTGCAAAACCGCCGGTCTCCATAATGTGCCGGACGAAGCAATCAAGGTCGCGCACCGAATGGGCAAACGACGGCGAAAAGCCGCGTTCGCCGGGTGAGCGGCCGTGGCCGCGCGCATCCCAGGCGTAAAAGGCGAAATCGTCCAGGCCCAGTTCATCGACAATATGCGCCATCCGGCCGCCATGTTCGTGGCCGCGGTGCAGAAGGACGATCGCCCCCTTCGGCGTGCCGGAGCGGGCCGGCCAGTAACGGTAGAAAAGCTCTATTCCGTCGTGGCTGGTAAACGTCGATTCGATCATGCCTGTCCTCGTTTCGCGTATGAACACACATCCTATACGGATGAGACCGCCTGTTTGCAGTTGATTTCATACCGCCGCACCTGCATTTGTTGAATCGAGCGAAGCGGATTCAAGCCCTTATGTCGATCTATAAACTGAAATCGTCCTTCCAGAACCTGCTGCGGCCACTGGTCGGGCGTCTTGCGGAGCGCGGCGTCACCGCCAATCAGGTCACGCTTTTCGCGGCCATCGTCTCGGTCGGAATCGGTGCACTTCTCTTGGCCAATCCCCAACCCGCGCTCTTCGCGCTGGTGCCGCTCTGGATGTTCCTACGCATGGCGCTGAACGCCGTTGACGGCATGCTGGCGCGCGAGCACGACCAGAAGAGCGCGCTCGGCGGCTATCTCAACGAGATCACCGACGTCGTTTCCGACGCCGCGCTTTACCTGCCCTTTGCGCTGGTCGCACCCTTCTCGCTGCCGTGGCTGACGGCCATCGTGTTCCTGGCGACGCTCACGGAATTCACGGGCGTTTTGGGCGTCGCGCACGGCAAGGGCCGCAGCTACGAGGGACCGATGGGCAAGAGCGACAGGGCGCTGCTTTTCGGCGCGCTCGGCGCGCTTGTGGCCGGTTTCGGCACCCTGCCGGACTGGACATGGCATATCCAGCCCATGGCCTGCGTCCTGCTCGCCTGGACGGTCGTGAACCGCGTGCGGGCAGGCCTCGCCCCGTCCTAGCGCTTCGCGCCGAACCGGCCGGGCGTCGGTCGCCCTGTCACCTGCTCCCAGTGTTCGTCCGCACGCCGCTCGAAGGTCGCGGCATCGCGCGCATCGCTCTGGTAAAGCGCGCCGCGGGGCACATCCGGCGCATAGACCTGCTCGCTCCAGCCGCGCCCGTCATCATGCGGGAAGGCGTAACCGACATGGCCGAGTGCTGCCGCGCCCTTGTAATGCGTATCGCGCAGATGCATCGGCACCGCCGACGGCGCTTCGTTCGCTACATGCGCAAGCGCAAGCGAGATACCCCGACAGGCGGAGTTGGATTTCGGTGCCCGCGCGACATGAAGGGCGGCATGGGCCAGCACGATCTGCGCCTCGGGATAACCGATCTTCTCCACGGCATGGAGGGCCGCAACCGCAGTCTGCAACGCGGTGTTGTCCGCAAGCCCGACATCCTCGGAGGCATGGATCATGATGCGGCGGGCAATATAGCGCGGATCTTCGCCGCCATGGATCAGCCGCGCAAGCCAGTAGAGCGTCGCGTCGGGATCCGAGCCGCGCATCGATTTGACGAAAGCCGAGACCACATCGTAATGCGCATCGCCCGAGCGGTCGTGATTGACCGGCGCAGCCGCATAGGCTTCCTCCACCATCGCTTCGGTAATGACGACGGGCTTGCCGGGCGCGTGACCGACAGCCAGGCTTTCAAGAACCGTCAGCGCACGGCGTGCATCCCCGCCGGACCGGCCGGCAATGCGACGTAGTTGTTCGGGCGGGAGATCGACAGCGACGCCGTTTGCGGCGAGGTGTTGCAGGCCACGCCGCACGACCTCTTCCATTTCCTCGATCGTCAGCGGCTCCAGCTTGAGAATGGTGGAGCGGGAGATGAGAGCGGGTGTCAGCGTATGATAAGGATTGCCCGTCGTCGCACCGATGAAGTCTGCAACGCCCTCCTCACATAGCGCAAGCAGATGATCCTGTTGCGTGGCGCTGAAGCGATGCACCTCATCCGCGAAAAGCAAGGTCGGGCGCATGCGCGCCTCGTCGGCGATCTTGCGGATATCGGCGACATTGTTGTGCGCGGCATGCAGCGGGCGGAAGTTCTTGCCGAGCATGTTGCCGATGGCGCGTGCGATGGATGTCTTGCCCAGGCCCGGCGGTCCGTAGAGGATGATGCTGCCGAGCCGTCCGGCCGCAATGCGCCGGCGCAGCATGGTACCCTCGCCTATCACCTTCTGCTGACCAATGACGTCATCCAGCGTCGACGGACGCATTTCCGCGGCCAGCGGCATGGAGCCCGTGCGCGGCGCCGCGTCGAAAAGATCGGACATGGGACCTCCCGTCGAAAACCAGTGCAGGCGGCGGGCGTGACGGAAAACACGCCTGCCCGGCCGATGACTGTCGTCTATCGAGCGCGGCAGGCGGGGTCAAAGGCATTATTCGGCTTTCCGGCCGGCGGGCGACGTGTTTCCGGCGTCCGTCGTCAAGCGACCGCGTGGTAGCGTCCATCCTGATATAGTAGCGAACGGCCCGTGCCGAGGCGGATAGCCAGCACGGTGCCGATGACGATAACGTGGCTGTGCCGCTCGATGGCCTCTTCGACGACACAGTCAATCGCCGCAACGGCATCGACCAGCAGCGGTGCGCCGCTGACGGCCGTTGTCCACTCGGCGCCGCGATAACGGGCCGGCCCGCGCAGGCCGCCGCGGCCGGCGAACTGGTTGGCGATCTCCTCATGGGCCGCCCCGACGATGTTAATCCCGAAATGACCGTAGCGCTCGACCACGGGCCATGTGGAGGACGAACGGTTGAGAGAGACCAGCATTCGCGCGGGCTCGACGGACAGGGCGGTCGCGGAGGTCACGGTGGCTCCTGTGCGCGTTTCCCCCTCGCCCGCCGTGATGATGCTCACGCCGCCGCCAAGCGTGCGCAGGGCCGCCTTCAGGCTGTCCGCATCCGTTGGCTGGTTGAGCAATGCCGTGTTTTCGGCGTTGAAAAGAATGTTTTCGACATGCGCGTTCATCGTTCCCGCTCCGGCAGAGACTTCGAATGGTGAAAGGCATAGCAAACCCGGCAGGGCATCAGCAGGCACGTCTTTCTTAATTTGACTATTTTTATAGAAAATATGCACTCTGTGCGTCTGCCTCTATGCGCCCTGTTTTGTGTCAGGCAACACGATTGCGGGTCGCGTCCATCGAAAATTCCGTCTGTCATGCTACGTTGGGGAAGCGCCCGACATGCCGGAGCCAACTATGAGTTTACAGAACCGCGTCACACCCTTTGGCGAGATCGTCGCCATTGCGCAACGAGGCCTTTTCACGGGCAATCGCGGCATCATCCACGACCCCGCTACCCGTACTTTGTTGAAGAGGCGCTGGACGAGCAAGGCCTGGATCATCTGCGACTGCGATTTCAAGAACGTCCGCCGCGACGTGATGAGCACGCGCAGCTGGACGGAGCTTTTCTTCCTGGACGAAGCCGTTGCCCTTGCCGCGGGGCATCGGCCCTGCTTCTTCTGCCGCCGGCCACAGGCCGAACAGTTCCGCGCCTGCTATCCGGCAGAACAACCCTCGGCCCGGGAAATCGATGCTCAACTCCATGCCGAACGTCTGGAAAACGGGCAGAAGCGCCGGCATCCCATGGAGGGTCCGCCGTCCGCCCTGCCGGACGGTTCCGTTGTCGCGGCCGGCACGGACGCCTACACAATGCGCCGCGGTCACGCCCATCGCTGGACCGTTGAAGGGTATGCGCCTCCGCGAGGCCTCGATCATGCCGACGGCCTGCTGACACCGCCCTCGACGGTCATGGCGCTGCGTGCTGGTTACCGTCCAGTCTTCCACCCGTCCATCGACACCGTGCTCCCGTAAGAGGGCTGTCATTCGGCCCGAACGACATCGACGCCGATGAGTTGACGCTCGGCGAGAGCCGACGCCGCCGCATAGGCCTGCGTCACGATCTGCGGCACGAGGTCGATATCCGGCAGACTGCCAAGGCCCAGCGGCCCCATGGCGAAAAGACCTTCGAAACGATCCTCGCCATTCACCACGCGGCCGCTGGCATCGACAAAGACGCCGAGGTCGAGTTCGTCCCGCTGCGCGACGCCGGTGGAGAACAAAGCCCTGAACAGCGACGAATCCAGATCCGCCGACCGAATGCGACAATCGATCGTCACGTCGGCGGCAAGAACCTGTAGGCCTCCGGCCGTCGACAGGAGCACCCCGTTTGTCGCGATGCGCTCGACCTTGCCCTTTCGGACGGTAATCGCGCCGCTGGCGATCGCCTCACGCAGACGTGCATACTGGGCGGGCGGCAGACGGTTTCGATGGCTGTCATAGATCGGCTTGACGTGCCGCTTGAAGCGTCGGCGCTCATCCGGCGTCAATCCTCTCCAGAGATCGCCTGCCCGTTGACGGAAATCGTTCATGATCCCCTGCCAGCCGGATCCGTCCACGGCCGCGCGGTTGGCCGCTTCGCGCAGCGAGCGGAAAGCCCCGCGCAACGTGTTTGGGAAAGGCCTGTCCGACACCACAGTGCCGACGGCAGCCGCGGTATGCGGTTGGGGCAGGAAACCGGACGCGGAAATGAGCGTCACATGCGCCGCGCCGCCGGACGCCAACAGGCGAAGCGCGCGATCGACCGCATGAACCCCGCCGCCAATGACGATCGCCTCTGCGGTTGCTCCCTGCGCAGCCGTGTCCTCGCGCCCGTCGCGCAGGCCATAACCTGTCGCCAGGAACACCGCATCGAAGCGCGCGCGCTCCCCGCCGGAGAAGACATTCAATCCGCCTTGCGCGTGCCGCTCGACGGCGGCCACGCTCTCCGCGCTGACCTGCATGATGACGTCGGTGCGCCCGCGCAGCGCCTCGGCGAAGCGCTGATAGACATACGCACTGAAAATTTCACGGGGAACGAACGCATGGTCGACCGCGCCAGCGGCGCCTGTCTGACCACCCGCATCCCAGCGACCGTCCGTTTCCAGCCAGGCCCGAAAATCATCGCGCAGGATCGGATCGATGGAGAGATCCCGTACCCGGCTGTTCAGCAGCGGCGATGCCGCATGGGCGATGCCTTCGCCGCCATCGATCCTTGGATAGGGATCGTGCAGTACGAGGTGGAACGGCCTGTCGAACGTCTTCAGCAAGGCAATTGCGGTCATCATGCCGGTAAAGCCGCGACCGACCACGGCGATGCGGGCAAGGGCTCCGGTCTCTCGCGATTGCTGGGCGAAATGGCTTGGAACAAGCGTCATCTGTCGGCTCCTCTCCTGTGTTGCATCAGGCGGTATTCCAGGGCTCGCCCCACGCGGGACGAGCGGTGACTCTGCATTTCCCTACTAAAACAATAGAATTTAGATGAGATTGCAAGCCCCTTTTTCGCGGTCTCGCAATCCTCAGAAGCGCAGGCTGATCCCGGCACGCCGCAGCAACCAGTAGAAAAGTCCGGTCGCGGCGATCCCAAGTGCCACGGCCCAGCCGAAACCCGAATCACCGTGGCTGAATGGCAAGCCGGCCGTGTTCATGCCGAAGACGCCCACGACAAGCGTGCCGGGCAGAAGAAGCGCGCTCATGATCGCCATCGCACGAAGGCTGCGGTTGGACTCATCGGCAAGCTCGGCCGCCATTTCCTCCTGAAGCAGTCGGGCGCGATCATTGACGGTGACAATTTCGCGATCCAGCCTTTCGAGACGCAGGGAAAGCCTGCGCAGCACGGCATGAGCGGTTTCCGACAGCATCCAGCCTTCGCGGTCCTCCTCATCGAAGAGCGCCACCATGCCGGCGACGGGCCGATGCAGGGAGACCGCAAGACGGCGGACCTCCTTCAGGCTGCGCCGTTCGTCGCTCAGCCGTTCGGTGACGATACGATCCTCAATGGTATCGAGCAGGCCCGAGGCCTCCTTGAGCCGAAGATTGGTGTTCTTGCAGAAGGCGGCGACAATGCCTTCGAACAGTTCGTAGGCCGTGGCGGGCGCAAATCCCTCGGAGAACGAGCGGCGCACCCTATCCACCGCGGCGAGCGGATGACGCCTCGCCGTGACGAGAAGCCGGTCGGTCAGCGCGAAATGCAGCCGTCCGACGACAGTCGTCACGCGTCCCATGTCCTGTTCCAGGTCGACCACGACGCCGTGGGTGGTGCCCGCCTCATGGCCCAGCACCAGGCTCTCGTCGTGCCCGTCGAGGACGGCACGTGCGGCGATGGGAAGGGCACAGCGCCCGGTCAGCCAACCGTGCATGCGCTGATCGACGAGATCGACATGCAGCCAGACCCACCCGCTGCCATCGGCCAGTGCCGTATCGAGATCCTGCGGCGCGATCGGCCGCACGCGGCCGCCGCCTTCTCCACGCCATGCGCCGACGAGCCCGGGCGCATGTCCGCTTTCACTCTCATTCAGAAGGGCCAGGGACATGACCGCGCGTCAGAAAACCTCGGGAACGTACATTTCGTCCGGCGGCTCGCGGCGGATGTAGTCGTCGTGCCGCACGCGCTCGGGCAAGTCGACAGCGGCCTTCGGCACATCCTCGTAGGGCACCTGCGCAAGAAGGTGGGCAATGCAGTTCAGGCGCGCCCTCTTCTTGTCGACGGCCTCGACGATCCACCAGGGTGCCTCGGGAATGTGCGTACGTTCCAGCATCTCTTCCTTGGCCTTGGTGTAGTCCTCCCAGTGAACGCGGCTTTCCAGGTCCATCGGAGACAGCTTCCATTGCTTCAGCGGATCATGGATACGCATGCGGAAGCGGAATTCCTGCTCGTCGTCGGTGATCGAGAACCAGTATTTGATAAGGATGATGCCGGAGCGGACGAGCATGCGCTCGAATTCCGGCACCGACCGGAAGAATTCCTCCAGTTCGTCGGGCGTGCAGAAGCCCATGACGCGCTCGACACCGGCGCGATTATACCAGGAGCGGTCGAACAGCACCATTTCGCCGGCCGTCGGAAGATGCGGCACGTATCGCTGGAAGTACCACTGATTGCGCTCGCGCTCGGTCGGTGCAGGCAGCGCGACAACGCGGCAGACGCGGGGGTTAAGCCGCTGGGTGACGCGTTTGATGGCGCCGCCCTTGCCGGCGGAATCACGGCCTTCAAACAGCACGACCACCTTGAGCTTCTGGTGCTGAACCCAATCCTGAAGCTTGACAAGCTCGTGCTGAAGGCGAAACAGCTCGCGGAAATAGATGCGGCGCTCCAGCGTCTGCGCAGGCGCCTCGGACATGCCCTCAGAGATGAGGTCGTCCAATCGGTCCTCCTCGATCTGCATTTCCAGCTCCTCGTCGAAGCTGTCGGCAATTTCCGCCTTGATGCGGTTCAGATGATTATCGTTGAACATGACCGGTATCCGCCAATGGAAGCTGCGCCCGGAAGCGGCCGCCGCCGGGGTCAGTGAGGCGCGTGCGGGCCGGGAGGCCAGCATCGGCGCGGCTTAGAGATAGGAAGGCTTCATGAAGGTATTGTGACGGCAGCCACGTGCATGCCGTCGCGCCTCAGTCGATCCGGCATTCCCCCGCCGTGACCGTTTGCGAGGCAGGCCGAGCCAGTGCCGCTGCGACCCGCTCGGCCACGAAGACTGCATGCTCCGTCACCTGGGGAAGGCCCATCAGTTCCCCGAACGTGCCGCGGGCAAGCGGTCCGGCGACGTGGATATCTCCGACGTTGACGCCGTCCTCGCCGATTGCGCGGCTTTCGGCATCGACCGCTATGCCGAGACCGACGCTGTCGACCTTCAGAACGCCGGCCTCGGCAAGTCCGGCAAGAAAGGGCTGGCTGGACAGGATGCTGCCATGCCCCGGCCCTGTTGCCAGCACGACGGCATCGTAGCGCCCTTTAAAGGGCAGACCGCCGCGGCGCGGGCGAAAAGTGACCGCGATCGTGTCGTCCGGTTCGCGGACGACCGAAACAAGCGATGCCGCATGAAAGCCGAGACCACCAGTCGAAAGACGCTGCTCGATGGCCGCCTCGACCTGTGGGGCGATGCGGAAGCGGTGGACATCCCAGTAGGGCCGCAGAAAGCGCACCAGCCGTCTTCGCTCGGCAACCGGCAAGGCGCGCCAGATGTCGCCACCTTGAGCCCGCAGCGGATCGAAGACCGCATGCCATGTCACGCCGTGCGCCTCCGCAACCGCGATCGTACGACGAACCCGCCGCAACAAAGCACGCGCCGTGCGGCTCGGCGGATCGACGAACTCGCCGAACGGCTCCTGCGGGAGCAGATTGTGGCCGCGCGAGCGCAACCCGCGCCGGGAAACAGCGGTAATAATGCCGGAATGGCCGGCCGCGTCGAGCGCCGCGATGATGTCGGCCGCCGTCAATCCCGTTCCCACGATAAGCACACGGTCGCGCGGACGGATCGCCGCGAGCGCCGATGGGCGCGTGGCGTCCGCGACGTAACGAGGGTGCCCGGCAAGCGCCCGCTCGATGGCAGCCGGCGCCTGCGGCCCCGGATGGCTTGTCGCCAGGACGAGGTGGTCGGCCACGAGGCTGGTGCCATCCTCCGCCTCGATCCGCCATGCCTTGCCTGCCGGCTCGATTGCGACGACGCGCGCCCTGTGATGTTCGACAGCGCCCGCCGCCAGAAGCGGCTGAAGGTGGGCTGCAACGTAACGCCCAAAGGTCGAGCGGCGCGCGAAGACGTGCCCATCGGGCGTCGTCGCTTCCGCATCGTCATCGAGCGCGCCTGTCTCGAGCAGCCAATCCTGAAAATGTTCTCCCTGGCTCGGAATGAGCGACATGCGCGACGCCGGCACATTGATGCGATGGACCGGTTCGGCCGTGTCATAGGCAAGTCCGCCGCCGAGCGTGGCACGCGGCTCGTAGACGACGATCCGGACAGCCGCTGCACCTACAAGACCGTCGAGATGATAGGCCAAGGCCGCCCCGGTGAAGCCACCGCCGATGATGGCGAAGACAGGCGGGGCCAGTCCTTTGTGCTGGAAAGGCACGGTCATGCTCACCCCGCGATCTTCACGGCCGGGATCACCTCGGCTTCGCGCTGTTTCAACGCCTCGATATCCCTGTAGCTCTCCGCCGGGTGGGACTTCGGCAGATATGGCCCCTCCCTGAAGAGCTTCTCCCGCAGCGTTCCCGGCTTGTAGGCCGTGGGATAGGCGCCGCGCTTCTGCAGTTCTGGCACGATATGACCGACGACATCCTCGAAACTGTCCGGTGTGACGGCATAGGCGATGTTGAAGCCATCGACATCGGTATCCGCCACCCATTCCTGCAGGATATCGGCGATGCGCTCCGGCGATCCGACAAAGACCGGCCCCATGCCACCGATGCCGCCGAACTGTGCCAACTCGTCGATGGTCCACGACTTGTCGCCGCCGGCAATGTGCTCGACGAAGGAGTGGATGGCGTTGGTCTCGATCCTCTCCACCACGTCGGTCGGCGCATACTGCCCGAAATCGATGCCGCTCCAGCCCGACATGAAGGTCAGCGAGCCATCATAGGACACGTAGCCGCGGTAGTCCTCGAATTTCTTCTGCGCCTTCTCTTCCGTTTCGTCCGTAATGATGGTGACGAGCGTGTAGATATAGACCTTCTTCGGATCGCGGCCGGCGTCGGCAATCCGCTGGCGAATGTCGGTGACATAGGCCTTGAGCACGGCCTTGGTCGGCGCGGCCACGAAGATGCACTCGGCGTGCGCGGCGGCGAAAGCCTTGCCGGGGCCGGACGCACCGGCCTGATACAGCACCGGCGTGCGCTGCGGCGACGGCTCCGTCAAACCGTAGCCCGGCACTTCGAAATACTTGCCCTTGTGAGCGATCTCGTGAACCTTTTCGGGATGGGTGAAGATGCGATTTTGGCTATCGCGCACAACGGCGCCCTCTTCCCAGGACCCTTCGAGGAGTTTGTAGAGCACTTCGAGATATTCGGCGGCGACTTCGTACCGGTTGTCATGCCGGCGAAGACCGCCCTGCCCCACATTCTTCGCCCCGCTCTCCAGATAGGAGGTGACGATATTCCAGCCCACGCGGCCCTTTGTGTGGTGATCCGCCGTCGCAAGCCGCCGCGCGAAGGTATAGGGGTGTTCGAAGGACGTCGACGCGGTGATGCCTATACCCAGATGCTTCGTGGCAAGCGCGATCGGCGCTGCCAGCTGGAGGGGATCGTTCACGGGAATCTGCGCGGCCTGGTGGATGGCATGGTAATTCGAACCCTTGTAGACATCGTAGTAACCGACGACGTCGGCGATGAAGATGCCATCGAAGACGCCGCGCTCCAGCGTGCGGGCAAGGTCCTGCCAGTAGTCCAGGTCCTTGTACTTCGAGGACTTGTCGCGCGGATGCGCCCACAGGCCCGGTGACTGGTGGCCCACGCAGTTCATGTCGAAGGCGTTGAAGCGAATGTGGCGTGCCATTTGTGTCTCCAGCGGTGGGGAATGCCGAGTGGCTTCCAGTTCTGGCTGAGAATAATGCTCCGGCTTATTAAATACAGAAATTCCATATTTTATATGGATTAATTATGGAAATCGCTTTTCAACGGAACCCTCGGGGTGCCAGATACACCGATGGGGGCTCGGTCGATAAAAAAAGGCCGCAATCCCGAGAGATTGCGGCCAGGCGACCACCCCCACCACGAGGTTGATTTCACAGCGCTCCGTTTCTCGGCGGAATGACGTCGTTGAGATGATAGTTGCCCACAACGTGGTACTTCCAGCGCACCGGATCATGCAGCGTGTGTGTACGGGCATTGCGCCAATGGCGTTCGAGGTTGAGGCCGCGCTTCGTCGCGGATGTGCCGGAAAGCTCGAAAAGCACGTTCGTTGCGTCGATGACCAGCTCCGTCGTCAGCACCTTGGCAGCGGCGACAGCGAGCGTTGCGGCGACCGCATTGTCCGCGTTGAGGCTCACCTGCGCCTGGTCGATCTTCCGCCCGGCCCGCTCCACCGTCGCCTCGGCCGCCTCAATACGGATCGCCAGATCGCCGATGCGTGCAATGGTCAGCGGATCATCTGCGGCGCGCTCGACGCGCGAATCCATCCAGGGACGTGCCTTGTCGCGCACATAGCCGATAAGTTCCTTGAAGGCGGCGCGGGCAATGCCGAGATCGACGCCGGCGTGGATGATCTGGCCGACCGACCCGATCGTACCCGGCCGTTCAAAGCCCTTCTGATGCGGCACGACGGCATCGGCGGGAACATAGACGTCGCGCAGGATCGTCGTACCGCTTCCCGTGGTGCGTTGACCGAAACCGTCCCAGTCATCGACGATCTCGATGCCGTCGGTCTCACGCGGCACGAAGCACATCGTCAGCCGCTCCTGGTCGTCCACGGCGAAGGCCGTTACCCAGTGGGCGAACTGCACACCCGTCGAATAGAACTTCCGCCCGTTGATGCGAAAGCCCGCCCCGTCAGGCGTAATGCGCGTGTTGTAGTCCCCGACCGTTTTCGTACCGACTTCCGAAAGGGCATTGCCGAAACGGTCGCCGGCAAGGGCGCGGCCGAAGTAGAAGCGCTTCTGCGCCTCGCTCCCGTCATGGCGCAAGGCCTCGAGGATATAGAAATGATTCTGCGGAATCTGCCCGATCGAGCTGTCGGCTTCCGACAGGATCGCTGTGACCTCGGCAAGCACCGCATTCGAGACGTCGATGCCGCCGTATTCGGCTGGAACCGTGATCGCGAGTAGGCCCGAGTCGGAAAGCCTGTCCAATTCCTCGTGCGGCAGCGCGCGTTCGAAATCGCGCCGACTGGCACCTCCGGCGAATTCAGCCGCAAGGGTGCGGGCAACCGACAGCGCGTCTTCCTCGCTTGCGATGCGATTGGCCGCCTTGGGAGGCTGTACGAGCGTGGTGACGCTGCTCATGGATCTTCCTTTCTAAGTAACGGCGGTATCGGCGCTCGTGTGGCGGCGCTGGAAACGGCGACCTGCATCATGCTTTCGCGGGCTTCTCCAGAAGATGGAGCAGGTCGGTATGGTGCCGCTCGGCCACATCGGGGTGAGAGCGCAAACGGCTTTTCAGGTGGTTGACGCCGACCTCGCGGAAGATGGGATTGAGCGGATCGACCGTGACGCCGCGCTCGCCGCGCTTCAGTTCTTCCGGCAGCGGAATAACCGGGATGATCGCGTCGTAACGCGCGCCGAGGAAGAAGGCGACCGAGAAGCGCTCCACGCCGGCCGGCGGCGTGACGACATCATGCACGTCGGCGCGCACGAAACCGTTTGTCGCGAGTTCGAGCAGCTCGCCGCTGTTGATAACGAAGGTGCCCGGCACCGGAGGCGCCTCGATCCAGACACCCTCTTCCGTGCGGATGCGCAGGCCGGGCGTCGTATCCTGCAGCAGGACCGTAACGAAACCACCATCCTTGTGCGCGCCGACGCCCTGGTCACTGCCGGCGGCCTCGCGGCCCGGATAGCGGATAATCTTCAGGAGCTGCGACGGCGTCGGCTCGTAGATGTCGGCGAAGGCATTTTCCGGCTGTCCCAGCGAAAGCGCGATCGCCTTCAGCACGTCGATGCCGATGCGTGTGACTTCCGCCTGATAGCGCAGGAGAAGCGGCTTCAACTCCGGCAGTGCCTCGGGCCATTGATTGGGTCCGTGAAGCCGGTCCCAGGGGGTGTATACGCCACCCTCGACAGCCTCGCCCTCGGTGTTGATGTCGAGCTGTTCGCGCCAGTCCTGCTCGCCACGGGTCCGCTCGTATCCGGCTCGATTGTAGCCGCGGAAATGCGGCGACTTCACCATCTCGATCGACAGCTTGTCTGCCTCCGGCAGGGCAAAGAATCGCTTCGAAACCGCGATCACATCGTCGATCAGACTCTGCGGAACGCCATGGCCCGTGAGGTAAAAGAAGCCGTGATCATGCAGAATGCCGGTCAGTTCCCGGATGAAACCATCGCGTTCTGCGGCATCGCCGTAGAATCGTGAAAAATCGATCGTCGGCAGATGAACCGGCTTGGTGTGTATCGTCATATCGAAGGTCCCGCGTTGTTCTGGCGTGGCCGGAAAATCCGCCGCGCCCGTGATCTGACACGAGACTAGCGGTCGCCCCGCGCAAATACAGAAATTCTATCTTTTTTATGCGGTTAAAGGTGAAATGCATTTCTTTTTGCGCAACCGGCGTTGCCGCAAGGGAAGCCCCGGCGCGGGAGGAGGTACGCCGGAGCCATGCCGATCGAACGGACGGATCAGGCCAGTGCAATGGCGCGTCCGAGATCGGCGATCAGGTCGTCGGGATGTTCGAGGCCGATGGACAGGCGCACATAGCCGGGCGTGACTCCTGTCGCGAGCTGATCGTCCTGCGACAGTTGCGAATGGGTCGTCGTTGCGGGGTGGATCGCCAGCGAGCGGGCATCGCCGATATTGGCGAGGTGGTAGAAAAGCTGGAGCGCGTCGATGAAGCGTCGCCCCGCCTCGCGCCCGCCCTTCAGCTCGAAACCGATAAGCGCACCGAAATGACCGGGCTTGAAGTATTTCTCGGCACGGGCACGGGCCGTTCCATCCTGGAGTTTCGGGAAGATGACGCGCTCGACCTTGGCATGGCCTTTGAGATAGTCGGCGACCTTCACCGCATTCTCGTTGTGCTGGCGCAGACGCAACGGCAGGGTTTCGAGGCCCTGAATGAACTGGAACGCATTCTGCGGGCTGATTGCAGCGCCGATGTCGCGCAGCAGCACGGCACGGGCACGCAGGATGTAGGGGTGGAAGCCGATCGCCGACGCCTTCTCGATCCAGGTCTTGCCCTGATAGCTCGCGTCGGGCTCCGTGAGATTCGGCTGCCGCGCCGGGTTTTCCGTCCAGGGAAAGCTGCCGCTATCGACGATCGCGCCACCAATAGAGGTGCCGTGTCCGCCGATATATTTCGTTGTCGAATAAACGACGACAGCGGCGCCATGCTCCAGCGGCCGGATGATCAAGGGAGCGGCAGTGTTGTCGATAATCAGCGGGACGCCGTGCCGGCGGCCGATTGCAGCGACTTCGGCAATCGGGAAGACTTCCAGCTTCGGGTTTGGCAGGGATTCAGCGTAGTAGGCGCGTGTGCGTTCATCCGTCGCCTTCTCGAACGCCTCAGGATCGGCAGCGTCGACGAAGCGCGTCTCGATGCCGAAGCTCTTGAGCGTAGCGGCAAACAGCGCCCAGGTGCCGCCGTAGAGGCCCGCGGCGCTGACGATATTGTCTCCGGCACGCGCAAGATTGAGGATAGCGAATGCCGACGCCGCCTGTCCCGAGGAAACCGCCAGCGCAGCCGCACCGCCCTCCAGTTCGGCCAAGCGTTGCTCGAAGACATCCTGCGTCGGGTTTGAGACACGGGTATAAAGATGGCCCGGCGCCTCAAGCGCAAAGAGCTTGTCCGCCCCTTCGGTGCCGGGCAACTGAAACGAGGAAGTCTGGTAGATCGGAACCGCGACCGCGCCCGTCGTCGGATCGAACCGGAAGCTTCCGCCGTGGAGCGCGATGGTTTCGGGATGACGGCTCTTGAAGGTCGCGTTTCCCGCGGGAACGTCGATGATATCCTGCTCGGCGACCTCTGGGGATTGATGAATCGTCATGACATTTCTCCTTTGATGAGGCGCGTCAGGCGCGCGCGGGACGAGCCGACAGCAACGCGCCGGCAAGGAATAGGCTTGCTGCAGCCCAGAAGGCTTCCGGCGCGTACCACCGGATGCCGTAGAGGTGATCGTCGGTGCAGAGTGCCTGGGCGAGCGCACAAAGGTCCGTCGCCCCGGCAATGCAGATGACGGCCTGGCGGACTGTCAGGTAGTCCGCCTCAACGACCTTGCTGAAGATCAGCCACCACCAACCGATCGCGGCGAGGGAAAAGACGCCCCCAGCGGCTGCGACGATCGGATAGGTTCGGGCGCTAGACGTCATGGGAGATCCCCAGCTTTTCAAGCAGTTCGCGACGAAGCGCCACGAGACCGGCATCATCGCGCCGACGCGGATGTGGCTGATCGACGCGAACCTCCGCAACGATGGACGCCGGACGGTCCGAAAGCACGATCACCCGATCGGCGAGAAGCAGTGCTTCCTCGACATCGTGCGTCACGAGAAGCGCGGTGAAACCGGCGCTCTTCCAGAGGTCGAGAAGCTCGTTCTGCATTCTCAGCCGCGTCAGCGAGTCGAGTTTGCCGAAGGGCTCGTCGAGCAACAGCAGCTTGGGGTCGTTGACGAGGGCGCGGGCAAGGGCTGCGCGCTGGGCCATGCCGCCGGACAGCTGATGCGGGTAGACATCGGCAAAGCCCTCGAGCTTCACCAGTGTCAGCACTTCGTCGATACGGTACTCCCGCTCGCGGATGAGGCCCCGTGCCTCAAGGCCGATGGCGACATTGTCCCGTACCGTGCGCCAGGGAAACAGCGTCGCGTCCTGAAAGACGAGGATGCGATCCGGATTGGGCGCGGCGATCGGCAGGCCGTCCTCCAGCACGTTCCCCACGGTGGGTGTCTCCAGCCCGGCGGCAAGCCTCAGAAGCGTGGACTTGCCGCACCCCGACGGTCCGAGCAGGGCAACGAATTCCCCTGGCTCGATAACGAGGCTCACATCGTCGAGAACCTGAAGATTCCTGCCGTCGAGGTCGTAGTGGTGTGTGACGCCTTCGATGTCGAGGGCAATGCTGTTCGAGACAACGTTCTCCGCAAGAGCAAGCGCCATCAGAGAATCCCCTTCTGCCAGCCGAGCAGCCTGTCGCGCACCACGAAGAGGAGGCGCACGAGGCCAGCGCAGATCAGCGCCATGATGATGAGGGCGGCATAGACATTGGCGTAGGCCGAATAGGCCGTGTTGAACTGGAGATACCAGCCGAGGCCGAATTTCGCGCCCAGCATTTCGGCGACGACCAGCACGGCGAAGGAGTAGTAAAGCCCCATGAAGACGCCGACGAAGACGTTCGGCAACGATGCGGGAATGGCAACCTTGAAGATGAGGAAGCGATTGCTGGCGCCGAGCGTACGAGCGACATCATAGAACGAGCGGTTGACCTGCCCGACACCGGCGGCCGTGAGGATGGCGACCGGAATGCCGGATGCCAGCGCCACGAGGAAGATGGACGCGTGGAAAGTGGTCGGAAAGAGGAAGAACGTGCAGGGGATCCAGGCACTTGCCGGAACGGGGCCGATCAGTTTGAGAAGCGGCATGCCCCAATAGGCGAACCGCTTCGACCAGCCGAGCGCCACGCCGCCGGCAAAGCCCACGAGAATGCCCGAAAAGAAGCCGAGACCCCAGAGCCGCCCGGTATAGGCGACGCAGATCAGCAGCCGCTCCCAATCCGTGACATAGACATGCAGCAAACCCTGCGGTGGCGAAAAGAAAGGTTTGGGCAACCAGCCGAGCTTTGCAGTCAGCACTTCCCAAATCGCACGCCATAGGCCGAGGACGATGAACCAGGGCCCATAGTGCACAAGGGTACGTCCCAGGCCGCCGAGCCGGTGCACCGTCACCGACAGCACAAGAAAGAAGGCTGCGCCGAGAAGCGTCACGATTGCGAACAGCTCCGTTGCACCCCAGGTGATGACATCGGGCAATCCGTAAGTCACGGCAGAGGCGAGCAGCCATGTTCCGGCTGCAAACACGCCGTTTCGCCAGAGACCGGCTAAGGGCAGACCGAAGGATCGCTGCCCTGCCCCTTCGAATGTATTTTCCACCGCAGCGCTCATGACATCACGCGAAGATGTCGATGGTGATGCGGTTTGCGATCTCGTCCGGGTCCGTCGACGCATCGATGACGCCGGTCAGCTTGAGATCCTCGTAACCGATCTTAACCTCCTTCAGCAGATCCTTGCCGAACCAGTGGTCGTGGTAGGTGAAGGAGGAGAGGACTTCCGTCAGGTCCTCCAGCGGAAGGCCCGGCTTCAGCGTATCGAAATACCATCTGGCAACCTCGTCAGGGTGTTCCGCCGTGTACTGGTGGATTTCCAGATTGGCAGCGGCAACGCGCTTGATGGCATCCTTGTTGGCTTCGTAATAATCGCCATTGACGCCGAGCACGCAGCAGACGCGGTCCGTGAAGGTGCCGGTCTGCGTGTCCGCGACGCGGCGGAAGCCGTGTTGCTTTTCATAGGAATAGGCCCAGGGATCCATATGCGCAACGGCATCCGCCTCGCCCTTCAGTACGCCCTCCGCCACCAGATCGAACGGGAAGACCTTCCAGGTAACGTCTGTTTCGGGATCGAGACCAGCTTTGGCGAGCGCGACGGAAAAGGCGACGCGCGACGGCGACATCACATCGAAGGTGCCGATGGTCTTTCCCTTTAGGTCCGTCAGTATCTTGATGTCGGAGTCCGGCTTGACGAGCACGCTCTGGCAACCGCCATGCGAGCCGGCAAAGAGCCGCACGTCGAAACCCTGCTCGATGGGCTTCAGCCAGTCGTACAGCAGGCCCGGCCCGGCTTCCGCCTTGCGGGTGGCGAGCGCCTGGATCAGGGTCTGGCCGCTCGCGCCCTGATAAAACAGCTCCACATCGAGACCGTGCTTGGCATAGATGCCCTTGGAAAGGCCGAAGCCGACAGGCGAATGGCAGGCCGCCACTTCCGTCCACTCCAGCTTGATCGGAATCGGATTGCCGGCGATCGCATAGCGCGTCGAACGGGCGCCGACGACGCCGGCCGTGGCGGCTGCCGCTGTCACCCCTGCTGCCTTGATCAGGCTGCGACGCGAAAAGCCCTTTGATAACGTGGATTCGGATTGCTGGCTCATCATTGGTCCCCTCGACTGTTGATGGCACCAGCTTAATCGAAACGTCTATTGTTTATAGATTTTATAGATTATTTCTGGTGGTAAGGTGGGAATATTGTTTTGCGCGGCGCCCCCGCCCGCGCATTCTCGTCCTCACCAAGGCAAGAGGGCACCGATTTCCTCAGCCGTGAGGCAGAGCCCCAGGCGCCGCGGTGAACGCTGGAATGAATATGGTGTCAGCCAAGTCTTGTTGAAGCGCCGCATGTCCGCTCAAAAACTTTGGCAGACACCGAACGCGTTTCCGCACATTCGCGGATCGCGATAAAAATCCACCGGGCCTCGTCACAAGAGAATTAAATTCCTTATGGAAACTATAGAATTTATTATTCTCGGGGAAACGCCTGTTTCCGCAGGCGCATCACCAGACGACGCCATGCGCACCGCAGGAGACATTTCGTGACCAAGACAGCCACTCCCCTTGATTTCCTGTGGTTCATCCCGTCATCCGGTGACGGTTCCTATTTGGGCTCTGACAAGCTGAGCCGTCCGTCGGATCCCGGTTATTTCCGCGAGATCGCCGTTGCCGTTGATCGGCTGGGTTATTCGGGCGTGCTCATCCCGGTCGGGGCGGCCTGCGAAGAGTCCTTTGTGCTTGCCGCGGATCTCGCCGCACGCACGGAAAAACTGAAATTTCTCGTCGCCATCCGTCCCGGCACGGCAACCCCAGCCTATTATGCCCGGCTCGCCTCGACGCTTGACCGCGTGTCGAACGGCCGCTTGCTGCTCAACATCGTCGTGGGCGGCAGCGCGCAGGAACTGGCCGGCGATGGCATCTTCCTGCCGCATGACGAGCGCTACGACCACGCAGCCGAATTCTTCAAGGTCTTCAACGAACTGATCGAAACCGGCAAGTCCAACCTCGACGGCAAGTATATCAAGGCAATCGACGCCCAGCTTGGCCTTCCTCCGGTGCAGCAACCGCGCCCGCCGATCTATTTCGGCGGCTCCTCGGACGCTGCAATAGACTTCGCCGACGGCCTCGTCGACAAGTACCTCACCTGGGGCGAACCGCCCGCGCAGGTGGCGGAAAAGATCGCGCATGCCCGCAAGGCCGCCGCTGCCAAGGGCCGCGATGCCTCGTTCGGCATCCGGCTTCATTTCATCGTCCGCGAGACGGACGACGAGGCGTGGGAGGCTGCCGACAGGCTGATCTCCCATCTTTCCGACGAGGCGATTGCAGCCGCGCAGGAAGTGCTGACCAAGAATTCGGATTCGGTCGGCCAGGCGCGCATGGTCGCCCTTCACAACGGCCGCCGCGACAAGCTTGAAGTCTCGCCCAACCTGTGGGCCGGCATCGGGCTTGTGCGGTCCGGCGCGGGCACCGCGCTGGTCGGCTCGCCGAAAACGGTTGCCGCGCGCCTGCGTGAGTATCAGGACCTCGGCATCGATACGGTCATCGCCTCGGGTTATCCGCATCTCGAAGAGGCCTACCGCGTCTCAGAACTGCTCTTCCCGGAACTCGGTCTGCCCGGGCCGCGCAACCAATTGCGTGCCTCGTTCGGACACCATCAGGTCTTCGGCGGCGGTGGCCACGGCGGCAACGTCAAGCTCACATCCGCCTCCTGAGCGCCTTGCTCGTAGACCGGGTACGCCGGGTCCTCCGGCGTACGCTGTCACAACGGATCTCTCCATTGCGGTCAGGTTGGATCTGGGGACAATCGCGCGGCTTAGAGGCTGACGCGGTTGAACGTCGTGAGATGCGCGGTCACGGAAGCCAGTTCAGCGGCCAGTTTGTCATCGTTCCAGCCGAGAGCAGTCGCTGCGACGCGTGCGATCTCATCGAGCCCCGCTGCCGTCAGCTTGCCTTCGATGGCAAGCGTCGTGCGCCGCATGACGATATCGGCGAGATGGCCGACCATCTCGTTACGCACGACCCAGTCGATTTCACCTTGGCCATAACCCTCCACGTGAGCGAGCGGCTGGTCGCCCACCTTACGGATATGCGCCAACACAGCGTCGGCGGTCGTGCCGTAACGCGCAAGCAGTCCCTCTATCCGAGACGCCGGAAGGCCACTCTCCGCCGCACGCCGGGCAATCCACGCCTTGCGTGCCGCGTCGTCCGTCGGAAAATCTCGTCCGCCACCGATCGGAAGCATCTGCGTGCTGACCGTGCGACTGCGGCTAGTGCGCGAAAGGATCGTGTCGGCGACTTCTTCGGCAAATCCACGGAACGTCGTCCATTTGCCGCCGACCAGCGAGATGACCGGGAACGGTCGTCCCTTGGCCGGCTCTGCGACCGGTGCAGAATGGTCGCGGCTGATCAGGCCCGGATTGCTGGCGTCTGACGCCGGAAGCGGGCGGATGCCACTATATGCATAGACAATCTGGTCGCGACTGAAATCGAGCTTCGGCAGGAGCGAGCGCAGGCTGGCGATGAAGTAGTCGATCTCGTCTTCCTCGCAGCGCACGGTATCAGGATTATCGGCCTTGATATCCGTCGAGCCGACCAGGGCGAGCCCGAGAAAATCGTAGACGAGGCAGATACGCCCGTCGTCGGCCTCGAAATAGATCATCCGGCCCTTCAGGCTCTTCACCAGTTCCGGGTGCTGCAGCAGGATATGCGAGCCCTTGGTGCCGCCGATGAGCTTGCCCGATATGCCTAGCGTTTCATTGACGTGATCGATCCACGGGCCGGCGGCGTTCACCACCGTCCCGGCGCGAACCAGCCGTTCGACTCCGTCTGCGTCGCGCAGCGTGATCAAACAGTCCCGTTGGCCAACCAGCGTGGCGCCATTCATCGCGCCGGACCCCGTGCTGGCGTTGAGACCATCGCGCACCAGTTCCCAGACGAGCCGCTCGGGCCGGCTTATCTTGGCATCATAATAGATGCCGCCGGCAACGATGCGCGGCGTCAGTGCTGGCATTTCCTGAAGCGCCTTCCGGCGGAAGAAGAATTGATGCTTCGGCATCACGCGGTGCCGCGCGCCGTAAAGGTCATAAAGCGCAAGGCCGATCTTGATGAGCAAGGCGCCACGGCTGCGCGGCGCGGTGGTGGACCCGAGCAGCGTGCGCAACGCGGCGAAAGCCCCCTTCATGAGCGAGAAGGACGGGATGAAGGTGGGCAGCGGCTCGACGCAATGCGGCGCGTTGCGCAAAAGCAGGTTGCGCTCCAGCGTCGACTGCGCGACGAGGCCAAGCTCGCCGGTCTCCAGATACTTGATGCCGCCATGGATGAGGCGCGAGGGTGCCGCACTGGTGCCAGCGCCGAAATCCGCTTTTTCGACAATCAGGCACTTCAGCCCTTGAAGGCAGAGATCGCGAAAAAGCCCCGCCCCGTTTATGCCCGCGCCGAGAATGATGACGTCGAATGTTTCGACCGCATCGGCTGCCATGTCCGTCATGATGGGTATGTCCTGTTACTGTACCGCGCCGCCGAGACGCCGCAGCGTCGGCCAGAGCGGCCTCATGGCCTCTGCGAGATCGAGAAAGATCCGGTACTTCTCGTCATAGGCTTTCTGCCTGTCAGGGTCCGGCTGATAGGTCGTTTCGATCGATGCGAGATCGCGCGGATCGTCGGTCGGAGAGGCGAAAAGCCCCGCACCCGCACCGGCGCAGAGCGCCGCGCCCCAGGCCGCAGCCTCCTCGGTGCGCGTCGCCGTCACCGGCATACCGAGAATGTCGGCGAAGAGACCGGCCATGGCCGGATTGCGCGACACGCCGCCCGTCAAGCGTGCCGAACTCGGTGCAAAGCCGTCGCGCAAGGCATCGACATGAACGCGGTGGTTGAACGCGATGCCTTCTAGGACCGCGCGCACCAGATCGCCACGATCGTGCCAGGCATTAAGGCCATAAAACCCGGCGCTCGAGGCCCCTCCGAAGGGTGAGCCAAAAAGATAGGGATGGAAGAAAACGCTCGACGGGCGCCCACGCGCCGCCTCGAATTCCTTGCCGAGGATGGTGTGAATGCTCTGGCCGGCAGCTTCCGCCGCCTTCGCGTCGCCAGCGCAGAACTGATCGATGAACCAGTCGTAATTGGCAGTCGAGGCCGGTGAGATCGACATGCTGTTCCATTCACCGGGAAGGATGCCGTTGCGGCAGAACCAGCGCGCATCGACCTTCGGCGCACGCGACACCGTCTCATTGATCGAGTAGGTGCCGGCAATGACGGCGACGACACCCTCGCCATAACCACCCATGCCGAGCGCGGAGGCGGTGACATCGTGAAGACCAGCCATGACGGGTGTGCCCTCGACGAGCCCCGTCAGACGCGCGGTGGCCGCGGTCACGCCGCCGACGACATCGGTAGAGCCTGCGATCAGCGGCTGCTGGCCGACAAGACGGTCCAGCCCGAATAGGCGCAATGCGTCGTCAGTGTAGTCTTGGGTGCGAACATCTGTGAAGGAGGTGCTCGCCTCCGTGCGGTCCGTGCCGATCGTGCCGCAGAGGCAGAAGCGCAGCCAGTCCTTCGCAGCGATGAAATGCGCAATCCGCGCATAGCGCTCAGGTTCGTTGTCGCGTATCCACCTCAAGATGGCGGAGGGCGCGGAAGCGTGTGGCTTCTGGCCGGTCAGAGCAAGCGATCGTTCGCCGATCTCGGTGCTGTTCCAGGCATCCGCAATCGCATCGGCGCGCGTGTCCAGCGACACGATGGCATTGCCGAGCGGCCGCGTCTCCTTATCAAGCAGGTAGATGCCGTCGCCATGCGCCGTGGCCGCGATGGCGACGATGTCGGAAGCCGGCCGGCCGCAGGCGGCAACCGCCTCGCGCATCGCATCGGCCGTTGCCTCCCAGAGGCCATCCATATCGCGCTCAACATGCTGCGGAGCTGGGATGAGTTGTGGAACGCGCCGGCGCGCGGTGGAAAGAACCGTTCCATCCGCATCGAAAATCACGGCCTTCGTTACGGTCAGGCCGCTGTCTATACCCAGAATGCAGGGCATCGTATTCTCCATTCTCAAGCGGAGGAAAAACGGCAACCGGCATCAAACTGTCCGCAGCAGCGAACCCTTCAGCCGGACCGCTCTCCGTCCGCCACTATCACGTTGATCCCCTTCGAGCGCAGGCGCGACAGATGGGAGACCGGAATATCCTCATCGACGATCACGGCGTCGAATTCCTGCAGCGTCGCGAAGTGATGCAGGGCGCGCCGCTCGAACTTGGTATGATCAGCCAGAAGCACGCGACGCGACGCGCATTCGAACATCGCCCGCTTCGTCTCCACCGTCTCGGGAGACTGGTGATAGACCACGTCGTCGACGATGGCCGACAGCGACATGAACACTGTATCGGCGCGCAGCCGGCGGATTTCGTTGGTGGTGATGTGCCCCATGAAGGCATTGCACCAATGGTAGAACTGCCCCCCGAGACAGATGAGGTTGATGTCCTTCACCTCCTTTAGCTCGGTGATGAGGACGAGCGAATTGGTGATGACCGTCAGAGGCACCTTGGCCGGCAGGAAACGCGTCATCTCGTGGACGGTTGTAGCATCGTCCATGAAGATGGCCTGCCCCGGCTCGACGAACTGCATCGCTGCCTTCGCGATGGCCTTCTTCTCCTTGGCCTGCTTCGTCGCGCGATAAGCGTCGGAGGATTCGATCAGGCTGGTGGGCGCTGCGGAAACGATGCCGCGCGTCTTGCGAAACAGGCCGCGGCTGACGAGTTCATCGACATCGCGGTGTGCGGTCATCAGGCTGATGCCAAAACGTTCGGTCAGATCCTCGATGCGCAGTGAGCCTTCGGCAATTACCGCCTCGGCAATCATCTGGCGTCGCGCGATCTGCCGGGCCTGCCGGCTATCGCTCGGCAGTTCCTCCGAAAGCAAATCCTTGACATCGACTTTCTTGTTCACGGGAAATCCTGCCATGCTTCGAGGTGAGAGCTGTCGTATCTCGTATCGGGCGGCAAGGAGAATGCCAAGCTGACCGGGCGGTGCCCTGGATCCGGGTGGGAGCGCCCCGAAAGGCGCTCCCAGTCTTGATTACTCGCTCAGAACGAACGGAGCGGTGTACTTGTCGACGTTGTCCTTGGTGATCAGCAGGCAATCGAAGAGCTGCTTTTCGGTTTCAACGCCGGTCGAGCCCGTCTTGATGACGTTGTCGGCCTGCTTGACGGCTGCTTCAGAGAAGACGGCAACCGGCTGGAGAACGGTGTACTGCAGCTCACCGGCCTTGATGGCCGCAACAGCGTCCGGCGAACCGTCGAAGCCGCCGACCTTGACCTGGTCGAGCTTGCCGGCTTCCTTCAGGGCCGCGATGGCGCCAAGGGCCATTTCGTCGTTACCGCTGATCACGCCGATGATGTCCGGGTTTGCCTGAAGCAGGGACTGCATCTTGGCGTGGCCCTTCGTGCGGTCCCAGTCGGCCACTTCGCGGCCGACCTTCTCGAGGTCCGGGTACTGCGTCAGGACGGTTTCGTAACCGTTTGAACGCGTTGCGGCGTTGTTGTCCGAAGGCGCGCCGAAGAGTTCGACATACTTGCCCGTCTCGCCGACCGACTCGACCCACTGCTGCGCACCGAGAGCGGCGCCCTGGGCATTGTTGGAGACGAGCTGCGCCTTGGCCAGGCCTTCCTGGTTGATCTCTGCGTTGACGAGAATGACCGGAATGCCGGCGGCAACGGCCTTCTTGACCGCGCCGACCGAACCGTCGGCGTTGGCCGGGTCGAGGATGATCGCAACCGACTTGTTGGTGATCGCGGTGTCGATCAGGTTGCTTTCAGTGTTCGTGTCGCCCTTGTGTGCGCCGACATTGGCCGTGTAGCCGAGGCCTTCAGCCGTCTTCTTGGCAACTTCGCCTTCCGTGAACCAGTACGGGTTGGACGGATCGTTGACGATGACGGTGATGAGGCCTTCGGCCCAGGCCGAGCTGAACAGCAGCGGCACGACGGCAGTTGCTGCGAAGAGGATACGCATACCTTTTTTGAACATAGTCTCACTCCCTTTGTTGAGTCTGTTGACGCCGATTTTCGGCAATACTTTCCGCTGCCGGCTCCTCGATGGTCCGCCTCGTCCGGCCGCGGTCAGTTCCAGTCAGCCGTCGCGCTTCAGCGGCGGCCGTATTTGACGCTGTTCAGAAGAACGGCGGTGACGATAACGGCGCCGGTGAAAACCGTCTGCCAGTATGCGGAGACGCCGATAATCACGAGGCCGTCCGAAAGGAAGCCGATCACGAAGGCGCCCAGCATCGTGCCGATGACCGTGCCGCGGCCGCCAGTCAGCGCCGCGCCACCGATGACCACGGCCGCAATGGCCGTCAGCTCGTAGGTGGTGCCGGCAGTCGGGCCTGCGGATGTCAGCTGCGAGGACAGGACGAGGCCGGCCACGGCAGCGCAGATGCCGGAAAGCACATAGACACTGATCTTGACGCGCTTGACCGGCACGCCCGACAGTTCTGCAGCACGCTCATTACCGCCGGAAGCATAGAGCCAGCGGCCGAAGGCGGTGCGCGTCAGGATAATGTGGCAGACGACGGCGAAGACCAGCAGCACAATCACACCGATTGGAACGCCGGCCAGGCGGTTGAAGCCGAGCCAGTCGAAGCCGGTATTGCCAAGCTCCGGACGACCGCCAAGATTGTTGTAGGTTAGCCCGTTGGTCATCAAGAGAGCGATACCGCGGGCGACGTAGAGCACGCCGAGCGTGGCGACGAACGCCGGGACACGCAGATACGCGATGAGTACGCCGTTGACCGCGCCGACGACCGCACCGAGCAGGCATGTCAGAACCACGACGACCCAGACAGACGGATAAAGGATCACTCCGATCTGCGGCAGCGTCACGCCCTGCATCAGGAAGCCCGCAACAACGCCGGCAAGCCCGAGCGTCGAACCCACGGACAGGTCGATACCGCCATTGAGGATGACGAGCAGCATGCCGATGGCCAGCAGCCCGAAGATCGCCACGTGCGACGCCATGATCAGGAAATTGTTGATCGTGAAATAGTTCGGCGACATCAGCGAGAAGACGACCACGATGGCGATCAACGCGAAGAAAGCTCGGCCTTCGAACAGCAGTTCGACAAGGCTTTTCTTGCGCTTGCCGCCGCTTGTCGCCGCCATCGTGTCTATTGCAGGTGTGACTGACATGCTTCAGCGCTCCTAATGGGCATGCACGGCTTCGCCGGAGGCGGCCATGATCTGTTCCTTGGTCGCATCGGGACCGAATTCTGCGGAGATGCGGCCACGCCGCATGACGATAATACGGTGCGCAATGCTGAGGCACTCGCCGACCTCGGAGGTCGTGTAGACAACGGCAAGTCCCTGCCTTGCGCGCTCGGCCAGCAGCTTGAACACTTCCGCCTTGGCGCCGATATCGATGCCGCGGCTGGGCTCGTCGAGCAGGATGACCTCAGGGTTGGTCGCCAGCATCTTGCCGATAACCACCTTCTGCTGGTTGCCGCCCGAGAGCGAACCGATTGCGGCATCGCCGCCATCCGTCTTGATATGCACCTTGCGGATCGCGTTGCCGACGAGATCGAGCTCGCGGCCGGCGGACGTGAAGAGGCCGCGGGTGAAGGAGCCGATACTGGCGAGCGAGAGGTTTCGCCCGACAGTCATGGTCTGCACCAGACCGTCGCGCTGGCGATCTTCCGGCACGAGCACGAGACCGTCGCGAATGCACTGTGCAATCGACTGGCCTGTCACGTCCCTACCCTTCAAAAGCACCTTTCCGGCGGTTGGCAAGAGACGTCCTGCGGCCGTTTCCAGCAATTCCGTGCGCCCTGCCCCCATGAGGCCATAGATGCAGACGATCTCGCCCTCGCGCACCGACAGCGACAGGTCGTCGACGACCGAATAGCCGGCACCGCCAGGATCGGGAACCGTCAGACCTTCGATGGAAAGCGCGACGCCGCCCATCTCATAACCTGTTGGCGGCGAGCCAAGATCGAAATTTTCACCGACCATGTGGCGCACGATCCATTCCAGATCAATGTCTTCCCGCCCGGCATAGGCGGTCATGGCGCCGTCGCGAAGAACCACCGCGTGGTTTGTGATCTGCAGCGCCTCCTCGAGGTGGTGCGAAATGTAGACGATGGAGACGCCGCGGGCGGTCAGATCGCGGATGACCTTGAACAGCACCTCCACCTCGGACGCACTGAGCGCCGAAGTCGGCTCGTCCATGATGAGAATGCGCGAATTGACGGACAGCGCGCGGGCGATCTCGACGATCTGCTGCTGACCGAGGCGCAATTCCTCTACCGGGGTCAGAGGATCGATATGCTCTTCGAGCTCTTCCATCAGGAGGCGCGTCTGGCGCTCTTCTTCTGCGAAGTCCACGCCCGTCGCCGTCATGATTTCGCGACCCATGAAGATGTTGTCGCGGACGTTCATGTTGGGAGCGAGGCTGAGCTCCTGATGGATGATGGAGATGCCGCGGTCGCGTGCTTGGGAGGATGACGCGAAGGCGACAGGTTCCCCATCGAGTATGATTTCGCCGGACGTGGGCTGTACCACGCCGGACAGGATTTTCATCAGCGTCGACTTTCCGGCGCCGTTCTCGCCGAACAGCGTCGTCACTTCGCCGCGGCGAATGTCGAAGTTCACACCCTTGAGAGCGTGGATATTGCCGTAGGATTTCGCCACGTTGCGTGCAGCAAGGACGACTTCACCCTTCTGGCCGATGTCGGCAACTTCGCTCATTGGACGTCGAACCTCACGGGCGTGACGATCCAGCTCTTCGGGTTGACCAGCTTGAAGACGCCGATGACCGTTACGGTCTTGCCCTCGATCGCTGCAGGATCGAGATCGCCGAGCACGACCTTCTTGACCTCGTTGTTGATGGCAGAACCGGCATCCTGATATTCGATCTGGTTCTTGAACTGGCCGAACTCGATCTTGCCCGTCGCGTCGCGCAGGTCCGTGCCGTTCAGTGCCGGCCCGGTCTGGACGCGCACAGTCAGCTCGGCGGGCAGGCCCTCGACCGCAACGACATTGTAGTTCGCCTTGCGCTCGCCGAGCACGCCGGTGAGTTTCACAGGAAAGACCGGCCCGACGGACGTAGCGACGCCATACTTTTCACCGGCGGCCTTCCTGTCGGCCGCAATGGCCTGCGACAGCTCGACAGCGTCGACGGCGCGCCCTTCCACATCCTGCTTGATAATGGGGAACTGCTCGGCACCGAAGGCGACCGGCGAGAACTTCTGCACCTGGACGTCAGCGTCCGAGCCGATCGTTACGATCTTCGTGTCGAAGGCCATGGCGCCGACGAGCACGATGGCGGCTGCAATGCCAAACCAGCGATAGGACCGCGCCGGCTGCGGCGATTTCGAGAGCGTGGCTTCAGTCATGTCCGTTGGCCTTGAGATAGAACGAGGAGGTTGTCAGCGAGGACGGCGACGACAGGAACGGCGCATCGCTCATGCGGCGACCGTTTACGGGCATCTGGAGATCAGAAGATGTCACGACGTCCTCCCATGAACCGCGCTGGCCAGATCTCCTCACCCGCTTCGCGCTGCATTGCACACATCTTCGCATCTGCGGTATGTGCACGTTATATGTCCCAACACATATGTTAAGTTAACACAGGCTGTCAATCGGGCTTTTTGCGGCAATCCACATTCATTCGCGATGACTGCCCTCGTCGAAACGTCAGAATCCCCGCCCCGACAGAAACAAGCCAGACAGAGTGAAATCGTCGCCTTGGAAGCGTAGAGAAATCCGATATAATGCTGATTTTACTCAATTAACCTCGCAAGCCGCGTGAATACAGGGCACTTTTCGACAACGCATGAGAACACAATCACAATCTGGCACACGGTGCTGGGACCTCAAAAATTGCGTCGACTCAACAAGCACCACAACCTGCGCTTACCTTGAAAAAAACTCCACAGGCCGAAAATTTTTCCGAGACATGCGATAACTTTGTGTTATCTTCCATCGCGAGGTACGGAATATCTGCGTTCATTTCCTTTTGGCGTCACCGCCGAACACGAAAAAGCACGCGCTTCCGGAAAGACTTGTCGGGAGGATTGAATGCCCTGTTTCGGATCAGGCAACGCGGCGGCCACCGCTTCGCGTGGCGTGGGTGCGCGACATGACTGAGTCGCATGATCTGATCATCGGCATCGATGCCGGCACGTCGGTCATGAAGGCGGTGGCCTTCAGCCTGAACGGCCGCCAGATTGCCAGCGCCTCGGTGCGCAACAGCTACAAAACGGGCGACGACGGGTCCGTCACGCAATCCCTGGACCAGACCTGGCACGACTGCACACGCGCCCTGCTCGGACTGGCGGAAAAGATCGATCGTCTTGCCGAACGTACGGCCGCCATCGCTGTCACAGCACAGGGCGACGGCACCTGGCTCGTCGGCGCCGGAAATCGCCCGGCCGGCGAAGCTTGGCTCTGGCTTGATGCCCGTGCCGCCTCCACCGTCGAGCGCCTTGCCGCTACCGACGGGGATAGGGCGCGATTCGCTGCGACGGGAACGGGCCTCAACACCTGCCAGCAGGGCACGCAACTGGCCCATATGGACCGTTATTATCCCGAGCTCCTCGCCGGGGCGGAAACGGCCATGCACTGCAAGGACTGGCTCTATCTCAACCTGACGGGCGTGCGCGCGACGGACCCGTCCGAGGTCAGCTTCACCTTCGGTAATTTCCGAACACGCCAGTACGATACGGATGTTTTGGCCGCCCTTGGCCTCACGCACCGGCGCAACCTGCTGCCCGAGGTCATCGACGGCACGCAGACATCGCACAAGCTGACGGCGGAGGCGGCGGCGTCATCCGGTCTCAGGGCCGGTACGCCTGTCTGCCTCGGCTATGTCGATATGTGCATGACAGCGCTGGGTGCCGGCGTACGCAGCGAGGGCCGCAACGCCGCCTGCTCCGCCATCGGCTCGACCGGCGTTCACCTGCTGGCCAAGGCTGTAGAAGACGTCGTTCTGAATGCCGAACGCACCGGATACGTGATCGCACTTCCGATTCCGGGCATCGTCACCCAAGCCCAGACCAATATGGGCGCGACGATCAATCTCGACTGGCTGCTGCAGGTGGGCGTCGACATGCTGGGCGAGTTCGGCGTCAGCGTCGGGCTGGACGAGATGATCGCCCGCGTCGACCAATGGTTTACGGCAAGCAAGCCGGGCAACATTCTCTATCACCCCTATATTTCGGAAGCCGGGGAACGCGGGCCATTCGTCAATGCACGCGCGCGCGCCAATTTCACCGGCCTTTCCAGTCGCCATCGCTATCCCGATCTCGTTCGCGCCGTGGTCGAGGGCCTCGGAATGGCAACGCGCGACTGCTATGCCGCCATGGGGGGCCTGCCCTCCGAGTTGCGCGTGAGCGGCGGCGCCGCACGCTCGGCATCCCTGCGGCGCACGCTTGGTGCGGCCCTTGGAGCGCCCGTGCGCGTCAGCACGCGTGAAGAAGCCGGAGCTGCCGGCGCCTCGATGATGGCAGCTGTCGCCATCGGCGCCTACAGCACCATGGACGACTGCATCGCCGATTGGGTGACACCCGAGCTCGGCGCGGCCGAACAGCCTGATGCAGAAGCATCCGAACGTATGACACGCCTTTTCACCGCCTATGCGGATGTGCGCCGGGGCATCGCGCCCGCCTGGGACATCCTTGCCGCGCGTTGAGGACAACGACGATCGTGCCGCCGCGGCGGCGCCAGAGGAGACTGATATGAACGAGCCAAAGCTTATTGACCTCTTCGTCATCGGCGGGGGCATCAACGGCGCGGGCATCGCACGCGACGCTGCCGGACGCGGCCTTTCCTTGGTACTCAGCGAAAAGGACGATCTTGCCGAAGGCACATCCTCGCGCTCGGGAAAACTGGTGCATGGCGGCCTTCGCTACCTTGAATATTACGAGTTCCGCCTGGTACGCGAGGCGTTGATCGAGCGCGAAGTGCTGCTAAACGCTGCGCCGCACATCATCTGGCCGATGCGTTTCGTCCTCCCGCATAGCCCGCAGGACCGGCCGGCCTGGCTCGTACGCCTCGGCCTCTTCCTCTACGACCATCTTGGCGGCCGCAAGAAATTGCCCGGCACACGCACGCTGGACCTGAAGCGCGATCCCGAAGGTACGCCGATCCTCGACCAGTATACGCGCGGCTTTGAATATTCCGACTGCTGGGTGGATGACGCCCGCCTCGTTACGCTGAACGCCATCGGCGCCGCAGAAAAGGGCGCGGTCGTGTTGACCCGCTCGCCGACCGTATCGGCCCGCCGCGAGAACGGCGCCTGGACGGTCACGACGCAGAACAGCGTGACCGGTGAAAGCAGGACCTTCCGCGCAAAGTGCCTCGTCAACTGTGCTGGCCCCTGGGTCACGGACATTATCAACCGTGTCGCCGGCTCGAATTCCGCGCGCAATGTCCGCCTTGTGAAGGGCAGCCACATCATCGTGCCGAAGTTCTGGGCGGGCGCGAACGCCTACCTGGTCCAGAACCACGACAAGCGTGTCATCTTCATCAATCCCTATGAGGGCGACAAGGCGCTGATCGGCACCACTGACATCGCCTATGAAGGCCGCGCCGAGGATGTCGCCGCCGACGAGGCCGAAATCGATTACCTGCTGACGGCCGTGAACCGCTACTTCAAGGAGAAGCTGCGCCGGCAAGATGTGCTGCACTCCTTCTCCGGCGTGCGCCCCCTCTTCGACGATGGCAAAGGCAACCCCTCTGCTGTCACCCGCGACTATGTCTTCGATCTCGATGAAACCGGCGGCGCGCCGCTGCTCAACGTGTTTGGCGGCAAGATCACGACATTTCGCGAACTTGCCGAGCGCGGCATGCACCGCCTGAAACATATCTTCCCTAATATGGGCGCGGACTGGACCGAAAAGGCACCCCTGCCCGGCGGCGACATGCCAAATGCCGACTACGAGACCTTCGCCAACAGCCTGCGGGACACCTATCCCTGGATGCCGCGCAAGCTCGTGCAGCACTATGGGCGCCTCTATGGCACGCGCACGAAATCTGTCGTCGGCAGTGCCACGGGCATCGAAGGCCTCGGTCGGTATTTCGGCGGGCAGCTCTATGAAGCGGAAGCCCGCTATCTCGTCGAGAAGGAATGGGCGCTGACGGCGCAGGACATTCTCTATCGTCGCACCAAGCACTACCTTCACCTGACTGAAGCCGAACGGGCCGCCTTCGCGGACTGGTTCAGCACCAGCCGCCTTACAGCGGCGTGAGGATGACCATGCCGCTGACGCTCTCGCTCAACACCAATCCGCTGGTCAACCGCTTCGCCGACCCTGACGACCTTATCGACACGGTCGCAAGGGATCTCCGGCTGCGCGATCTTCAGCTGACCCATGAGTTCATCAACCCAAGCTGGAACGCCGATACGATCCGCCGCCTGACGCGCCAGATGGACCGCGCGCTCCAGCGCACGGGCGTGCGTGTCACATCCGGTATGACCGGCCCTTACGGCCGCCTCAATCATTTCGGCCACCCGGATGCGGAAGTGCGGCGCTATTACGTCGACTGGTTCAAGACCTTCGCCGACATCATCGGTGACCTTGGCGGCCAGTCCGTCGGTACGCAGTTCGCGATCTTCACCTACAAGGACTACGATGATCCGGTTCGTCGCGAGGAGCTGATCAAGATCGCCATCGACTGTTGGGCAGAGGTCGCGGATCACGCCAGGGACGCCGGCCTTTCCTATGTGTTCTGGGAACCAATGAGCATCGGACGCGAATTCGGCGAGACCATCGAAGCCTGCCTTGCCTTGCAGGATCGGCTGACGGCGGCGGACATGGCCGTTCCCATGTGGATGATGGCCGATATCGACCATGGCGACGTCACATCCGAAAACCCGGACGATTACGATCCCTATGCCTGGGCGCGCGCAGTCCCGAAAGTATCCCCCATCATCCATATCAAGCAGAGCCTGATGGACAAGGGCGGCCACAGGCCGTTCACCGCCGCATTCAATGCCAAGGGCCGTATCCAGCCGGAGCCGCTGCTGAAGGCGTTTGCAGAGGGTGGCGCGGTCGAGAACGAGATCTGCCTCGAACTCTCCTTCAAGGAACGCGAACCGAACGACCGCGAGGTCATCCCGCAGATTGCCGAAAGCATTGCCTTCTGGGCGCCCTATATCAACACCGGTGCATCCGATCTCAAAGTGGGCTGACCATTTCCGGAACGCATGTCAGGACATCTCTGACAGGGACGTTGCGGGGGGACAGCAGGACAGGACATCATCGATGACCGACAACGAAGATTCCCTCGCCGTCCGTGCCGCTTGGCTGCACTATGTCGGGGGCTTCACCCAGGCGGCCGTGGCCAAGCGGCTCGGCATTCCCTCGGGCAAGGCACACCGCCTGATTGCGCGTGCTGTGGCCGACGGTGTGGTGAAGGTCAGCATAGATGGCGACATCGCCGAATGCGTCAACCTGGAGGTCGCGCTTTCGGAGCGCTACGGCCTCGATTACTGTGAGGTCGCCCCCGATGTCGATGACGACGCGCTTGCGCTGACGGCGCTCGGGCATGCCGGCGCGGATTTTCTCCGTCGTGAAATCGAAAGCGGCACGACTGCCGTGATCGGTCTTGGCCATGGCCGTACGCTTTCGGCGGCCGTTCACCACCTGCCGCGCATCAACGCGGGTAATACGCGTTTTGTCTCGCTTCTCGGCGGGCTTACCCGCGACTACGCCACAAATCCCTATGATGTCATGCATCAGCTCGCCGCAAAGACCGGCAGGCAAGCCTATGTGATGCCTGTGCCCTTTTTCGCCAATACGGAGGACGACCGCGAGGTTCTGCTCTCCCAGCGCGGCGTCAGCGATGTGTTCAATCTCGCCCGCAGTGCCGATCTCAAGATCGTCGGTATTGGCACAGTCGACAACCAGGCGCACCTGGTCACATCGGGTATGCTACACGCCGACGAGCTGGAGGAGATCGCAACGCTTGGCGGTGCTGGCGAACTGCTCGGTCACTTCTTCGACATCAAGGGCCGCATTCTCGAGACATCCGTGACGGCGCGCACACTTGCAGCCTCGTTCACCGACGCCGGCCGGGATCGCATCGTTGCCGTTGCGGGAGGCCCAGCCAAGACCGAAGCCATCCGGGCCGTTCTGCACAGCTACAAGCTTCACGGCCTTATCACCGACGAGCGAACCGCCCGTCTTCTGCTACAAAGCTCCGCATGAGGCACACAATGACGAGGGAGAATACACTATGAGCGACGGCCGGAACTTCTGGGTCGGCACAAGCTGGAAGATGAACAAGACGCTGGCCGAGGCAAAGGTTTTCGCCGAGGGCCTGAAGGCTGCCGACAAGGATCGCCATGCCCGCATCCAGCGCTTCATCATCCCGCCCTTCACCGCGGTGCGCGAGGTCAAGGCGCTGCTTGCCGAGACCTCCGTCAAGGTCGGCGCACAGAACATGCATTGGGCCGACGAGGGCGCCTGGACCGGCGAGATTTCTCCGGTCATGCTGAAGGACTGCAATCTCGACCTCGTCGAACTCGGCCACTCCGAACGCCGCGAGCATTTCGGGGAGACGGACGAGGCTGTCGGCCTGAAGACCGAGGCCGCCGTGCGCCATGGCCTCGTGCCGCTCATCTGCATCGGTGAAACGCTCGCGGACCGGGAAAGCGGCAATGCCGACGCCGTGTTGGCGCAGCAGGTTCGCGGCGCCCTCGGAAAACTCCAGGGCGCACAGAAGGAAGCGGAAATCCTGCTCGCCTATGAGCCCGTCTGGGCGATCGGCGAAAAGGGCATTCCGGCAACCGCAGACTATGCCGACGCGCGGCATGCCGAAATCGCCAAGGTCGCGGAGGATATCCTCGGCCGCCGGATTCCTTGCCTCTACGGTGGTTCGGTCAACCCGCAGAACTGCGAGGAACTGATTGCCTGCCCCAATATCGACGGGCTTTTCATCGGCCGTTCAGCCTGGAAGGTTGAAGGCTATCTCGACATCCTGGCGCGTTGCGCCGCCACCATCTGAAAAGGAGTTGCACCATGAAACTTGCTATTGCCGGTGACAGCGCGGGCGAAGGCCTCGCCAAGGTTCTCGCCGATTACCTCAAGGACCGCCACGAGGTGCACGAAATCTCGCGCACCGAAGCCGGCGCGGATGCTTTCTACGCCACCCTCTCCGACCGCGTCGCTTCGGCGGTCATCGCGGGCGAATATGACCGCGCCATCCTCGTCTGCGGCACCGGCATCGGTGTGTGCATCGCCGCCAACAAGGTGCCCGGCATCCGCGCCGCGCTGACCCACGACACCTATTCGGCCGAGCGCGCGGCGCTGTCCAACAATGCGCAGATCATCACGATGGGTGCACGCGTCATCGGCTCGGAAGTCGCAAAGACCATCGCGGACGCCTTCCTTGCCCAGACCTTCGATGAAAACGGCCGCTCGGCCGGCAACGTCAATGCCATCAACGACGTGGACGCCAAATACAACACCGCCGGCAAGTAAACCGGTCTGGGAGGGCGGAAACGGTTGTTTCCGCCCTTTCTGTCAAGCCTGATCGATATCGATCAATGCGATGCCAAGTTCGGCATTGTGCCTTCGGCGCAGTTTCGCCGGCGTTTCACGCACCACCACCTCCAATGTCGGCCGCACATGGCCTTGCAGAAAATGTCCGCCCCTCGTGCTGCCATCGGACAGGCCCAACACGACGTGAAGATGCAGGCTCGCCTCGCCCTTCTCATCGACAGCGACATCACCCATCAGGCTCAGCACCTCCGTCTGCACCTCGACGGGTATCTTCTTGTAGTTCTTCGTCTCGAATTCGAAGAAGGCGATGGTTGCCGAGCGGAAGGCGCCGATCGCCGTGACGGACGCCGCCGTGATGCGTTCCTGCCGCGCGAACGCGGTGAGACACGCAAAAGCCTCGTCGTCTTCCTCGAGGATAAGGATGAAGGTGCGCTCACCCGCATCGTTTGCCAGCAATTTGTGCTTCATCGATTTCTCCCTTGTTCTCGGGGAAAGACGCGGAACCGGTTTGGGTTCCGGCGCTTACGACGCAGAAGCCGTTCGGTCTGCACTCGTGGACGCGATGGTTGCCAGTGCCGAGCGGATGGCAGAGGGCGAAGATGCCTTTGCAAGCGCGCAGGTTTCGGTCGACAACGAGCCAACACGGATCGACTTTCCGCCCCGGGCATTGGCCAGTGCAAACATGGATTCGTCCGTCAGATCGTCACCGATCGTGATCGGGAGGCGCCCGGCAAACACCGGTTCTTCCAGGAAGGACGCAACCGCTTCGCCCTTGTCGGCGCGCGATGGTCTGATTTCGAAAACCATCTTTCCGGGTTGCAACACCCAGTCTGGTCCCGCCTCCTCGGCAAAGGCACGCATGATCTGCTCTAGCGCTTTATCATAGGCAGGTGCCAATCTGTAATGGGCCGCGACGGCAGCCCCCTTGTCCTCGATCAGCACACCCTCCATCCACGCCGTCTGCTGTAAAAGGCGCAGCTTGATGTCCGCAAAAGCCGGTGTCTCGACGACAGCATTGACCTTGCCATCCGCGCCACGGAACTGCGCGCCATGCAACCCGGCGATTGGGAAGCGATGCGGCGCGAAGAGTCGATCGGCATAAGGAAGGCTTCGGCCCGTCACCAACGCCAATGCGCCACCGAGGCGGGCCGAAACCGCGCTGAGATCCGATCTCAGCGATAGGGGCACCTGAATGGCATCGGGGGTCGCCGCGAGGTCGATCAGCGTGCCATCGATATCGAGGAAGAGTGCCCAGCGGTCGGGCTCGTCGACGAGGCGGCGAACGAGATGGCGAATGGCCGCGTCCGACGGACGCAATTTCTCCAATTCAGTCATGGCATTGCAATTAGATCGTAAATCCGGCCCGGCAAGGGGTGCGCTGGAACAACTTTCATCGGGCGGCATTTGGGTTCTGCGTTTCGTCACGGGGCTGGGAGCTGGCATGACAAAAAAGAAAAAACCGCAGGATAGCAACGGTGGCGCGGCGCCTGTCGCGCACGGTGCAGAGGATCTGCCGGCGGTGACGGTGGCAAGTTACAATCTGGAGGTCCGTGACAAGGAGGGCTTTATTGGCGACCGCGCCAACAAGTCTGCCTTCCGCGACATACTCGACGAATGGCGCAAGCGCGCGCGAGATGGTGGGCCTGACCCAATAGGCGACATTAGCACAGGCGATCTCTCCAAGAAGGATGTCGACGCCCTTCTGGACCAGCTCGAAACGGAGAAGGCGGCCCTTGTGCTCTCAGCAATCGATGACTTTTCGCGGGAACTGGCCGGCGTCCTGACTCGCTACATGAAGGAAGAGCCCTGGAAGGGCGTGAAAAAGATCGTGGTCGGCGGTGGATTCAAGGACAGCCTGTCCGGCCTCATGGTGATTGCACGAACGGGCCTTCTACTGAAGGCGGCCGGAATGAAGGTGGATCTGCTGCCGATCGAGCATCACCCTGACAAGGCAGGCCTCATCGGCGCGGTGCATCTCATTCCCGCTTGGATGCTTCGAGGTCACGACGCCATCATCGCCGTCGATATCGGCGGCACCAACATCCGTGCCGGTATTGTCAAACTCAATCTCGATGAGAAGCCGGATTTCTCCAAGGCAAAGGTATGGAAATCGGAACTGTGGCGTCATGCGGAGGATGAGCCGCGACGCACAGCGACCATCGCCTATCTGGTCAGCATGATCGAGGACCTGATTGCCAAGGCGAAGAAGGCGAAGATCGCGCTGGCGCCTGTGATCGGCATCGGATGTCCCGGCATTATCGCGGCCGACGGCTCGATTGCCCGCGGCGGCCAGAACTTGCCCGGCGGGAATTGGGAAAGCACCCATTTCAACCTGCCGGAAGCACTGTGCAAGGCGATTCCGCAGATAGCGGACCACCCTACCTTCGTCATCATGCATAACGACGCAGTCGTTCAGGGCCTATCGGAAGTGCCGCGCATGGCCGATGTCGATCACTGGGGCGCAATCACCATCGGCACTGGCCTCGGCAACGTAAGCTTCGTTCGAAAGAAAGACTAGGCTGGTAAGACACGACCGCGTCAATGGTGCCGTTCCTTGCGGGTTTCGGCGGCTTTCTTCGCGCTGGCCGACCGCTCGGATGCGGGGCGGTCAGCCGATGCGGCACCGCCCTTTCGCCCGCCTTTCTCGGCGGAAGCATTCGTATCCGGCTTGCCTCGGCCAGATCCGGATTTGTTGCCGCCGCCGCTATCCTTGTTGACGGTTGCCCAGGCCCGGCGCTCGGCTTCATCCTCCGAAACGCCGCGCTCCTTATAGCCTTCCTCGATATGTTCAGCCTTGCGCTTCTGCTTTTCGGTATACGCGGATTTGTCTCCACGGGGCATATCGGATCTCCTCGCTCGGGCATGGATCATGCCGAAACGACATGGACCGCCTGATGTTCCAGTCCCAACGAGCGTCGATCGCACCCGGCAGATCAGGTCTTCGCCTCCTGCAGGATGTTTCCGCCGTCCACGACCAGCACGGCGCCATTGATGTAGCTGGCCTTCGGCGAGGCAAGAAAGGCAACGGCTGCGGCGACCTCGTCGGGCCGGCCTGCGCGACCGCAGGGTGTTGCCTTCGCCGCGCGGCGTTCTTCTTCTGTAGAAGCTCCCGTGTCGATCCAGCCCGGCGCGACGGCATTGATCGTGACACCACGCGGTCCGGCTTCTAGCGCGAGCGCGTGCGTCATGCCCACCATCCCGGCCTTGGCGGCGGAATAGGCGGTCTCGCCTCGATTGGCGACATAGGGCCCCGTGACCGATGCCACATTGACGACGCGGCCATAGCCGTCCGCCAGCATATCCGGCAGGTAGATGCGGGTTGCCAGGAAGGCGGTTTTCAGCGTGACGGAGATGCCGCGATCCCAATCGGCCTCCTCCAGATCCACGAACTCACGCTGCAAGGCCGGCTGCGCGAGGCTGCCCATGCCGGCATTGTTGACGAGGATGGCGGCGGAGCCTGTCAGGCGGCGCAGGTTCTCGACCGCTGCCTTCGCGGTAAGATCGCAGATATGACCTGTCGCCGAAAAGCCAGCAGCCCGAAGCTCGTCGGCCCGCTGGAGGATGCGTTCGCTGGTGGCAACGAGGTGAACGATGTGGCCTTCCTCCGCAAGGCTTTTGGCACAAGCGAAACCGATGCCGTCCTCGGCGCCCGCCCCCGTGATGATCGCGGTCTTGCGCTGCATGGGCTTCTCCTCAGTAGCCGGCCGTCACGCCAAAATCGATCGACAGCGCCGCACCCGTGATCGGGGCCGCACCCTCCTCGCACAGAAAGGCCACCATGCGCGCAATCTCGTCCGGCCGTATGAAGCGGGCGGCTGACTGCTGCGGATAGTTGGAAAGCAGCTTCGCCTTGTAGCCCTCCGGATCGCCACCGCCATAGCGCTCGGCCTGGAAGTCGATCATCGGCGTGGCGACATCGCCCGGGCAAACGGCATTGACCCGGATTTGCCGGGGCGCAAGTTCCAGCGCAAGCGCCTTGGTCAGAAGCACGAGCCCGCCTTTGGACGCGCAATAAATCGAGGCCCCGTTATTGCCGACCAGTCCGGCATCCGAGGCGATATTGACGATTGACGCACCAGCCGGAAGGTGCGGGATGGCCGCCTGGATCAGGAAGAACGCGCCCTTGAGGTTGACATCCAGAACAATGTCCCAATCGTCTTCCGTCATCGTAACCGCATCGCCCTCGCGCCAGACGCCGGCCGCATTGACCAGCACGTCCAGACGGCCATGCCAGTCGATCACTGTTTCGACGGCGGCTGCGCAGCCGGAAACCTTGCGGATATCGAGCGGTATGGCCAGCGCCTCGGCACCCTGCGACGTCAGCGCAGCGACTGCGGACGTCAGGCGCTCGGACGCAAGATCAGCGATGGCGACGGCATAGCCGGCGGCCGCGAGACGCAATGCGATCGCCACCCCCATTCCGCCGGCTCCTCCGGCCACAAGCGCTACTTTCCGATTGGTCTCGTCGGTCATGTCCACCTCTGATGTGAAAGGTCTTGGCGCTATTTGCGCGTCAGGCTGAAAGAGAAATGGCTGCCACGATGATAGTCTATGGCGTAGTTCACCGGCACGCCGGCAGCGTTGAAGCAGGTTTCTGTGATGAGAAGTGCGGGGCCGAAATCGCGCAGGCCATGCCGATCCACCACGTCTTGTGGCAGCATGACGGCCGAAACGCTGGCCGCCGACATGCGTGGCCGGTTGCCATACCGCTCGAGCAGGTCAAGGAGCGACCCACTCCACTCGATGTCATAGAGCGGACCAGGAACGATGTCGCGTGGCAGGTAGTCGACGCAGTAGAGAATGGGCGTATCGTCATGAAGGCGTAGACGCTCGATCCGGATGACCCGATCCGTCGGCGCGAGCCGCAGACTTTCCGCGACACGCTTGTCGGGCGCCTCCTCGGCAATCGAAAGCACCTTGTTGACCGGCCGGTAGCCATATTGGCGCGCCATGTCGGTAACGCTCTCGAAAACCGTGATCGGACGGTCGACCTGTACGGCCGACAGCGCGGAGACGAAACGGCCGCGGCCATGCTCCACATAGATCACGTCGTCCTGTTCAAGCAGTTTCAACGCCTCGCGCAGCGCAGGGCGGGAAATCTTGAAGCGCTGAGTCAGCTGGGCTTCGGTCGGCAGCTTGTCACCCGGCCTCAACCCCTCCTCACGGATGAGGTCGGCGATCCGGTCGCGGAGTTGGACGGCCAGCGTGCGAGAGTCGCGCAGGGGTTCCTCCACCGTAAGCCTCGTCCGATTGTTGTACTTCTCCCTTCTTGTCTGACAAATCCTGGCGGGTCAAGGCTAGCGTACACATCCGATACTCTGCCGCACCACGGCTGCGCGCTTGGAGAAGGTATTGACATACGATATCCGTGATGTCAGTTGTCTTACAACTTCATCATTCCTCGAAAAGAGCCACCATGTTGAACTTCGATGAACAGAGATTCCTCCGTATCCAGTCCGGCGCCGTCGCATTGCGGCAACGCCTGGAGACCGTTGTCGCCGGTTGCCTCGATGCGGGCGCGGAGAACATCTTTTTCCTTGGCACGGGTGGTGCGGCGATCCTGATGCAACCGGCTGCACAGCTTCTACAACGGCGCTCGCGCTTTCCCGCCTTCATCGACATGCCCGCCGAACTCGTGATTACCGGTTCTGTGCATCTCACGAACAGGTCCATCGTCGTCATGCCCTCACTGTCCGGCACCACAAAGGAAAGCGTCGCCTTGCTGGCGAAGCTCAAGGAGATCGGTGCGACGGTCCTCACGCTCGTCGGTAATGCGGCTACGCCGCTCGGAGAAGGCGGCGACCACGTCTTCGTCAATGCCGCGGCGGACGATACTTCGTCAGAATCCTTCTACCTGCAATCCCTGTTTGTCGCGCTGGCGATCCTGAAGCATCGCGGCGAGATCGCGAACCACGATGATATCGTGACTGGCCTGGATCGCATGCCAGAATTGCTGCTGGAGGTGAAGCGCGCGTACGAACCGCAGGCGGAGGCCTTTGCGAAGGTGCTCGCCGGATCGGACTATCACATTATCACCGGCGCGGGGAACGTCTGGCCGGAAGCATTCTACTACGGCATGTGCATCCTGGAAGAGATGCAGTGGATACGCACGCGTCCCGTCCACGCCTCCGATTTCTTCCACGGCACGCTGGAACTGGTGGAGAAGGATGTCAGTGTTATCCTCTTCAAGGGCGAGGACGAATTGCGGCCGCTGGCCGACCGTGTCGGCACCTTCGTGCCGCAATATACCGACAAGCTGACCGTGCTCGACACCGCTGCTTTCGCGCTGCCGGGCCTATCGTCGGAGGTTCGGGCGCTGGTATCACCTGTCGTACTGGCAACCGTTCTCGAACGTATCAGCGCGCATCTGGAAGTCATGCGCAATCATCCGCTGACCACACGGCGCTATTACAAGCGGGTCGCCTATTGAAGCCACGGCATGACGCAACCTAAAAGCCGGAAATGCAGGATCAAGACCCCGTACTTTCATGGTCTTACCCCGGAATATTCATGACGCGCCTTAAGTTCGCAGTCGTCGGCGATAACTGCATCGACCGCTTCGGCCCGCCGCTCTCTAAATCTCTCGTGGGCGGCAATGCCGTGAATGTCGCCGTACAGCTCGCGCGGCTCGGGCACGCATCGTTCTATTTCGGCGCGGTCGGTGAGGATGCAGCCGGACACAGGACAGGCGCGACACTCACGGCAAACGGCGTAGACGTCACATATCTGCGAAAACGCCCCGGCATAACGGCCTATACCGATATCGAGATCACGCCCTCAGGCGAGCGCATCTTCGTCCATGAGGATTTCGGCGCATGCACCGGCTACAGGCCCGACGACGCGGACATTGCGGTTCTCAAAACCATGGACCACGTTCATATCGGCTGGCTGGATGACGGCGGCGCCCTCAGGCAGGCGCTCACAGCGGCGAGCGTCAGCGTCTCGCAGGATATTTCCGTCAATGCGGATCCGAGCAATCTCGGCACCGCGGGTCTTTCCATCGTCTTTGCCTCGGCAGGCGACGGCCGTGGCGCGGCCGATGCCCTGTTGCATAAGCTGCTTGAGGATGGCGCGCGGCTTGCCGTCGTCACGCGCGGCAGTAACGGTTCGGTTGCCGGCGACGGACATGAACGCGTCGCGGTCTGCAGCTTGGCCGTGCCCATCGTGGATACGACAGGCGCAGGCGACAGCTTCATCGCCGGCTTCCTTGGCGCACGCATCGCCAAACGTCCGCTTTCGGAATGCCTCCTGTCCGGGCGTGACCACGCGGCACTGACCTGCACCCATGTCGGCGGGTTCCCGCAGGAACCGCAACCGCTCTGAAGCCCCCTCTCAACGCGCGTTGAAGCGTCCGAAGCGCTCTTCGATCCGAGACTGGGCGAATTCCAGGCCGATGGACAGGATCCAGTAGATCATCGACGCGGTGATCAGCATCTCGATATGACGGAACTCGGTCTGGCCCTGCGTGCGGGCGAGATACATGATTTCCCAGACACCGACGACAGACACGAGCGAGGAATCCTTCAGCATAGCGATGAACTGGTTTCCGGTGGGCGGGATGATGACCCGCATCGCCTGCGGCAGGATGACGAGCATCATCGTCTGGGCAGGGCTAAGACCGAGCGCCGTCGCACCCTCCGTCTGTCCGCGATTGATGCTCTGGATGCCTGCGCGGAAAATTTCCGTCATATAGGCCCCGTAGCAGAGCGACAGAGCAAGAATACCTGCCGGCACAGCACCGATTACGTAACCGACCTGCGGCAGGCCGAGATAGATGATGTAGATCTGCATGAGCAGCGGCAGGCCGCGAAACAGCGAGGTGTAGAAGGTCGCAAGCCCATAGATCACACCATTGCTGGATAATTTCGCGATCGCGCCGGCAAGCGCGATGATCGTCGCGATGATGATCGATATGGCCGAGATATAGAGCGTCGTGACGACGCCCTGCGAAATGAGGAAACCGATCTTCTTGGCGATGAAGGCGAAGGACAGATCAAAGGAATAGAAAAATAGCATCAGCAGCGCGAAGAGTTCGACCCAGACGGCCACGATCTGCTGACGCCTTGAGAGCTGGCGCAACGCCTTCCAATTCGCAGCGAGGATCAGAGCGATCAACACCGCCGAAATGAGCCGACCAACACCCGGATTGGCCTTGATCCATTCTGCTGACGACGGCAGCAGATGGCCCATCCAGACGGGGCTCACCCCAAGCGCATAGAGGGTGGCCACAATGAAGGCGAGGATCAGCAGGCTCCCGACCCAGCGCGCTGTTTCGGGATAGGAGAGTATCAGTCGACCGATCATGTTTCGCCCTTTCCCGTTTCAGACATTCAGGCTGAGCGCTCGCGCCACCAGTCCTGCGCCTGAAGCTTCCAGTAAGTAAGTTGCGCCACCGCAAGCCCGGCCATACCGCCGGCCCAGACGAGGCCGAAAGGCTCGTAGAGCCGGTAGCGATCACTTTCACCGAGGATCCCTTCGGCAATGACCTTGCCGCCGATCGCCGTGGTGTTGAGACCGTGACCGCCGAACGCGGTGCAATACCAGACGCCCGGGCTCATGCGCCCGATCTGGGGCATCAGATGGCGGGCGTAAGACATGAGGCCCGACCAGGCGAGTTCCGTTTTAAGGCCGGCAAGCTGCGGATAGGTGCCGACCATCTCGGCGCGCAGTTCCTTGACAAGACCCGCCGTCGAGGCCGCGTGGGTGGTGATACGACCGCCCCAGAGCAGCCGTCGTCCATCATCGATGACGCGGTAGTAATCCCCTGCCCTGCGGTTGTCGCCGATAGCGTCGCGCGTGGCGATGGCCGAGGCGATCAGCTCCGGCGCCTCTTCGCTGACCATGACGTAAGTCGCGATCGGCAGGAAGGAGCGTTTCAGCCTGCCGTTGAGCCCGCCCGTATAGCCGCCCGTCGTGAAGACAACGTGCGGCGCCCGCACCTCGCCGCCTGCGGTTTTGACCCGCTTTTGGGGCTTGGAAAGCTCCGTCGCCGTTGCCGGGGACTGTTCGAAGATCAGTCCGCCGAGGCGCTCGATTTCGCGTGCGATCCCGCGCAGGTAGTTCAGCGGATGGATGTGAAAGGCGTTCGGATTGCGTAGCGCCTGAAAATAGCGATCCGACTTCAGGACCGCCCGCACGGCGTCGCGGTCCATATAGTCGAGTTCATAGCCGTAGTCGCGGCGGCTACGCTCGGCATAGGCCTTGAGACTGGCGGGATCATCGTAGCGCAGCACGCTCATGAGACCCGGCACGGGTTTGGCATCGTCGATACCGAGCGCCCTGATGTTGTCGCGAACGAAATCCACGCCTTCGATGGACAGCAGGTGGAGCTTGTGCGCCGTATCCTTGCCCGCGATCCGGGCGATATCGTCACCGTCTGTCGCATAGCCGGCACTGACGAAGCCGCCATTGCGACCCGACGCGCCGAAGCCGACGCTTTCTGCCTCCAGCACCGTAACGCGCTTGCCGGCGCGGGCAAGCTGCAGGGCGGTCGACAGGCCGGCCAGCCCCCCGCCGATGATGACCGCGTCGCACTCCACAATGCCCGAAAGGACTGGCCGCGTCGCACCGTCCGCCATGGTTCTCTTGTAATAGGTGTCCGGATAGGACATCGGCATGCTCCCCCTGGAATTAAAGGGCGCGGGCGAAGGACGCCCGCGCCGGCCTTGCCTCAGTCGGCGCTGTAGTCCTTGCCGTACCACTTGGTGGTCAGCTGGCCCAGCGTCCCATCCTTCTTCATCTCCTCGATGATCCCGCCAACCTTTGCGGTCCATTCCGGATCGACCTTCTCCGCAATGACCACGAGCGGTTCGCGGAAAGCATATTCCCCTTCGAGTATTTTGACCGGATAACCGTTCTTGATGGCGTTCATTGCGGTCTGTTCCGGCGCGATGACGGCATCGAGGCGAACGCCGGCGCCCAGACGCAGATCATCGAACGGCAGCATGGAATCGGCAAAGGTGCGGATCTCGCCCGGTTCGAGCTTGTATTCCACCGGCGGAAGGCCCGGCGCATCGATTTCCAGGCGGCGATTGATGAAGTCTTCAGAGGTCGTCGCAGTCTCGACGCCGATGACCTTTCCGTTGAGATCAGTCACGGACTTGGCGTCGCTGTCCTTGTGCACGACATAGACATAGGGGCTGTAGTAATAGATTCCGACAAAGTCGATGACTTGCGCGCGTGCCTTGGTGGGGGTGACCGAGCCGACGCCAAGGTCATAGCGGCCCTGCCAGCGGCCACCCGTCAATGTCTGCCAGTCTGGCGTATCGAAACTCACCTCGACACCGAGGCGCTTGGCAATTTCGCGCGACACGTCGATGTCGAAGCCGACCATCTCGTTATTGTCGTCAAGGTAGCTCTGGGGCGGCCAGCCGCTGTTGGTGGCGACAACCATCGCCTTCTTTTCCATAACGCGGTCGAGCGTTTCACCGGCTTGTGCCGATACCGCAGCCGCCATGAAAGCAGCGCCAACGGCAAATCGCATGAAGAGCGTTTTCATATGGTCCTCCTATGATGGGTCAGCCTTGATCCCCATTGTTATGTAAGATGTCTGACAACGAAATCTGTCAGCGCAAAGCTTCCAGTGTCAAGGGCGAAGCGACGCAGACCTCATGAAACAATAAGATCACGTCATAGGCTTTGGTGATGGTTGATAACGGCCCCGTGTCGGGGATTGGCGATTAGACCGTAACAGCAGTTCGCTTTCAAAACGTGCTGAAAGGGGCGAAATTTTCCCGGCGCGGGCTGATTGTGGCGTCGCTCGCTCCGCAATACCGTTTTTCGAGCAGGTTTATTTGCGCAACCGTACCCGATTCGCCAGATCAGACCTTCCTTGCCGATGATCAAAACCGTAGTGGGAGTTACTCGCGTTCTCGCGAGCTTCCCCGCGTCACCGGGAGCCAAACCGTGGCGCTTGCTGCCCCGCTTCGTGCGGGGCTCTTTTTTTTCAGGGCCCGGCCGCCGCGAGAAGACACTTAGCTGCTTCGCTGAGCGAAAAATGCGTACGCATCGTGCGACCGTCCTTCTTTTCGATATGTAGCAATCCGCCGCGTTGTGCGAGACCGTTTACCGCGCGCAGCACCAACGCATGCTCAATGTCGAGCAGCCGCGCGAACGTGCGGCTGTCCCTTGCAATATTGGCGTGCGCGGCAACGAGAAGACCGGCCTCGAGCGCCGTCAGGCCGTTATCTCTCTCCTGCAACTGCCCGACTGCCGCAAGGTAAGCGTCCGCGTCAGGTGCCGCGGCCCTCACGCGGCGCGCTTGCGGAACGTGACCATGATCGACTTGGAAGTAGGCGTATCGCTCTCCTCGCCGGCGCTGGCAAGTGGAACGAGTACGTTCAGTTCCGGGTAGTATCCGGCGATGCTGCCGCGCGGAATATCATAGGGCACGAAGCGGAAATCGGTGGCGACACGCTCAATACCGTCGTCATGGTCACCGACCACATCCACGCGTTCGCCGGCTGCCGCGCCCATGGCCTTCAGGTCCTCCGGGTGAATGAAGATCACCTGACGCTCACCATAGACGCCGCGATATCGATCATCGAGGCCATAGACCGTGGTGTTGTATTGGTCGTGCGAGCGGAAGGTCTGCAGGGCATAGCGGCCGCCGCCGCGCTTGGCGCGCTGGTGCACCGTCTCCGACGGCAGCGGGCCGGCGAAAAACGTCGCCTTGCCGGCAGGCGTGCTCCACTCCCGGTGAGCCGCCGTGTTGCGCAGGTGAAAACCGCGCGGTTTGCGCAGACGCGTGTTGTAGTCCTCGAACCCCGGAATGGTCGCCTCGATGTGGTCGCGGATTCGGTCGTAATCGTCTGCGAGAGCCAGCCAATCGATGACGCCATTGCCGACGGTCGCAGCCGCGATGCCGGCGATGATCGCGACTTCCGATAGCAGGTGCGGCGAGGCCGGACGGTTGATGCCCGCCGAGCCATGCACCATGCTCATGGAGTCCTCGACGCTGATCAGTTGCGACTGGCCTGCGGCATTCAGATCCATTTCCGTGCGGCCAAGGCATGGCAGGATGTAGGATACCTCACCCGGCATCAGGTGCGAGTGGTTGGGTTTGGTGGCAATGTTCACCGTGAGCTTGAGGCCACTCAACGCCTTCTCGACAAGGGCGCTGTCGGGTGTCGCACGCGCGAAATTGCCGCCGAGGCCGATAAACGCCTGCGCCGATCCATCCAGCATGGCTCCGATGGCAGACAGCACATTGTGCCCTTCCTTTCGCGGCACCGTAAAACCGAAATGCGCCTCCAGCGCATCAAGGAAAGCCTCCGGCGGCTTCTCGTTGATGCCGACGGTACGGTCGCCCTGCACATTGGAATGGCCGCGCACCGGGCAGAGGCCGGCACCAGGCCTGCCGATATTGCCGCGCAGGAACATGAAGTTGGAAATCTCGCGGATCGTCGCGACGGAATGGATGTGCTGCGTGATACCCATCGCCCAGGTGCAGATCACCCGGTCGGCCTTCATGTAGACCTCGGCCGCCCGTTCGATCTCGGCGCGCGTCAGGCCAGACTGATCCTCGATCTCGGCCCATTCCGTCGCATCGACGGCGGCACGGTAGGCGGCAAAATCGGCGCAGTGTTCGGCAAGGAAAGCGTGGTCGAGAACAGACGGACGACCGGTGGCAACCGCCGCATCCTCGGCCGCCAGCACGACCTTCGCCATGCCGCGAACCGCGGCCATGTCGCCGCCGAGCTGCGGCTGGAAATAGTGGCTGGCGATATCCGTCGCGCCGCCCCGCAACATCTCGATTTTGTCCTGCGGATCGGAGAAGCGCTCGAGCCCGCGCTCGCGGATGGGATTGAAGACGACGATGCGCGCGCCACGCATGGCCGCACGACGTAAGTCGCCTAACATGCGGGGATGATTGGTGCCGGGGTTCTGGCCGATCACGAAAATCGCGTCCGCGGCCTCAAAATCCTCCAGCAGGACGGTCCCCTTACCAACGCCGATTGCCTGCTTGAGGGCGACGCCACTCGCCTCATGGCACATGTTCGAGCAGTCAGGGAAGTTGTTGGTACCGTAGATGCGCACGAAAAGCTGATAGAGATAGGCCGCCTCGTTGCTGGCGCGGCCGGATGTGTAGAACTCGGCGCGATCCGGGCTGTCGAGCCCCTTGAGGATACCGCCGATCTCCGCGAAAGCCTCGTCCCAGGCCACCGGCAGGTATCTGTCACTCGCTGCATCGTAGCGCATGGGATGCGTCAGACGCCCGTTTCGCTCCAGCTCGTAGTCACTCAGCTTGCGAAGTTCGGAAACGGTGTTGGCGGCGAAGAAGGCCGGCGTCGCCCTCTTCTCCGTCGATTCCCAAGCAACGGCCTTCACGCCATTCTCGCAAAACTCGAATGACGAGCCATGGGCTGGATCGCCCCAGGCACAGCCAGGGCAATCGAAGCCATCCGGCTGGTTTGCCTTCAGCAACGTGCGTGCCCCGGAGAGCGGCATACCGCTCTCCAGTAGACGTTTGCCGCAACTCTTCAGCGCTCCCCAGCCACCCGCCGCGGAGGATTTCTTACCGATAAAGGGTGTGTCCATGACCCCGATATTTGTGATCTGTCAGGAATGATCAAGGGGACGGTTCGTATGGCTTGATAGAGAACGTCTATCGAGCAGAATGGAGAGCGCCGTGCGCGGCCGGACATGGCCGGCATCGGCCCGTCCGCCTTCCAAACAAAAACGCCGCGGAGGTTGTCCGCGGCGTTTTCGATGCGACGATCGCTCGATCAGGCGAGATCGAATCGGTCGGCGTTCATGACCTTGTTCCAGACGGCGACGAAGTCGCGTACGAACTTCTCACGGGCGTCGGACGAGCCATAGACTTCAGCGAGCGCACGCAGCTGGGCGTGCGAACCGAAGATCAGGTCGACGCGCGTGCCGGTCCACTTCACCTCGTTCGTCTTGCGGTCGCGGCCTTCATAGACGCCGTTCCGGCCCGCAAGCGGCGCCCAGACCGTGCCCATGTCGAGCAGGTTGACGAAGAAGTCGTTCGTCAGGGTTTCCGGGCGGTGCGTGAATACGCCGTGCTCGGGCGTGCCTGTCTTCAGCACACGAAGGCCACCGAGCAGCACCGTCAGTTCCGGTGCGGTCAGCTTCAGGAGCTGCGCGCGGTCGATGAGGGCCTCTTCCGCCTTGAGGAACTGCTTGCGGTTCGCGTTCACATAGTTGCGGAAGCCATCGGCACGTGGTTCCAGCGCAGCGAAGGAGGCAGCATCGGTCTGTTCGGCAGACGCATCCATGCGGCCGGGCGTAAACGGCACGGTTACGTCCTGGCCGCCCTCCTTCGCCGCCTTTTCCACACCGGCGCCACCGGCAAGCACGATGAGGTCGGCAAGCGAGATCTTCTTGCCGCCCGTCTGGGCTGCATTGAAGTCCGCCTGGATGCCTTCGAGAACGCCGAGCACGCGAGCGAGCTGCTCCGGCTGGTTGACTTCCCAATCCTTCTGCGGAGCCAGGCGGATGCGTGCGCCATTAGCGCCGCCGCGCTTGTCGGAACCGCGGAAGGTCGAGGCCGAAGCCCAAGCGGTGGACACCAGTTCCTGCACCGAAAGACCCGAAGCCAGAACCTTCGCCTTGAGATCCGCGATGTCCCTTTCGTCGACCAGCGGATGATCGATCGCAGGGATGACATCCTGCCAGATCAGGTCTTCAGCCGGCACTTCCGAACCGAGATAGCGGGCCTTGGGGCCCATGTCACGGTGGGTGAGCTTGAACCAGGCGCGCGCAAAGGCATCGGCGAACTGGTCAGGGTTCTCCAGGAAGCGGCGGGAGATCTTCTCGTATTCCGGATCGAAGCGCAGCGCGAGGTCCGAGGTAAGCATGCGCGGCAGGTGCTTCTTGTTCGGATCGAACGCGTCCGGGATCGTGGCACCGGCGCCCTTGGCGACCCACTGATGCGCGCCGGCCGGGCTCTTTTCCAGTTCCCAGTCGTAGCCGAACAGGTTCCAGAAGAAATTGTTACTCCACTTGGTCGGCGTCGAGGTCCAGGTGACTTCGAGACCGCTGCCAATCGCATCCGTGCCGACACCGGAATTGAAGGTGCTCTTCCAGCCGAGGCCCTGGGCCTCCAGCTCGCCGCCTTCCGGGTCGATGCCAACGAAGGATGCGTCGCCTGCACCGTGGGTCTTGCCGAAGGTGTGGCCGCCGGCAATGAGCGCGACGGTCTCTTCGTCGTTCATGGCCATGCGGGCGAAGGTGTCACGGATATCGCGCGCCGATGCGAGTGGGTCCGGGTTACCGTTCGGACCTTCCGGGTTGACGTAGATGAGGCCCATCTGAACGGCGCCGAGTGGTTCTGCCAGTTCACGCTCGCCGCTGTAGCGCTCGTCGCCGAGCCATGTGCCTTCCGGACCCCAGTAAAGCTCTTCCGGCTCCCAGACGTCGGCACGACCGCCGGCGAAACCAAAGGTCTTGAAGCCCATGGATTCAAGCGCGACGTTGCCGGTCAGGATGAGCAGGTCGGCCCACGAGACCTTGTTGCCGTACTTCTGCTTGATCGGCCAGAGCAGGCGGCGGGCCTTGTCGAGGTTGACGTTATCGGGCCACGAGTTGAGCGGCGCAAAGCGCTGCTGCCCCATGCCTGCGCCACCGCGACCGTCGGTGATGCGGTAGGTGCCGGCAGAGTGCCAGGCCATACGGATGAAGAGGCCACCGTAGTGACCGAAGTCCGCCGGCCACCAGTCCTGCGAATCCGTCATCAGCGCGTGCAGGTCCTGCTTCAGGGCGTCCAGATCGAGCTTCTTGAATTCCTCGGCATAGTCGAAGTTTTCGCCCATCGGGTCGGACAGGTTGGAATGCGCGTGCAGCACCTGGACATCGAGCTGGTCCGGCCACCAGTCGCGGTTCGAGCGACCCTTCGTGACGGAATGCGCGACGGGACACTTGCCCGCGGTGTCGGTTTTCTGGTCCATTTTGGTCTCCTGTTCGTCATTACCCAGTGGTCGAATGAAAGCACAAAGCGACCTGGGACGCCTTGCCGGACGGCAAATAGACAGCCGCGCCTTCGTAGCCTCCTTCATAGCGGACGGATATGATAAATTTAAGTTGGATTTACTGATTATCCCGATAAGATATTCTTATGGCAAACCTGACCCTGAAACAGCTGCGATATTTCGAGGCGCTGACCCGACACGGCCGGTTTCGCCTTGCCGCCGATGCATGCGCGATTTCCCAGCCCGCTCTCTCCATGCAGATCCGGGAGCTGGAGGATCAGCTCGGCAACGAGCTTTTCGAGCGGACAGCCCGCGATGCGAAACTGACGGCCTTCGGCGAAATCTTCGCCCACCGCGTACGGGACATCCTGCGCGCCGTGGACGAACTGGGCGAGCTTGCCCGGGCCGCACGCACGCCGTTCCTCGCGCGTCTGCGGATCGGCATCATCCCGACGGTGGCGCCCTATCTGCTGCCGGTCGTCATCAATGAACTCAACCGCAGCTTCGAGGGCATTCAGATCGATGTCCGCGAAACCCAGACCGCTCGGCTCATACAGGAACTGGCGCAGGGCGAGCTGGACATGGCCATCGTCGCGCTGCCGGTTTCGGAGCCCTCGCTGACGGAGTTCAAGCTTTTCGACGAGGATTTCGTGCTCGTCCGGCGGCAGGAGGACGCGGGAAAACCGGTGCCCGAGCGGGATGCGCTGCGGGAAATGCGGCTGCTGCTACTGGAGGAAGGCCATTGCTTTCGCGAGCAGGCGCTTTCCTTCTGCCGGATCGGTTCCGCACGCCCGCGTGAAGTCATGGAAGGCAGCTCTCTTTCCACGCTGGTCCAGATGGTGGGGGCAGGCATCGGCATCACCCTGATCCCCGAAATGGCCGTTCCGGTCGAAACACGGTCGGCACAGGTTTCCATTGCCCGCTTCCCCGCTCCTTCGCCATCACGCACCATCGGCATGATCTGGCGCAACGCGACACCGCTTGCCCGCCAGCTCCGACAGATTGCCGATGTCATCCACGCCTGCACAGCGCCCATGCGCGAACGAGCAGAAGGCGGCACCGGCCGGCCTTAGGTGATCGGGCAAAAGCGCCGGATTCTCAGGAAAGACAATGGGCCGCACAGGCGGTCTGAAGGCAAAAAGACAGGCTCAGGCAAGCTCATCCGCGTATGGAAAAGCCTGCCTAGTTGTGGAATCGCACGTTCTTTTCGCTATTATTTTCAGGGTTTTGCTCATGACGTCGGTCGTTTCATCGCTCACCATCAACCAGATCCGGCAGCTGAAGCCGGAGGTGATCCGGGAGTGGACGACGGAAGACGTGGCCTCGCTTTCCACAGGCCAGTTGGGCGCCCTCTCGTCCGCGCAAGTCGCCGCCCTGGAAGCGGAAGACATCGGCGTATTGGGAGCGCGTATCAGCGCGATCTCCCGCGGCGCTATTCTCGGCCTGTCGCTGGAACATATCGGCGTCCTCGAAAAATTTGCTATCGAAAGTCTGACGACCGGTCAGGTCGGCGCGCTGTCGACAGCCCAGCTCGGCGCATTGACGAGCGACCAGGCCGAGGCCCTGACGCCCGGCCAGATCAACATGCTGAGCGCCGCGCAGCTCGCCGCGCTTGGTCCCGAGGAAGTCGCGACCTTCTCCACCGAGGACATGGCGGCAATCAGCTATAAGTCGGTTCAGGGGCTCAGCCCCGCCGCAATCACCGCGCTCTCCACCGACCAGATCGCATCGCTTGCGCCGCTTTCGCTGGCCGGGCTCACATCCGCGCAGGCCGCGGCGCTCACTGCGGAGCAGATCGAGGCGCTTTCCATCGAGCAGGTCGCCCTTCTGAAGCCCACTCAGATCGCAGCACTCGGCCCGGATGCTATCCAGGCGTTCTCCGCCGAACAGATTGCCGCGTTCAACAACGGCGCGATCGGCGGCCTGACAACCGCACAGATCAAGCTTCTGGACACCGACCAGATCGAGGCCTTCACGACGACACAGGTCCGGGCGCTCACTGCACAGCAGCTTGCCGCCATCGGCCCGGCCGGCATCGTCACCTTCTCCGCCGCCGACATGGCGGCGATCTCGGCCAAGTCGATCAGCGGCTTGAGCCCTGACATGATCGCCGCGCTGGACGGCGAGCAGATTGCGGCCCTGGACCCGAAAACCATTGCAGGCATGACGGCCGCTCAGGCCGCAGCGCTGACGCCTCAGCAGATTGGCGAATTCACACCCGCTCAGGCCCGCGCGCTGACCGCAATCCACCTCGGCGCCTTCTCCGCCGATAGCCTTACTGCGCTGTCGAGCGAAAGCATTGCCGCTCTGTCGAACCAGGCAATCAAGGGTATCAGCACGACCGCAATTGCGGGGCTCGCCGGCGAGGTCGCAACGCTGGTCGAGTCACTGAGTGCGAGCCAAGTCAGCGCGCTCGACGCAAAACAGATCACTGCCCTCGGCGCAGATGGTCTGCGCTGGTTCACGCCCGCTCAGATCACCGCCATAAGCCCGGCAGGCGTCAAGGGACTGACTGCGGCGCAGATCGCCGAACTCGATACTGACCAGGTGGCGGCGTTCACGCCGGGCCAGATCAAGCTCTTCGCATCCAGCCAGATCGCCGCGTTCGACAGTCTTTCGATCGCCGCCTTCTCGCTGGAGGATATCGCGGCCATCGCTGGCAACGCCATCGGCGGTCTCAGCACCGATGCTATTGAAGGTCTGACGCCGGCCCAGGTAGCAGCCCTCAGCCCGAAGGCCATTGCCGGCCTCACCGCCCAGCAGATCGCAGCGTTCTCGCCTGAACAGGCCGCCGCTCTCACGCCCGCCCAAGTGAAGGCGATGACGCCGACCCAGATCGGCGCGCTTTCGCCCGAAGCCGTCGCGGAGTTTTCCCCTGCCAAGATCGCAGCCATTCCGACAAACGCCATCGGCAGCCTGAGTGCGGAAGCGCTCGAAGCCCTCGACGGCACCCAGATTGCAGCCATGACAGGTGCGCAGATTGCTGCGCTCAAACCCGCCCAGGTCGCTTCGCTCGATGTTGAGGTCCTTTCGCCGGCACAAATCCGTTTCATGACCGCGCAGCAGCTCGCTGCGCTGAGTGCCGAAGCGCTATCGACCTTCTCTGCCGAGGACATGGCCGCGATCACGAACAAGGCGATCAGTGGGATCAGCAGCGCTGCGATCGCCGGCCTGCCAGACGGTCACCTCGCCGCGCTCAGCACGGCAGCCCTCGCCAGCCTGACCACGACACAGATGCGTGGCGTCACAAGCGAACAGCTGCTGGCGCTCTCCACCGGGCAGATTGCGGGTCTGAACGCCGGGCAGATCTCCGCCCTTTCGTCCAGCGCGCTGCTGGAACTGTCGCCCGCACAGTTCGGCGCCATCAGCGGGAAGGCGATCGCCGGCCTCTCCACATCGGCGCTCGCTGCCCTTTCGACGGACCAGATCGCCGCGCTCAGTTCGGGCGTCATCGCCGGATTGTCGACACAGCAGATCGCAGCCCTCAGTACCAGCCAGGTCGAGGCGCTCACGCCGACCCAGGTGCGCGCCCTGAATGCCAAGCAGCTCACCGCGCTCGGCTCGGCAGGCATCGCAACCTTCTCAACCGAGGATATCGCGGCGATCAACGCCAAGGCCGTGCCCGGTCTCACCAGCACCGCCTTTGCCGAACTGACATCCAGCCAGCTCGCCGCCCTCACCACCGCTCAGATCGCCGCCCTGCTTCCCGCACAGATCAGCGGCGCCAGCGAAGGCTTCTTTGCCGGGCTCACGCCCGCGCAGGTCGCGGTTCTGGGCACGGGCATCATCGCCAGCCTCAAGCCCGAACAGATCGAGGCCATGACGACCGCGCAGGTCGAGGCGCTGACGCCGGTTCAGGTCCGCGTGCTGAGCTCCGCGCAACTTGCCGCACTCGGCTCCGCGGAACTCGCGACGTTCTCGACCGCCGATATCGCGGCGATCAGTAACAAGGCCATCTCGGGCCTGACACCCGGCGCGCTTGCCGGCCTTACCACGCCGCAGACCGCCGCGCTCAGCCGCGCCGCGCTTTCCGGCCTCACCGCCGAGCAGGTCGAAGCCCTGTCGACGGCCCAGATCGCGGCGCTCACGACCACGCAGATCGGGGGGCTTACCTCCACGCAGATCGCAGCACTCCAGATCGAGGACCTCCAGGCCCTGACGGCAGCGCAGGTGACGGCGATCAGCGGCAGCGCCCTCAAGGGGCTCGGCACGGATCTCCTGGCGGGCCTGTCCTCGGCGCAGCTCGCTGCGCTCACTACCAGTGCCGTCGCGAGCCTCACCAGCGTCCAGGTGGAGGCGCTGACATCCCAGCAGATCGGCCTGCTGTCCTCCGGCCAGGTCAAGGCGCTGACCTCCGCGCAGCTGGGAGCGCTTGGCAGCAACGTTTCGGCCCTCACGCCCGCCCAGATCGCCAGCCTGAGCGCCGCCGCCATCGCCGGTCTGGCGACCGACCAGATTTCCGCCATGCATTCGGGCCAGTTGGCCGCACTGACGGCAGCGCAGATCGGTGCGCTGTCTTCAAGCCAGGTCGCGGCGCTGGGTGGCGACAACCTGGCTGCCCTGACGACGGCGCAGATCGCCGCCATCAGCGCGGGCGGCATTTCCGGCCTGACGTCAGCCCAGATCAATGCGCTCGGTGCCGGGCAGATCGCGGCGCTCACCGCCAAGCAGATGGCGGGCCTGACCTCGACGCAGATCCCGGCCTTCAGCACCGCCAAGATCGCAGCGCTCACCACGGCGCAGATTACCGGTCTCAATGCCGGCAGCATCTCCGGCTTCACGACACAGCAGCTCGCCGTGCTGAACACCGCCCAGGCAGAGGCCCTGACGAGCGCGCAGGTGGGAACGCTGAGCTCAGAACAGATCGCGCAGTTCGGCACCGACAGCATCGCCGCCTTCTCCACGAAGGACATCTCGATGATCACGGCAGGCGCTGTTGCCGGCCTGACCACCGCGACCCTCGCCTCGCTTTCGACCGCGCAGATCGCCGCGCTCAGCCCGGCAGCCGTCGGCGCGCTCAGCACACGCCAGATCGATGCCTTGAGCAGTGGGCAGGTACAGGCGTTGACCCGCACCCAGATCGCAGCAATGAGCTCCGCGCAGATCGCCTCTCTCGGCCCTGACGACATCGCCACCTTCTCCGTCCAAGAAATGGGCGCGATCAGCGCAGGCGCGATGGCCGGCCTCTCCACCGAGGCGCTCGGCGCGCTCTCGACGGCGCAGATCGCGGGCCTCAGCACGGCTGGCATCAGCGGCCTGACGACAAGGCAGATATCGGCGCTGAGCCTGGCACAGGCCGAGGCGCTTTCGACCACACAGATCGGCAGCCTGTCGTCAACGCAGCTTGCCGCCTTCACGACGGACAAGATTGACACCTTCACGACGCGCGAGATCGCCGCGATCGGCGCAACGGCGGTTGGCGGGCTTTCGAGCGACACCATAGCCTCCCTCTCGACGGCCCATATCGCGGCGCTGAGCACGGCGGCGATCAGCGGGCTGCAACCGCGCCAGATCGCGGCCTTGACGAGCGCGCAGCTGGATGCGCTGCGGCCCGACCAGGTGCGGATCCTCGACGCACGCCAGATTGCCTCGCTCGGACCGGAATATATTGCGTCGCTGACGCCCGCACAGATCGCCGCCCTCGGCACCGCCGCCATCGCCGGCTTGTCGACCGAACAGGTCGCCGCGCTCTCCACGGCCCAGGCGGAAGCGCTGGCGCCGACGCAGATCGCCGCCTTCACGTCCCGCCAGATCGCGGCGCTGAGTGCCGAACAGCTCGACACTTTCTCGCTGGCCGACATGGCGGCCATCAGCTCCACCGCCATGGCCGGCCTGTCGACGGGCATGCTGGCATCGCTCTCCACGGGCCAGATCGCTGCCCTCGGCCCCGCCGGGCTTTCGGGAATGACCAGCGCTCAGATCGGAGCCCTCAGCCCCGCGCAGCTCGAGGCCCTGACCACGGCGCAGATCGGCGCCCTCGGCTCCCGGCAGATCGCTGCACTGACGCCGCAGAACCTCGCGGGCTTCTCGTCCGCGCAGATTTCCGCGCTGAGCGCCGGTGCCATTCCCGGCCTCACCACGGCACAGATCGCCGGCCTGTCCAGTGCGCAGGCGGAGGCGCTCACCAGCGCACAGATCGCGGCCCTTGGCTCCGCCCAGATATCCGCCTTCAGCGCGGAAAACATAGGCACCTTCACAACGGGCGAGATCGCCGCCATCGGCTCGTGGGCCGTCTCCGGTCTGCCAACTGCCGTCATCGCGGCCCTTCCGGCAGGCCAAATCGCCGCCCTCAATGCGGCCGGCCTTACCGCCGCGCAGGTTGCTTCGCTCAATGCCAGCCAATTTGAAGCTTTGACCAATCTCCAGCTTGCCGCGCTCGGCTCCACACAGATCGCGGCCTTCGGCACGGCCGGCATCGCCGCGCTCTCGCCGGCCCAGATCGCAGCCCTCAGCACGGCAGCCGTCGCCGCGCTCAGCACCGCGCAGATCGGCGCGCTCTCGACCGGGCAGGCGGAAGCGCTGACGCCGACGCAGGTCGGCGCGCTGACCTCGCAGCAGATTGCGGCCTTCAGCGCGGACGATCTCTCGCTTTTCTCAACGGCTGATATCGCCGCCCTCGGCTCGCGGGCCATTCTCGGCCTGTCGACCGCGATGCTGGCAACGCTTACCACCGCGCAGATCGCCGCCCTCAGCACGGCCGGCATTTCCGGACTGTCGAGCGCGCAGATCAATGCATTGACAGAGGAACAGATCGAGGCCCTGACCGCCACACAGATCGGTGCGCTCTCCTCCAAGCAGGTGGCCGTCCTCGATGCCGCCGACATCGCCTTGTTCACCACGGCGGAAATCGCCGCCATCGGTTCGGCGGCCATTGCGGGCCTGGCGGCGGCCATCATTGCCGGTTTTTCGCCCGAACAGATTTCAGCCATCAGCCCTGCGGGCATCGGCGGCCTGTCCACAAGCCAGATCGCCGCACTCGGCTCGACCCAGATCAACGGGCTTTCCAGCCAGCAGATTGCAGCCCTCGGTTCCAAACAGATCGCAGCGCTTGGCGCGGCCGACATTGCAGCACTTACGCCCGGCCAGCTTGCCGCCATCAGCCCCGCCGGCCTTGCCGGACTCACCGGTCCGCAGGCCGCAGGCCTGACCTTCGAGCAAGCCGAAGCCCTGTCCGCCAGCCAGATCGCGGCGCTTGGTTCCGCAGCGCTCGGCGGCCTTTCGAGTGCGGCTCTCGACACGTTGTCGACGGACAAGCTCGCCGCCATCGGATCGGCCGCCATCAAGGGCCTTCCGGCATCCTACCTGGCAACGCTGGAAACCGCCGAAATCGCCGCCTTGAGCACAGGCGCCATTTCCGGTCTCAGCAGTGCACAGGTCGCCGCGCTCTCGACGCAACAGGTCGAGGCGTTGTCGGCAGCACAGATCGCAGCCCTCAGCTCGCCGGGCACGGCCGGCCTGACGCCCGCGCATATGGAAACCATCTCCACGGAAGAACTGGCGTCGATGAGTTCGTCGGCGATCCGGGGCCTGACGACGGCCGTCATCGGCGCGCTCTCGACGGAAAGCGTGGCAGCGTTGCGCAAGGAGCAGATCGCCGCCCTCACCTACGGCCAGATGGGCGCCATGAATACCAGCCAGGTCGCCATCCTCTCGACGGAGCAGGCCGGCGCGCTGACCGCCACGCAGGCGGCAGCTCTCGGCCCGGCACCCCTTGCAGCCTTCCCCGTCGACAACATCATCGCGCTGGGATCCAACGCCATCTCGGCCCTGAGCACGGCGGCGCTTGCCGGCCTGACGTCGGAGCAGGCCAATGCCTTCACGCCCGGCCAGCTCGCCGCCATGAGCCAGTCGCAGATCGACGCCCTGCCGCGCGGACCGGGCGCCTCGCCGTCCGCCTTCCGCGCCGTCGGGGAAGACAGCGTTGCGCCGCAGGACGTGCAGTCCACGGCCGAGAATACGGCAGAAACGAGCGGCCAGCAGGACGATATCGCCGCCTTCATTTCGTCCTATCTGGACGTTTGAGGCCTCCCACAAATGCAAAGGAGCCGGACGAGACGTCCGGCTCTTTACGATCGCCCGTTCATCGTGAACGTTACAAGGCGGCGCGGCCGTCCAGGGTCGCAAGATGCCTGTAAAGCTCCGGCCGCCTGTCGCGGAACACGCCCCAGGATCGGCGCTGATGATCGATGGCGTCGAGATCGAATGTGGCGATCAGCACCGTTTCCGTCTCCCGATCGGCCTCGGCGACCTTCGCACCCGTAGCATCCGCAATGAAGGATGAGCCGTAGAACGTGATCTTCGTGCCGTGGCGTCCGTCTTCCGTACCGATGCGGTTCGATGCAAGGAGCGGCATCAGGTTCGCGCCGGCATGGCCCTGCATCACGCGCTGCCAGTGTCCGCTCGAATCCAGCGTTGCATCATGCGGCTCCGAGCCGATCGCCGTCGGGTAAAGCAGGATCTCCGCGCCCTGCAAGGCCATGGAGCGCGCGGTTTCGGGAAACCACTGATCCCAGCAGATACCGACGCCGATGCGGCCGGCGCGCGTGTCCCATACCTTGAAACCGGTATCGCCCGGCGAGAAATAGAACTTTTCGGTATAGCCGGGGCCGTCTGGAATGTGGCTCTTGCGGTAGTTGCCGATCACGGTGCCATCGGCATCGATAATGGCCACGCTGTTGAAATGGGATTGTCCGGCGCGCTCGAAATAACTGATCGGCAGGACGACACCAAGCTCGGCGGCGAGCTTGGCAAAATGCGCGATCAACGTGTTGCCCTCGAAGGGCTGGGCCAGCGCGAAGAAATCATGGATCTGGTCCTGGCAGAAATAGGGTGCCGCAAAGAGCTCCTGGATGAGCACTAGGTCGGCGCCTTTGTGCTTCGCCTGGCGGACGAGCCGCTCGGCCCGCTCGATATTGGCCTTCTCGTCCCAGATACAGGCCATCTGGGTGGCCGCGACCGTTACATTGCGCATCTGCCGATATCCTTCACTCGACGTCCTTGGGTGCGGACCGCCCGAATGCCCACTTCGCAGCGCTCCGCGCTCGCATTTAGGCAGGCGCGCGCCTCTCCGGTCAATGTGCGATTTACAAGCGGCGTGCCGTCAGGGCCCGTAGATCAGCAGCGCATCGCCGGCATTGACATACTCGCCTTCTTTCACCCGCCGGCGTAAACGACCGGCGCGGACCGCGAAGACCTGCGTTTCCATCTTCATCGCTTCCATCACGGCAACAAGGTCGCCTTGCGCAACCTCCGCACCGTCTTCGACCCGGAAGGCCTGCAGCGTGCCGGAAACGGGTGCGACAACGGCATTTTCGTCCGGTTTTGCGGTGCCAGCAGGCGCCGAGCCTTGTCCCGCCCCTCCCAGACCGGCAAGCAGTATGGCCGGCAAGGCCAGGGCGACGCGCCGGCCGTCGATTTCCAGATGCGTGCGGATCAGCGCAGGGTCGGCAACTGGCTCCGGCCGCGCTGCGGCTTCCGGCATGGCCGCGAAATCCGTTTCGATCCACCGTGTATGCACCTTGAAGTCGTTGGCGCCGATGAAATCCGCGGTCTCGATAGCTGCGCGGTGAAACGGCAAGACCGTAGCGATGCCCTCGATGCGAAACTCCCGCAACGCGCGGCGCGCGCGGCGCAAGGCTTCCTCACGGGTCGCACCCGTGACGACCAGTTTGGCGATAAGGGAATCGAAGACGCCGGGAATGGACGAGCCGCTGGCCACACCACTGTCGAGCCGCACGCCGGGGCCCGTTGGCGGCTCGAAGACCGTGATCTTGCCCGGTGTCGGCAGGAAGCCGCGCCCCGGATCCTCGGCGTTGATGCGGAACTCGATGGAATGGCCACGCGGCGCGGGTGTTTCAAGCACGGACAAGTGCTTGCCCTCGGCAATGCGAAACTGTTCGACGACCAGATCGATGCCCGTCGTTTCCTCCGTAACCGGGTGCTCCACCTGAAGGCGGGTGTTCACCTCGAGAAACGAAATGGTTCCGTCCGCGCCAAGCAGGAACTCGACCGTCCCGGCGCCGGTATAGCCGGCCGCCGCGCAGATCGCCTTTGCCGCGGCATGTATCGTTTCCCGTTGCTGCGCTGTGAGAAAAGGGGCCGGCGCCTCCTCCACGAGCTTCTGGTTTCGCCGTTGGAGCGAACAGTCACGCGTGCCGAGTACCACCACGTTGCCGTGCCGGTCGGCGATGACCTGCGCCTCGACATGGCGCGGGCGGTCGAGGAACCGTTCGAGGAAGCATTCGCCCCGGCCGAAGGCGGCCGTCGCCTCACGTACGGCCGATTGGTAAAGATCGGCGATCTCGTCCATCTTCCAGGCGACCTTGAGGCCGCGCCCGCCTCCGCCATGCGCCGCCTTGATGGCGACCGGCAAACCATGCCGCTCGGCAAATGCGATGACCTCGGCAGACGATGAAACGGGTCCGTTGCTGCCAGCCACAAGCGGCGCTCCGACACCCGCGGCGATCCGGCGCGCCTCGACCTTGTCGCCAAGCGAGCCGATCACGTCAGGATCTGGGCCGATCCAGGTGAGGCCAGCGTCCAGCACAGCGCGCGCAAACTCGGCTCGCTCGGACAGAAAGCCATACCCGGGATGCACGGCATCCGCCCCGGAACGTTTGGCGATGGCGATCAGCTTTTCAATATCGAGATAGGTTTCGGTCGGCCGCACGCCATCGAGACCATAGGCCTCATCGGCCTGATGGACGAAGAGTGCGTCCGCATCCGGGTCGGCATAGACGGCAACCGACTGCAGCCCGTAGTCGCGGCAGGCCCGCACGATCCGGACGGCAATTTCGCCGCGATTGGCGATCAGGACTTTCTTCACGGCATGTCTCCTATCGGGTCGCGGCAATGTCGGCGAAAGGGCATAGCGGGCGGAAACGGATCCTCGCACCGACGGGGATCTGACCCGCCAGATCGAGATGGTATTCGGCGACAGCCCCGATCACCGGATAACCACCGGTCAGCGGATGGTCGGCCAGGAACAGCACGGGCTGGCCGCTATGCGGAACCTGGATTGCCCCGGTCGCCGTACCCTCACTCGGTAACTCGGCACTGTCCTTGCGTTCCAACGGCACATCCCCAGCAAGCCGAATACCGATGCGGTTGGATTGCGGGGTCACCTGCCAGAGTTGGTTCGTCAGCGTTTCCAGTCCCTTTTCGGTGAACCAGTCGGTGCGCGGGCCGAGCACGACATCAAGCGTCACCACGTCAGCGGCGCCGGGAAGATCGAAGGCGGCGGACTCGTTGAGCCCAACGCTCGAACGCCCCAACGCCTCCTGCTTCAGCGCAAGCGCGGCGCCCGAGACCACGGGTGGGGGACCGACGACGGCGAGCGTATCGGTCGCGGCGCTACCCAGCACTGGCGCGACCTTGAACCCGCCCCTGACGGCGAGATAGGTGCGCATGCCCCTGCTGGGGTGACCGATGGTCACGACATCGCCGGGCTCCAGGGCGATCGGCGCATAGGTCCCATATTCCCGGCTCGTGCCAGCACGATCGCATACGGTCACCGATACGGATGCGCCGGCAAGCGCGATCACGGTGCGCGCATTGCAGGCGAAACTGAAGCCACCGACTGTGATTTCCAGCGCCGGCGTGTTCACCGGATTGCCGACGACGCGATTGACGGCGTTGAAGGCCGAACGGTCCAGCGCTCCGGAGGCGGATACGCCCTGTCCCGTCTGGCCGAAGCGGCCGAGATCCTGGAAGACCGCAGGGATCGGGGCGGCCAGCACGCTGAACTGAGGTCCATCGGGATTGACGACCGGCGCTGGGCGCGGGATCGACTTGGGAACATCGATGGTCTTGCCCGCGTCCATGTCGCGGAACTGCACGCGGTATCCGGGCTGCAAGAGGGCGCCCGGCTCGCGATCGATATCCCACATCCTGACGGGCGTCGTGCCGATGATCTGCCAGCCCCCGGGACTCTCCTGCGGATAGACGCCGCTGAAAGCGCCCGCAATGGCCACCGAACCGGCGGGAACGCGGGTGCGCGGGCTCTTGCGGCGCGGCACGTGCAGCGCCGGATCACCGCCGACTAGATAGCCGAAGCCCGGCGCGAAGCCGCAGAAGGCTACGGTGAATGTGCTGTCCGTGTGCCGGCGGATGACCTCCGCGACGCTGAGGCCGGTCAGCTCCGCGACATCCGAGAGGTCTTCGCCATCATAGCGCACGGGGATCTCGACGAGATGCCGGGAGGGTTCGATGCATGCCGACAGATCGCGTCGTGCGACCTGTATGGCGATCGTTGCCGGAGAGATTGCTTCGGGCCGGAAACGGATCATCAGCGTACGGGCGGCCGGCACCATCTCCTCGATGCCGTCGATAGGCTCAGCCTGCAACGCGGCGAAGAGCGCGAGTGTCTCGTCGAGATCGGCAAGTTCGACAAGGACCGTGGTCAGGCTGACGGGGAGAACGCGCATCGGAGCCTCGCGAGGCGATGTTTCAGGGCATTGCCGGCGGAGACGAGCTTCAGGCCGCTTCAGCAAAGGAACGAATGACGATACCTTCCGCCTCGAAACGACGCCGGATTGCGCGGGCAATGGCAACGGCGCCAGGGCTGTCCCCATGCACGCAGATCGACTGCGCCTCGACACGGATCGTGCTGCCGTCGATGGCCTGGAGTGTCCCACCGCGGGCAAGCTGCACCATTCGGTTTGCAATGACGGTCTCATCATGCAGAACGGAGCCGGCTTCACGACGCGAGACCAGTTCGCCCTTCGGCGTGTAGGCTCGGTCGGCAAACGCCTCGGCAACGACGGCAAGGCCCGCGCGTCGGGCGAGATCAAGGATCGGGGCATTGGCGAGCCCCATTAGGATGAGAGAGGGATCGACAGCAAGAATGCCATCGATCACCGCCTGCCCCTGCCCCGCGTCGTAGGCAATGCGATTGTAAAGCGCTCCGTGGGGTTTCACGTAGCGGACCGTCGTTCCCGCCGCCGCCGCGATGCCCTTCAGCGCGCCGATCTGGTAGATGACGTCGGCGGTCAGGTCTTCCGTGGTGATATCGAGATCGCGCCGACCGAATCCGACGCGATCCGGGTAGGAAACATGCGCGCCGACCACCACGCCATTCGCGGCTGCGGCCTTTACGGTGCGATAGATCCCGGCCGGGTCGCCCGCATGGAATCCGCAGGCGATGTTGGCGGAGGAAACGACGGCAAGCATCGATGCATCATCGCCCATCCGCCAGGCGCCATAGCCTTCACCGAGATCGCTATTGAGATCCATCACCGTCATGGTCTTCTCCTTCACATGTTAAACGAGAGTACATGAATGAACAAAAATATCAATATTGTTCAACAATCATTCCTGAGGAATCGGCTATATGCTAGAGTGCCGGGAATTCCTGCAAGCAGACAACCGGTTGGACATGATGGGGAAACAAAACGCTATGACGGACGACGGACAGGGCCTGCCGCTTGCCGACCGCCTGGCGCGACGCATCCGCGCGCTGCTGATCGCGGGCGAACTTTCGCCCGGACAGCGCCTGTCCGAAGCTGCGTTCAGCGAGCGCTTCAACGTGTCGCGCAATTCGTTGCGTGAGGCGTTTCGCCTGCTGACCAAGGATGGGCTTGTGCGCCACGAGGCCAATCGCGGCGTCTTTGTCGCAGTCCCGACAATGGCCTCCGTCATCGACATTTACCGCGTGCGGCGCTTGCTGGAATGTGCCGCCCTGCGCCAGGCTTGGCACCAGCATGCGGCCATCCGCACCATGCGCGACGCGGTCGCCGCAGGACGCGAGCGGCGCGATGCCGGCGACTGGCTCGGCGTCGGCAGCGCCAACATGACGTTCCACACCGCTATCATCGATCTCGCCGACAGCATGCGCATCAGTGAATTCTACGAGCGCATATCAGCGGAATTGCGTCTCTGCTTCGGGCTGCTGAAAGACCCGGAGCACCTACACGCGCCGTTCGTGGACATGAACGGCGAGATCGTGACGCTGCTTGAACAGAACAAGCGCGAAGAGGCCGCCGCGCAGCTCGACGCCTATCTCAACCTGGCGGAGCGGACGATGCTGAAGACGCTGGAACGCGCCTCCGAGCCCTCATGATGCCGGACTAGGACGGCCGGCGGGCCGGTATCGGTACATCCACGGCCGTATCGTCCGCCCATGTGCTGATAGTGTGGACCTCGCCTTTCGTTTCGCCCTGCAGATAGCTTTCGTGGCCGGGAAGCCCCATCGGGTAGAGCGCGTCGCGGCTCGTCTCATAGGCCGCGCTCTGATCGGTGCAGAGACGCACGCGCATATCCTGCGGGGCGACATCCTTTCGGTTCGCCAGGTCGTCCACGCGTCCGGCACCGCCGGAAAGCTGCCCCTCAAAGGCCTGCGTCATGTATTGCGCGGAGCGTTCGTTGCGTTCACGCTCCGTCGTCGCGCCGAGAATGACCACCATCACACGCTTGCCGTTGCGCGAGGCGAGCCCGACGATATTGCGGCCGGATGCGCACAGGAAGCCCGTCTTCATGCCCGTCGTGCCCGGATAGCGGGTCAGCAGCAGATTGTTGGACTTGATCTCCTTGCCGTCGATGGTGACCGACGACGCCAGGAAGAAGCGCCGAAATTCGGGAAACTGCCGGTCGACTTCCATGCCGAGGATCGCGAGGTCGCGTGCGGTCGTATAGTTGCTCTTGTCAAACAGGCCGTTCGGATTGGCGAAATGCGTGCCGGTCATCCCCAGACGCGCTGCGGTGTCATTCATGCGCTTGACGAAGGCGGCTTCGTTGGGCGCGACCGTTTCGGCGACGGCGACCGCCACGTCGTTGGCCGATGCGGTGATCATCGCGAAAAGGGCGTCCTCCAGCGTCATTGCGCGGCCGATGGTTAGCCCTGATTCAAGGAACGCCTGCTTGGTCGCGTTGCGCGTCATCGTTACGGGTGTCGTCAGCGACACCTCGCCCGCCTTCAGTGCTTCGAACGTCACGAAAGCCGACATCAGCTTGGTCGTCGACGCGGGATACCATGGCACGCCGGCATCCTCTTGATACAGCACCTGATGGCTGTCGGGATCGACGACGAGAACTGGCGTGGCATTGGCGACACTCGCCATGAAAAGGGACGCAGCCAATACCAGACATTTCCACGGTCGCCCGACCATCGTGCTTTCCACCATGTATCCGTCTCCAGAAATCAAGCTATTCTAATGGCATGGCACGACCTTGAAGGGCAAGCCGCCGATGCGACGCAGGCTCGCGCACCCTGCGGAGCCGTCCACACTGCATATATAAATGTCGTTTTGGACGAACAGGCGGCAGCGCCCTTTGCAAGCGGGCATCTGCGCCTTGACGCGGATCGGGGCGCATCATAAGGGGAATGCGACGGTTCCCGGAGGACGACTCCGAAGGGATTAATAGGGAACACGGTGCGGACGACCCAAAAGGGACCAAGACCGTGGCTGCCCCCGCAACTGTAAGCGGATTGCCGACCATCCCCGGGCCTTGAAGGCCATGCCACTGCGAGACATCGCGGGAAGGCAGATGAGCGACAGATATCCGTGAGCCAGGAGACCTGCCGTCGAACACGATCCAATCAGCCGGGCGGGGATGCCTGGAAAGGAGCAGATATGTCTGACCTGAACCTTTGCCGTTCGACGGCATCCATCCGCCTCGATTGGGCTTTCCGCGCGAACTGACACTTATGTCGCCCGCTGCACCTGCGCAGCGCTCGCCCTCTTCGGAATTGAGGTTTCCATGCGCCAGATCCTTGCCACCATTACATTCGCAGTCGGCCTGACCGGCCTTGCCGGCACCGGCTTCGCTGCCACGCAGTATCCGCTGACCATCAACAATTGTGGCCAGCAGGTCACCTTCTCCAAGGCTCCCGAAAAGATCGTCTCGATCGGCCAGGGCATGACCGAAGTGCTGTTCTCCCTTGGGCTTGCTGACAAGATTGCGGGCACCGCCGTATGGGTCGGCCCTGTTCTTCCCGCCTATGCAGAGGCCAACGACAAGATCAAGCGACTTGCCGACAACGATCCGAGCTTTGAAGCCGTTGTCGGCGAGGAGCCCGATCTCGTCGCGGCCGAGTTCGAATGGCATGTCGGCGTGCAGGGCGCGGTCGGCAAGCGCGAGCAATTCGCCGATCTCGGCATCAATACCTATGTCGCGCCGGCCGACTGCGTCGACAAGATCAATGAGGACGGCGGCGACGGCGTGCGCAAGGAACTGTTCACGATGGACCTGATCTATCAGGAAATCGCCGAACTCGCTGAAATCTTCGACATCAAGGAGCGCGGCGACGCCCTCATCGCCGACCTGAAGAAGCGCGAGGCGGATGCCGTCGCATCGATTGAAGGTGCCGCCGGCAAGAACCTTCCCGTCGTGTTCTGGTTCTCCAGCAAAGAGGTGAACGGTGACGCCTTTATCGCCGGCAAGAACAGCGCGCCTGCCTATATCCTCAAGACGATCGGCGCCAAGAACGTCGTCGCCACCGAAGAGGAATGGCCGCTGGTGGGCTGGGAGACCATTTCCCAGGCAAACCCCGCCGTCATCGTGCTCGCAACGATGGAACGCCGCCGCTATGCGGCCGACGACCCGCAGACGAAGATCGACTTTCTTGAGAACGACCCTGTAACCAAGGAACTCGACGCGGTGAAGAACAGGCACTTCGTGATGATGGACGCGCAGTCGATGAACCCGACGATCCGCACGATCGACGGCATCGAGACGCTGGCGGCCGGCATCAAGTCCTTCGGCCTGTCGCAGTGAGAGCTGCCGCATCCCGACAGCATCGGTGGTGGGCGCTTGTGGCGCTCACCATTGCCGCAGTCATCCTGCTCGCGATCATGATCAGCTTCGCCGTCGCCATCGGCGAGATCGCCATTCCCGTTTCCACGACGGCCAAGGCAGTGTCGAACCGGATCTTCGGCACATCCTTCGAACTCAACCGCATCCACCAGGGCATCGTCTGGGACTACCGGCTCAGCCGCGCGCTGGTTGCCGCAAGTGCCGGCGCATCACTTGCCCTCTGCGGCGTCGTTCTCCAGGCGATGTTGCGCAATCCGCTTGCAGAACCCTATGTGCTCGGCATCTCGGCAGGCGCCTCGACGGGCGCAGTCTGCGTCATGATCCTCGGCCTCGGCTATGGCGCGCTGACGCTTTCGGGCGGCGCCTTCATCGGCGCGATCGTCGCTTTCCTGCTCGTTGGCGTCCTGGCCGCCGGCGCTGGCCGCTCCAGCGAACGCATCATCCTGTGCGGCGTCGCCGGCTCGCAGCTCTTTAACGCGCTCACATCCTATATCGTTACAACATCCGCCAATGCCGAACAGGCGCGCGGCGTGCTGTTCTGGCTGCTCGGCTCGATGAGCGGTGTGCGCTGGCCCGACGTTTATCTCTCCGTGCCGGTCGCCATCGCCGGATATCTCGCCTGCCTGTTCCATGCCCGTGCGCTCGACGCCTTCGCCTTCGGCACGGATGCCGCCGCCGCACTCGGCATCGCCGTGCGGCGCGTTCAGGTCGTGCTGTTCGGCATCACCGCGCTGATGACCGCCGCCGTCGTCAGCATGGTCGGATCGATCGGCTTCGTCGGGCTCGTCATTCCCCATGCCGCGCGCTTCATCGTCGGCCCTTCGCACCACAGGCTCCTGCCGGCGACAGCACTGGGCGGGGCAATCTTCATGGTTTTCGCCGACATCGTCTCGCGCATCATCATTCCGCAGCAGATCCTGCCCATCGGTGTCGTTACCGCGCTGTTCGGCGCTCCTGCTTTTGCCATCATTCTCTTTCGTGCCCGGAGAAGCGTGTGAGTATCGCCGTCGAGAACGTCGCCTATACTGCCGGCAAAACCATCGTCGTCGATGGCATCACGCTGGCGGTGGAGCAGGGCAAGGTGCTCGGCCTTCTGGGGCCGAACGGTTCGGGGAAGTCCAGCCTGCTCCGGCTGATCTGCCGCCTGCGCAAGGTCGACAGTGGCATCATACGCCTTGCCGAACAGGACATCGCCGCCATTCCGCGTGCAAGCCTCGCGCGTCGCGTCGCCTTCGTGGAACAGCAGGCAACGACCGATACCCAGTTGACGGTGCGCGACATCGTCCAGCTCGGGCGAACGCCGCATCGCGGCCTGCTGTCCCCCTGGGGCGTGGATGACGACCTCGCCGTCGAGGACGCGCTAGCACGGGTGGACATGGCCCATAGGGCGGACCAGTTCTGGCATACACTTTCGGGCGGCGAGCGTCAGCGGGTGCACATCGCGCGGGCACTGGCGCAGACGCCGAGCGAACTTCTGCTCGACGAGCCGACCAATCATCTCGACATCCAGCACCAGCTGGAAATCCTGTCGCTCGTCACCCGGCTCGGCGTCACGTCGATCATCGCCCTGCACGATCTCAATCTCGCGGCGATGTTCTGCGACAGTCTCGCCGTCCTGCAGAACGGCAAGGTCGTGGCCGCCGGCGCCCCGCAGGATGTGCTGACCGAGGACCTTATTGCCCGCGTGTTCGGCGTGCGGGCGCACATCGAGCGCTCCGTCGTCCATGGTCGCTACAACATCCAGTACGCGATGGGCTGACGGGATGGACGGCCGAAACTTCAATCTCAAGGAAGAAATCCGCGAATACTGGTCGAAGCGGTCGCAGACGTTCGACCTCGCCTTCGGTCACAGAATTCCCGCCGGGCCTGAGGCCGATGCCTGGCAGCGGCCGATCCGGGAACTGCTCGGCGAGGAGCCGAAACGCGTTCTCGAGCTTGCCTGCGGCACCGGCGAGGTGACGCGCCTGATCCACGACCTCGGCCACGAAGTCACGGCTCTCGACTTTTCCGAGGCCATGCTGTCGGTCGCGCGCGCCAAACATGCGGGCAAGAGCGGACTTCGCTTCCTGCTGGCGGATGCCGAAAACACCCTTGAACCGGATCAGTCCTACGACGCCATCATCTGCCGGCACCTCGTCTGGACGCTGACACGGCCGGAAGAAACCTTCCGCGAATGGTTCCGCATCCTGCGTCCAGGCGGATGCCTGCTCGTCTTCGACGGCGACTGGGCAACACCGAAATTCTCCGGACGCGTGGCCGGTCTGCTCATCTCGCTCATCGACCGCGTCATCGGACCCGACACCAATTATGACGGCGCCATGAGCGAGCGCCATGCGGCGATCATGAACGCCCTGCCCTTCGGCGCCGGGCTGCGGCCCGCCTTGATCGAGCCCTTGCTCGCATCCGCGGGCTTCCACGATATCGCCCTGCATTCGCACGGACCGATCGCGCGGGCACAGCGCCGGAACGCCAACCTGCGCAACCGGCTTCGAACCTTCGTGTATCGCCGCTTCATTCTGACCTGCCGCCGTTCCTGAGCGCGACCGAATGGCGCACCGTCCTGCCGCGCGGCGCCCTCTGGCCAAGCAGTTGCAATACCCTACATTAGGGATAGCATCGGCCGCCTCGCGTGGAGCATAACTTGGACATAGCCGCCAGCCAGAATCCCGCCCCCGGCGCGCCGGGAATTGATGCCCGATGGACCTCCAGCGCCAAGAGTGGAGTGGGAACGGCGCTGACCGCGGCCTCGCGCACCTGGTTTACCATCAGCCACGGCATTCTCAACGAGGTCTACCATCCGCGCCTCGATCACGCCTGCACGCGCGATCTCGGCCTAGTGGTCACGCGCGACGACGGCTATTTCTCGGAAGAGAAGCGCCACGCGAGACATGATGTTGTCTGGTTTGCGGACGGGGTTCCCGCCTTCCACCTCACCAATACGGCGCTCGACGGCGCCTACAGGATCGAGAAGCGCATTCTCACCGATCCGTTGCGGCCGACGGTCCTGCAGAGTGTTCGGTTCACCCCGCTTTCCGGCGTGGCAGCGGATTATCACGTCTACGCCCTGCTTGCTCCCCATCTCGTGAATGCGGGGATGGGCAATTCCGCATGGATCGGCGATTACAAGGGCGTGACGATGCTCTTTGCCAGTGGCCGGGGACAGTTCCTGGCGCTCGCCTCATCCCTGCCCTGGCGCGAGGCGTCTGCCGGCTATGTCGGCACCTCGGACGGCTGGCGCGCCTTGTCTGCCTCGGGCAGGCTCGACGCCCGATATGCAAGTGCGTCGAATGGCAACGTCGCGCTGACGGGCGAAATCGGCTTCACCGCAACGCAAGACCTCGCCCTTCTTGCGCTCTCCTTCGGGCCGAGTGCGGATGAAGCGGGTTACAACGCCCTTGCCAGCCTCAATGCCGGTTTCGACGCCGCTGCGCGCAGCTACGTGGCCGGATGGCGCGACTGGCAGAAGGATCTTCTGCCCCTCGACCAGCCCGGTCACAAAGGCCCCAACCTCTACCGCACCAGCACGGCAGTGCTCGGCACGCACCGCTCCTCCAGCTTTCCCGGGCCCGCCATCGCCAGCCTCTCCATTCCCTGGGGTTTCGACAAGGGCGACGATGACCTCGGCGGCTATCATCTCGTCTGGCCGCGCGATCTCGTCGAAACGGCCGGCGGTTTTCTTGCCGTCGGCCTCGTCGACGATGCACTGGAAATCCTCGCCTATCTGCGCACCATTCAGGAGGCTGACGGGCACTGGCCGCAGAATGTCTGGCTCGACGGCACGGCCTACTGGAGCGGTATCCAGATGGACGAATGTGGCTTTCCGCTGCTGCTGGCCGATGCGCTGCACCGCACGGGCGCGCTTTCGCGCGAGATGCTCCTGTCCTACCTGCCTATGGTGGAGCGCGCGACCGCCTATCTCTTGAAGAATGGTCCCGTCACCGGCGAGGACCGCTGGGAGGAGGACAGCGGCTACTCCCCCTTCACGCTTGCCGTGGAGATCGCGGCCATGCTTGCTGCCGCCGATGTTCTCGACGCATGCGACAGACCAGAGGCTGCGCGCTTTGCGCGCGAGACCGCCGATTGCTGGAACGACCAGATCGAGAAATGGACCTATGCAAGCGGAACCGGTACATGCGCCGCGCTCGGCGTGTCCGGCTACTATGTGCGCATCGCTCCGAGCGATCTTTCCGGCGCGGCCTCTCCCCGGGATGGCTTCGTTCCCATCAAGAACCGACCGCCCGGCGATGCCGACCGGCGGCCGGACCTGATCGTCAGCCCGGATGCGCTTGCGCTGGTGCGCTTCGGCCTGCGTGCGCCCGACGATCCCCGCATCGTTGATACGGTCAAGGTCATCGACGCCTCTCTGCGCGCCGATCTGCCGCAGGGGCCGGTCTGGTATCGCTACACCGATGACGGCTATGGCGAACACCCCAATGGTGACCCCTTCGATGGTACGGGCCAGGGGCGGCCCTGGCCGCTGCTGACGGGCGAGCGCGCGCATTACGAACTCGCCGCCGGCCGCCCACAGGTCGCCTTGGATCTTCTCGGCACCTTTGCCGCCTGCGCCGGGCCGGGTGGATTACTGCCCGAGCAGGTCTGGGACGGCGCCGACATGCCGGAACGGGAACTGCTACGGGGCTGCCCTTCCGGCAGCGCCATGCCGCTCGTCTGGGCGCATGCGGAATATGTCAAGCTGCTGCGCTCGCTGCGCGACGGGCATGTCTTCGACATGCCGCCACAGGGGCCGGCGCGCTATATCAGGAACAGCACCACCGCGCCGTTCCGCTCATGGCGTTTCAACAACAAGATCCGCACACTCGCCAAAGGCAAGATGCTGCGCCTCGAGCTTCTGGCTGCCGCGACCGTTCGCTGGAGTGCAGACGCCTGGGTGACCGCCGAGGAAAGCGCCACGTGCGAGAATGCCTTCGGCATCCATGTCGTCGACATTCCGGTTTCGCATCTCGTCATCGGCCAGGGTGTCGAGTTCACGTTTTTCTGGCTTGACGCGCAACGCTGGGAAGGGCGCAATTTCGGCGTGATCGTCGCGCCGGAGTGACGGCTCGACCCCGCCAGACCACTATCTCAAACGAAGGACGTAGCAATGCAGATCGGCATGATGGGATTGGGGCGCATGGGCGCCAACATGGTACGGCGCCTGATGAAGGACGGCCATGACTGCGTGGTCTATGATATCAACCCCGAAGCCGTCGCGGTACTCGTCGCGGAGGGCGCGACTGGCGCGACATCGCTAGAGGATCTCGTCGCGCGGCTTGCAAAACCCGCCTGCCTTTGGCTGATGCTGCCCGCCGCCATCACCGGCAAGATCGCGAACGAAGTCGCCGCAGAAATGCAGCCGGGTGACATCATCATCGACGGCGGCAATTCGCACTATCAGGATGCCGTCGATCTCGCCGCGGAGCTTTCCGGGCGTGGCATCAACTTCGTCGATGTCGGCACCAGTGGCGGCGTTTGGGGGCTGGAGCGCGGCTATTGCCTCATGATCGGCGGCCCCGACGCTGCAGTGCGACACCTCGATCCAATCTTCGCCACGCTTGCGCCCGGGGCTGACAAGGATACGGCGCCGTCCCTCGAACAGGGCACGGCCCCGTTCGGCTACCTCCATTGCGGCCCAAGCGGCGCAGGGCACTTCGTCAAGATGGTGCACAACGGCATCGAATACGGGGTGATGGCGGCTTACGCAGAGGGGCTGAACATCCTGAAGGCCGCGAATGCCGGCAACCGGCCGCGCACCACCGATGCCGAGACGAGCCCGCTCAAAAACCCGGAATACTATCGCTTCGATATCGACCTTGCTGCCGTCACAGAAGTCTGGCGGCATGGCAGCGTCATAGGCTCCTGGCTGCTCGACCTGACGGCCGGCGTCCTCAAGAACGACCAGACGCTTGCGGGCTATGGCGGGCGCGTCTCGGATTCCGGCGAAGGACGATGGACGCTCAAGGCGGCGATCGACACCGGCGTGCCCGCGCCTGTTCTCTCTTCGGCCCTCTTCGACCGCTTCAGCTCGCAGGGTGAATCAGCTTTCGCAGACAAGCTATTGTCGGCGATGCGCTTTGCCTTTGGCGGCCATGTCGAGAAGAAGGCGGATTGATACCCGTTCGAAGGAGACCACGATGACGAACGATCGTTCGGATGCTCTCGTATTGTTCGGCGCAACGGGGGACCTCGCGCACAAGAAAATCTTCCCGGCGCTCTACCGCATGGTGGCGCGCGGCGCGCTTCACGAGCCGGTTATCGGCATCGCCTATGACGACTGGCCGCGTGAAAAACTGATCGAACGGGCCCGCGACGGCATAACGAGAGCCCTTGGCACGATAGACGAGGCCGTTTTTGCCAACTTTGCCAGCCTGCTGAACTATGCCAGCGGCGACTATCGCGTGCCCGAGACTTTCGACACATTGAAGCGCGCGCTCGGCAGTGCCCGCAATCCATTGTTTTATCTTGCTGTACCACCGAGCATGTTCGCGCCGGTGGTGGAAGGCTTGCAGCACTCGAACCTTGCGAAAGGCGGGCGACTGATGGTGGAAAAGCCGTTCGGGCGCGACCTGGCCTCTGCCCGGCAGCTCAACGCCATCCTGCACACGGCCTTTGCGGAGAAATCCATCTTTCGCATCGATCATTACCTCGGCAAGGAGGCGATCCAGAACCTGCTTTACTTCCGCTTCGCCAATTCCTTCCTCGAGCCAATCTGGAACCGCGATCACGTGGAAAGCGTCGAGATCACCATGGCCGAGGATTTCGGCGTGGAAGGCCGTGGCAAGTTCTACGACGAGGTCGGATGCCTTCGAGACGTGATCCAGAACCACCTGCTCAATGTCCTGCTGCTGCTCGCGATGGAGCCGCCGGCCGGTCGCGCAGTCGATGACCTGATTGACGAAAAGGTGCAGGTCCTGAAGGCCGTGCGCACACTCAAGCCTTCCGATGTGGTCCGGGGACAGTTCAAGGGCTACCTCGACGAGCCCGGCGTGCAGCCGCACTCGTCCGTGGAAACCTTTGCAGCGGTGCGTTTCCACGTGGATACATGGCGCTGGAAGGATGTTCCCTTCCACATTCGTGCCGGCAAGAACCTTCCGGTCCACATGACAGAGGTTGTGGTGCGGCTGAAACTGCCCCCCATCGATGTCTTCGACACCATCCGCCGCGACGATTCCAACTATCTGCGTTTCCGCATCTCGCCGCAGGTCGCGGTGGCGCTCGGTGCACGGCGCAAGGCGGCCGGCGATGCGATGGCTGGCGAGCCTGTCGAACTTCTGGCGGTCGATGACGATACGGGCGACATGACGCCCTACGAGCGGCTGATTGGCGATGCCATGAACGGCAATGCCCAACTGTTCACGCGTCAGGATGCGAGCGAGATCGCTTGGCGCATCGTGGAACGTGCTCTCGAAGACCCGTCACCGCTCCACGTTTACGATCCCGGCTCGTGGGGTCCGCCTCAGGCCACGCAGGGATTTGGGCCGCCCGGTGGCTGGTACGCAGCCCCTGCGCAGGACAATCAGGAGAGCGGGCATGACGACGAAAGAGGATGACGCCTCATCGACCGACAAGGTTGTTCTGTCGATCGATGTGGGCGGCTCGCATGTGAAAATCATGACGAGCACGCATGTCGAAGAGCGACGGGTGGAATCCGGTCCAAGCATGTCTGCGGCGCGGATGGCCGACGCGGTCCGCGACCTTGCCAGGGGCTGGTCGTATGACGTTGTCTCCATCGGCTATCCCGGCCCCGTCAGGGAAAACAAGCCGATAAGGGACCCCGCCCATCTCGGGAGCGGCTGGGTCGGCTACGATTTCGCGGATCATTTCGGAAAGCCGGTCAAGGTGGTCAACGACGCCCTCATGCAGGCCATCGGCAGCTATGAGGGCGGGCGTATGCTCTTCCTCGGTCTCGGCACGGGTCTGGGCACCGCAATGATCCTCGACAATGTCTGTCATTCCCTGGAAGTTGGCCACCTGCCCTTTCGAAAAGGCCGGAGCTTCGAGGATTATGTCGGCGAGCCCGCCCTTGAAAAACGGGGAAAGAAGAAATGGCGCAAAGCCGTCGCCGCGGTCACGGACTGCCTGAATGCGGCCCTGCTGCCCGACTACATCGTCATCGGCGGCGGCAATGTCGCACACCTCACCGACCTGCCTGTCAACAGCATACGCGGCGACAACACACGCGCCTTTGCCGGCGGCTTCAGGATGTGGAAGGACGCATCGCTTCGCCTGTAAGGCGCGGTCCCATCGTCACGGTCGATGCCTTGTCATTGATGTGGCATTTTCTGCTTTTTTGACCGATCATGCGGCTTTTCTTGTCAGCGCCCATCGAACGGATTAAGGAAGCAGAAAGCATTGTGGACATGACTGACATGAACCCTTCCAAACGCCACAGCGATATCCTCCGCCTCCTCCAGCAGGACGGCACGGTGACGATTGCCGAACTCGCGAGCAAACTTGGCGTTTCGCTCGAAACCGTGCGCCGGGATATCAAGCCGCTCACGTCGAACGGCAGTGTGGTGAAGATGCACGGCGCCGTGGCGCTGCCCTCCATTGTCGGGGAGGCGCCCTTCGAGAAGCGCATGCGCGAAAACAGCGAAGCGAAAAAGGCGATCGCGGCCGCCCTGGCCCTGACCATTCGCGACGGCGATTCCGTCATGCTGGATACGGGCACGACCACGAGCTATCTCGCACGCGAGCTGCTCGGGCACCGGCGCCTGACGGTGGTGACGAACTCCTCCGACATCGCCCGCACGCTTTCCACGGTCAACGACAACCGCGTCTATATGGCCGGCGGCGAGCTGCGCAGCGACAATGGCGCCGCGTTCGGCGTGTCAGCGATCGATTTCGTCAGCAATTTCACTGTCAGCCACGCCGTCATCACGACAGGCGCGGTTGACGCTTCAATCGGTATCATGGACTACGATCTGGAGGAGGCGGAATTCGCGCGAACGGTTATCTCCCGCGGAAAGCGTGCGATCGTCGTCACCGACCACAGCAAATTCGGACGGCAAGGCCTTGTCAGGGTTTGTGCATTCAACGCACTGACCGACCTCTTCACGGACAAGGCCCCACCCCGCGATATCGGCTCAGCCCTGAAAACTGCCGGCGTCAGTCTGACCCTGGCGGGTTAAGCGTCCGACGAAAACCTCAACCCACGCTCCCGACCGGAACGAACCCCTTGCCAAACCTCTCGCGCACCCGACGGGAAAAGGCAGAAACGGTTGCACGGTCGGCGGATGCCGATGTCACCAGCACGAATTCAACGTCTTCGAGAGCCGGCAGATGGGGCGGCGCGATTTCGCGCAGACCGGCCGGCGCAAGGCTGCGGGGCTGCACCAGCACGCCCATGCCCGCGCGGGCCGCCGCCGTCAGGCCGCTGAGGCTGGGGCATGAGCAAACGATGCGCCATGCTGTACTACTTTGCTCAAGCGCTTCCATGAGCAGCATGCGCGTCAGGCTCGGCGGCGGGAAAACGATCAGCGGCAGGACGGGTTTCGCCAGCACGGCCTCGGGATCGCTTGCCAGCCAGATCAAGGGCTCGCGCAAAACGCTGTCGCCCCGCCTGTCGCCAATCCTGCGTTTGGCCATGACGAGATCCAGCTCGCCGCGATCCTGCATTTCTCCGAGCGTCCTGGAAAGCGCGACGGAAAGCTGAAGGTCGACGGAGGGATAGTCCGCGATGAAATCCTCCAGAAGGCCCGGCAAATGCCCGCTCACAAGGTCCTCGGAGACACCGAGCCGGAAAGCCCCCCGTGGCGTCTCCGTCTCAAATTGCGCGACCGCTTGACGCTCGAGGGCCAAAAGCTGCCGGGCATGCGGCAGCAGCGCTTCGCCATCCGGCGTCAGTCGCACGGTGTGCGTGTCGCGGTGGATGAGCCGTCGCCGCAGATCGCGCTCCAGACGCTGCACATGCTGGCTGACCGTTGACTGACCGAGCTGCAGGCGTTCGGCAGCGAGGGTAAAGCTTTTTACCTGCGACACCGTGAGGAAACTGCGCAGCTGGACGAGATCAAGCATATCACGATCCTTGATAACTGTTATTTCTTGCATCTCGATTCAGGATATCCATGATCGCGCGATAGTCGAGACTTGATCGATCTGGATACACACGTGAAGAACCTTCTCCCTGATACCTTCACCCTTCTCCTCCTGGCAGCTGTTGGCCTGGCCTCAATCCTGCCGATTTCCGGCGAACCGGCGGATTGGTTCGGCATCGCCACGATGCTGGCGATCGCCGGCCTGTTCTTCCTGCATGGCGCGCGTCTTTCCACCGATGTGGTTATTGCGGGCTTCCTGCACTGGCGGCTGCAACTGTTCATCCTGGTCACGACCTTCGTTGTCTTCCCGCTGCTCGGACTGGCGCTCGGCATGCTTTCGCCGTGGCTTATTCCCCAACCGCTCTATCTCGGCCTGCTCTTCCTCTGTGTGCTTCCGTCCACGGTGCAGTCGTCGATTGCGTTTACCTCGATTGCCGGCGGGAACGTGCCGGCAGCGATCTGCGCAGCATCGACCTCCAACATTCTCGGCATCTTCCTAACCCCGGTGCTGGTCGCCATGCTGTTTTCCGCCGGCGGCCATGTCGGGGTTTCTTTCGACATGGTGTGGAAGATCATGCTGCAGCTCTTCCTGCCCTTCGTGGCCGGCCAGCTACTGCAGCCATTCATCGGCAACTGGGTACGCGCCCGCAAGGCGCTGCTCACCCCATTCGACCGCGGCTCCATCCTGATGGTCGTCTATCTCGCGTTCTCAGAGGCGGTGACGCAGGGCGTCTGGCACCAGCTGGACGGAAAAGATCTGGCACTGCTTGTCCTGATCGACACTCTCCTGCTGACGACAGTGCTTGTGATCACCAGCTTGGGCGGAAAGCTGTTCGGCTTCAACCGTGAGGACCGCATCACCGCTCTGTTCTGCGGTTCGAAGAAAAGCCTGGCGAGCGGCGTGCCCATGGCCGGCGTTATCTTCGCCGGCCAGTCGGTCGGAGCCATCGTCTTGCCCCTGATGCTGTTCCACCAGATCCAGCTCATGGTCTGTGCCTGGCTGGCGCGGATCTACGCCCAAAGGAAGGCAACGACCGCACCGGAACCCGCGCCCGCATCATGACGGCGACAGCAGCACCGTTGATTTCACCGAAGATGCGGAGTCACGAGCTAACGCGGTCCGTCACGGCGTTCGGTCATCTCCTTCCTGGAGATTGAACGATACGACGCTACCGACGGGAACCCCGTTGGAGGGACGCAGCCTAGGAAAACATAGTCGGAGGCTGGTTCGGAAACTCGGCTGAGAATTTCAGTTTAAACAACATATTTCCTGCCTCATCTGTGACGGCCATCATCCATTCGTTGCCCAGCCACAGGTTCATATTCTCATCCGTGAGCATTTCACCGGCACCGCGAAGCGCCTCGAATCGAGCTTGGTTTTCATCGGCAAGAAAAAGGCCATCAACGTCGATCGCTGCGCGCCCATCCAGTACGTGAAAGAAATATCTAGGCATAGCTTGCACTCCTTGCGGCGGGAGCGCGGTATAACTCTCTGTCTCAGCGTGCCAGGGGATAGCTGATGATGCGTTATTGTACGCCTATTGTGCTCCAGAGGAAATGGTCAGTTTGTGACGGCGTCTGGCAATCTCCTTTCCAAAAGGCGAACCATACGACGCTATCTAGATGCCCTCCCTTATGGGACGCAGCCTAATTGAAAATCAGGGATGAATGCCGCTCTTCGACGCAGACGGAAAATCCGGCTGGGCCGACCTCACGGAAAAACCGGCGGATGATTTCGATGAACAGCCGTACGAACAGTGGCTTGGCGTTGCCATAGAGGTCCAGCACGATAACCGACGGCGGCGGAAGCTCGTCGAGGATCGGTCGGCGTACGATTCCCTGCCCATCCGACGTCGCCCGGCCGATGGGTCGCATGTTGAGGATCGACATGCCGAATCCCGACGCGACTGCGGAACGGACCGTCTCGTAGGAGCGGGTGTGAAAACGCACATCGGGTCTTTTTGCGAGGATATCGAACAGCGTCAGCAGGTAGGTCGCCGTCTGCGGCATGTCCAGCAACACGAACGGGCGCGTTGCGATTTCCGACAGCCACACGGCATCCCGGGCGGCAAGCGGGTCATCGACATGCAGGACCGCATGCGCCGGAACCTTGCAGATCTTCGTCATCGCCCCCGTCGTGATCGAACCGATATCGTAGAGAACGGCCAGATCGATCAATCCCTCGCCCAGCCAGGTTTGCAACTGCACCTGGTCGCCCTCCAGAAGGTCGATTTCCACGTCGGCGACGTTGTCGATGTACATGCGCAGCATTTCTGGCATGAACAGCGCGCCGAACGGCTCGAAACAGCCGATGCGCAGCACCTTTGGCACGCGGTCGGCAAGGTCGCCGATCGCCCTGTCGAACTCCGTGGCAGCGGATAGCATAATGCGGGCCGCGCTGATGAAGCGCTCGCCGGCGGGCGTCACCTGCACCCCGCGCGCAGGGCGCCGCTCGAAGATGCGCGCACCCATCTCCCCCTCGGCCAGCGTGATGGCCGCGAGAATGGACGATTGCGAGATGTGCAAAGCCTTCGATGCAGCCTGTACGCTACCCAGGTTCGCCACTTCGCAGACGTAACGAAGCTGCCGGATTGTAAGGTTCATCGTACGCACGCTCCACAGAATGTATGAAGTTATGCGAAAGAATACATTTTGTGAGTGCGAAAGAAAGGTCCATTCTGCCCGCAACAAATCAACCTGCCGAAGATGCAGGGAACAAGGGGAACGACAGAATGCCTTTTCAGAACCCGCTCGAAGGGGCGGCGGAGCTATGCCGTCTTGATGCGGACGCGCTGACCGCAGCCTATCGCAACGGCACGCTTTCGCCCGTCGAAGTCGCCATGGCCGCGATGGAGCGCGCAGAAGAGGTGAACGCAGAGCTCAACGCTTTCACGTTCATTGACCGGGAGGGCGCGCTTGCGGCAGCGGGTGCCTCCGAGAAGCGCTGGGCTCAAGGAGCGCCCCTTTCGGAGGTCGATGGCATCCCGACCACCCTCAAGGATATCGTATGGGTCGACGGCTGGAGTGTGCGCTATGGCAGCGCCACCACGCCGGCACGCCCTTACAACGAAGACGCGCCATCCGTGGCCCGCCTTCGTAACGCCGGTGCGGTCTTTGTCGCGCAAACCACCACTCCGGAATTCGGCTGGAAAGCCGTCACCGACAGTGCCCTTTTTGGCGTGACCCGCAATCCCTGGAACAGGCAGAAAACCCCGGGCGGCTCATCGGGCGGCGCAGCCGTGGCCGCAGCGGTCGGTGCGGGCGTCTTTCATCTCGGCACCGATGGTGGCGGCTCGATCCGTATTCCGGCATCGTTCACCGGGATCGTCGGCCACAAGCCGACATTCGGCCGGGTGCCGGCTCATCCGGCAAGCGCTTTCGGCACCGTCGCCCATGTCGGGCCCATGGCGCGAACCGCGCGTGATGCGGCGGCTATGCTCCGGGCAATGTCCGGCAGAGACATCAGGGATTGGGCGCAGGGTGCCGGCGTGCTGGCGAGCCTCGATCATCCCGCGAAGGTTGATCTTGCCGGCAAGCGCATAGGATACTGGTCGAAACCCGCGAGCGGCAAACTCGATCCCGACATTGCTGCGATCGTTGACGCCGCCGTCGCAAGACTGTCTTCGGCGGGCGCCCGCGTGGAACCGATCACGCTCCCGGCAGAGGGTCTGCTCGACCTCTTCCATCATCACTGGTTCACCGGGGCGGCTGCGCGCCTGTCCGTCATTCCTGAAGCCCAACGCGCGTCGATCGACCCGGGCTTTCTGGAAATCGCTCGCGCCGGCGCTGCCTACAGTTCGACGGAGCTTGTGCTCGCGCAGGTGCGGCGCGGCGATTATGGCGCAGCGATGGATCGTCTGCTTGCCGAATACGATTTCGTTGTTTCGCCTGGCACGGCGCTGCCGGCCTTCGATGCAGGTCTTGAGATACCTACGGGAAGCGCCTTTGAACGCTGGACGGAATGGGCGGGCTTCAGCTTTCCCATCAACCTCAGCCAGCAGCCCGCCTGCGTCATACCCTGCGGCTTCACGCCGGACGGCCTGCCGGTCGGTTTCCAGATCATAGGAGCGCGAGGCGAGGATGCCAGCGTCCTCTCTGCCGCTGCCGGCCTGGAGGTGATCTTCTCCAGATAAGCATCGATACACGCATGACGAACACAACCAAATATAAAAGGGGTAACCGTTATGATGAATAGACGTGCAATGCTTCAGGGCGCCTTGGGCGCTGGCGCCGCCGGTGGGATGCTTCTTGCCGACATGAACAGATCCGCCAAGGCGCAGGACACCTCCCCGATCGCAGTGGGCTCTGCGCTGCCGATGTCCGGCATCGCGGCGGCGGATGGCATCGAGTTCAAGAACGGCCTCGACCTCGCCGCCGAGGAAATCAACGCCGCGGGCGGCATTCTGGGCCGGCCCGTCGAAATCCATATTGAGGACACCAAGGAAATGGGTGCGGACCTCGTGTCCCAGTCCATGCAGCGGCTGATCGATCGCTACAACACCCCGGTGATCATCAACGGCTATAACCTCGGCACCAACATGATCGAAATGGACGTCGCGGCCGACAACGACGTTATCATGATGCATTACAACACGCTCATCTCGCACAATGAGAAGTTCAAGACCGACCCTGAGCGGTATTACGGATCGTTTCAAGGCGATCCGCCTGAGTTCTGGTATGGCCCGGGTTGCCTGAACTTCCTGAAGTCCCTTTCGGAAGCGGGCACATGGACGGCACCGAACAAGAAGATCGCGATCATCCCCTCGGCAAACGAGTATTCGATCGTCATCGCCAACGCGATCCGCGATCAGGCAAAGGATTACGGTTTCGAGGTAAGCCTGTTCGAGACCGTGCCGTTCCCGACGAACCAGTGGGGGCCGACACTGGCGAAGCTGCGCCAGGACCCGCCGGCAGCCATCATCGTGACGCACTTCCTGCCCCAGGATCTTGCCCAGTTCATGGTGCAGTTCCTCACACAGCCGACCAACAGCCTCGTCTACATGCAGTATGGTCCGTCGCTTCCCGCTTTTCGTGAGATCGGCGGCGAGAATATCAACGGCGTCATCTATTCCACGGTCGTCGGCTGCCTGCCGGATGACTTCTCGAAGCCGTTCCGCGAGTCCTATCGCGCCAAGTTCGGCCCCAACTCGGCCTATATCACGGGATCGCAGACCTATGACGGGCTGTGGATGTGGGCGATTGCCGCTGCCATCGCCGGCGGTGCAGGCGAGCCTTTCAACAAGGAGCAGGTGAGCAAGGTCGCCGCCGTCATGCGACGCAACGTCTATCGCGGCGTCAACGGAACCTACCGGGCCGATCCTGCCGGCCAATCGGCCTATTGCTACCCGACACAGACCGCCGATCCTTCGCTGGGCATGCCGCATCAGTTCCTGCAGCATCAGGACTATAAGACCGACCCCAAGCTCATCGCGCCGGCGCTCTACGCTACCGATACATTCCTCCTGCCGCCCTGGATCAAATAGGCTCTGGCAACGCAGCCCTGAACGGGGTGTCGGCCGCCGCAGCGGCCGATACCAATGGCGAGAGGAGCGGATTGATGGAAAACAGCGGGACAGTCTTGCTGGAATGCGAAAATGTCGTGAAGCGCTACGGCTCGCTTGCGGCGGTCGACGGCATGTCGTTGACGGTGAACCGCGGCGAGATCGTCGGCATCGGCGGCCCGAACGGCGCGGGCAAGACGACCTTCTTCGACGTGGTGACAGGCGTGATGCCCGCCACCGAGGGACGGATGGTGTTCGATGGCCATGACATTTCAAGGCTTGGCGCCGACAGCATATGCCAGCACGGCATTGCACGCACATTCCAGCTCAACGCCGCCTTCGAAAGCCTGACGGTGCGCGAAAACATCGATGTCGCCGCCTATTTCGGGAGAAGCCGGAGGGCGATCCCGGGCCTGAAGCTCGGCCAGGATGTGCGCGAACAGACGGAAGGGGCACTGGCCTTCGTCGGCCTGTCGGACAAGGCGGACGCCACGGTGGCGCAACTTCCCGTGCTCGACCGCAAGCTGCTGATGATCGCCGGCGCGATCGCGACACGGCCGAAACTGCTTTTCCTGGACGAGCCTGTCGGCGGGCTCAATTCCAGCGAGATCGATCACATCATCGGTCTGGTCGAACGGCTCAAAGCAAACGGGATGACCGTCGTTCTCATCGAACATGTCATGCGTTTCCTGCTGGCGCTCTCCAGTCGCGTCATCATCATGCACCACGGCAAGAAGATCTTCGAAGGCCCACCGCAGGCAGTCGCTGAAGACCCGGTCGTTGTGGACTCCTATCTTGGAGAGGGCACACGCAAGCGGCTTGCGACGTATTTTTCCCAAGAGGAGGTGCAGCCGTGAGCGCTTCCGCAAAACCGCCCGTCCTCAGCCTTTCCAATGTGTTTTCGGGCTACAAGGGACTTCAGGTCCTCAAGGGCATATCCTTCGACATTGCGGCCGGCGACTTCGTAACCGTCGTCGGCCCCAACGGCCACGGCAAGTCGACCCTGCTGAAAACCATTTCCGGCCTCGTAGCGCTGACGTCTGGCGCGATCCGCATCAACGGAGAGCCGGCCCCGGCCAAGCCGCACACCATCGCCGGGCTCGGCGTGGCCCATGTTCCGCAGGGCGACATGCTGTTTCCGGAAATGAGCGTTCTGGAAAACCTGCTCATGGGCGCTTATCTCGCGCCCTCGAAAGCCGAAGTCGAGCGACGGCTCGACGAGGTCTACACGCTCCTGCCCAAACTTTCCGATCGGCGGGACCAGCTCGCATCCTCCCTCTCGGGGGGCGAGCGACGGATGGTCGGCATCGGTCGCGGGCTCATGATGGGCGGGCAGATCCTGCTGATCGACGAACCTTCACTGGGGCTCGCGCCGCTGATCATCGAGCAAATATACGGCGTCATAGCGGAACTCTCCAGAAGCGGCCGGACCATCCTGCTCGTCGAGGAAAATCCGGCCCGTGTCGCCGACCTCGCCGATCATCTTCATCTGCTGGACGACGGTGTGATCGTGTGGTCGGGCCCGCCGGCCGAACTGCTCGCCCGCGACGAGCTCCTTGCAACCTATCTCGGAGGCTGACGATCATGTTCGACATCCTGACCGCCATCCTCATCGCCGGCCTGACGACAGGCGCGCTCTATGCGCTCGCAACCGTCGGCCTCTCCCTCGTCTGGGGCTCCATGGGCATGCTCAACATGGCGCATGCCGCCATGTTGACGCTCGGTGGCTACTCGGCCTTCACGCTCTGCACCGTGCTTGGCCTCCCGGTCATCGTCGGCTTCGCAGGCGCTATCGTGATCGGCGCCGTCGCGGGTGGGTTGCTCTACGTACTGATCGTGCGCAACCTGCTGAAGACCGACAAGGCGACGTTCGAAGCCAATGTGATGATCGCGACCGTCGGCATCGGTATCGCACTCGAAAACGCCATCCTTCTGACCTATGGCGGCCAGCCGTTGAAGCAGCCGATCTCGGCGAACGGATCATTCGTCCTCGGACCGGTCAGCCTGCCCTTTCAGAACATGCTCATCGTGCTGGTCGTCATTGCGCTGATGGCGGTGATAGCGCTGCTGCTCGGCAAGACGCGCATGGGCCGCGCCATCCGCGCGACGGCGCAAAACCGCGAGGCGGCCCAACTGATGGGGGTCGCGGTCAACTCGGTCTACTTCCAGGTGCTCGTCCTGTCGGGCGCCATCGCCGGCATCTGTGGCGTGATGGTCAGCTCCATGACCCAGCTTTCGCCGCCTCTCGGCAACGATCCCATGTTGAAGGCCTTCATCATGTGCGTGGTTGCGGGCCTCGGCAATCTTCCCGGCGCCGTGGCGGCAGCCTTCGGCCTCGCCTTGCTGGAAGCCTTCATCCAGTACGTTGCCGGCGCGCGCTGGGGGTTCCCCACCCTGCTCTTCGTGGTCATCGCTGTCCTGATATGGCGGCCCGCCGGCCTTTTTGGCCGTGTCCAAATCCGTCGCATGTGAGGTGGCGCCATGAACAAGACATCCAGCTCCAAGGGCATGTCCATCAACGCCCGTATCGACCTCCTCGTCAGCCTGCTGCTGATCGCCGCCGCAATCGCGCTCCCCTTCATGATCGACAGCCGCTACGTGCTGGGTCAGATCGTGCTGGCGCTGTTCTACGCCACCATTGCCTCGCAGTGGAACCTGCTGTTCGGCTTTGCCGGCGTCTTCTCCCTTGCACAGATGGCAATGTTTGCCTTCGGCGGCTATGCGACCGCGATGATCTGCTTCTACTTTGGCTGGAATGTCTGGGCGGCTTTGCTCCCGGGCGCGCTTTCAGCCGTCGTCTTCTCGCTGATCGTCGGCCTCGCCTGCCTTCGCCTCACGGGCGTGTACGTCGCGCTGCTCACCCTCGCCATCGCGCAGACAATGTATCTGCTGATCGTCACGGATACCGAATGCTTCACCATGGTGGGCTCCATCTGCCGGCAGTTTACCGGAGGCGCGGTGGGCTTCGCCCGCTTCGGTGATCTCGGCACGCGCGCGCTCCTCAAGGGCCAGTGGCTTGCCGGCAACTATGCCATTATAGCGACGCTCTTCGCGGTCACGATGCTCGTCACCTACATCATCGTCAAAAGCCCGATAGGCCTCGCGTTTCGCGCCCTAAAGGACAATCCGGGCTATGCCGTGGCCCGCGGCGTCAACCGGTTTCAGGCCCAACTTCTGGTGTTCGGCATCTCGGCCTTCTTCACCGGTCTTGCCGGCGGTTTCTATGCCGCGCATTTCCAGGCCATCGGGCCCGGCATCCTGTCGATGTCGCAGTTGATGTTCATCATCGCCATCACCGTCGTCGGTGGCGTCGGAACCTTCTGGGGGCCGCTCGTCGGGACCATTGTGCTGGTCGCGGCCGACGAGTTGATGCGCGAGGCGGGCGAGTTCCGCACGCTCGGGCTTGGCCTCATCATCGCGCTGTCCATCCTGCTGATGCCGAAGGGCCTCGTCGGGCGGCTCGGCGATCTCTTATCCTGGCTGCGCAGCCGCGACCGCGCCGCCGCATCCGCCATCACCTTTCAGGAAAAGCCGGCAACCACCGGAAAGTGAGGAGTTTTCATGTACGACACGATCATCATCGGCGCCGGTTCTGCCGGCTGCGTGCTTGCAAACCGGCTGAGCGCCGATCCGAACCGCAAGGTCCTCGTGCTGGAGGCCGGCCGGGCAGCCCCGCTGGCCTCGGATATTCCGTCCGACTGGGTAACCATGTTCAACACGGGGGCCGACTGGGGCTATTACACTGAGCCTCAGGCGGGCTGCCGCGGTCGCCGCATCTTCTGGCCGCGCGGCAAGATGGTGGGCGGCTCCGGTGCGCTCAACGCGATGATCTATATCAGAGGGCTGCCGTCCGACTACGATGCATGGGAAGCGATGGGATGCAGTGGCTGGGGCTGGAAGGACGTGCTTCCGGTGTTCCTGTTTTCCGAAGCCAATGCCGACATCAAGGACAGTCCGTATCACGGCAACGACGGCCTCCTGCATATCGGCGACGTGCCCTATGTCGACAAATATGAGCGGATGTGGATCGAGGCCGCCGAGGCGGCCGGCTACCCCTACAATCCCGACTACAACGGCGAGACCCAGGAAGGGGTCGGCCTTTTCCAGTTCACCATCAAGAATGGCGAGCGCTGGGGAACCGGCAAGGCCTATCTGCGGCCTGCGCTTGAACGCCCCAATCTCACCGTCGAGACAGGCGTTCTTGTCACGAAGCTCATCGTCGAAAACGGCCGCGTAAAGGGTGTCAGCTATCTCATCGACGGTGTTGCGCACACGGCCTATGCCGAAAGCGAAGTCGTGCTCTCAGCGGGCGCGATCGCATCCTGCCAGCTCCTGATGCTGTCGGGGATTGGGCCGGCGGACGAATTGAAGGCGGTCGGCGTCGATCCCATCCACGACCTTCCCGGCGTCGGCAAAGATTTGCAGGATCACCTCAACATTCCCATCACCTTCTACACCAAGGAACCGCTCGGCATCGGCGCCTGGACCGACGAGGTGATTACCGACAGCTTCGAGGAATGGCGCGACCACCGTACCGGTATCCGCTCCTCGCCCTGGGTCGCCTCCGGCGGCCATGTGTGCAGCCGGCCCGGCGTCGAACCCGACCTGCAACTCTATGGCGCCATGAGCCCGCACCGCGACTACGCACGCTTTCTGGGCGGCCAGTCCGGTATAACCACGCATTCCACGCTTCAGCGCCCGAACAGTCGGGGTGAGATCAGGCTGCGCTCGACCAATCCGATCGAATATCCGTCGATCGACCCCAAATATTTCGTGAGCGATCCGGATGGGCTCGACCTCGCCACCATGGTGGAGGGCGTCAAGATCAACCGCCGCATCATGGAACAGTCGCCGATGCGCGAGCTGGTCGACTACGAAGTCAGCCCAAGCGCCGAGTGCAAGACGGACGCCGAAATCGCCAACTATGTCCGCGGCCATATGACGACGCTCTACCACCCGTCCTCATCCTGCCGCATGGGCACCGACGCGATGGCTGTCACCGATCCCGCAAGCTTGAAGGTCCGCGGTCTGGAAGGCCTGCGCGTCGCGGATGCTTCGGTCATTCCGAAAATGGTTTCGGGCAACCTCAACGCGCCGACGATCATGGTCGCCGAGCGTGCCGCCCAGATGATCCTCGCCGGTTAAGGAGACGCATCCATGAACATCGCCCCATCAAAAAACAGCTGGCACGACAGGGCCGCAAAGCTTTCCGTCGAAGGAAGGCTCTTCATAGATGGCGACTTCCGCGAGGCCGTTTCCGGCACGAAGTTCGAGACCGTCAATCCGGCTGACGACAGCATCATCGCGGCGGTGTCGCGCGGCGACGGTGCCGATATCGATCTCGCCGTCGCTTCCGCACGCAAGGCCTTCAAGTCGGGTGTCTGGTCGCGCATGGCGCCGCGTGCCCGCATGGCCGTGATGCTGCGATTTGCCGACCTTGTCGAAAATCACGCCGGCGAATTCGCGATGCTCGATACGCTCGACATGGGCAAGCCGATCCAGGAGATGCTGACGGTGGACATCCCGCTGGCATTGACCTGCCTGCGTTTTACCGCCGAATGCATTGACAAGATCGAGGGCACCGTCGGCGCGACGACGAGCGACGTGCTGTCCTATGTCATCCGCCAGCCGCTCGGCGTCGTCGGCTGCATTGTGCCGTGGAACTACCCCCTGCTGATGACCGTGTGGAAGATCGCGCCCGCGCTTTCGGCCGGCAATTGCGTCGTGCTGAAGCCGGCCGAACAGTCCCCGCTCTCGGCGCTGCTGCTTGCGCGCCTCTTCATGGAGGCCGGCGGACCGGCGGGCGTTCTGAACGTTGTCAACGGTTTCGGTGCGGAGGCCGGCAAGGCGCTGGCCTTGCACGACGGCGTCGACAAGATCGCCTTCACCGGCTCGGCAGAGGTCGGCAAGCTGATGCTGATCTATGCCGGTCAGTCCAACATGAAGAAGGTCGCGACGGAGTGCGGGGGGAAGTCTCCGCATATCATCCTGGCGGATACGGAAAACCTCGAAAAGGCGGCCTGGTGGGCAGCCATGGGTATCTTCGGCAACCAGGGCGAAGTCTGCTGCGCAGGTTCGCGCATCATCGTGGAAAAATCCGTTGTCCCTGATTTCATCGATGCCCTCTCGGCGCAGGCAAAGTCCGGCTACGTGCCGGGCGACCCGCTGGACGAAACCACCACGATGGGGCCCCTCGTCACCCGGGAACAGCAGCAGCGCGTGCTGAACTATATCGACATCGGGCGCCGGGGTGGCGCGGATTGCATCCTCGGTGGCGGCGTGCCCGACGGGCTGGAGCACGGCGCCTATGTCGCCCCCACCATTTTCGCCGGCGTCGATAATAGCATGACGATCGCCCGCGAAGAGATTTTCGGCCCCGTCGCCAGCATCATTCCCGTGTCGGGTTACGACGAGGCGATCGCTGTCGCCAATGACAGCCCCTTCGGCCTTGCTGCTGGTATCTGGACGAGCGACCTGGGCAAGGCACATCGGTTCGCGCGCGATGTCGAGGCCGGCATGGTCTATGTGAACAGCTACATGAATGGCGACATGCAATTGCCCTTTGGCGGCTGGAAGGAAAGCGGCAACGGCCGCGACAAATGCATGGATGCGATCCTCTCCTACACGCAGAGCAAGGGCGTGTGGGTAACGGTCGGCGAATGACGAGGACGCAGATGATGAAGACCGGATGGAATTTTCACGAACTCTACCTCTGGCACGATACCGGCGCGGCCGCGCAATTTTTCCCGGCAAGCCTGACCGTCGAGCCCGGCGAACACGCGGAAAATGCCGAAACGAAGCGGCGCTTCCGCAATCTCATGGAGGTCTCGGGGCTCACCGAGCAGCTTACGAGCGTCAAGTCGGTTCCGGTAGACGAGGACGACCTCGCGCTGTTCCATACTCGCGATTACATCAGGCGCGTCAAGAGGCTCAGCGACGATCGCGGCGGCGATGCGAGTTATCTCACGCCGTTCGGACGCGGCAGCTACGAGATCGCCTGCCTTGCTGCCGGCGGCACGTTCGCCCTGATGGACAAGGTTCTTTCCCGCGAACTCGACAACGGTTACGCGCTGGTGCGCCCGCCGGGTCACCATGCGGAAAGCGACAAGGGCATGGGTTTCTGCCTGTTCGGCAATGTCCCGGTGGCCATTCTGAAGAACCGCAAGAAGCACGGTTTCGAGCGCGTGGCGACAGTGGATTGGGATGTCCACCATGGTAACGGCACCCAGGCCGCATTCTGGACCGATCCCGGCGTGCTGACGATCTCGCTTCACCAGGAGAGGCTCTATCCCCATGACAGCGGCGACCGCGAGGAACGCGGCGCCGGTGCGGGTCTCGGCTACAACCTCAACATTCCGCTTCCGGCCGGCAGTGGGCACGGCGCCTATATCGCGGCCTTCGAACAGGTCGTGCTTCCAGCACTACGGGCCTACAAGCCAGATCTCATCGTCGTCCCCTCGGGTTTCGACGGTTCGGGGGCCGATCCGCTCGGCCGCATGATGCTGCACAGCGATACCTATCGCGAGATGACCCGGATGCTGATGGAAGCGGCCACCGACCTGTGCGGCGGGCGTCTCGTCATGTCACACGAGGGCGGCTACTCCGCCGCCTATGTGCCCTATTGCGGCCTCGCTGTGCTGGAGCAGCTTTCCGGCATCAAGACCCACATCGACGATCCCTTCCTGCCTGTGTTTCGAAATTACGCGGGACAGGATCTCCGCCCCTGGCAACAGGACGCGATCTCGGCCGCCGCCGAGCTGGTGGCCGGCATCCGCGCTTAGCAGGCTCGGCCATCGCTGCGGCGTGCAAGGTAGCAAACGCAGTTTCAGCTATGGCGAACGCCATCTTGTGGGCGCATAATCGGCCGAGCGGGGGCGAGGCGGATGATTTACGATTATTGCGTCATTGGCGGCGGTATTGTCGGATTGGCGACGGCCATGCGACTCCTCGAAGCGCGGCCCGGCAGCAGCCTTGTCCTCATCGAGAAGGAAGACGCGCTCGGCCGGCACCAGACCGGCCATAACAGCGGCGTCATCCATGCGGGCATCTACTATCCGCCGGGCAGCCTCAAGGCGGAGCTGTGCCGGAAGGGTGCGGCGGCCACGAAAGCGTTCTGCCAGGAACAAGGCATCCGTTTCGAGGTCTGCGGCAAGCTGCTCGTCGCGACATCGGATCTCGAAGTAGAGCGCATGGAGGCGCTTTACGAACGGTCGAAACAGAACACGATCGAGGTCCAGCGCGTCAGCGAAGGCGAACTGCGGGAACGCGAACCCAACATCAGCAGCCGTGGTGCGCTTTTCGTACCCTCGACAGGCATCGTCAGCTATGCCGAAATCTGCCAGGCCATGGGCCGGCGCATCATAGCACTCGGCGGAGACATCCGCCTTTCGACACGCGTTACCGCCATTCGCGAATCCATTGACGCCGTCGATATCGCATCCGCCGGCGAGAACTGGCGGGCAAGGAAGCTGGTCGCCTGCGCGGGCCTGCAATCGGACCGGCTGGCAATCCTTGCGGGCCTGTCGATCGAGCACCGCATCGTCCCCTTTCGCGGGGAATATTTTCGGCTGCCGGCCGACAAGAACGACATCGTGCGCCACCTCATCTATCCGATCCCCGATCCCGCCCTGCCCTTCCTCGGTGTCCACCTGACCCGGATGATCGACGGCAGCGTGACGGTCGGGCCGAATGCCGTGATCGGCTTTGCCCGCGAAGGCTATCCGCGTCTTTCGGTCAATGTCGCCGACATGGCCGACTATGCGCTCTTCCCGGGTTTCTGGAAGACGGTGCTCGCCAATCGGAAATCCGCGATGACGGAGCTGCGCAACTCCCTCTGGAAGGCAGGATATCTCGCGGAATGCCGCAAATACTGCCCGAGCCTCACGCTCAAAGACCTCCTGCCGCACGAAGCCGGCATCCGGGCGCAGGCCGTGCGGAAGGATGGGGCGCTCATCCACGATTTCCTCTTCGCAGAGACCAATCGGATGCTGCATGTCTGCAATGCGCCGTCACCAGCCGCCACATCCGCCATACCGATTGCCGAGATGATCAAGAGCCGGCTGGAGACATAGCCGGCCCCGCAAGACTGTCGTTCGCCCTTGTCAGCCTGCACTCACGCCGATGCGCCACTGGTAGGGCGGCGGCGTGCCGTTGACGGCGAAATCGCCGATGATGCGGTGCTTGTAGATACGCGGATTGTGCGAGGCGAGCGTGCGAGCGTTGCGCCAATGACGGTCGAGGCCCGCGGGCTTTTTGGTGGCCGAGGCGCCGAGCGCATCGAACAACAGGGTAGACGCCTCGAGGACCAGGTCGGACACGACCGTCTGGGCCTGCGCCGCCTCGAGTTCGGCTATCGCATTGGCTTTCTCCTCGGCAGCCTCGTCGTCCACGAAATGCGCGTCGAAAGCGCGCTGAAGACTTGCCGCGGCCTGGAGCGTAATGGCGGACGCCGCATAGGCTGCGGCACGGATGCGCCCGACGACCTGCAAGACCTGCGGGTCCTCGCTGGACCGCGCCGCGGCGGCGTGGGTATAGGTTCGCCGCCGCTCTGCCACCGCCTTGGCGACATCGGCCGTAATCGCACGGCCGATGCCAGCAAGCGTTGCGAGATGAACGAGTTGGTAGAAGGCAGCCGCGTATCTGAAACGCTCCTCGTCGACGACGATATCCTCCGGCTCCACCACGACATCGCGGAAAGTGGTGGTGCCGCTTGCCGTCAGAACCTGACCGAAGCCGTCCCAGTCATCGACGACATCGACACCTTCGGCGCGGCGGCGCACCGCGACCGAAATACCCTCGCCCTCGGCATTGGAGGCTCCGACGTCGATCCAGTCGGCGAAGAGAGAGCCGGTCGTGTAGTACTTCGCACCGTTGAGAAGGAGTCTGCCGTCCTTCTCCGCGACATGGGTGGCGAAGCGGTCAAGCGCTGCACCGGCGCCGATCTCGCTCCACGCGTTGCCCGTAATCTCGCCGCCGCCGATGCGCCCGAGCCAGAGTTTACGGCGTTCCGCATCCCGGGTGTTCAGGATGTCCTCTGTGAAGCCGAAATGTCCGCGTAACGCCTGCGTGATGTTGGAATCCGCTTCGGAAAGCTCGATCAGCAGGTTGAAGAACTGCGGCAGGCTGGCGCCCCTGCCGCCCGATTCCACCGGTAGCCGGACGGCGCCGAAACCCGCTTCCTTCAAGTCGCGGATCGCCTCATGCGGCAGGTCGCGTCCAAGGTCCCGCGCGATCGCATTTTCAGCGATCCGCGCAAAGATGGGACGAAACGGCGCGGCAATGGTCTCGTAATCCTCACCAGGGCCTGCGCCCCAAGCATTCTCGATCTGCGTCATGTCTTCTGCTCGTTGCTATGGCGCCGGCCATGGGCCGGTCACGCTTGGAATTGCAGCGAGGGTAGCCGCGCCAGAAATGGAATACAGAAAATCCATGTCTTTTATGTACTATAAGGTGAAAAGCTGTTCCGTCTTTGGCTGTAAAAGGGGCGCCCCATCGAGGGAAAGGCAGCGGCGTAAACGTAGAGCCGCCTTACCTGGGTCGAGCGCCGCTCTGTCCGAAAGGCTCGACGGGTCGCGGATTGAAAACGGTTTCGATCCCTTCGAAACCGGACAACCATTAACAGGTCTCGATACCAAACGATCCCAAGCGCGGCCGCCTTATCTCGGCCTGTCTCACTGGCGCAAACCGGTAGTAATTTTCGCTTCCGTACCGAAATTTGGTATGCCCGTTTCTTAAATGAAGTAATTTTATAGATAATATAAAAAATACTTTCACTGCCCGGCATACATCCCTGTGGTGGAAGCTCTTTTTCGAGAATGGGGATATTTCCATATGAGTGCACAGACCACCTTCCGGCGAGTCTTACAGTCCGTCGCCGCCGCCACCTTCCTCGCCACGACCATGCTGTCCGGCCTTGCGCACGCCGGTCCGACGCTCGACAAGATCAACCAGCGCGGCACCATCAAGGTTGGCGTCGGCACGACCCCGGGCTTTTTCACGCCCGACAGCAACGGCAAGTGGCAGGGATTCTTCATCGATTACGGCCGCGCCCTTTCCATTGCCGTCTTCGGCACGCCCGACAAGGTCGAGTTCACGTCGTCCTCGCCGCAACAGCGTCTTCCGGCCCTGCAGAGCGGCGAATTCGACATTCTTTTGTCCGGCGTGACAGTCACCGCCACCCGCGCCTTCAAGCTCGGCTTCCATTTCGGCCCGACGGTCTTCTATGACGGCCAGGGCATTCTGGTACGCAAGGACCTCGGCGTGACGAAGGCCGCAGATCTCGATGGCGCAACAATCGGCGCGCAGAGCGGCACGACGGGCGAGCTGAACGTGGCCGACTTCTTCCGCAAGACAGGCAAATCCTTTACCCCCGTGACCATCGAGGATACCGGGCAGTTTATCGATGCACTGGAATCCGGCCGCGTCGACGCGATCACCCAGGACTCCTCCGATCTCGTCGGCAAGCGCACCCAGCTCAAGAAGCCGGACGATTATGTCCTCCTGCCGGAGCGCCTTTCGAAGGAGCCGCTCGCACCGGCGATTGCCGGCGGTGACGATCGCTGGCTGGAACTTGTGAACTGGACCGTGAATGCGACGATACAGGCCGAGGAATGGGGCATCACGTCGGCGAATGTCGATGACTTCCTCAAATCGGAAGATCCAGCAATCCAGCGCTTCCTCGGCGTCGATCCCTCTTTTGCCAATGACATCGGGCTCGATCCGAAATGGGCCTACAACATCATCAAGACCGTCGGGAACTACGGCGAGATCTTCGACCGCAATCTGAAGCTGCTGGGCTGGGAGCGCGGTTACAACAGCCTATGGACCGACGGCGGCCTGCTCTATTCGCCGCCCTTCCGCTAAGCCGTGACGATGGAGAACGGTCGCATGGTTGGAGTTGCGTAAAGGCGAAGACATGGAGCATTTTCGCAATTCCGGGCGAAACGCGCCGGTTGCAGATCGACGCGTTTTCCAAATCGCCTTGTCGGGCCCTCCGCGGCCCAGCATGGCGGAAAAATTCCGGACATGGTGGGGCGGCTGGCCGTGGGGCCAGCTTGCCCTTCTGGCCGTATTTGCGGCGCTGGGCGCGCTGTTCATCGGCAATGTTCTTCAGAATATGGCACGCATCGGCATCCTGCCGGGTTTTGCCTTCCTTTCGAGTTCGGCCAACTTCGAAATCGGGGAAAGCCCGATCGCCTTTCGCGCAGGGGATACATATCTACGCGCGCTTCTGGCGGGCCTTCTCAATACATTGAAGGTGTCCCTGCTCGGCTGCCTTCTCGCAACGATCGTCGGTGTCGCGGTGGGTGTGGCGGGGCTGTCGCGCAATTTGCTGCTCTCCCGCTTGGTGCGCTGGTTCATCGAAATCACCCGCAACACGCCGCTTCTGCTGCAGCTGTTCTTCTGGATGGCGCTGGCCAAGGCATTGCCGGCGCCGCGCCAGGCATCTGGCCTTTTCGACGCGGTTTTCCTCACCAACAGAGGTGTCTACATACCCTCGCTCTCCTTCGTGGGTGGTCCCTTCGGGATTGCCGCGGCTCTCGGCACAGCAGCGGTAGGAACTCTTTTCCTCATCATCGCCCTGCGGGCCACCGGCAAACTGACTCGTCGTTCCGGCATGGCTGCAACCGGAATCGCGGTTGCGGCACCCTTCGCCTTCCTTCTTATGATTGGTGCACGGCCGGCGGCGGAACTGCCGGCACTTTCAGGCTTCAACATCAGAGGCGGCCTCAACCTCTCCCCGGAATTCGCCGCACTGCTGACCGGCCTCGTGGTGAAGTTCGCGGCGCTGATCGCGGAGATTGTCCGCGCGGGCATACAATCGGTCGGCAAGGGTCAGTGGGAGGCAGCGCGGGCGCTGGGGCTGCATGACGGTCAGATCATTCGCCTCGTCGTGATGCCGCAGGCACTGCGCGTGATAACGCCGCTGACGACGTCGAGCTATCTGGACCTCACCAAGGATTCGAGTCTGGCCGTCGCCATCGGCTTTCCCGACCTGGTCAGCATCGTCAACACGACGGCCAACACGACCGGCCAGTCCATGGAGGCGCTGATCATTCTCATCGGCGCGTTCCTCACCATCAATCTCGCGCTGTCGGCCCTGATGAACATCTACAACAATCGTGTTGCGCTCAAGGGAAGCAGACGATGACCACACGCCTTGCCCGTGCGCTGCCTGGCCTGCGCGCCGGCCTCTTCGGAACGCGCGCCAATACACTCATCACGCTGGCGACAGTTCTTTTGCTATGGCAAATCGTTCCGCCGCTTTTGCGCTGGGCGGTGCTCGACGCCACCTTCACCGGTGACGCGAATGCGTGTACGCGGGCGGGCGCCTGCTGGGCCTTCGTGACGGCGAAGCTGCGCTTCATCCTCTTCGCCTTCTATCCGCCGGACCTGCAATGGCGACCGCTTCTGGTGATTCTTCTCCTATGCGCGATTCTTTCGGCAAGCGCCCTGCCGCGCTTCTGGGGGCGCTCGCTCATCCTTGCCTGGCCGCTGACGATCCTTGCCTGCTGGCTGCTCATGCAAGGTGCCTTCACGGCAACACCCATCCCCTCCAATCAGTGGGGCGGTCTGCCGGTGACGCTGTTCGTCTGGGCGTTGTGCTTTGCCGCCGCGACGCCCATTGCCGTCCTTCTGGCGCTGGCCCGCCGCTCGACCCTCGGAGGGCTGCGCACCTTTGCCGTCCTCTATATCGAACTCATGCGCGGCACGCCGATGGTCGCCATTCTCTATGTCGCCATGCTGATCCTGCCTATGGCGTTGCCGGACGGGCTTTCCATCGACAAGATGCTGCGCGCGATCATCATGGTGACGCTGTTCTGGGCCGCCTATATTGCCGAGGTCATCCGCGCCGGCCTTCAGGCCGTGCCGAGCGGACAGACGGAAGCAGCAACGGCGCTCGGGCTCGGATACTGGCGCATCCAGGGCCTTGTCATCCTGCCGCAGGCCTTTCGCATCGTCATCCCCGGCATCGTGAACCTCGCCATCGGCTTCCTGCTGGCGACCTCGCTGCTCGCCGTCATCGGGATATTCGACCTCCTGAACGCCGCCCGCGCCTCCGCTGCCGATCCGCAATGGCTCGGCTTCTACAACGAGGCATATATCGTCGTGGCCGTCATCTACTTCGTGATCTGCTTCGGCGCCTCGCGCTATAGCCAATGGCTCGAACGCCAGCTGGGAAATCGCGGGGCTGCGCCCGTATAGGCGCACCCCGCCGCACACAAATCAGTGAACGTTTGGAACTCAGGCACCGGACCCAAGATAGATGTGATGAAGGTCATCGCGCCGCGCGAGATCCTCCGCTTTTCCTTCCAGCGCCACCCGGCCACTTTCAAGAAAATAGGCGCGGGAGGCATGGGCAAGGGAAAGGGCGGCGTTCTGCTCGGCAAGCAGGAAGGCGACCCCCTTCTCGCGATTGAGCCGGACGATGATCCTGAAGATCTCCTGGACGATGGTCGGCGCGAGCCCCATGGACGGCTCGTCCAGCAAAACAAGGCGCGGCTGCGTGAGGAGCGCGCGACCGATCGCGAGCATCTGCTGCTCGCCACCGGAGGTGAGCCCGGCGAGGGTTCGTCTCTTGTCCTTCAGGCGCGGGAACCACGCATAGATGTCGTCGAGCTGGCGCACGAGTTCGCCCCGCGCCGGCTTGTGAAGGAACGCGCCGGACAACAGGTTTTCCTCGACCGTCAGATGTGAAAACACCCGCCGCCCCTCAAGCACATGCACGATGCCGCGTTTCGCCAGCTGGTTTGCCGCCGTCCCCAAAATGTCCTGGCCGTCAAAGCGCACATGCCCTTGCCGCACGGTCGCCCTGTCGGCAGCTGCAAGCCCCGATATTGCCTTGAGTACCGTGCTCTTGCCGGCACCATTGGCGCCGAGCAGGGCAACGATCTCTCCCTGGCCGACGGTCAGCGAAACATCCGCGACCGCCAGGATTGCGCCGCCATAGACGACCTCTATGCCCGACACGTCCAGAAGACGACGGTTGGCAGCGACAGGCAGTTCAGGCTGAAGGGTCATTTTTCTCTCCTTGTGGGACCGGGGCGGCTCCCGCCCCGGTCCTGATGGATCAGTTTGTGCCGACGTCGCGGGGCGTGATGCCGTGCTCCTTGGCGTAGGCGGCGGACTTTGCTTCGATCAGCGGGCGAAGCGCCTCGCGATCGGCCTGAACCCAGTCGCTGACAAGGTTCCAGTTTTCACCGGTCCACTGCTGCACACGCACCGCTCCACCGCCCTCGTGGTCGGCAGGGGTCAACTGCAGGTTCTGGACGAGACCGAGGAAGCCCGCTTTTTCGAGTGCTACATCGTCAAGCTTGAGGTGTTCCAGCGCCCACTGGCCTTCTTCACCAGTGATTGGCCGGTTGCCGAATTTCGCCTGCGCCTGACGCACGATTTCGACCGATATCAGCGCATCGACGAGCCCGGAATTGTAGTAAACGCTGCCGAAGGCCTTGGGATCGCGCAGATCCGACTTGCCGGTATCGATGATGTGCTGCTTGAGGCGTTTGTGGATTTCGAAATCGGCGCCGGCGGGATAGGGCGTCAAGGCGAGATAGCCCTTTGCGGCGTCGCCGGCCGGAATGACGTCCTCTTCCGAGGATGCCCAGACATCGCCGATGATGCGGTCGGCCGGGAAGCCGAAGCGCTGCGCCGTCTTAATGGCGACCGGCGTGGAAACGCCCCAGGTGCGCAGGAAAACCCAGTCCGGCTTCTGCTCACGGACCTGGCGCCAGTGCGAAGACTGCTCGCTGCCCGGATCCGGCACCGGAATCTGAATGTTCTCGAAACCGTACTTCTCGGCAAGCAGCGCCAGCGGATCGAGCGTTTCTCGGCCATAGGCGCTGTCATGGTAGACGGTGGCGATCTTCTTGCCCTTGAGCTTGTCGAAGCCGCCCTCTTTTTCGGCGATGTAGTTCACGACGGTAGAAGCCTCGCTGTAGAACGTCACCATGACCGGGAAGATATAAGGAAAGACGCGTCCGTCGGTGGCTTCGGTCCGGCCGTAGGCCAGTGTCACCAACGGTATCTTGTCCTGAGCCGCACGGTCGGACAATGCGTAGGCGGCCGGCGCGCCATTGGGGAAATAGGCCGAGACAGGTGCCCCGTTCAGGCCGCGCTTGAAGCGCTCGTAGCACTCGATGCCCTTCTCGGCCGTCCATTCCGTCTCGCATTCCTGCCAGACGATCGGCACGCCGTTGATGCCGCCTTCGACGTCATTGATGTAGCGGTAATAGTCGATGCGACCCGCCCAGATCGACGCGCCGGAGGCCGCATAGGGACCGACGCGATAGCTGGCGATCGGGAAGAACTGCTTGTCGCTGTCCGGTCCCGGCGTCGTGTCGATTGCCTGTGCGGAGCCTGCAAGCACCAGCACGGAAGCGGCTGCTACGATCGCGCCGCGCAAGAAAGTCTTGAACATACCCATCTCCTGTTGGGGGTCGAGACGTGGCACCCGCCACGCCCCGCCATGGAATCAATTGGTTTCGGTTTCCGGCGTACGCGGCGTGATGCCGTTTTCCTTGGCGTAGGCCGCAGCGCCCTCCTTGATCAGCGGATTGAGAAGTTCGTGGTCGGCCTTGATCCAGTCGGTCTGAAGAACCCACTTCTCGCCGTCCCAGCTCTGGATGCGGGCCGCGCCGCCGCCCTCGTGATCGGTGGGCGTGATCCTGATCTGCTGAAGCAGGCCCTTGAAGCCGATTTCCTCGAGGCGCTTGTCATCGATGGTCAAGTGTTCGAAGGCCCAGCGGCCCTCCTCGCCGTTCAGCGGGCGCGCACCGAAATGCTTGTAACCGGTGCGCAGCGCCTCCACGGCCAGCGCCGCATTGACGAGGCCGATATTGTAGTTGACGGCGCCGAACAGCTTCTGATCCCGCAGGTCGGACTTGCCCTTGTCGAGGATTTCCGCCTTGAGACGCTTGTGGATCTCGAAATCCGTTCCGCCCGGATAGGGCGCGAGCGCGGAATAGCCGATGGCCGCCGTTCCCGCGGGAATCACATCGGATTCGGAGCCCGCCCAGACATCGCCGATGATGTGATCGGCCGGGAAGCCGAAGCGCTGTGCCGTCTTCAGCGCAACGACCGTCGAGACGCCCCAGGTACGCAGGAAAACCCAGTCCGGCTTCTGCTCGCGGATCTGGCGCCACTGCGGCGACTGCTCGTTGCCCGGATCGGCCACGGGGATCTGGATGTTCTCGAAGCCGTACTTCCTGGCGAGCGCGTCGACGGCCGGCTGGCTGGCGCGACCATAGGCGCTGTCATGATAGACGGTCGCGATTTTCAGGCCCTTGAGCTTGTCGAAGCCACCGACCTTCTCGGCGATATAATTGATCCCCGTCGAGGCCTGGCTGTAATAGCTGAACAGCAGAGGGAAGGCGTAAGGGAAGACCGTGCCGTCGACCGTCTCCGTCTTGCCGCCGGCCGGATCGATCAGTGGGATCTTGTCGGCCGCCGCCTTTTCGAGCAGCGCATAGGTCGCCGGCGTGCCGTGCGTGAAGAAAAAGGCGAGCGGCGAGCCGTCCTTGCCGGCCTTCACGCGCTCATAGACCTCGACGGTACGGTCCGGGCTCCACTCGGTCTCGAATTCCTCGTAATTGAGTTTCACGCCCTCGACGCCGCCTTCAACCTCGTTGATGTAGCGGAAATAGTCCCGCTCCCCGGCCCACCAGAGTTCTCCCGAAGAGGCATAGGCGCCGACGCGATAGGTCGGCAGCGGGATGTACTGGCTTACTTCCTCGGCAGAGGCCGGGGCGAAGCTGAAGAGAAGCGTGCCGGCTAGCAAAGCGGCGACGAGCAGACGTTTCATGGTTCAACTCCTAGGGTTCATGATGGAAAGAGACGGCGGCGCGCGCCCTGCGCACGCCGCAAACCGAGCAGACGCGCCAACCCTTCCGGCTCCTTGATCAGGAACCAGATGATGAGGAGGCCGAAGATGGCTTTCTGGATGTTCTGAAGCAGGCCGGCATCGACATGGCCGCTGAAGACGTGCTGGAACAGCCAGTCGAGCGCGAGCGGCAGAAGGCTGACGAAGGCCGCGCCGAAATAGGCGCCACGAATGGTGCCGAGACCACCGATGATGATGATGAACAGGATCTGGTAGGAGCGCGTGAGGCCGAAGCTCTGAACGCTGGCTGATCCGAGATAGGCAAAGGCCCAAAGCGCGCCGGCAATGCCGAGAATGAAGCTCGAGACGGCAAAAGCCTGCAGTTTTGCGCGGAAGACCGGGACGCCGATGACTGCGGCCGCCGTATCCATGTCACGGATCGCCATCCAGTTCCGCCCCGTCTGGCCGCGGATCAGGTTGAAGGAGAGGAGCGTCAGGAGCGCGACGATGCCGAGCGTCAGATAGTAGCGCCCATGCGGTCCGTTGGCATCCAATCCGAAAAAGGACAGGCCGCGCGACAACGCAATGGTGGCGGACGAGTTACCGTTGTAGAACCATGGAAACTTCAGGAACAGCCACTCGAAGAAGAACTGGGCGGCCAGTGTGCTGACGATCAGGTAGAAGCCCTTGATGCGCGTCGATGGAATGCCGAAGAAAAGCCCGACAGCACCCGCAATGAGACCCGCCACGATCAGCGCCAGCGGCAACGGCAGATCGGGAACACGCAGCTGAAGCGAGAAGGTCGCGTAGGCGCCGACCATCATGAACGCGCCGGCGCCAAGGGAAAGTTGGCCCGCGTAGCCGGTCAGGAGATTGAGGCCGAGGCCAGCGAGGGACAGGATCAGGAACGGCACGATGATCGCGTTGATCCAGTACTCCGAAGCGAGGAAGGGCGCGGCAAGGAGCACCGCTATTGCAGCCGCAACACCAAGCGCCTTGAGGCCGATGGAATCCACGGGTTCGGCAGCGGCGGGCAGGTTGATCTCGGACATGACTCAGACCCTCTCGATCTGTCGTTCGCCGAACAGGCCGGCCGGGCGGATAAAAAGGAAGACGAGCGCCAGCACATAGGCGAACCAGGGCGTGATGCCGCCGCCGAGATAGGGGCCGATATAGGTCTCGGCCAGGCTCTCGCCGGCGCCCACGATCAGCCCGCCGACGATGGCGCCGGGGATCGACGTGAAACCGCCGATGATGAGGACCGGCAACGCCTTCAACACCACGAGCGACAGCGAGAACTGCACCCCCTGGCGCGCGCCCCACAGCAGGCCGGCGACAAGGCCGACCAGCCCGGCGACCGCCCAGACGACCTGCCAGATGCGGTTGATATCGATACCGAGCGAAAGGGCCGCGCGCGTATCATCTGCCACGCCCCGCAGCTGGATGCCGATACGCGTGCGATTGAAGAGCAGTGACAGCACGACGACGATTGCAAGCGCCACGGCGGCGGCAATGAGATCGAACTGGCTGATCATGATATCGCCAAGGAAGATGGGCAGATCATCGATGCCGAGGTTCAGGGCGCGCACCTGCGATCCCATGATGCCCTGCGCCACGCCCTCCACGACATAGGAGAGGCCGAGCGTGGCCATGAAGAGCGTCATGGGGCTACGATTGGTCAGCGGGCGCAACAACAGCTTTTCGATGGCGATGGCTGTGAGGATCAAGAGAGCGATCGTCAAGGCAATCGCGCCGAGCGCCGGCACGCCCTGGTCGGTGAGTGTGACGAAAGTGAGCGCACCAAATAACAGCAGAGAGCCCTGGGCGTAGTTGAAGACGCCCGACGCCTTGTAGATCAGCACGAAGCCGATCGCGACGAGGGAGTACATCGTGCCGGCGAGCAGGCCGCCGATCAGGGTTTCCAGGAACATGTTCATGCCGCGGCCTCCGCATGTTGCGCGCCCAGATAGGCGGCGATGACATCCGGGTTGTCGCGGATGGTTTCCGGCGGGCCGTCGGCCAGCTTGCGTCCGTAGTCGAGTACGACGACGTGGTGGGCGAGTTTCAACACGATGCCGATGTCGTGCTCGATGAGGACGATGGTGAGGTCGAGTTCCCTGTTGAGCCGTGCGATAACGGCCGCGATCTCCTGCTTTTCAGTGGCGTTCATTCCCGCCAGCGGCTCGTCCAGCAGGAGCAGGCGCGGCTTCGCGACAATGGCGCGGGCGATCTCGACCTTCTTCTGCACGCCATAGGGCAAGGTGCCGACAACGGTTTCGGCATGTTTTTCGAGGTCGAACAGCTTGAGCACATCCAGCGCCCGCGCACGAAACGCCTTCTCCTGCGAGAGTGCCCGCGGCAATCGGAATGCCTCCTCGAACAGCGTCACACGGGATTTGCGGGACAAGCCGGCAATGACATTGTCCAGTACGCTCATGCCGGAAAACAGCGCATTGTTCTGGAAACCCCGACCGATTCCGCGCCGCGCGGCCTCGAGCGGTTGCATGCGCCGGAAGTGCTCGCCCTCAAAGACGATTTCACCGGAATCCGGAATATAGACGCCGTTCAGGATATTCAGGAGAGAGCTCTTTCCGGCGCCGTTCGGGCCGATCAGAGCGCAGATTTCACGACGCTCGACCTGAAACGAGAGCTCCGAGATCGCTTTGACGCCCTTGAAGGAAAGTGAAACATTTCTGACTTCCAGGGCGGGACCGGCTGATGTGGCCATCGGATCATTCTCCTCATTTCGTCCTGACGCACACACGGCCGCGCTCGCCCGCATCGGTAACGGGGCGTCCGGTCTGTGTGCTGGGAATGGTTGGCGGTTTCAGCCGCGTTTGAACTAGGCCGGCATCATGCAGCCTCGCCGGCGGCGGCATTCGCCTCCTCGCGCTTGACCCGTTCGATATCGCGGAAGCGATGGGCCGGGTGGCTTTCAGGAAGATACGGGCCATCGCCGAAGAGTTTTTCGCGAAGCGTGCCGTCCCGGTAGCCAGTAGCATAGACACCGCGCTTCTGGAGTTCCGGCACGAGATAACCGATCACGTCGGCAAAGGTCTCATGCGCAAGGGCATAGGCCAGGTTGAAGCCGTCGATATCGGTCTCTTCCACCCATTCCTGCAACAGGTCGGCTACCGTGGCGGCGGACCCAACAAACAGCGGCCCAAGCCCACCGATGCCACCCCACCTCGCCAGTTCCTCGATCGTCCAGACCTTGTCGCCTTCCGCCAGGTGCTCGACGGCGGAGATGATGGCGTTCGTCTTGACCTTCTTGACCGTGTCGGCGGGCTTGTAATGACCGAAGTCGATGCCCGTCCAGCCGGACATCAACACAAGGGCACCGTCATACGAAGCATATTTCACATATTCCTCGTATTTCGCCCGTGCTTTGGCATCGGTTTCATCGACGATGATCGTCGCCATTGCATAGATGAGGACCTTCCTCGGATCCCGGCCCTGCGCGGCGGCGCGCTGGCGGATGTCAGACACATAGGCCCGCGTCGCATCCTTGAGCGGTGTCGAAATGAAGACGCATTCCGCATGGCCTGCCGCGAACTGCTTGCCCGCGCCCGATGCGCCGGCCTGGAAAAGTACCGGCGTGCGCTGTGGCGACGGTTCGCTCAGGTGATAGCCCGGAACCTCGAAATACTTGCCCTTGTGGCCGATCTCGTGAATCTTCGAAGGGTCGGCGAAGATGCCGCGCTCCTTGTCCCTGACAACAGCGCCCTCTTCCCAGCTGCCCTCGAGGAGCTTGTAGAGCACCTCGACATATTCGCTCGCCACATCATAGCGGTTGTCATGGGAGCGAAGCCCGCCCTGCCCGACATTCTTGGCACCGCTCTCGAGGTAGGAGGTCACGATGTTCCAGCCGACACGACCCTTGGTGTGGTGGTCTGCCGTCGAAAGGCGCCGCGCGAATGTGTAGGGGTGTTCGAAAGAGGTGGAGGCGGTAATGCCAATCCCGAGATGCTTGGTCGCCTGGGCGATGGGGTTGGCCAGTTGCAGCGGATCGTTGACCGGGATCTGCACGCCCTGGAGAAGGGCGTTGTCGAGATTGCCCTTGTAGACATCGTAATAACCGACGACATCAGCGATGAAGACAGATTCGAAGAACCCGGTTTCAAGAAGCTTCGCGAGGTCCGTCCAGTAGTCGAGATCCTTGTACTCCCAGGAACGGTCGCGCGGATGACGCCACAGGCCGGGAGACTGGTGTCCCACGCAATTCATCTCGAAGGCATTGAATCGTATCGTCTTGCTCATGAAGTCTCGTCCGTTTGGCTGGACGAGACATTATGATCCCAAAACGATGCGGACAGGCATTCTATATTTTTTATAGAATTTATCTTGAAACAAATTTCCGCTGCGCTTCAGGCTCAGGGTGTCGGCCTTTCAACAAGCCGATACCCTGAGTTCAAAGCCCTTCGTCGTTGACTTAGCCAGAGACCCGATCAAGCCGCGTTCGCGGACGCGCCGGATTGGCGTGCCTCAATGAAGCTAATCAGATCCTCGATGGTGATCAGCGGCAGCTGATGCTGCTCTGCGAAGGCCATCAGTTCCGGCAGGCGCGCCATGGTGCCGTCATCGTTGGCGACCTCGCAGATCACACCCGACGGCGCCTTGCCAGCGAGACGCGCGAGATCGACGGCGGCTTCCGTGTGGCCCGGTCGGCCGCGCACGCCGCGCGGATGGGCGCGCAGAGGGAAAATGTGGCCCGGTCGTGCAAAATCCTGCGGCCGTGCGGCGGGATCCATCAGAGCCTTGACGGTTACCGCCCGATCAGCCGCCGAAATACCCGTCGTCGTGCCGGAAAGATAATCGACGGAGACGGTGAAGGCGGTCTGGAGATACTCCGTGTTCTGGGGAACCATCAGCGGAATGTCGAGTGCATCGAGCCGCTCGCCTTCCATCGCCACACAAATGAGACCGCGGGCGTGTTTCATCATGAAAGCGATGATCTCCGGCGTCACCGCCTGCGAGGCGACGATGATGTCCCCCTCGTTTTCACGGTTTTCGTCGTCGACGACCACGATCATACCACCACGCGCCAAGGCCGCGATTGCGTCTTCAATTTTCGAGAGTGCCATTTCATTGCCTTTCAAGGGTTGCCGTACCGGCGATTCATCCCTTGGGCGAACAGGCCTGCAACCGCCCTGAAAGAGCGGGTTTACAGACATGTCCTCTTCCATCCGGACTGTGACCGTCGGCTCCGGCATCGCACCGGATCTGCTGACCCCTTCATTCGCGAAAGGCGCTCGCGGGCTCCGGGCTCTCACCCGATACCGCCGGTGGGGAGTTTCACCCCGCCCTGAGAACATCTCTAGATAAGGAATTTTGGTGGGCAAATGCAAGAGCCGGCTTAAAGCATCAATCGATCTAGTTGTCCTGCAAGCCACCATCCGTCCGCAGCACGACAAGCCAGTCCCCGGCGTCAGATACTTTCGAAGACGTCGGCACCACAAGTCGCCTCAGGTCGGCTTCGGGCTCCGCGACGGCCAGTGCACCGGTCGAGGGATCGTACCATTCGACGGCGCCGCTCGCGGCCGCAAGAACGGTCGGGTCGAAATCGAGCGCGACCGCACCCTGGATGTAGGCGACGGCGAAGGTTCCATCGCCAGCGACCGCGGATAGGGCGGTAGCGGATGGCGCACCCTCGACATGGCGCACAAACCGTCCGTCGTCCGGCTTCAGCTTCCACCACTCAAAGCGTTGGAACAGGGTCGCCAGATGGCCGATGCTCTTTGCTCCCTCGCTGTCTAGCGACTTCCGCCAATCTGCCGGCGTCTCGTAGAGCGCAGGACCACCGAAATGCCAGACGGGGTTGTTGCCGAAGACCTGGCCACTCGCACCCGACAGAAGCGCGCCGTAGGCGATCTTGCGGATTTCCTCCGTCTTGACCCCGTGTTCGCCTTCATACAGCGCTTCAATCAGGAAGAAGGGCCGGTGTGGCCCGGCGCGATAGCGCGCCTGTACGGCTGCGGCAACATCGCCATAGGTGTAAACCGTATCGATCGACAGCCATTTCGCATCGGGCCAATAGGCAGCGGTCACGCTGTCGCGATTGCCGTGCACGGTCTGCAGAGCGCCCGGCGCCACTTCGGCAATGCCCTTAGCCAGCGCATCGACAAGCGCACGATCCGGCGGATCATAATCACCGCCCTGCACCCAGATAATGTTGGGATAACGAGCATAGCGCTTGCCGAGATAGCGCCCGTAGGCGCGCAAGGCGTCCGGCCCCGCTGCCGCCATCTTGGTATACCATCCCTGCGGCCCGCCATTCGCACCGGCATAGGCGGGTGCCAGCAACACCAGCATGCCCGCTCGACGTGCCGCGTCGAGCACATGCTCGGCATCGGCAAAATAGTGATCGTTCGGCCGCGCAAAATCGCCGGGTGCCAAAAAAGGTGCGATGCCGGCGGCGTTGTTCGGCGCGTTGCGGGCGAATTCATGCTCGATCAGCGAGACCAGGATGGTGTTGAAGCCCCGCGCCTTGCGATCGGCGATATAGAGGTCTGCATCCTCGGGCGGAAGATCTGCGATCAACGACCAGGCCGCGTCGCCCGTGATGAGGAAAGGTTTTCCATCCGCATCCTCCAGATACGTGCCTGAAGCGGCGATACGCAAGGGAAAGCGCGCCTCGGCGCCGGCGGGCATGACGCGGCCGGCCAGGAAGATCAGCAGCACGAAGACGATCCGCATAGTGAAGCCGATGATCTGCATCCATTTGCTCCTTGTTTCAGACATGGCTCAAAGCCGCTCCCGGATACCCCGCAGCCAGTTCTTCACGGGTCGCGGCAGGAACGTGCGCAGACCGGCGCGCAGCCCGCGCGGCATCGACCACGCGTCCATTGGAAGGGGTGCCGCGATCGGCGGCGGGTCTGCCGCGACGCCGCGGAGTATGGCGGCGTAGTCCGCCGCCATACGCTCTACCGTGAATGCGCCTTCGACCTTGCGGCGCGCAGCGGCCGAAAGGCTGCCGAGTCGCGCGCGGTCCTTGTCCAGCGCGCGGACGATCTCCGCAACACCGACGGTATCGCCGACCGGGAAAAGCAACCCGTCACGGCCATGCTCTATTATCATCTCGGTAACGCCGCGAATCCGCGAGGCGACCGGCACGCATCCGGCCGTCATGGCCTCCACCAGTGCCATCGGCAAACCTTCGTAGCGTGAAGGCATGAGGAAGATGTCGTGGCGCGCCAGCAGCGCCGGCACGGCTTGCGCCGCAACGGGTCCGGCGTAGATGACGCGCGGCGCATCCTCCGGCATGACAGCCTTCAGTCGCCTAAGATCCGGCCCCTCGCCAGCGATGGTAAGGGTAGAAGATGCCGGCAGCCGCGTCAGAATATCGGGCAGCCAGAGCACACCTTTCGAGGCATCCTCGATCCGGCCGAGAAAGAGAAGGCGAAGCCCCTGCCCGATCGGTCGCGGCGACCGGTCGGTTGCAGAAAAGGCATCGATCGCAACGGCATTGGCGATGACGCTGGTGCGCATGGCCGGAAAATGGTGGCGTTTCACAAGGTCGTCGCGGCAGCGCTGCGATACGCAGACGGTGGCATGTACATGGGGTTGGATCACCTCGGCCGCCGCGTAGGTTCCGGGCGTGATGTTGTGCACGACCATCAAACGGAGGAGATCAGCCGGAAGATAGCGTACGATATTGGTCTGTATGCGATCGCTGAGTACGTTGACCACCACACCGTCGAACGCGCCGGCAAGGATTGCCTTCTCCATCAGGCGCGCAGCAACCCTGTCGTCATCCTGCGACGGCACCTCGACAAGCGTACCGAATGCGGCTTCCCGTTCCAGTCCCGGTGCTAGTCCCTGTCCGACCGGCACGAAGCCGAGCCAGCAAAGCTCGATACCGTGCGGCGCCAGACCAGCACGCAGGTTTCTGAAGACAGTGTAGGTTCCGCCGAGATGCGGCAGGACGAAGTAGGCGATCTTCATGGGCAGCCCTCCGCTTCTCTTGTTAAGCCGGACGGGCGATTGGGGAAGGTGGGCATTGGAGAGCGCAAGCGGCTCTTGGCAGAATACGGTCGGTTTTCTACCTCTTTCGGCGCAGGTCCTGTCGCCGAACATCGGCGTTTTCCGCACTGCGTCATGGCGCGATAGTGCGGCCGCTTGGGCTGTCCATTCAACTTACACTCGACAGCGGCGGACATTTCATGAAAATCGCCTTGCTTGGGCAATTCGGGTCCGGAAACTCTGGAAATGACGGCTCGCTGGAAGCGATGCTGGGCTTTCTGCGCAGCGCGTGTCCCGATGCGGCCCTGTTGTGCATCTGCTCCAATCCCGCGGCGATCCGCGAGCGCTTCAGGCTTGACGTGACCGGGCTGCGCGCCCGCACGGCCCTTTTCCCACCGACGCGGCGCTGGCTCGACAGCAGGCTGGGACGAAATATCGGTCGGTTGCTCGGCCTCGCCTCCATCCTGCGGATACTGGGCGATGTCGATGTGATGGTGATCCCGGGGACGGGAATTCTCGACGACTTCCAGGAGTCGCCTTTCGGCTGGCCTTTCATCGTCTACTGGTGGTGCTTTGCCGCCCGGCTACGCGGTACCCGCATTGCCTTCGTCAGCATTGGCGCCGGCCCGATCCGTGGCGGCCTCAGCCGCTGGTTCCTCACATCGGCCGCGCGCATGGCCAGCTACCGCTCCTACCGCGACGACTTCTCACTGCGCTATGTCCAGGGCCTGGGCATCGACACCGATTCCGACCATCGCTTTCCCGATCTTGCCTTCGGGCTGCAGGAGCCGGCGCAATCCGGAGCCGTACGTGACCGGCAAAAGCCGGCGACGGTGGGAATTGGCGTCATGCAATATCGAGGGTGGGAGCGCGACCATGCCAATGCTGATGCCATCTACACCACTTACATCGCAAAGATCGCGACCCTCACACGCCGGCTTCTCGATGGCGGCCGTGATGTCCGACTCTTCATGGGCGACAGGGCCGACGAAAAGGCGCTCGACGATATCCTTGCGGCGCTGCGGAAAACCGGCGGTACGGGACACCTTTCAGCGACCCGCACCGCCTCTTTGCAGGCGGTCATGGACGAGGTCCTGAAAGTCGATATGGCCATCGTATCGCGCTTTCATAATCTGCTCTGCGCGCTCAAGCTCGGCCGGCCTACGCTCTCGCTCGGCTATGCGGAAAAGAACGATGAATTGATGGGGGCGTTCGATCGCTCCGAATTCTGCCAGCATATCGAGTGCTTCGACGTGGACCAGGTCCTGCGGCAGGTGGACATCGTTCTGGATGACCTGACAGCCGCCGAAAGCGCCATATCCCGCCACAATATCGCGATCCGCGCCGAGCTCAGGCGGCAGGAGGATCTGCTTCTCGCAGAGGTGTTGGTCGATCGGCGGGGCAACGCCCTACCACTTGTACAGGATGCCCTACGCTGAATGGACAAGTGGGCATCGTTGCGCGTGCGCCTACACTGTTTGCAACCAACGAAGTGAAGCCCATGATCCAGAGACCGGAAGGCTACAGTCCTTCCCGAAAGTGTGAACCGCATGGTCCGACGCGCTTATGTGATGGCATCCCTCGAGCAGTATTTCGCGCTACTCATCAATTTCACAGTGCTGGTGATCATGGCGCGCATCCTGACACCTGGGGAGATCGGCGAGGCAGTCACGGGCCTGGCCATCGCGGTGGTCGCCTTCTCCGCGCGCGAATTCGTGACGTCCGAATTTCTCATCCAGCGTGGCACGGTGGATGTCGAGACGCTTCGCACTGCGCTGACGCTTCAGGTTGCGGTCAGCGTGGTGATCGCGGCAGCCCTCGTTGCCCTCTCTGATCTTATCACCCGCTTCTATGCTGCTCCGGATCTTTCGTTTTTCCTTTCTCTGGCAGCGGTGGCGGGCGTCGTCGAGGCGCTCGCCCAGCCCGTCATCGCTCTTTTGAGACGCGAAATGGGATTCGGGGTTCTCGCCTGCATCAGAACCGCGGTTTCGCTGACCGCCGCACTGGCCACGATCATCCTCGCCTCTCTCGGCTTCGGCCCCATAGCTTTCGCATGGGGTATGCTCGCGGGATCCTTGACGCTGGCAGTCCTGTCCGTCACCTGCTCACCATTTCCCGCAGCGGCGATCTTTCGCCCGGGTCTTGCGCGCTGGCGCGAAGTGCTGAGCTTCGGCCTGTTCAAGGGCGCAGCGCTCGTGGTTGAGCGCCTGCACGAAACCGTGCCGCAGTTGATCCTGGGGCGCATCGCCTCCATGACCTCGGTCGCGCTCTACAACCGCTCGAACACCCTTTGCGGCATCCCTGACCGCATCATCATGTCGGCCTTCTACAGCATGGCCTTTCCCGCACTGGCAAGCCGCGTGCGGGAGGGGCATGACATCGAGAAGACCTATCTCGGCGTGCTCGCCTATCTGTCCGTTCTCTACTGGCCGGGCGTGGTGCTGATTTCTTTCCTCGCCCCTTCGATCGTCGGGATCGTGCTTGGCCCGCAATGGACCGAGGCCGTGCCGCTCGTCCGTGTGCTCTCGCTCGCTGCCGTCTTCTGGCTGCCCGTCATCGTCACGGGACCGCTTCTGCTCGCGCTTGGCCGCAACAGGGACGCCTTCCTTGCAAGCCTGGTCTCACGCTGCCTTGCCGCCGGCATCCTTTGCACGGCCAGTCTCTACGGTGTGATGGCTATGGCGTGGAGCCAGTTCGTCTCGCTGCCCCTCCAGATGATCATTGCGCTGGCCTTCGTGCATCGTCACGTGCGCTTCTCCCTGTCGAGCCTTGTGGCAGCGCTGATGCCGAGCGCGATCGTGACCGGTTTCGCGCTGATCGGGCCTGTCGCGCTGATTGCATTGCCCGGACATGAGGAAGGGGGCCTCCTCGTCTTACTTGCAACGGTCCTTCTTGCAGGCGGGGGCTGGCTGATCGGGCTTCTCGCCACGCGCCATCCATTTCTCACCGAACTCCACGTCCTGCTGAATGCAGGCCGCAATCGCGCACGCCGTCTGCGACGGTTTCTCGTCGCATCGGGAGCATGAGCCATGGCAAGCATCGACGTCGTCATCCCCAACTACAATTACGGCCGCTATCTCGAGGCCTGCGTGAACAGCGTGCTGTCGCAGGATATAGCCGAGGTCCGAGTCCTGATCGTCGACAACGCGTCGACGGACGACAGCACCGATGTGGCGAAGCGCCTTGCGGCCGCGGATCGACGTGTCGAGCTGCTGCTGCGCCCGAAAAACCTCGGTCCCCACGCCTCCTTCAATGCCGGGATCGACTGGGCGCGAGCCGATTACTTTCTCCTGCTCTTTGCGGATGATTTTCTGGTGCCGGGCGCGCTACACAGGGCGACCACCGTCATGGAACAAGATCGCGGTATCGCCTTCTGCTACGGCCGTGATGTGGCGATTCAAGGCAATGTTGCGATCCCGGAGATCGAGCCACAGCCGACCAGTCCCCCAGTCAGATTGATGACAGGCAGAGCCTTCATCGAGCGCTTCTGCCGCCTCGGTGTCTTCCAGATACCCGGACCGTCCATTATCGTGCGCACGAGCGCTCAGAAGCGTGCCGGCCATTACCGGCCAACCCTGCCGCATAGCGACGACTACGAACTCTGGCTGCGCCTTGCGCTGCACGGAACCGTTGCCGAGCTGGATTGCGTTCAGGCCGGCATCCGTTCGCACGACGCCAACCGCTCGACCGAGCTTTGGGCGCACCAGATCCTGCACATCCGCCATACGGCGGACGCTGCGGAGAGCTTCTTCTATCATGAAGGACGATGGCTCGATGGAGCGGAGATGCTACGTCGCCGCGCCCGACGTGGCATAGCAGAACGCGCCTATTGGTCGGCAGTATCACATGTGCTCAGGGGAAACGGGGAAGCGTGGAAGCTGCTGATGCTCGCCTTTAGCATGGCACCGGCGACAGCTGTACTGCCGCCGCTAGGTTACCTGCTGCATCGGCCCGATACGATGTCGCGCATGCGCTCTCTACTCGCCAAGGTCTGGCGATAGTATCTCAGCGTTCCGCCACGTCGCCCGTATCAAGGGCAAGGCTGACCCGAAGGATGTCGCCTGCCCGCACCGCATCCGTCTGGCCCACCGGCACTTCTCGGTACTTTCCGTCGACCAGCCGCACTGCGGAAAAGCGGAATGCCGTCTGTCGCGTGCCGCCCTTCCTTTCGATCGCGATGCCGGCCTCGGCCATTGCCTGCAGGTTGTAGTTCATCTTGCGGCGAAGGCGCAGGATATCGATGTTCAGTTCGCGCAGCTCCACTGCGACTTCTCCCCGGCGCTGTTCGCGCAACGACCCGAGGCGGCTATCGATCACGGTCAGGTTCTGTCGGGCGCGCGCCAGGAAGGAGCCGAATTCCAGCGCATCGCGGTTGGTCGCGGAAATTTCCCGCTGTTTGTCCCTCAGTTGGGTCTTCGAGGTCAATCCCCGCGCCACCATGCTTTGTGCGAGCTTGACGTCCTCATCCAGCAAGGTGAGCTCGCCATTGCGCAGCTTGCCGCTCTGTTCCAACGTTTCGATCTCGTCGACATAACCGGCCCGCTGCTGCTCCAGGCTCTTCAACTCGGCTTCCAGCGTCGTGCGGCGAAGTTCAAAGACTGTGCGTTCGGCTTCCACGATCTGATTGACGATTCGCGGATCCGGCGTGCCGATTTCGTCGTTCGGACGATAGGTGAACGGCTGCCCGTTGAGCTCTGCCTCTAGTCGCACCCGCTTCACATCCTGGCCCAGAAGCTGCGCACCGAGATCGGCATATTCCTGCCGCAGGCCGGCGAGTTGTATTCCGGCGTTGTCGCCCCGCGCAAGCACCTCCTTCTGTCCGCCGCCGAGCGCAAAGAGTTCGAGCGCGATCATGCCGGGGCGGAACTCATAGCGGCCTGGTCTCTGGACTTCGCCAACGACGAAAACCGGTGCATAGGTTTCCACCACGACCGCGACCGACAGATTTGCGATGTGCTCTTTAAGTCCGGCATCGATGGCCTGGCGAACCTCTTCGACAGGCCTGCCATTGACGGCGACATTGCCAAGCAGCGGATAGCCGATCGTGCCGTCAGTGCCGATGGGGAAGGACCCGCTCAGTCCCGGATCGCCATAAACGGTGATGCGCAGCACATCGCCACTCGTAACCTTGTAATCCTGTCCCTGCGCGCCTGCCGGCACAACCGCAGCCACGAGGAGCAGGATAAAGGCGCAGACCTTCTGAAGGAGGGAACGCCATCTGAAGTGTTGGTCGTTGCAGTGTTCAGCTTGAATATGTGCCATTGCATTCAACCTCACAACCCGACAATCGAAGGCATGTCGGTGGGCATTTCCATACGCTTCCGGGCTTCAGCGGCTGAACCTGCATAATCGTTCGCAAAGGAAACGACATTGCTGCGCTCCAGAGTGGCACGCGACGCCCCATTGACGACGAGACCGTCGATCGTGAGACCGGCCATACCGAATTTGCGAATGGCGCGGTCGGTATCTGCGCGTTCGACACTTTCGGGAACGACGAGGATCGTCCGGTCGGAAAGCGCGGAAACCAGCAGCGCACCCGAACCGTCTGACACCGCTGTGGAGTCGATTACCACCACGTCGTAGGCACTTCTCAGTGCGGCCAGGAGACGCGCGAAGCCGCCGTGCCCGAGAATATGCTCGGCGGGACCGCTAGACGTCCCCGCGCAGATCAGATCAACGCCCGAGGAACCATCGTGACGAACGAAGTCGCCGATCTCCAAGTCTTCGCGCCCGCTGATTGCATCCACGGTGCGCGACGGGCGCGCGCAGAACTCGGCGGCTACGCCGGGCGCGGTGAGATTAGCGTCAAGCAACAGCGTGCGCAGGCCGGTGGCCGCAAGGGAGCGGGCAAGGCACGACGCGACGAGCGTCTTTCCTTGTCCGGAGGTGGCCGATGTTACCGCGATGACCGGCACTTGGCCGGGTCGGGCGGAAAGGCGCAGGCGGCTTTGAATGTCGGCAATGGCATGGGCAAACGGCTCGCGGGCATGGCGAACAAGATCGCCGATACCGGCACGCTGCAATGCGGAAAGCTCGGGGATGCGCCCGATGACCGGAATGCCGGAACCACCCTCCTCCGGATCGGCGCGGCGAAGGTATCCGGCGCGAAGTTCGAGAAGAAGGGCTGCAAGCGCACCGCCGGCGAGGCCAAAAACCAGACCGCCCATGAGCCAGGCGGGAGCGCTCGGGCTTGATGGCGATGCAGACGGCACGGCGCGCGATATGATGCGCGCCTCGGCCATCGCAATGCCATCCTGTTCGATCGTCTGCTTGTAACGCGTGAGATAGCTCTCGTAGATCGCCCGGTTTGCGCTGGCCTCGCGGTCAAGCTGGTCAGCCTGCACGAGTGCATCGTTGGCGTTCGACATCTCGGCCTGCAATTGCTTCAGGCTTGCCTCCAGCCCGGTCTGCTGGCGCCGCGCCACCTCTATCTCCGTGCGCAGGCTGTCAACGATCTGTTCCACCTCCGCGTCGATCTGCTTCTGAATTGTCTCCAGCTGCGAGGTGAGTTCCGGGATTTGCGGATTCTTGATCGCGCCGCTTTCGCTGATTGCGGCAAGCTGGCGCTTGAGGCGCGCCTCCTCGGTCCGCAACTGCTGGATCGCTGCCGAATTCAGAACCTCGGGAAGGGCTAGACCCGCTTTTCCATCCGACATGTCGACCGCGGTCGCAAGACGCGCGAGCGAGCCGGCGAGTTGCGCCCTCAGCCGCGCAAGTTCGTTATTCAGCCCAGCAATTTGCTGAGCGAGCAGCGTTGTACCGTTCGACTTGGCGACGCCGGACTTCTCGCGAAACACCGTCGCCGCATGTTCGGAGCGCTCGAGCTCGCTACGCAGGCTGATCAGGCGTGTCCCGAGCCAGTCGCTGACCCGCCGTGTCGCCGTCGTCTGCACATCGACCTGATAGTTGATGTAGGCTTCGGCATAGGCATTGGCGACTGCGGCCGTGAATTCCGGTTCCATGCCAGTGAAAGCGACATAGATCGTGTAGGAACGGCCGTCATTGGTGACGCGCACCCCGGACATGAGGCTGTCGAGAAGGGCGCGCCGGTCCGAAACCACACGGTTCACACGCCCGGAGGCCGACTGACCGGTTGCATTTTCTGTTGTGAAACCGAAGCCTTTGGCGGCATCGATGCCCTGAGACTGCAAAAGGGCGAGAACCCGCTCGGCCATGGAACGCGAACTGATGATGTCTACCTCGGTTCGCAGCACCGGACTTTCCTGCGGCAGCGGCGAAACGACCGATTCCGTCGGCAGCGCCTGGAACTTGCGCATATCGAGCGCCAGCACCGCCTCCGCACCGTAGCGGGACGGCTGGTCGAGATAACCGATCACCGCAAGGGCGACACCGGCGGCAAGACAGGCAAGGATCGCCCGCCTTCGTTCGACAATGACTGTCAGGACCCGGGGAAGGACGAGCTCCTCCGAGGCAGCCGGTTTCATTGACCAGATCATGGCATTGTTCCCGCTTTACGAGCCGGTTACACCCGGCTGTTATGATAGGCATCGTCCGACATGATCTCGCCGAACTTGCAGGCCACCTCGGTGCGATTGGTCGCACCAAGCTTCTTCATGATGTTGCGGATGTGAACTTTCACGGTGCTTTCACAGAGATTGAGTTCACGGGCGATCATCTTGTTCGCCTTTCCCCGGCGCAACGCCTCGGCGATGGCCGCCTGCCGTACCGTGAAGGCATCCCGGCCGCAGAATTTCTGCGGATAGCTGCCGAGCAGGCCCCGCATCGCCAATATGCTGCTCGCCGGAACGAACTGCCCACCCGCAATGGCGAGCCCGATCGCCTCGATGCAAACGTCAATATCGACCGAACTCGGAATGAAGCCGTGTACGCCGAGATCGATGACGTCGAGCACGTGCTCAAGCGTCTGGTTGTCCGAAAGCACCACGATAGGTACCGGTTCGAGTGTCGTCAGAAGCTGCGTGATCTCGTCCCTGAGTTCGGGATCAGAGACGCTCTTGCTGCCGATGTTGACGAGACTGGCACGAAGGGTGCCGAGGCTGGCCTTGCTCTGCTGCCAGGCGGCAAGCCCTGAAAAGGTGAAGACATTGATGCCGATGCGATGGGAATGCAGGCTGTTTGCGAGACATTCCCTGTCCAGGTTGCGCTTGTCGAAGATTGCGACATAGTCGCTTGCGGCATATTGCTGAGGTTGTCGCCGGTCGACCGGCACCCTGATTTCTGCCTTTTGGTCGCTGTCGATAGAATTCCTTGCCCGGAAAATATCGATCGACTGGTCATCGAAATCCGCTCTGTCACTTCTTGTCATGGTACCCCTCACTAATTTCCTGGTCAGAATTACGAGTTCGGGCCTGCGTTCGATTGTGCTGTCCGCCCTATACAAGAGCCATCTTGCGTACCGTGAAGGCCTCCGCGAAAAGCGAGGGCGATCGGCATTCCATCCCGCGCATGCGGGCCAAACCCCGAAAGACATCCGCGTCGAACCAGTCCTTGGACCGTTGGGTCGCGAAATGCGCCATGAGCAGATCGATCTTGCGATCGATCACCCCGGGCTGGAGAGGCACGTAGGCATTACGCTGCGTGATGTCCCCGTCCCATTTCGGGATCTCATACTCTAAGACGAAATGGTCTCGGAATATATTCATTGTTAACTTATTTAGCTCTCGATGATCTTGATGTGCATCATGGCGGCTGTGGGTGAAGATGACGTCCGGCTCGACACGGTCGCGCAAGGACAGCATGAAAGACTTGATCTCGCGGCTCTGGCTTGGAAAGTAGCTGTCCTCGAAGCCGCAAACCTCCACCGTCGCTGAGGCCGCGCCTTCAAGGAAGGCGGCCGCGGCCAGTCGCGTCTCGGCGGCGCGCTCCGGTGTCGCGCTCATCACGCACCAGAAAACCTCCAGCTCCACGCCGGCAGCGATAAGACCGAGGATCGTGCCACCTACACCTATTTCGATATCGTCTGCATGCGCGCCGAGACAGAGAACCCGAAGCCGATGCCCGGCGGAGGCAAGGGGCAGCATTTTCATGATCTGCCGACCTTGCGAAGCCGGGAAACGCGTTCTCTTTCCGTCTGACGCACCCAAGGCATCTCGCCGCGTTCCACCATTTCCTCCAGCATCTGCCAGTCGCGCAACGTGTCCATCGAGCGCCAGAAGCCCTCGTGCTTGTAAGCCATAAGCATGTCGTCCCGGATCAGCCGCTCGAAAGGTTCGAGGACCAGCTCCTCGCCCTCGCGCATGTAATCGAATATCTCGTGGCGCATCAGGAAATAGCCGCCGTTGATCCATATCTCCGACCGGTCCGACGAGCGGAATTCCCGCACCTGGCCTGCCTCGTCAATATCGGCGAGATGGTAGGTAAGGGGCGGTCGTACCGCGAGAAAACAGGCGATTTTGCCGCTCGCCTCGAAGCGGGCGACCATGTCGTCGAGGTCGACATCGGTCAGGCCGTCGCTGTAGTTGGCAAGGAACATCCGCTCACCGCGCACTTGCTCGCGCACGGCCCACAGACGTTCGCCGATGTTGCGCCAGATACCGGTATCGATCAGCGCGATGCGCCAGTGTTCCTGCGCATCGCCGAGAAGCTCGACCCGTCCCTCGCCGGACACGATGCAATCCGAAAATGTCTGCGGCCGGCAGTTCAGAAAGAAGTCCTTGATGACGTTGGCCTTATATCCAAGGCACAGCGTGAAATCGTCGTGGCCGTAGGACGCGTAGTACTGCATGACGTGGCGCAGGATCGGCTGCGCGCCGAGCGGGATCATGGGCTTGGGAACAGCTTCGGAATATTCGCGAATACGGGTTCCGCGTCCGCCGCAGAAAAGAACGACCTTCATGACAGATCCTCCAGCGGATCAATGACGGCGACCTCGGGAATGGGAACGACGAACTTTGCACCCCACTGCCCGACATGGCGCATCTGTTGGACGATTTCGGCCTTCAGGTTCCAGGGCAGGATAAGGATGTAGTCCGGCCGGTGGCGGTCGATCGCCTCGACGGGCAGGATGGGAATGTGCATGCCTGGCGTAAACCGGCCATGCTTGTAGGGATTGCGGTCTACGGTGAAATCCAGGAAGTCCGTGCCAATACCGCAATAGTTCAGAAGCGTGTTGCCCTTGCCGGGCGCACCGTATCCGCAGATGCTCGCCCCCCTCTCCTTCACGCTGATCAGGAAATAGAGGAGGTTGCGCTTGGCCTGCCGCGCGCGGTCGGCAAAAGACGTGTAGGCCTCGATGCCGTGCAGGCCGGCCTGCTGCTCCCGTTGCAGGAGAGCCGCGACATTCGCGCTGATCACCCCGGATCGTCCGACATGGCCGAGATAGACCCGGAGTGACCCGCCATGGGTCGGCAGTTCCTCAACGTCGAAGATCTCCATGCCGTGTATGCGGGCAGCGACCTGCACCGTGAACAGGGAAAAGTACGAGAAGTGCTCATGGTAGATCGTGTCGAACTGGTTCTGCGCGATCAGGGTGGCGACATGGGGGAACTCCAGCGTCACAACGCCCTGTGGCTTGAGGATGCGCTTCATGCCACTCAGGAAATCGTTGATGTCGGGCACCTGCGCCAGCACGTTGTTGGCGACGATCAGGTCGGCCTTCTGGCCGACTGCCGCCATGTCGCCTGCAAGCCGTTTGCCGAAGAAAGCGATCTTCGTGGGTATGTTGCGGGAAATCGCCACCTCGGCCACGTTGATCGCCGGCTCGATGCCAAGAACAGGAATACCCCGCGCCACGAAATGTTGAAGAAGATAACCATCATTGCTGGCGAGCTCGACGACAAAGCTTCGTGCGTCCAGACCAAAGCGCTCGATCATCTTCTCGCAGTAGCGCTCCGCATGCGCCACCCAACTTGTGGAGTAAGAGGAGAAATACGCATACTCCTCAAAAATGCTCTCGGGGCTGACATATTCCTCAAGCTGCACCAGCATGCACTCTTCGCACACCCGGACATGCAGAGGATAATAAGCCTCCATAAGGCCGAGCTCGCTTTCCTGGCGAAAGCTTTCGCATGGTGGCGACATGCCGAGATCGACGACAGTATGTTTCAAGGTTCTGCCGCACAGCCGGCACGCCGGTCGGAGCGACAGGCTGGGAGACTGATCGAGCGAATGGCTGGCCTGAAAACTCATGACAACGCCTCCATGGAGATGTCCGGTCCAAACCTGGAAAGGGAGGCGATCGAAGCTAGCCTGCCTGCGAAGGGACCGTTTCTCGACGTGTTGCCAGATTAGACGTGGCGTACGAAGCCAGCCATACTACCTTGCGAATACCGCACCTGTCCGAAAGGCGTAGCACTATGAAACGCACTTAAACGAACATTGACTATCCTACCGCTGCGCCTGCAACGATACGCCGGAAGCCGCACTTGGCAGCCCCGCTGCATCCGTCAGATTCGAGGAAACAGGGAGAAGACGCAGCGATGCTGTTCACCAGAACCGATCTCAAGGATGTATGGCTGCTTGAAGCGTCGCCGATCAGGGACGAGCGGGGCTCGTTCGCGAGGACCTTCTGCGTCGACGAGATGGAAGCGCGAGGGCTCGAGCATTGCTTCGTCCAGCATAGCCTCTCGCGCTCAGCGGCAAAGCACACCCTGCGCGGCCTGCATTTCCAGCGCGCGCCGCACGAAGAGGTCAAGGTGGTGTCCTGTCTGAACGGCGCGATCTGGGACGTCGCCGTCGACCTGCGCCCGCAATCACCGACCTATTGCCGCTGGACGGCCGCGGAACTCAGCGCCGATAACATGCGCCAGCTCTATATTCCCAAGGGTTTCGCCCATGGTTTCCTGTCGTTGACGGAGGGTGCGGTCGTGGGCTACCTGATATCGACACGCTATCACCCGGCGTCAGCCGCCGGTATCCGCTATGACGATCCTGCCCTTGCGATTGACTGGCCGGCAGCACCGGCCGTGATGTCGGAAAAGGACAGAAACTGGCCGCTGCTTGCGGACATCACACGTCACGCCTGAACGTCTCCGAGCAGCCTGCACGCTTCCAGCCGCGTGGCCGCAGTGGCGATCGTCGAGAACGGAAGCCCGGATCGGCGAGCGATGTCGAGCAGGGAATGGCTGCCATCGGCAAGGTTGAGCACCCAGAGATAGGCCATCGTGATTTCAGGCGTCGTCTTGTGGCCACCGGTCGCAGAATACAGCCCCCGCTTTCCGAGCTGCGGTTCGCCCTTCGGCGAGAGATTGAGGGGTATTCGGTCGGTTTCGATTACGTCGATAATGTCCATGATCATGCGAAAGGAGGAGGCAAGGTGCTCCGGCCATACGAAATCCAGATCATCCGCCGAAGTGTGGTATTCGGCAAAGGTGCCAAAGGCGCTGCGCTGTAGGAGGCCGACAGGCAGGTTGAACCCTGGCGAACAGAACTGCCGCTCGTCATAGCCAAAGGGACTGAAATCGACCATCGTGACCTTCCGACCGTCACACCGGATAACCTCGATTGCCCGGTCGATCATCGCATCGCCGCGACGGCTGCGCTTGTAGACCGGCCCGCCACCATCTCCGATACAGGAAACGACGAGACCGTGATGAACCTTTGAAAGCCGGTCCTCGTTTGCCGCGAGCCAGCAGAGCGCCCCGATCGTTCCGGGCGCAAAGAGAAAACGGTATCCGAACCGCCTGCGCCGCCCGGCAAGCGCCCGTGCCAGGAAAGCGAGAACCGCAAGGCCGGAACAGTTGTCATTGGCGAGCGAGGGGTGGCAGATGTGGGCGCTGAGCAGGACCTCGTGTTCAGTTTCGCCCGGCAGGAAGACCTCGCCATAGGTAAGCGATCCATCGGCAAGCGTTGTATCGATCACAACGTCGTAATCCCCCTCCTCCAGCGCCAGATAATCGCAGTGAGCCATGCAGAAGCCCCAGCTGCGGCTGTAGTAGCTCGTCCGGTACGGAATGAGATCTGGCTGGTCGGGCAGCGTGTGGATATGGGCCCGAAGATCCGAAAGCGGCATGCGGCGCGCCACCGGCTCGCTGTAACCGACGAGGTGGAGATTGGAGTCCGCGATATCGACCACGGTTTTGCCGCTCGCGGTGCGGATGGACGCGCCCCGCACATTCCATTCCTGCGGAACGGTCCAGTCGAAGACATTCGTGCCGGAGGGCACTTCGCGGATAGCGACGTCAACATGCTCGGACAGGATTGCGAGCGTGCGGCGCACGCCCTCGCCCGTAATGCTGCGGCAGATCGGAAAAAGCCGGGACACGAGCGCATGGATCTCCCCGCCGATATCGGCCGCCTCTTCCGCCGATGGAGGGAACCATGCCGCCTCGTTCATCGCCGTCCCTCAGGCACGCATTGCCATCATGTCCGCAGGCACTTTCGCGGCAGCACGCCATCTCAGGTTCCGGTCGAGCGTGTTGCTTGCGAGAAGCGAGCGGATATGGCCGATGCGCTGGTAGCGCGGGCCTTCGAACTCCTCGAGCGTCAGTCCGGAGCTGCGATAGGCGTCGTAGAGCTGCTGCGCCCCGGAAACCACGTCCCACCTCGGACTGAAGGCCGGCAGCGTGCGTGCGATCTTGCCGAAATCGACGCGGTAGGAGCGCGGGTCAGGCCCGGCCTCGCTGGCATATTCGAGCCGGCAACCCGGCACCGTTCGCGCCACCACGTCGGCAATGTCCCGAACTTGATAATTGTGCTCCGTCCGACCGACATTGAACGCCTCGGCGAAGACGGCATCCCTCGGTGCTTCGAGCGCTGCCAGAAATGCGCCCGAGATATCCTCGATATGCACGATCGGCCGCCAGGGCGTGCCATCCGACTTGAGCAGGATAACGCCCCGCGTGACGGCCCAGGCGACGAGGTTGTTGAGAACGATATCGAAGCGCAACATGGGCGACAGGCCGTAGGCCGTCGCCGGCCGCAGGAAGACCGGGCAGAAACCGGCATCCGCCAGCTCCGCAATGTCGGCCTCAGCCATTACCTTGGAGCGACCATAGGCCGATACCGGATTGAGCGGCGCATCCTCGTTGACGAGGTCCTCGCCGGCAAGACCGTAATTGCTGCAAGACGAGGCGAAGAGAAAGCGCGCGACGCCGGCCTGTCTGGCCGCACGCGCGACGCACACGCTGCCCTTGTGGTTGATGTCATAAGTGACTTCGGGATCGAGATTGCTCAACGGGTCATTCGACAGCGCCGCCAGATGGATCACCGCGTCGAAACCTTCGAGGTCGCGGGGTACAATATCCCTTACGTCCTTCAGCGTGGATGGAACCTCGGTCATCTGCCCGCCGGGCGCATAGGCGCAGCGCCGGTAGAGCCTGCTGTCGTAGCCATGCACCTCATGCCCTACCGCCAGGAGGGTCGGCACCATCACGGAGCCGATATAACCCTGGTGTCCCGTTACAAGCACCTTCATGTCCGTGTCTCCCGCTTCTTTGCTGAAGCAGATGCTATGTCGGCGCAGTGCGGACCACGATTGACGACAAAGACGGCGGCGCGCACCCAAATGTCGTATCGGACGCTCTTACTACCGCTTTCGGACAGGTCAGGCCGTCTGCGCCCTCGTCGCCGGTGCCGCGTCGCGGGGCTCTGTCATGGTGTTGAAGCTGCGGAAAACGACTTCCGAAGGACGGCCGACCAGATAGTTTTCGATGCCGTGGTCGAGGGCCTGACGGTAAACACCGAGCGCACCATCGAAGGCCTCGATCGTCTGGTCAATCTCGTCGTTGCCGTGCGTATAGCTCACCACGAGCGACGGCGCCAGCACGCCGCGGCGTATGGTTTCCTGCAAAAGCAGCGTCCTGAAGGCCTGCGAAGGTGTTCCGCTGCCGTCCTTCGTAAAATAGCTGAGGCAGGCAGGATGGCCTGTGACGCCGACAAAGCCGGCGAGCCCATGCCGGGCAACCGCCTGCTCGATACCCGCCTTGAGCCGCATTCCCTGGCTGCGCAGGTGCGGGATGACCGGTTCCTGCGCGTAGACATGCATGGTCGCTATCGCCGCCGCCATGGCATGCGTTTCTGCACCATGGGTGGTGGACAGCAGGAATACGCGGGGCTTTTCGGTCTGCTCGATGCCGCCGAGCGACATGAATTCCCGCTTGCCGGCGAGCGCAGAGATGGCGAAACCGTTGCCGAGCGCCTTGCCGAAGCAGGAAAGGTCCGGCCGCAGCCCGTAATACTCCTGCGCGCCGCCGCGCGACCAGCGGAAGCCGGTGATCATCTCGTCTAGGATGAGCAACGCGCCATGGCGATGGCAAAGCGCCTGCAAATCCTGCAAATAGCCTTCGGCCGGATCATCGCCGCGCGAGGCCTCGAGTATGAGAGCGGCGATACTGCCCGGATGACGGGCGAAGAGGTCACGCGCATCATCGAGGTCGTTGTAGCGGAAGCCGAGCGTGAGGTCTCGGATGGCTGCGGGAATGCCGGCATTCATCTCCGTCGTGCCTATGAACCAGTCGTCCGTGGAGAAGAACGGGTGATCGCGGCACCTTGCAATGAGATCCCTGCCCGTTGCGGCCCGCGCGAGGCGCACCGCCGCTGAAGTCGCGTCCGATCCGTCCTTGCAGAATTTCACCATGTCCGCGCCGGGGACCATCTGGAGGAAGGTCGAGGCGCATTCGAGCTCTATACTCGCGGGCCGCGTAAAATTGCAGCCGAATTCCAGCTGCCGCGCGACGGCCTCCACGACATGGCGATAGGCGTGCCCGAGACCGACCGCGCGATTGCCCATGCCGTATTCGATATAGGCGTTGCCATCGACGTCCCACACATGGCAGCCGTAACCGTTGACGATGAAACCCGGGGACAGGACTGGATACTGATCATCGCCCTTGGCGTAGGTATGCGCGCCGCCGGGAATGATCCGATGCGCGCGCTGGCGAAGCCGATCCGAATTCTCGAAGTCGTGAATGAACGCATCCATCGCAGTCTCCTCTGCCAGCCAGCCCGTTCGGGCACTATCGCGCCATGCGCGGCAGGCGCATCCGCGCTTTTGGTGGATAGGGCATGACCGATAGGCGTAGGGATCAGCCGTAGAGGTCGTTGAGCTTGAAGATCACTTCCGTACGGTTACGGACCTTCAGCTTCTTCATGATGTTGCGGATGTGGACCTTGACCGTGCTTTCGCGCAGGCCGAGTTCGTAGGCGATGATCTTGTTGGCCTTGCCGAGCTTGAGCATGGCGATTACATTTTCTTCTCGGCACGTGAAGATTTCTGCCCGTTTGCGCTCTTGCTGATCGGCTGCCGACATCAACCTTCGCAGTTCGGGCAGGCTCTCGGTGGAGATGAAGACGCCACCGGACAGTGCAAGCGAGATCGCCTTCACGCATACCGAAATGCCCACGGCCGAGGGAATGAACCCTTTCACCCCGAGATCGAGCGCCGTCAGGACCTGGCGCAAATCATGATTGTCCGAAAGGATGATGACCGGCAGATTTGGGAAGCGTGATACGAGCATGCGAATGTCATTTTCGATGCGCGGCTCGGTGCAATCGCGGCTGCCGATGTTGATCAGCACGCCGCTGGATGCTTCCGCATATTTCGACATCCACGCTTCGATCGAGTTGAAAAGCACGATCGTCATGTCGAGACCGTGCGATACAAGGCTTTGAGAAAGACATTCCCGATCCAGAGCCCGTTCGTCGATAACGTCCAAGACGCGCAGGCCTGTCAACGCATTCTTTGCGGTATTGGCAAGCTTGAGCGCTGGCAACCTCATCGCCGCATTTGCAACAACGCGGTGATTTGCCCCGTTAGCACCTCCGACTTCAACCACAGCACTACCCCCACGATTGAGAAATCACACTTGGAGCACCCATTCTTTAATAAACAAGCTCACAGAAGGCCAAATTTGTCTCAGGACGAGACATCATATAGACGCTTAAGGACTAAAATTTATTCCCGTCATCATCATTTTTTACAATTTTAAATCCATATCAAAATGAAATTCTTGCGAAAAGATTCGGAAAATACCTACAGCCGAGGGTAGGCAATCACGACGACGACACCTATACTATCGTGAACTCCATACACCCGCGACGAATTCTCAATTTGCTTGCATAATTATTGAGATTGCACCCATGGGTTTAAACCGCTCTTTTTCAAGCATCTCATTTGGAGGCGAAACCACCTCCGGGAAACCTGTGACCGGTGTTGTCGCCATCAGTGTCGCAGCCGGCGATCTCGATGCCTGCCGAACCCTGTTCGAGACCATACCTTCGGGCGGCGGAAACGCCTTCATCCTCGTCCATCATCAAGACGCGATGCATGAAACCATGTTGGTGGAATCCTTCTCCAACCATACGACCATGACGGCCGTCCAAGCCGAAGACGGCCAGACGCTTGCGCCTGAACATCTCTTCGTAGTCCCGGCTGGCTGGTCCATGACGGTGCAGGACGGCACGATCCAACTTACCAAGCCGCCGAAACCCCTTGGCCTGCACACCCCTTACGATGTGCTGCTGCGTTCTCTTGCTGCCGAATACGGCACGCGGGCCACCGCCGTCGTCCTGCTTGGTACAGACACAGATGGAAGCATGGGTATCCGTTTCATTCTAGACGCAGGCGGCCGTGTCTATCTGCGAGACCCGGCGGAAGCCGACTTTAAATGGACGGGGAAGGGCATGATCGATCCGGAAATGGCCGTGCATGTCACACCGCTCGCGGCCATCGCGCAAGCCTTGCACGAGCCCAACAAGCCGGCGGGTGAGGATGTAGGCGACAATATTATGGTGCAAGAGGAGCCGGGTCCCGTCGTGGGACGACAGCTGTCACTCGGCGAACTCTGCCACAGCACGATCCTCGACACCTACGCCCCTGCCACGGTGCTGATCAACCGGAAGTATGAATGCCTTCATTGGCTTGGTCCTGTGCAGCGCTACTTGCGCAGCGCGCCCGACCATTCGGCCCAAGACCTCCTAAGCATCATGCCGCTCAGCGTGCACGCCAAACTGCGCTCAGCGTTGCACCGCGCGGATGAGGAAAAGGCGCGCACAGTGGCGGTTGGCCTGCACGAAGGCACCTCCGATATGCGAATCCGTTACGACATCGCGGTGCAGCCTGTGACAAGCAACGGCGAAGATTTTTTTCTCGTAAGCTTCCTTGATGCTGACCGGCCAAGCCCGACGTACGATGCCACCGGGACACTCCGCGATGAGCTGACGGATGCATCGGTCCAGCGCGCGACGGCCAGCGATATCGAGAATATGCTTGAAAGCACCGACGTCGCCACAGTCTTCCTCGATGGCGACTTGAACATCCGCTATTTCACACCCGCAATACTCTCGATTTTCAAGATCACCATGCACGACGTCGGTCGGCCTTTGGCGGACATCTGCGCACGCGCGCCCGATCCGACCCTGCTCGGCGACGCCGCGGGGGTCCTGGACGACAGCGTGACAAGGGAACGCGAAATCCGCATCGCAAACGGCACCTGGTACATGCGGCGTGTCATGCCGTACAAAACCCAAGAAGGCGGGACAGCTGGTGTCGTGATCATTTTCTCCGACGTTTCCGCGCAACACCGTGCCCATGAAGCGCTCACCCGGGCAAAACGGGCGGCTGAGCGCGCCAATGCCGCGAAGTCCCGCTTCCTCGCCACCGCAAGCCACGACCTGCGCCAACCGCTTCAGTCGCTCGCACTGCTACAAGGCCTCCTAGAGAAATCAGCGGAAGGAGAGCGATCCCAGAAGCTCGTGCGAAGCTTTCGCGACACTCTCGCCTCCATGTCTGGAATGCTCAACACGCTTCTGGACATAAACAAGATTGAAGCGGGTACGGTCTATCCGCGCATCATGACATGCAGGGTCGATGACGTCTTGCGACGCCTGAATGACGAATTCAGCTACAGCGCTATGGAAAAGGGCCTTTCCCTTCGCTTTGTATCATCGAGCCTGCTGGTGCGGACCGACCCTCGTCTTCTCGAACAAATGATCCGCAATCTGATGGCGAACGCCCTCAAGTACACGCGACATGGCAAGATCCTGCTAGGGTGCCGGCGGCACGACGATGCGATCACCATCGAAGTCTGGGACAGTGGTATCGGCATTGCGGCGCATGAACTTCAGACCATTTTTGACGAGTACCACCAGGCAATCGGTGATGGTGCCGACAGCGAGTCCGAAACCGACCTGGGCCTTGGCCTCGGGCTGTCCATCGTCAAGCGCCTCAGTACGGTGCTCGGCCACCGCATTCAGGTTCGATCCGTTCCCGGCAAGGGCTCGGTGTTCTCCGTCCATGTCGCGCTTGGCCGAGACGACGGACAGCACGAACCGCTCCCAATAAAGAGACGAGGCCAACTGGGACCGCCTATCCGTGGCACCGTTCTTGTCGTGGAAGATGATGGGAAGGTCCGCAGCTTGATCGAGATCGGGCTGCGCGACGAGCAGCATACGGTTTACGCCGCAGACGACGGCGCAACAGCGGTGGACCTTGTTTCCACCGGCATCGTGGACCCGACACTCATTCTCGCCGACTACAACCTTCCAAACGGGGCCAATGGCATCGATGTCGTCAGAGATATTCGCTCGGCCCTTGGCCGCCATGTTCCTGCGATCATCCTCACGGGGGATATCACGGCCAATACCCTGCGCCTTCTGCCGGCTGAGGATTGCCTCTACATGCCAAAGCCCGTGAGCCTCAGTGATCTACTGAAGGCTATCCAGCTTCTGCTGCATGCCAGCAGGCTCGAACACGACGCCGGGCCGCGAGTACTCGAAGTCTCTTCGCCAGACAGGCCGACGATCTTCGTCGTCGAGGACGACCACGCGACACGAACCGCCCTGCATGAGTTCTTCGAAGTCGAGGGGCGTCGTGTTCAGACATTTCCCAATGGCGAGACTTTTCTCGCCGCGTTCGACAACGCATCCATCGGATGTCTTGTGATCGACGTAAGGCTCCCGGGAATGAGCGGGCTGGACGTGGTCAGCACACTACGCGCGCGCCGGGCACGGCTACCCATCATCGTGATAACAGGCGAAGGCGACGTTGCGACCGCTGTAATGGCGATGAAGGCAGGGGCGTCCGATTTCATCGAGAAGCCGGTCGGCCCTGCCGATTTGCTTGCAAGCATCTCCGAGGCTCTCTCGTATAGCTCCAGCACAGGGACCGAGAATAAAAGGCAGCGGGATGCGAAGCTCCGCCTGGCGCGGCTGACGAAACGCCAGAGGGAGATCCTCGACCGGGTGCTCGCGGGCCAGCCCAGCAAGGTAATCGCCCAAGATCTGGATGTCAGCCAGCGCACGGTCGAAGCCCATCGCGCCGCAATCATGCGGCGCATGCAGGTCAGTTCTCTTCCGGCGCTCGCACGGCTGGTCATGCTCGCACACGACGATCAGGGATAATCCTGTCGGACGGCCGGCCGACTGTCACTTTCCCTCCACCGGTGATACAGGTCACGGATGCCGGTACGCAGCTGCGTCTCGTGCGACCAGCCGAGCGCACGAAGCCGCGAACTGTCCAGGAGCTTGCGGGGTGCTCCATCCGGCTTGAAGGCGTCGAACACGATGTGGCCGCGATAATCGACGATATCTGCGATCAGGAACGCCAGTTCGCCGATGGAAATCTCCTCCCCCGATCCGACATTGATGGGCTTCGGGCTCTCATATTCCTTCATGAGGAAGACACAGGCATCTGCCAGGTCGTCGACATGCAGGAATTCCCGCTTCGGCGTTCCCGTTCCCCAGACAACGACGCTGTCGCGATGGGCGACCTTCGCATCGTGCATCTTGCGGATCAGCGCGGGAATGACGTGGGAATGGTCGAGATCGAAATTGTCGTTCTGACCATAAAGATTGGTCGGCATGACGGAGATGAAACGGCGGCCATATTGCTCGGCATAGGCGGCTGCAAGCTTCAGGCCGGTGATCTTGGCGAGCGCGTAGGCTTCGTTTGTGGGTTCGAGACCACCTGTTAGAAGCGCGTCCTCACGGATGGGTTGCTCGGAATGTTTCGGATAGATGCAGCTTGATCCCAGACACATCAGCTTCTCGACGCCAAGGTCAGACGCCGTCTTGAGGACATTGACGAGGATAAGCACGTTCTCCGACAGGAATTCCGCGGGATAACGGGCATTCGCCCCGATGCCGCCGACGCGCGCGGACGCTATGAAGATCGCCTCCGGCCGTGCCTTGCGCATCCAGTTTTCGGTATCGGACTGTCGCGTCAGATCGACCTCGGCGTGTGACACCGTCTGAATATCGCAGCGCTCTCGTTTGAGCCGTCGCAGAAGGGCGGAGCCGACCATCCCCGAATGGCCGGCGACCCAGACGCGTTTGCCGCGCAGATCGTACGATACCGCGGTCTTGTCATCCGTGAAGATCATTGCGGCCTTCCTCCCTCGTGATGACGCGCAGATCCGATTCCACCATTTCCGAGACGAGATCCTCGAAGGACACGGTCTGCTGCCAGCCGAGCCTGTCCCGCGCCTTGGTTGCATCGCCGAGCAGAATGTCCACTTCCGCAGGACGAAAGTAGCGCGGATCGATCTCAATGAGGGCGCGGCCGCTCCTGCGGTCGTAGCCGATCTCTTCGACGCCGACGCCATCCCATTCGATGGACTTGCCGACAACCTCGAAGGCGCGTTCCACGAATTCGCGAACGGTGTGGGTCGTGCCCGTGGCGAGCACGTAATCATCGGGAACATCCTGTTGGACAATCCGCCACATGCCCTCCACGTAGTCGCGCGCATGGCCCCAGTCGCGCTTGGCATCGAGATTGCCGAGGAAGAGCTTGTCCTGCAGCCCCCATTCGATTGCGGCGACCGCCCGCGTGATCTTGCGCGTGACAAAGGTTTCGCCCCGCCGCGGGCTTTCGTGATTGAAGAGGATGCCGTTCGAAGCATGGAAGCCATAGGCCTCGCGATAGTTGACCGTCATCCAGTAAGCGTAAAGCTTGGCCGCAGCATAGGGACTGCGTGGATGGAAGGGCGTGCCCTCGCGCTGCGGCGTTTCGCCGATGCCGCCGAACAGTTCCGATGTCGACGCCTGGTAGAAGCGGCAATGATCTCCCACCTTCAGAAGGCGCATTGCTTCCAGTAGCCGCAGCGTGCCGAGCGCATCCGTATTGGCGGTGTACTCCGGTGTCTCGAAGCTTACCTGCACATGGCTCTGGGCGCCGAGATTGTAGATCTCGTCAGGGCAGACCTCCTGGATAACCCGGCAAAGGTTTGTTCCATCCGTCAGATCGCCGAAATGCATGTGAAAGCGCACATCCGGCGAGCGCGGATCGATATACAGGTGATCGACGCGGGCGGTGTTGAAGGAGGACGAGCGCCGCTTGAGGCCGTGCACCCGGTATCCCTTTTCGAGCAGCAGTTCGGTGAGATAGGAGCCGTCCTGGCCCGTCACGCCGATGATCAAGGCTTTCTTTTCAGACATGCGCCACCAGCTTTCACACGAGGAAATGGCGTGCACGATCCTCCGCACACCGACTGTCGGAGAGTTAGCGACAGTACGGTTTGAGCGGCAAGGTAACCGTTCGGGGGATGGAAGGCGGCTCGATGACCGCCGGATGGGTGATGCCGTTATCCGATACGCCGAAGGTGCATGTCTTTCGGGCGGAAGGCGTAGAGCGGTTGAAAAGCAGGCATGCCCGCTAGCGCCTTTGGAGAACTTGCCGCCTGCCGGCCTCCTGTCAAGATCACGGCTTGCAGAAAAAAGTGCGGGGCGGCTCGATGAGGACGATCTTCGTAAACCGGTACTTCCATCCCGACCAGTCGGCGACGAGCCGCATGGTGTCCGCGCTGGCATTCGGCCTCGCCAGACACGGTGGCGCGGTCACCGTCCTCACCAGCCGAACGCTTCACGACGACTCCACCGCGGCGCTCGCCGAGCAGGAAATCTGTTCGGGCGTCGAGGTCGTGCGACTGTCTACCTCGCGCTTCGGTCGTGGCAGCCTGCCCGGCCGGGCCGCCGACTACCTGTCCTTCCATCTTTCAGCCTTCGCCTGGCTCTCCCGCAACATCAGGCGCGGCGATGTCGTCGTCGTCTGTACTGATCCGCCGCTGATCTCGCTTGCCTGCGCGCTGCCCATCCAGCTGCGCGGCGGACGCATGGTCAACTGGGTCATGGATCTCTTTCCAGAAACTGCAATCGAGCTTGGTCTCCTGCGCACCGCCCCTATCCTCGGCCGGCTTGCGGCATGGCTGCGCGACCGGTCGATTGCCCATTCGCGGCTGACCATCTGTCCGACAGAGCGGATGGCGGACTATCTCGTGACACGAGGTCTGCCGGCAAAGCGGATCCGCGTGCTGCACCATTGGTCAGACACCGCCGAAATTCATCCCGTCTCGAAGGAAAAGAATCCGCTGCGCGCCGCCTGGGGTTATTCGGACAAGTTTGTGGTCGGCTACTCCGGCAATTTCGGCCGTGCTCACGAATTCGAGACACTGATCGAAGCGGCGACGCTTTTGAAGGACCATCCCGACGTCCGCTTTCTCATGGTCGGGGGCGGCTACAAGCTGCAATCCGTCCTGGATGCCGTACGCGAACGCGGCCTGGCCAATGTGGCCTTCAAGCCGCTGCAACCGGCCAGACAGCTTGCCGACAGCCTGGGCGTGCCGGACCTTCACGTCGTCTCCCTGCTGCCCTGCCTCGAACACTGCATCATTCCAAGCAAGTTCTACGGCATCCTTGCGGCGGGAAAACCGACACTCTTCATCGGCGATCCCAGGGGGAGTGTCGCCGCCGTCGTGGCTGCCGAGCGCTGCGGCGTCAATATAGAGATCGGTGAGGCGCAAACGCTTGCCAGAACGATATCCGATCTCGCCGCCGATCCAGAAAGAGTGACGGCGATGGGCGCAACCGCAAGGGCAGTGCTCGAAGCCGACTATGCCTATGAGCGCGCGCTCACGACCTGGAGCGCGCTTCTCGCCGAGATCGCCGAGAAAGACCCCATTCCGGCGGGTGCTATCGTGCTGGAGCATCGACCGTCATGACCCAGACCATCGTTGTGAGCCAGCTCGGCGCCCGCATGCATTATGCCGTCGCCCGCATCCTGGCGAAGGAAGGACGGCTTGGCCATTTCTTCACCGATATCTGCGGCACGAAAAGCTGGCCGGCACTGCTGCGCCTCCTGCCGCCCGCCCTGTTGCCTCGTGCCGTGCGACGGCTGGTCGGACGGGTTCCGAATGGTGTGCCGCCGAATTTGATTACGGATTTCCCGCTTTTTGGCGTCCGCTCCGCCATCCGCCGTTTGCGCATCGAGGATGCCGCAGAAGAAGCCTCGCACGCCGTGTGGGCTGGCAGCCGGTTCTCGACCCTCGTCGCCATGCAGGGCTTCCACGACGCCGCGGGTCTCTACGCCTATAGCGGTGACGCGCTGGAGCAGATGCAGGCGGCGAAACGGCAGGGTCTTTGGGTCACCGTCGAGCAGATGATCGCACCGCGCGCCATCGTGGAGACCGTTCTCGCCGAGGAAATGCGGCGTTTCCCGGAATGGGCGGGGCCGCCGCACCCGAATCCTCACGCCCAGGCATTCGCGGAGCGCGAGCGCGCGGAATGGGCGCTGGCCGACCGCATCGTCTGCCCTTCGGAATTCGTGCGCGACCATGTTGTCGCCGAGGGCGTTCCGGCAGAGCGCTGCGTGGTCGTACCTTATGGCGTCGATGCGAAGGACCATTCGAGCGCGGCCATACGTACACCTGGGCCGCTGCGCATATTGACGATCGGCGAGGTCGGCCTGCGCAAGGGCTCGCCCTATGTGCTGCAGGCTGCCGAACGCCTCGGATCCGCTGTGCGTATGCGCATGGCCGGCCCCGACCGGCTGCCCGAACCGATCCGCCGCCGGCTAAGCCGTTCGATTGAGCTGAGGGGCATCGTACCACGCGCGGCAATTGCCGACGAATATCGCTGGGCGGACGTGTTCCTGCTGCCTTCGCTTTGCGAGGGGTCGGCAACAGTGGTCTACGAAGCGCTGGCCTCGGGGCTCCCCGTTATCACCACTTATAGCACCGGAAGCGTCGTGCGCGATGGCGTGGAAGGACTGATCGTGCCGGAGCGGGATCCGCAGGCCATCGTCGATGCCGTCCGTTATCTTGCCGACAACGAGGACGTGCGCACGACCATGGCAGCCAACGCCCGGCTTCGCGCGCAGGAATATACCGTCGAACAATATGGTGCCCGCCTTCTCGGCGTCCTGTCCTCGCTCAGCGGATCTCCCTCATGAAGATCGTCCACGTGATCACCTCGATCGACCCTGACAGCGGTGGGCCACAGGCCGTGGTGATGCGGCTCGCCGCAGCCCAGGCGAGCCTAGGGCACGATGTCCGGGTGGTCAGCCAGGCCGACGACCGCACACTCGCCAGCGTCGCGCGGCTCGGGGCCGCCATTCCCGGCTTCCGGCGGGTTGTTTGGCATATTCTGCCGCCCCCGGGCACGCTCGAGGCGCTGCTGTGCCTGAAGGCGCGACCGTTCCTTACGCGCATTCTCGTCGACAGCGAGCAGGTGCATCTGCACGGTGTGTGGGAACCGATCCTTGCCTGCGCCGCGGCCATCGCCACGCACAACGGCATTCCCTATTGCGTCTGCCCCGCTGGAATGCTAGACACCTGGAGCCTCGCGCAAAAGCCCTGGAAGAAGCGTTTCGCTCTCGCCGTGGCTTTCCGTCGGATGCTCGATAGTGCTGCGTTTCTTCACGCGCTCAACCGCGACGAGGTCAAACTGATGCGCCCACTTCAGCTGAAAGCGCCGGCGGAAATCATCCCCAACGGCGTCTTCACCGAAGAATTCGAAACCCTGCCGTCCGCCGCAGTTTTCCCAGCTCTGATTGGTTTGCCGACGGGGCGACGTTTCGTGCTTTTCCTGTCGCGGCTGCATTACAAGAAGGGGCTCGATCTCCTGGCAAGCGCCTTCCAGCTCGTGGCGCGGCAATGCCCCGATGTCGATCTCGTCGTCGCCGGCCCCGATGGTGGCGCGGAGAACGATTTCCGTGATCTCGTGCGCCGCTTTGGCCTCGAGAGCCGCGTGTTCATGGTAGGCCCGATCTACGGCGAGACCAAGCTGCAGGCCTTTGCGGCGGCGGCCTGTTTCTGCCTGCCCAGTCGTCAGGAGGGGTTCAGCATCGCCATCACCGAGGCGCTCGCCTGCGGCACGCCCGTGGTCATTACCGATGCCTGCCATTTTCCGGAAGTTTCCGCGGCCGGTGCGGGCGCAGTCGTCAGCCTCGATCCGATGGAAATAGCCACAGCCCTGATTGATGTGCTCTCCCATCCTCTCGCAGCGACGGCAATGGGATACAAAGGCCGCCGGCTGGTGTTCGAGAACTACACCTGGCCGCGCATAGCGCATCGGACCATCAGCCTTTACGAGGCCTACAGACCGGTGGCGGCAAAACAAAGCCTGACGGCTGCGAGACGATAGTCACAGCCCGATTAAACGTCGTCCGCACTCCGCCGGCGGCTCGCGACAGCCTTCGCCGGATTGCCGGCATAGACCGTCCAGGGCTCCAGTGATTTGACGGCCACGCCCCGCGCACCAAGCACCGCGCCCTCTCCGAGTTCCGTTCCCGGCCCGACGAAGGCTTCTGCGGCAACCCATGCCTTATGACGCAGCATGATGGGCCGCGCTACCAATGGAAAAGATGCCTTATGAATATCGTGGGTGCCTGTGCACAGATGCGCGCGTTGCGAGACGATGGCAAGAGCCTCGAGCGTCACTGGTGCCACGTTGTAGCAGATGACACCCGGCCCCATCGAAGCGTTACGCCCCATCACGAGATTGCCCGGCCACCAGATTACCGTGCTGCCGTGCACGATGGCGGTCGGATGAACCTTCGCACCGAACAGCCGCAGCAGAAGGTTTCGCCATGGATGGAAGGGAGACGGAGTCCAGGCGGCAAGACATTGCCAGGCAACGAGCCAGACAAGCCGCATGAGGCGGAACCGCAACGCGAAAGTCGGCCCGCCGAGAAGCGGTGTGGCGAGGCCGCTTGCTTTGAACGCGGGATCGTCATAACGCGATTTCATGAATGGACGAGCCTCCTTGACGCGAACGGATCGGGATGGGCGCCAGGATCTCGCCGTGCGGGAACGGCCGCCAGCGCCAGCGACGGCACGAGAAACAGCACCATGTGCACCCAGGCCATAATGACCCAGTCGGTCTGATGCGACACGACATGCATGGCCGGCACGACCGACAGCATGTAGACGATCTGCCCCGCTGCCTGGCCCTCCTTTGCGCTCGCCCAGAGCCGGGCAAGAAGATAGGCGATCAGGAAGAATTTCAGAGCACCGAAATACCAGAAGGACTGGAACGCGTCAGCCATGCCTGTCTCCGTCGTGCCCGTCAGCGCGTTGTAGTCGCGTGCCATTGCCGGCGTTCTGAGCATCAGCGACCGCTTCGCCGCCTCACCGACGATCTGGGAGGGCACGTAGTTGAACACCAGCCGGTTCCAATGAAATTTGCCGTAGTCGAATTCGAGCGAGTCGGCGGCATGATCGATCCGCAGGATCGCATTGCGCACTTCCAGACCACCCTCCTTCAGGGTTGCCCTGAAATTGGCGGTGACGTCGATCTGGCTGATATCCTGCCAGATTGGGGAGGAATTCTCCCGCGTGATCGCGCGGTAATCACCCATGCTGTTCATGAGGAACGTCCCCACCAGCACGCCCGCAAGTATGATCGTCCGAGGCGCCAGCCACCCGCGGTGGAACCAGAAGGCGACGGCGAAGATCGCGAACAGCTCGACGGTTTCCGCCCTTTTCCCCGTCACCACGATGCGGTCGAGGTAGAAGACAAGATCGAAGACAACGATCGACAGCGCGAAGAGCGACGTCCGTCTTGCAAGGCAGAGCGCGCCGATCGCAAGTCCGTAGGTCATCAGACGTGCCACAAAAAGGTATATGACCGGTACGCCGCTCATCTGCACGCCGACGACCATGTCGCCCGGCAGGCGGCTCAGCTTGAAATAGAAATAGGCGCCGATGACGGAAAGCGCGGCGGAGATGATCAGCAGGCGCCTCTCGCCGAAATTCCCCCGGAGGAAGGCGACAGGCTTGCGGGTGGAAATCCAGCCGAGCCACGCGGCCACAAGGCACAGGATCGTGAACGCCACCATCCGGTCGTAGGCGCCGCGCGGCAGGAACCGGTCGTCCATCAGTCCGGGAAGCTGCGGCAAAAGAAAGCTCCCGGCCATGACGCCGACGAGGAAGGGAAGCTGATAGATGCGCCCCGGAGCCAGCATGCCCCACAGAAGGAGCATCGCAACCGTCAGGCAAAGCAGACACGTCAACAGCAGCGTCACGGGCGCGCCTCCTTCTTTAATGTGCGGGCTCACGAAATATCAGCCACCGTAAGGCACGTGCGGCCCGCGACAACGATCAGACCGGCAAGCCTTCTTCCCTGCGTCGCAGTTCTTCGGTCTTGATGACGATCATGTATTCGTAAGCGGCGAGCAGTCGGCAGTAGTGGTAGCCTTCCTTTCCATCGAGGAAGCCGCCGCGCAGCACATACATGTAGAGAAAGCGTGCCGTTGGTCGGAATGGCAGGCGCATGGACAGTTCCTTGAGTGCCCGCCGACGAAGCTCCGGTACGCCACTTAGGACATCACGCCAGGGCACGCGCTTCTCGCGCAGGCTGACCACCGTCTCGCGCGCCTCCGAAGAGGAGTAGCGATTATGCTTCTCGTACCAGGCGTTCATGCCCTTGTTGAAGCTGTAATGGATGAAATGCGCATTGAGCCGGCCTTCCGGGCCTTCAGTCAGACAGCGGGAATGGGCATCGCGTTCATAGCGCACGCGGTCAGGCCGCACCAGCCGAGTGATCCAGGTCGGGTACAGGCTGCTGTGTTTGATCCAGCGTCCCATGAACATGTTCTTGTAACGGATGCGAAAGGCGCTTTCGGGCCGTCTCTGATCGCGGGCAATCGCCAGCATCTCGTCGCGCAGGTCGGGCGGCGTCACCTCGTCGGCATCGGGCGTATAGACCCAGGGATGCTTGTATTCGATCTCTTTCAGTCCATAGGTTCGCTGGTTCGATTCTGTATCGTGGACCCGCTGATAGACACGGGCGCCGGCGGCCCGCGCGATTTCCACGGTCGCGTCGGTTGAGTAGGAATCGAGCACGACGATATCGTCGCACCAGTCCAGCGAGGCGAGGCAGGCGGGCAGGTTCTTCTCCTCGTTCAGCGTCATGATCAGCACGGAGATCGACATCGTGCTCCTCCTATATCTGCAGCTTGATGGATGGACTTGCCGCCCGATTGGCGCGCCGATGCGTGGCCGTCTCGACGGTCAGAACGAAAGCACTGTGAACGACCGTCACGAGAAGCAGGCCGGCAACCATTACCTGCTGCGGCACCTCGAAGAGCAAGCCCAGATAGCCGATACCGCCACACAGAAACGAAACGAGGATGATGATGTAGCTCGTCGCAGCCTGAGACAGACCGGAATCGATCATGAGGTGGTGCAGGTGCCGGCGATCCGCCGACATCGGGCTGCGGTGATCGAGCAGGCGGCGCACCATGAGGCTCAGCGTATCGATGACAGGAACGATCACCAGCCACAGAAGGGATGGAAACGGCAGGCCCTGCGCACCATCCGACAGGCGCAGGATCAGATAGGCGATGATCGCGCCCAACCCCGTGCTACCGGCATCGCCGAGATAGACTGAGGCGCGTGCGCGCCATGGGCTGCGCAAATTGAAGACGAGAAAGCCACCGACCGCCGCAAGCAGCGCCGCGACTGGAAAGATGAGCCCGTCTTCTCCCATCTGAAGCACGAGGACGAGGATCCACACCAGAGTGGATGCGGCCATGCCGCCAGCCAGGCCATCAACGCCATCAGCCATGTTCCAGGCATTGACCAACCCGACGACGAAGCCAACGGAGATGACGAGCAGCACGACATAGGCGCCTGGGCCGGCTACCGGCAGAATGTCGCCGAACGACATCTGCCCCAGGCTTTCGGCGGCGATCAGCGCCACGGCAATCATGACCTGTGCAGCGAACCGCAAACGCGCAGGCAAGGTGAAGCGGTCATCCAGGACCCCTAGCGTGACGACGAGGATCGTCGCCAGCCAGAAGCCCGGCCCGACATCCATTCCATTGGCCGTGAGCAGGTTCATGCCGGCGAAGGCCATGAAGATCGCAATCCCCCCGCACAGCGGCACGGCGCCTTCATGGATCTTGCGGTGGTCCGGCAAATCGATCAGGCGAAGCGGCACCGAAAGCCAGCGCAACAGAACGACAAAAACGGTGCTCAGCACAAGAGAAGCCGAGCTTTCGACCAGCAAGAAGATCATCTGACGCCCCTGCAATCGCGCCGATGCCCTTCCCTTAATCGGTCAGGTCGCATGGGCGATGATGCAAGCATAACGTTTGATTCGCCGGTCACACCATTCGAGCAAAAGGCCAAGGCGATCGGCGCGAAGGGTGATTTCAACGGCGTGGCCCACCCCGTCTACTCCCTTTCCATCCCTGTATCCTCCCTTTGGCCGAGGGTGGCAGATGTCGCTGCCACCCGCTTTGCGACCAGCATTCTGTACGACGTGCCCCGAGACAAGAAGACAGCGCCCAGGATCAAAGCGGTCGTTGAACGAGCCGGCGCGTGTACGCCATCACCGCACAACCAAATGACGAGATTGAATGCTGAAAAAACTAATAGTTGACCCGCCCACATTACCAGGGTACAAGTGCGCATCGAATTTGCTTTGAGCTTTGCTTGTTGCGCGCTTGGCACCGCGCCCTGAACGAACTTCCTTTCAAAATCGCTATCATCCTCCGGCGTGCCTTGGCGCATCGGTTTCTCAATGTTGCTATGAAAGGGTTCATCATGACCACTGGCACAGTTAAATGGTTCAATTCCACCAAGGGCTTCGGCTTCATTCAGCCTGACAACGGCGATGCAGACGCATTCGTTCACATCTCCGCCGTCGAGCGCGCCGGAATGCGCGAACTCGTCGAAGGCCAGAAGATCGGCTTCGACCTGGAGCGTGACAACAAGTCCGGCAAGATGTCGGCCTGCAATCTCCAGGCTGCCTGATCAGGTAGCGCTTCCCTTTGACCACGGATGTACTGGCACTGCCGGAAGCGCGCCACCCAAAGCAAGGCCAGGCAAACCGCCTGGCCTTTTGTTTTCCGCTCGCCTGCCGGGCGTCACCACAGGAAATCCAATGACCGAAAAACACAGCCGCTCGCGCCAGATGGCCGAGATCGCGTTCAATGCCATCCAGACACCCTTCTTCGCCAAGGCCGAGGCGGTTGAGGAGCTTGCCTCCATCAGCCAGTCCCGCGACGCCAAGACCCAACGGCTCCGCGAAGCACGGCTTGCGAAGAAAATGGAAGACAGCGCATCCGCCACCTCAGCTCTCCTCGCAAAGCGCGCTACGGCGCGGTGATACCTTCTCAACCACAACAGACAGGACGAAAATTTGAAGAACGCCAGAGATAACCAGCTTTCCGACCGCCGCACGGCATCGGCCGATGCGAAGTCGGCCCTGCTGAAAGCCTATCGCGCGGCCCAGGCCACCGCGGCACCTGCCAGAGCGGAGCGCCAGGCTGAACGTGCACTCGTCGCCGCGGCACGCGAGGAACGGCGCGCCGAACGCGAACGCGTAAAGACGGAAGAGCAGGCACGAATCGCCGCCGAAGAAGCCGCCTTGCAGGCCGAGGCGCAAGCGGCTGCGCTTGCCGAGACGCATGCCCGCGAGAGCGCCGAAAAAGCGCGTGTCGCGCGCGTGATCGAAGACGAGGCAGAGCGAAAGGCAGCGCGCGACCTACGCTACGCAAACCGCAAGGCCCGGCGCGCATAGGTCTTCTTCGCCCTGAATGGAACGTCAAGCATGCGAAAGCGTTGCGCTTTATCATGGCTGTTCCAGGGGTATGCCAATGAAAATACGCGCCGGCTTCGACATCGGTTACGAGTGCGAGAACGATACGGCCATGCTGCTGGTTCTCAATATCCACCCCAGCCGGCGCGCCGATCTGCTCACGGAGCAGATCCTGACCTTCGACCGCCCGATTGAGGCTTGGGAATATCTGGACGGGTTCGGCAACGCCTGCAGCCGCATCTTGGCCCCCGCCGGCCTGACGACGATCTCCACCCGCTTCGAAATCTATGACAGCGGCCTGCCGGATCCCATACCGGAGAACGCCTTCCAGCACGACATCAAGGATCTGCCCGACGACGTGCTGGTTTTCCTGCTCGGCAGTCGCTACTGCGATACGGACCGGCTCGCAGATTTTGCCTGGAAACGGTTTTCTACCACGCCGCTCGGCTGGCCGCGCGTGCAGGCGATAGTCAACTTCGTACACAATCACATAACCTTCGATTACAACAAGGCCGACCCGCTCCGAACAGCTTACGGCGGGTTCAACGATCGGACCGGTGTCTGCCGCGATTTCGCGCATCTCGCGATCACCCTTTGCCGCTGCATGAACATTCCCGCACGCTACTGCACCGGCTATCTTGGCGATATCGGCGTTCCCGGGATCCGCATCCCATGGATTTCAGCGCTTGGTTCGAAGTCTATTTCAGCGGACGCTGGTATACGCTTGATGCGCGTCATAACACGCCCCGCATCGGCAGGATTTTGATGGCGACGGGGCGGGATGCGACTGACGTCGCCCTTTCGACGGCCTTCGGACCCGCACTCCTGACGCGATTCGAGGTCGTGACGGAAGAATCTGCAGGGTAACAGCCACCCTCGCCGGGCGGTTTCCCATTGGCCTTTGATTGAATCTGTCTTTATTGTTCGCCCGAAATATTCTGCATCCGTCCGGCAGGAATGTCACGAGCGGCCTAGCCAGCAAGGCAACCATGTCTATTCAACGTACGAGCTTCTACGTTCTTCTGACACTCCTGACGGTCGCGTTCCTCTGGCTCCTGCTGCCCTACTACACTGCGATCTTCTGGGCAGTTATCCTTGCCATCATCTTCTTTCCGGTCCACACGAGGCTGGAACGGCGGCTCCACGGCCGCAGCACCATCGCCGCCCTGTTGACGGTCTTGTTGTGCATCTGCCTCGTCATCGTGCCGGCCATGATCATACTCGGTTCTCTCATTCAGGAGGGAACGAGCCTCTACCAGCGGATCAGCAGCAACGAGATCGACCTGAATGCCTATTTCACGCGTATCCAGGACGCGTTGCCGGCGAGCGTCGACAACTGGCTCAATTCGATGCGGCTGGGCGGCTTTGCCGAACTGCGCGACCAGATTTCCTCTGCCTTCATGCAGGCCGGCCAGACGATTGCGGGAAGCATTCTGAGTTTTGGTCAGAACACGCTGCAGTTCTTCGTCAGCTTCGGCATCCTGCTCTACCTGCTTTTCTTCCTGTTCAGAGATGGCGCCGCGCTCGGCGTGACGATCCGCAAGGCGATACCGCTGAGTGACGACTACAGCCGCAAATTCATCGACAAGGTCGCAGACGTGGTGCGCGCCACGGTGAAGGGCAACATCATCATCGCGATCGCTCAAGGTACGATCGGCGGCGTCAGCTTCTGGGCTCTGGGTATTGAAGCTGCCCTGTTGTGGGGCGTGGTCATGACGTTCCTGTCGATGTTGCCCGCTGTCGGCGCGGCGCTCGTCTGGATTCCCGCCGCAATCTGGCTTTTCCTCGCAGGCGCTTGGTTAAAGGGCGTGATTCTGGTTCTCATCGGCGTGTTTGTGATCGGGCTGATCGACAACCTGCTGCGGCCACCGCTCGTAGGCAAGGGAACGAGGCTGCCCGACTATGTTGTGCTGATCTCGACGGTCGGCGGTATTTCGCTGTTTGGCATCAACGGCTTCGTCATCGGCCCCCTGATAGCCGCCCTTTTCATTTCCGCCTGGTCGCTCTTTATGCAGGAACAAAACGCCGAGAAGAAAAGGCCCACGGACTCTACGGCCTTATGAAAATGCGCGAAGTGGAGATGTAGGGCTGACAAGCCCTGCTTCTTTTGTTCTCACCTCTCGCATCGTCGGTGGAAAAAAGCAGCCGGTTTATGGACTTGCCGCCACCGCGACCTATGTCGCTTCGGACAGGGGCAATTTGGGCGGCGCGGCGACGCCGGACAAGGCGCAGGCGCAGGCCAGCCTGCTTGCAAAGCCCCATGCGTGAAGCACCGAGCGGAGAGAACGATGCCGAACGACGAAATCTATTGCGGGCCGGCCCCGGACCTTCTGTCCCTGCCATGGCGGTGGAATTTCGATCCTGTTCTGCTGGCGGCGCTGACGCTTCTTTCATTTTCCCTTTATCGCCACGGTAGCGATTGGCCGCGCCGCAACTATGCTGCCGCCGCCGTCGTGGTGCTTCTCGTCGCCTTCGTGTCCCCGCTCTGCGCGCTGGCGTCCGCCCTTTTCTCCGCCAGAGTGCTTCATCACATTCTGCTCGTCGCCATAGCAGCGCCGCTCCTGGTTCTTGCCCTGGGTCGGCTGCCATGGCGCCCCCGCGCGCCGCACATAGCCTTCGCGGTCCATGCGCTGCTGTTCTGGCTCTGGCATTCGCCTGTCGCCTATCACTTCGCGCTTTCTTCCTATGCCGCCTATTGGCTGATGCAGCTTTCACTGCTGGGCTCCGCGATGTGGCTGTGGATGATCGCGCTCGATCCCCGGACCTCCGCTGGCAATGCCTGCGCGGTTCTGTTCGGCACGGTGCTGCAGATGGGTATGCTGGCTGCACTTCTCACTTTCTCGCGCAACCCACTCTATGACGTCCATCTGACCACGACTGCGGCTTTCGGCGTGACGCCACTCGAAGACCAGCAACTGGCCGGCGTTCTGATGTGGGTTCCGGCCGCCGGTCCTTATCTCGTCGCCATGCTGTGGCGCATCCGCACCCTGCTGTCGCAGAACAGCCTCGATCGGCCGGCATCGTGATCGCGCTTGCCAAATTCCTGCATATCGCCGCCATCGCGATCTGGGCGGCCGGTGTCGTCAGTCTGCCGGGGCTTTACGTGCAGCGCGCCCATGTGAAAGACGAGGATGCGCTCTTGCGTTTGCAGCGGCTGGTGCGGTTCGCTTATATCGGCATCATATCGCCGGCAGCTTTCGTGGCCGTTCTCACCGGGACGATGCTGATCTTCCTGCGACAGACGTTCGAGGCGTGGTTCTCCATCAAACTCGCCCTCGTCGGCGTCTTCGCCATTCTGCACGTGCTGACCGGTCTCGTCGTCATCAGGCTTTTTCGCGACGGTGAAATTTATCCGCCCTGGCGCTTCGTGACGGCTACGGTTCTCAGTGGCGGGGTCGTGGTCGCGATCTTCTTCATCGTGCTGGCCAAGCCGACAGTGGATCTGGCGCTCATCGACGTCCTCTCCGAGCCAGGTGGCCTGAAGCGCCTCTACGACGAATTCAATCCTTGGGGGAAACCATGAGGCCGACGCCGTGATCGAAGATGAGCTTGCCGCCATGCCAGCCTGCTATCCCCGTGAGAACCGCGGCCAGCCCCGAGAGCAAGAGGCCCTGCGGGAGAACGTCGAGCGGATTGATCATGCGCGTTCCCCAGTTGGCACCCATCACGGCTATGAGGGTCATGGCGGCAATCGCATGCGCCCAACTGGCCGCCCGTGCGCGAATACCCGGCACAAGCAGAAGCTCTGCGGTGCCGACGAGGCCCGCCGCCATCCCCAGGAAGAATGCGCCGCCGGAAGACCACAGTCCGACACGAAGCCAGAAGGCATCGCCCGTCCACCAGTAGAGCACGTCCACGCCAAGCGTGGCGAACACGAAGGCGATGGGAAAGTGCACACTCATGGCATGCAGCGGGTGCCCGCTAATCGCGACCAGCGAGCTGGCATCCTTTTCCTCGACCTTCTGGATGACGGGGTTGCCCTTGTCCTGCGTTTCTTCCATGCGTGTTCTCCCTTCCCGCCGATAACCGTGCGACGAGCAGTCGGGTTCCGCGGCGTCCTCGTATTTTCGTCCCCGCTTCTGCTCACCGGCTGCACGGGTGATCTCTCCGCGCTTGATCCGGCAGGTCCCTTCGCCGGCGCTATCGCAAACCTCTGGTGGCTGATGTTGGCTGGCTCGGCGGTAATCTTCCTGCTTGTCCTTGCACTTTTCTTGCTTGTCGTCTTCCGGCCGGGAACCGGACGTCGGGTATCGCCTTCCCGCTGGATCTGGCTAGGTGGAATCGCCTTTCCGCTCGTGACACTGGTCGCGCTGATCGGCCATGGACTGATGCGCGGCGAGTATATCCTAAATCTCGGGATCGGTGGCGAACCCTTCAACGTCGAGGCGCGCGGCAGCATGTGGCGCTGGGACTTCCGCTATGCCGAAGGTGTGCGGACAAGCCAGGGCATCCTTCACATCCCGGCAGGCAGGACGGTCGTGGTGACGGCGACCAGCAATGATGTGATCCACAGCTTCTGGGCGCCCCGCCTCGGAGGCAAGATCGACGCAATCCCCGGCCACGCCGCCACAATACGCATTCTCGCAGACCGTCCCGGCATCTATGGCGGCGTCTGTTCGGAATATTGCGGAACTGGTCACGATGGCATGTCCTTCGAGGTGCATGCCCATACACAAAAGGATTTCGAAGCCGTTCTGGCCGGTCTGCCCGAAGCGCAGGAGCCCGCCCCATGACGCAAGCCCCCCGGAAATCGGCGCTGCGCCTTCATCGTGAACTGACGGAAATATGGGGCACGCCGCCCGGATGGGGCCGCCTGCAAGCTGTCAACCATACCGTCATCGGCAAGCGCTTCATGCTGACCGCGCTGGTCTTCTTCGCCATCGGCGGCATACTGGCCATGCTCATCCGCACGCAGCTCGCCACAACCCAAAGCGCCTTCCTCGACGCAGCCACCTATGCACAGGTCTTCACCATGCATGGCGTGGTGATGATGTTCCTCTTCGCCATCCCCTTCTTCGAGGGGCTCGCGATGTATCTCCTGCCGAAGATGCTGGGAAGCCGCGATCTCGCTTTCCCGCGCATGTCCGCTTACGGCTACTGGTGTTACCTGTTCGGCGGGACCTTTCTCGTCGGCGCGCTCGTTACGGGCGTCGCGCCCGACGGCGGCTGGTTCATGTACACGCCGCTGTCGTCATCGACCTATTCGCCCGGCGTCAATGCCGATGTCTGGCTGCTCGGCATTACTTTCGTCGAGATTTCGGCGCTTTCCGCGGCGGTTGAGATCCTCGTTTCGGTGCTAAAGCTTCGCGCACCGGGCATGTCCTTGACGCGGATGCCGATATTCGCCTGGTACATGCTGATCGTCGCCGGCATGATGCTGATCGGCTTCCCGCCGCTCATTCTCGGCTCGATCCTGCTGGAAGCGGAGCGGGCCTTCGGCCTTCCGTTCTTCGATCCGACCCGCGGTGGCGATCCACTGCTGTGGCAACACCTCTTCTGGCTGTTCGGCCATCCCGAAGTCTATATCATCTTCCTGCCGGCGGCCGGCGCACTCTCGACGATCATTCCAACGCTCGCGCGTCGCCCGCTCGAAGGCTACGAGATCGTCGTGGCAGCGGTCATCGCGCTCGCATTCCTCTCCTTCGGGCTTTGGGTCCACCACATGTATACGGTCGGCATTCCCCATGTCGCTCTCTCCTTCTTCTCGGCCGCCAGCGGGCTGGCGGCGGTTCCAACCGGCGTGCAGATTTTTGCCTGGCTTGCCACGCTCGCCCATGGCAAGCCGCGACTTTCGGTGCCGATGCTTCATATATTCGGCTTCATGTTCGTCTTCGTGTTGGGTGGGCTGACTGGCGTCATGCTTGCGATGGTGCCGTTCGACTGGCAGGCGCATGATACGCATTTCGTCGTCGCCCATCTCCACTATGTGCTGGTCGGCGGCTTCGTCTTCCCCATGCTCGCCGCAGCCTATTACTGGCTACCCCACATCTTCGGCCGGCAGGCCGTGCAGCATCTTTCGCATGCCGCCTTCTGGATGATCTTCATCGGCTTCAACCTGACCTTTTTCGCCATGCACCTGACGGGTCTGCGCGGCATGCCGCGGCGCATTTCGACCTATCCTCCGGAGGCGGGCTGGGAAACGCTCAACTTCATCTCCTCGATGGGCGGCTTCATCATGACAACGGGTTTCGCCCTTGTCGCGCTCGACCTGTTGCTGCTTGCCGTCTTCGGAAAGCCCTTCCGCCGCAATCCGTGGCAAGCCGGCACGCTGGAATGGGCTATGCCAACGCCTCCGACTGCCTATGCCTTCGCGTCGCTGCCCGAAATCTCGGCGCGCGCCGACCAGCTCGATCCGGACCGTCTCGGGCCAGTGCTGGCTTCGGGACAAGGCTATCTTGGCGCAACACGTCACGGCTGGATGGAGGTGATTGGCGTCGACATGGTGACGGGAAAGCCAGAGCAGGTCGTCGTCTTGCCGAAGAGAACCGGCCTTCCCTTGCTGACGGCAATCGCGACCGGCAGCTTCTTTGCGCTTCTCCTCGTGAAACTCTATTGGCTTGCGCCCATTGCACTCCTGATCGTCGCGGCGCTCTTCCTGCTATGGACCCGCGATTGCGGCCTGAAATCGGATCTGGCCGACCTCCCTGTCGGTCACGGTACCAACCTGCCGCATCACTACCAGACCGAGCAGCCTCCATCCTATTGGGCGATGGCATTCACCCTGACCGCCGATGCAACGCTCTTCGCGTCGTTGCTCTTCGGTTCGCTCTTTCTATGGCTGTCAGCCCCGAACTGGCCCCCGGAGAGCGCAATTCCCATCGATGTCACTACGTCTCTGATTGCGGCAGCCGCGCTTGTCGTGGCAGCGGGTTTCGGGCGAGCAACCTTCACGGGCCGAACCGAAAGAAACCTCTGCATCGTCGCGCTTGCCTATGGCGTCGCCCTCCTGGCTCTCGGCTACTTCCTCATCAACACCCACGGCGAGGCGACGCAGCATGCGGCCATGGCCAGCATCTTTGCGGTCAAGACCTATGCGATCCTGCATATTTTCGTCGGGCTTATCCTGTCGCTGTTCTGTCTCTGGCGCGTCAGAAGCGGATATGTCTCCGTCCGCAGGGATCTCGACTTGCGGCTTGGCCGCCAATGGCACCTGTTCACGCTGACCACAGGCCTGATCGCCTTGGCATTCCCTCTGGTCATCAATCTTCTCGCCGGAGGGGCCGGCCCATGAGCGGACGTGCGTTGCTCGGTATCCTGATCGCCTGGATCGGCTGGGCGGGCGGCTTTCTGTTTCTCTACGCCGTTCAAGCGACAGGGTGCCGGGCCGGTTGGAACGAGCAGATGCTCGGCCCGATCTCACTGCTACGCCTGCTGCTGATCATCGCAACAGCGGCCATCGTCCTTGTGCTTTTCTGGCTTACCGCGAAGGCACACCGGGATGGCTCGACCTCTTCGCTGGCGAAGATCGGAGTCCTGGCGAACGGCGCCGCAATTCTCGCCACGATGTGTTTTGCCGGCGTGGTATGGCTGCGCCTGTGCGCGTGACCTGAGAGAAATCGGTCAGTTGAGGCGCTGCTCCGTTTCGGCGTCGAAGACATGAAAGGCAGAGGCATCGGCATGGATGGTGATTGCGTCCCCGGCTTTTATGCCCGCATCCGCCGGCATGGCCGCCACGACACGCTGATCGCCGATCCGCGCGGTGACGACGAGCTCCGGGCCGGTCAGCTCGGCAACCTCGCAGCGCGCGTCGCGGAACAAGGGCTCGCGCGATTTGCCGATCGCTTCCGGACGGATGCCGAGTGTGACGCGACGGCCCGGCGCGATGGCTTCCAGCCCTGGAACAGCAACCGTCGCGCTTGTCCCATCGATCGTCACACCATTTTCTCCCATCGTCCCGGCCAGCAGGTTCATGGGTAGAGCGCCGACAAAGGTCGCGACATAAAGCGTGGCCGGGCGGTTGTAGATGTTTTCGGGCGTATCGAGTTGCTCGATGCGTCCATTGCGCATGACGGCAATGCGCGTCGCGAGCGTCATCGCCTCGATCTGATCATGCGTCACATAAACGACTGTCGTCTTCGTCAGTTGATGCAGGCGCTTCAGCTCGGTGCGCATTTCCAGACGCAGCTTCGCGTCGAGGTTCGACAGCGGTTCGTCGAACAGAAAGACCTTCGGGTTGCGCACCAAAGCGCGGCCGATGGCGACCCGCTGACGCTGGCCGCCCGAAAGCTGAGCGGGCTTGCGATCCAGCAGGTTTTCGATCTGCAGCAGTGTTGCAGCCTCCAAGACCGCCTTGTCTCGAACAGTCTTGTCGACCTTGCGCATTTCAAGCCCGAAGCCGATGTTTCGGTGCACGGTCAGATTGGGATAGAGCGCGTATGACTGAAAGACCATGGCGATGTCCCGGTCCTTCGGATGCACTCCGATGATCGAGCGCTCATCGATACGCACGTCTCCGCTGGTCGGTTCACCGAGGCCTGCGATGATATTGAGCAGGGTGGACTTTCCACAACCGGACGCGCCGAGCAGAACGAGGAACTCTCCGCTCTCCAGCGCTATGTCGATGCCCTTCAGCGTTTCGACCGGACCGTAGCTCTTGCGGATAGCGTCGATGGTCAGAGTGCTCATGCCATGGCTTTCTGCTGGGGCGCTTCGTAACGTCGCGGATGGGTCGAAATGGCGCGCGATGCGACGCCCGTTCCTGCTTCGAGGCTCGCCTTCACGCCCTTGCCCTCCGCATAAGCAGCGAGAAAGGCCGCATTGAAGACGTCGCCGGCGCCAATCGTATCGACCACGGCCACGCGCGGCGCATCCACACGGGTGACTGTTCCGTCGCCTTCAATGGCGATCGCGCCCCTTGGGCCGCACTTCACAACGACAAGACCACCGGCAGACATGCCCCGACGCAAGACGTGACCGGCTTCCACGGGATCGGAAACACCGGCGAGGTTCGTCGTCTCCACTTCATTGAGAAGCGCAATCCGGCAGCGCGACAGCCATGACGCTGCATCGCGCCTGTTAGCATCGGTCCAGCCCTCCAGCGGCCAACCGGTATCCAGCGCCACGCAGATATCGTGGCGGTCCGCCCAATCGAACAGGCGGTCGTAATCCTCGACCAGCTTGTCGGTGAGGAAGGAGCCGCAAAGAAGGGCAATGCCGCCGCGAAGGCGTTCACCGTCGAGCACCGCGAAGACATCCTCCAGGCTGAACAGCGGCAGGTGGCCACGCGTCGTGAAGAAGGTTCGCTCGCCATCCGGATGGGTGATGCCGACGGACAGCGTGGTGCTTTCGCCATGTACCGGCCAATGCCGCGCGTGGTCGCCGAAGCTTGCAGCAAGCCAAGACCCAAACTGATCACAACCGATGCTGGCGGCGATCTCGAACGGTGTGCCGAGTGCCATCCACGCCAGCGCCGTATTGCCGGCCGAACCGCCGACCCGCAGTTCGTCGTGATCGACGATGACCTCGGTACCCGGCTGCGGCCAAGGCGCGGCCGGCCCCATGATGAGGTCGACATTGACGTTTCCGATGACGGCGAGCGGCCTCACTCATTCACTCCGGGTAATCTTGGTTGACCGCACCGGCGTTCCCGCGTCGGGAACGCGTGCTTCAGCGAAAGCGATCATGAGGCGCTGCGCTGTCGGCAGCATCGTGAAGATCGCGGCAAGGCCGTTCGATGCCGGGAAGGCAATCGTCGAGGCGCCCGCAACCGGTGGCCGGCCGGAGCAATCGAACATCACGAGTTTGGCGCCGGTACCGGCAACGGAAACCGCCATCGCGGTCACCAGATCGGCGGTCTCGTCGTCACCGCGGAAGAGGATGACGCCCATCTCGGGAGAAAGCATCTCCATGGGCCCGTGGCGCAACTGCCCGCCCTCCAGCGAGAAGCTTGGTACCCGGGAGAGTTCCGCAAAGCCAAGCGCGATGGCTTCGGCCATGCCCTGCAATCGGCGGCCGGATGTCACGACCGATTGCACATCCGAAAGGGTGGCAACAGCCTCATCAATCGGCGGCGCCAGGGGCGTGTCAAGGGCTGCGAGCGCAGTTGAAACGTCCTCGCCCAGCGCTGCCAAAATGGCAAGATGCAGCGCAAAGCTGATGGTAAGGCTGCGTGTTGCGGCGAAGGCCTGCTCCGTACCCCCCTGCCCGACGAGGCAAGGTGCACTGCGGCCTAGAAAAGAGGCGCTTTCAAGTGTGAAGCCAAAGGTCTCCGCATTGCCGCCCGTCTCCGCAAACCAGCGCAGCACTTCCGCGCTTTCACCGGACTGGGAGGTGATGAAGACTGTCCTCCCATCCAGGGACAGCGGTGCGGAAAGCTGCTCGGACAGGGGGACGGCAATGGCGTCGATACCAAGGGCGCGGTAGAGCGGCTCGACGGCACGGCCGACGGCATGCGAACCGCCCATGCCGAGCAGCAGAAGTTTGCCGGTCCGCTTCAGGCTGGCGGCGGCCTTCTCGGCCGTCTCGCCATTGGTGCGGAAGGAGGCAATGGCATCGGCATGCTGGCGCGCCATCTCCCGATCGATTGCCTGGAGCCCCTTCGGCCGATTTGTCGTCTCGGTCATGATCATCCTTTCACACCGCCGCTGGTGAGGCCCGAAATCAGGGCCCGTTGCATGATGAGGCCGACAAGGACGGGCGGCAGCGCGGCAAGCACGCCGGCCGTCGCGATCAGCCCGTAGTCGGAAACCCTGCCACCCGCGAGTTCGGCGATAGCCACCGTCAGGGTTCGGGCGCGCTGGTCCGAGGTGAACAGCAGCGCATAAAAGAACTCGTCCCAGGCCAGCAGGAAGGCAAAGAGCGCCGAGGTCGCAACGATGGGCATGGCAAGCGGCAGCGTGATGATGCGCAAGGTCGCAAACAGGCTAGCGCCATCCATCATCGCCGCCTGCTCGATCTCGCGGGGAATACCGTCGAAACCGGACTTCATGAGCCACGTCGTGAAGGGCGCCAGAATGGTAAGATAGACCAGCGCCAGCCCAAAGACGGAGTTCAGCAGCCCGAGAGCCGCCAGTGCCATGTAGAGTGGAACCGCAAGGGCGACCGGCGGCAGCATGTAGGTGGCGATCACGAGCGACAGCGACCAACTGATGGAGGGCGTGCGCGAAACGGCCCATCCGGCCGGCACCGCAAGCGCAATAGCCGCGAGCGTCGCCATGCCGGCGACGAGGACGCTGTTGACCAGCGAGGCAACAAAGTTGGCGCCCGCACTATTGGGAATGCTTGAAAGCAATGTCGCGTAACGCGAGAAATCGACCGCGCTCGGCCACCAATTGAGCGGTCGGGCAACGAGATCCGCGGCCGGCGAGATGCTCATCACGAAGAGCCAGAACACCGGCGCGACGATGACGACGGCGAGAAGCAGCGCCGCGGCATAAATAAAGACGGAGACGAGAAGGCTGCGGCGTTCCATCAGGCGGCACTCCCCGCCGTGCGACGCACCAGCATGCCATAGCCGACCGCGAGCACCGTCACGATAAGCGTGACGACCAGAGCAAGCGACGCCCCGGAGCCTGCGCGCTGGAAGGAGAAGGCTTCCTGATAGACGAGAATCGACAAGGTCCGCGTCGAATTGGCCGGGCCGCCGCGCGTCATCACCCAGATGATGTCGAACACCTTGAAGGCCTCGATCGTGCGCAAAACCAGCGCCACCATCAGCGGGCCCGCAAGATAGGGCAGGATGACGAAACGGAAGCGGGCGAAGGGTCCCGCGCCATCGACAAGCGATGCGGCCGTGATGTCACGCGGCACCGCCTGAAGCGCGGCAAGCGCGATGAGCGCCACAAGCGGAAAGTTCTTCCAGCAATCCGCGACGATCAGCGCGGTCATGGCCGTGCCCGGCTCACCCAGCCAGGAACGATAGCTGTCGAGCAGCCCGATCTGCGTGAGCGCGGAATTCAGCGCGCCGTATTCGGGATTGTAGATCAGCCGCCACAGCGTGGCGTTGACGACGGTCGGCAGCGCCCAGGGCAGGATCAGCAGCGCGCGCAGCACGGCGCGGCCGTAGAATTGCTGGTTGAGGAGAAGGGCAGCGAGGACACCGATCACCATTTCGGCGGTGACCGAGATGACGGCAAACCACGTCGTGGCAAAGAGCGCGCGCTGGAAATTGTTGCTCGACAACATCTTGACGTAGTTGTCGAACCCGACGAAGGCGCCTCCCGTCCCGACAAGCTTGGCGCCGGTAAAGGAAAGCCTGACGGTATCGATCATCGGCCAGCCGATGACGGCGGTCATGATGATCAGAAGGGGCAGCATGAGAAGCCATGCCCGGGTCGTCATCCAGGTGCTGGACATCACGTCTTCTTCGTCGCTTGTCGGGGGCAATACTGTGCGGGTGGCCGAAGCCACCCGCAAGCGCTCGGGATCAGAGCCCGCTGTTTTCGGCGGCGGATTTCAGCGCGTCTTCAGGCGTTGCCTGATCGAGCAGCGCTTCCTGTATGCCCTGCTGAAGGGCCGTGGAAAGCTCCTGATACTTCGGTGTCGTCGGCCGCGGATACATGGCTGCAAGGCCAAGCTTGGCGGCAGCGATCAGCTCTTCCTGGCCGGCAGTCACGGCCGGATCCTCATAGGACGATGCCCAGATCGGCAGGCTCAGCTTCGCATAGGCATTCTGCGTTTCCTGCGAGGTCATGTGCACGATGTACTTCCAGGCTTCTTCCTGATGCTGGCTCGTGGACGTGATGCCGAGGCCCATCGAACCGTTGACGGCCGAAACCTCGCTCTTGCCCTCGACGCCCGGCGCGGGAACGATGCCGACCTTGCCGGCTACCTTGCTGTCCTTGCCGCCATTGGCCATGTTGTACATGTAGGTCCAGTTGAGCGCGAAAGCCGCCTCGCCGTTCTGGAAGACGTTGCGGACATCCTCCTCCAGGAATTCCTTGGAGTTCGGGTTGGTGAGGCCCGACTTGTAACTGTCGACCATGTATCTCAGTGCGTCGAGGCCGCCGCCTTCACCGAAGGCCGGCTTGCCATCCTTCAGGAATTCGCCACCATAGGCGCTGACCAGCGTGGTGTAATCGCAGATCACGGCTTCCGCCTGCGCCCAACTCCAGGCGATGGGTGTTGCAAGCAGGCCCTTATCCTTGATGATCTTCGCCTGCTCGGACAGCTCCTCCCAGGTCTTCGGCGGTGTCTTGATGCCGGCCTTTTCCAGGATTTCCTTGTTGTAGAACAGGTATTTGGTGTCGAGAATCCACGGCATGCCGTAGGACTTTCCGTCGTAGTTGACGGTCGTCCAGGCGCCCGGCAACACCCCCTTCTTCATCTCGTCGGTCACACGGCCGGTCACATCAACCAGAACGTTGTTGGTGGCATATTCCGCAGGCCAGATCACGTCGAACAGAACGACGTCGTAACCGCTGCCGGAACCCTGTGCCAGCACGGTCTTATCGTGCAGGCCCTCATAAGGAACGAATTCGAGGTTCACCTTGATATCGGGATTGGCCTTCGTGAAGGCGTCGGTCATGGCGCGGACATCCGCCTCGCTATAAGCGGCCTGCGCCATGAACAGCGCGTTGAGTGTCGTTTCGGCGAACGCGTGCGGAGCCGAAACGGCCGCGACCAGCGCTGCATACAACAGGGTCTTCTTCATCGATTTCAACATGCCTGCCTCCAGTTTGGTTTTGAATCCCGACGTGCCCTTGGGCACGCGTGCTCACTGCGCCTTATGGCTTTCGCCGGATCGCTCTGGGCGCGGCATCGCCTCGCCCCTTGTTCCCCGGAACTCTTCGGTTCCTTATTAAGTCAAATGTATTGACTTAAGTCTTGTGTAATATCCAAATGGTGTCAAGAGGGAATCGTCGATGAACGAACTGCGGACGATCCGCGCCAGAAGCGGGACCAATCAGGAGGGCACAAGCGCGCATAACCGGCGCGTGCTCATCGAGGCCATCCGCGTCAATGGTCCGCTGTCGCGCGCCGCTCTCGCCCGCGCCACACACTTGACCAAACAGACCGTCTCCAACCTCATCGAAAGCCTAGAAGCAGACGGGCTCGTGGCATCGGAAGATGTTGTGCGCGGCGGCCGCGGCCAACCTTCCACGCCCTACAGGCTGGTTCCCGAGGGCGCCTTTGCGCTCGGCGTTCAGATCGATCGGGAACTCACACGGATCGTGGCTGTCGATTTCCTGGGCCAAGAGGTGGCTCGTGCCGTTGCGAACCTTCCGCCCGGCGAGCCTGAGGAAGGCAGTAAGGTGATCCTCCATCACATCGGACAGGTCCGGCGCGATCTTGCCGACCGTATCCCTATGTCTACGCAGCGCCTCACCGGTCTCGGCATCGCCATGCCCGGACCCTATGGGCTGAAGCCCTCCGGTGACGACCCCTGGATGATGGCGAAGTGGCAGTCCTTTCCCCTGCTAGAAACACTGGCCGCAGGCACCGGTCTCGAGACGACCCTGCAGAACGACGCGACCGCCTGTGCGACCGCCGAACGCATGAACGGCGTAGCGGATGGCCTTGACCACGCCGTCTGTCTCTATTTCGGCTATGGCATCGGCGCCGGCCTCATTCTCGGCGGCGAGATCTACACGGGCAGCAACCGCAATGCAGGCGAGATCGGCATGGTTCTCTTCTCGCGGGGTGGCACGGTCGCCCCATTCGAGCACCGATCCTCCTTCGCTTCCCTGCTTCAGCATCTCGGCCTTGGCACCGCAACGACCGACGCCTATGACGAGGTCGAGCGGCTGACGCTTGCAGACGATCCGCGCATCCGCCAATGGCTTGAGGGTGCTGGCGCCGATTTTCGGCAGGCCGTTCACATGGTCGAGACGATCTTCGACCCCGAGACCGTCATCCTGAATGGCAGCGCGCCGCCGGCTCTCTCACGAAGGCTGTTCGAGTCGATGCACCCCCCTCTGCCGTCGATTGCCGAACGCCCCGGCCGAACCATACCGCGCGTCCAGCTCGGCATGATCGATCCCTGGGCCGTCGCGCTCGGCGCCGCAGCTGCCCCCATCCGGCGCGCATTCGACCCGCTCTTTTCCGCGATCCTGAAGGAAGCCCCCTGAACGCTGCCCTTATATCCGGCAGCTTTCCGCTCGCTTCAGTGCACCGCGGCGTACATGATGTCCTCGCTGGAGGCGTCCATCGGTGAGAACTCTTCCACGACCCGCCCCTGGCGCGCGACGAGGATGCGGTCGGATAGGGCGAGAATTTCGGGAAGGTAGGACGAGATGACGACGACGGCGAGCCCTTCGTCGGCAAGCCGCTGGATCAACGCATGGATCTCAGCTACCGCGCCGACATCGACACCTCGCGTCGGCTCATCGAAGATGATGAGACGCGGCTTCTGGATGAGCGCCTTGCCTATAACCACTTTCTGCTGGTTGCCCCCGGAAAGCTCGACGACACGCGCTTCGCCGCCGATCGAGCGGATCGCAAGCTTGTCCGTCCACACCTCCGCCAGCGACTTCATCTCGGCGATGGAGACAAAGGGAAAACGGTTGAGACCGGCTGCCAGAAGGCCCGCATAAAGATTTTCGGCAATCGACATGTTCTCGAAGAAGCCTTCAAGCTTTCGATCCTCCGTGACGTAGACAATCCCGTCCGCGACGGCCGGACCGGGCGTCGCATAGCGCACCGGCCTGCCTTCATAGGCGATGGCCCCGCCTCGCAGGAAATCACGCTTGAAGACACCCGCGATGATCTTCGCCGTCTCGGTGCGACCGGAGCCGACAAGGCCGAAAAGGCCGGTCACCTGTCCCGCAAAGACCGAGAAGGACGTGTTGCGCACAAGCGTCCCCATCGACACGTCCTCGACCGAAAGCACGCGTTTTCCAGCCGGACGCGTTTCGCTTCGCGGTGAAAACTCCGTTTCGAGCTCGCGGCCCACCATGGCCTGGACAATACGCCCCTGCGTGAGATCGCTGGCATTTTCCGTCAGCACACGCTTCCCGTCGCGCATGACAGTGATGCGGTCGGACATCTGCAGCGCTTCCTCCAGCGCGTGCGTGATGAAGATGATGGCGACGCCGCGGGAGCGAAGGCGATTGATCAGCGAGAAGAAATGCCGGCGCTCCTCGGGTGTAAGCGTCGCGGTCGGCTCGTCGAAGATGATAACCTTTGCATTCAGCCTCACGGCACGCGCAATCTCCACCATTTGCCGTTTTGCGGCCCCGAGGCTGGAGACCAGCGCCGTCGGATCTACGGTGAAATTCAGGGATTGCAGGAACTGCTGGGCGGCGATCGTGATGCCCCGCAAGCGGTTGAAGGCCTTCTCGTGCCCCAGAAACAGGTTCTGCGCCACGGTCATCGATGGCACGAGACTCGTCTCCTGGTAGACCATGGCGATACCGCGACGCAGCATCTCAGCCGGCCCATCCGCGTGCAACGGTTTTCCAAGATAGAGGATTTCCCCGCCTTCAGGCGGATAGACGCCGGCGAGCAGCTTGCTGAAGGTCGACTTCCCAGCCCCGTTCTCGCCAAGGAGCGCGTGAACCTCGCCGGCGTGCAGGTCAAAGTCAACAGCATCGACCGCCACATTGCCGTGGAAAGCCTTGGTCAGCGCGCGTGCCTGGAGGATGCTTGTCATGCCAGAGGCTCCCGCTTGCGGATATCGACGATCTCGCCCGCCCCCTTGAAGGCCACCAGTCGGGCATTTGGCAAGTCCAGAACCGAGACCGCACCATGACGATGCCCGTCGGCGCGCGAATGATGGCTCCCGACCGGCTGGAACTGCGCGTCCAGCCTTGCGACGAGACCATAAGACCGCGCCGGCGCCCAGGGTTTGCGTACGCCCATGGTACGAACCCCGCCGCGCTGCAACGGTTCGAGGAAGCTTTCGCCTGATCGTAGCGCAGGCGCGATCCAGTAATCCTGCGGCACGGTGGCAATCATGTCGGCGCGGAACCGGTCTTCGCGCAACACGAGTTCGATGAGCCGGTTGCGCGGCGCAAAGACCGCCAACCACCAGCCGCCATCATGCGCCGGTGCCAATCGGCCGGGATAGCCGGGAATACGGTCGAGAACCGTGCGCGCACGCGCGCCGGCCAGGCTGATGATGCGGTGGGCGAATGCCTCCGCCACCACCGGCGCACCGTTTTCGTCAAGCGCCAGCCCGGCCGGGAAGGCAAGTCCGTCGGCGATGCGCTCTGCCTTGCCGCTGGAAAGGTCCAGCCGCCAGATGGCGCCGTCACGCTGCTTGCGCATGAGGGCCTGCACCCAATCGGTCGCGGCGGAATGCGCCGAGCCCTGCGCGACGAGGAGCGTGTTGTCATCGCCCGCGAGAAGCGCCGTGGCCGATACGACCGCGGGAAAAGCTGCACGCAGATCCTGCGTCTCACCGTTCCGCCGCAGCATAAGGCCGCCATCGGCCGTCGCGATCGCAAGCCCGCCCCGCGGCGGGGCGGCAAGCGCCGTCACGGGCGAGGAGAAACGCTCGACCGGCGTCGGGTTCCGGGCGTCGAGCCGGTAGAGCGCATAGCCGGCCGTCAGCCAGATTTCGCCTTCCGCATCCTGCACGAGATTGTCCGCCTCCGGCAGGCTTGCCACACGGGCGGCGGTTTCGATATCCGTATTCGGCTTCCACGCGCCGTCATAGGGCGGGATGGTGATGGCCTCGCCGCGAAACGGATCGAGCAAGCGGTCGAGGAGCGTCATGCCCGGCCTCCCCAGTAGGAATTCCAGCTTGTCCAGTTCGGATCGGCATCCGGCAGGCGGATACGGCCGATCCGGTTGTTCAGGATACCGCCGATATAGAGCCAGCCTTTGTGCTCGCGCATGGAGGTCACCATCGGGTGCGCCGCCCCGCCAAGATCGCCTAGTGTCGCGACAATGGCGCCGGTCTCGTCGAATTTCACGACACCGCCCGTGTTGATGTTGGGGAAAAGCCAGTCATCCTGCGGCAGGTTGCGTGTCATGCGCTTTCGCATCGCCGGATGACGCAGGGCTAGGTCGAAGCTCGGGGTGCGCATGCCGAGCCACGCCATCCAGTAAGTACCGTCGGAGGCGCGATTGATGTTGTCGGGATAGCCCGGCATATCGCGGATCACGGGTTCGAGTTGCCCCTCCTTCGGCCCCGCAATCCAGTACCGGTGCACCGAGCAGGCCCAGCTTTCGGCAATCAGCAGCGACTGGCCGTCATGGCTGAGGCAGACACCGTTGGCGTAGCGTAGATTCTTCAGCACCGTCCGCGTCTTGCCGGTCTTCGGATCGTGTACGAGAAGCCGGCCGGTCGGGCGGCTCTCGATGGAATCGAGCGCCCAGTCATGCGCGTCGTAACGCGTGGTGGAGTCGGTAAACCAGATGCGCCCGTCCGGGCCGATGTCGCAGTCGTTCGGATCACGCAGGCGCGCGTCGTCGACGACGGAAAGAAGCGACCGTTGCGTTTCGGTGGAAAGCTCTTTGACCTTTCCATCCTTCGCTACACCGTAAAGCCCCATCGCACCCACGCAGGAAACGATTTCCCCATCCCGCGCCATCGCGAGCCCGAGCGGGAACCCACCAATATGTGCGAAAACCTCTGAGCGCGTGTAGTCGGGTGCAAACCATCGCACGATCTCGCCGTGGCGGGTGCCGGCGTAGAGATTGTCAGCGGCATCGAGAATGACATCCTCAGGGCCTTCAACCGTGCCGAGTGCAATCGCTTGAGCAGAGGCAAGCGTGTTGTTCAGCGCATAGGCCGTGCCGGAGCCCGGCAGGGCGGATTGCGCGGGCTGCATGGCGTGGTGGAGCGGGGCCACATAGACCTCTGACAGCACTTTGTGCCTGTTCTTCAGCCAGCGGACATCAAGCACGATCGCGGCGGCAAGCAACAGGCCGACAATGAGCTGGCTGGTGCCGGTGCCAGCCCCCATGCGGATCAAGCCATTGGTGATCAACAGAACAATGATGGCGCCCATCAGGCCCTTGGCGATAGAGCCGCGGCCGCCACCCAGGCTGTTGCCACCCACGACGGCAGCGGTCAGCGCCGCCAGCTCCAGTCCAAGCCCGGTGCCCGGCCCCACGCCGGAAAGACGCGCGGCAAACAGGAAGCCGGCAATGCCGCAGGCCGCGCCCGAGACGACATAGGTGAGGAAGATCGTCCGGCGGACATTGATGCCCACATTGAAGGCCGAGCGCCGCGCACCACCGACCGCGGTAAAATGCCAACCAATGCGCGAGCGGCTCATGACAATATGCGCAGCCAGCGCGAAACCGAGTGCAATCAGCGCGCTGATCGGCTGCCCCCAGATCGCCCCCGTGCCGATGTGATCGAAGGTGTCGTTCCACACCGGTGAACTCTGGATGCGGGTGCCCCAGGTCGTGATCAGGATATCATAGATCGAGCGCCCGATAATGAGAGTAACCAGCGTGGTCAGGAAGGCCCGAAGCCTGAGATAACCGACGAGGAAACCATTCAATGCGCCGAAAAGCGCGCCCGCGCCAAGCGCAGCCAGAAAGGCGAGCCAAGTGGGGCCCTCTGCGATATAGATGACGCAGAGCGCCGCAAACGCGCCCAACGCGAAGATGGAGCCGACTGAAAGATCGATGCCGCCGCCGATGATGACGACGGTCAGGCCAAGCACGACGATCAGGAACTCGCCGAGCTGGCGCGTAGTGTCGAGCAGGCTCGACGGCGCGAAGAAACCCGGCAGCAGAATGCCGAACGCCGCCACCACCACGACGAGGAAGACGAAAGGCACAAGATTGTCGGCCCAGCTCTTCGAGAGAAGTTCGCCCAAAAGGTGATCGGGCACCTTGTTGTAGCGCAGGCGGGTTAGTCTTTCGCGAAGGTTCATGCGTGCCGCTTCCGTAGGCTGGAGGAGGCTGGCCGCTGGCCGGCCCCCTCCGTGTCATCGTTACTTCTTGGCGGCTGCCTCGATGGCGGCCTGGCTCCAGCACGTGTTTGGCGTCAGGTCCTTCTTGGTACGGGCAACTTCATGCGTGTAGAGGTAGTTCTTGCTGGCGCCGGGCTTGATGCCGCTCTGCAGCAGGATCTTGATCGCGGCCACGACGTCCTGCGACTGCCGCGGCAGTTCGCTCGTCACGATAGCGCCGAACGTCCCGTCTTCGAGCAGCTTGCAATCGATGGCTTCGCCGGACCCCGTCGTTGCAAGGAAGATCTTGTCCTTCAGGCCGGCGTCGCGGATCGCCGAAGCCGTACCCTGCGCAGTCGCATCCCAGAAATCGACGATACCGCAGACATCGGGATGCTGCTGGAGGATGGTTGCCGCCGCGTTGCGCGCGGTCGTCGCATCCCAGTTGGAATCGGCGGTACCGGCAACCGTCCAGCCCGGATTGCGCTCCAGAACGGCCTGCACACCGGCCCACTGGTCGAGGCTCGACGCATTGACCTGGTCACCCTGGATGACCGCGATCTTCTTGGAGGAGTTTTCGCCGCAATGGTCGATGACCGCCTGCGTCTCCAACTCGCCGAGACGCTTCCAGTCAGAACCGGCGAACACGTCCGATGCGTAGTTCGACGGGTTGTCGACCTGCACGACGAAGATACCGGCTTCCTGCGCACGCTTGAACAGACGCGAGTAGGAGTTGAGGTCCGGCGTCTGGACGATCAGCACATCCGGCTTTTCGGCAGAAGAGATCAGGTCGGTGATGGCCTGTGCGCCGGCGTCGACACTCCAGTTCGGATCACGGGTCTCCCAGATGCCACCGAACTGCTTGACCTCCTCACCGATGAAGTGGTTCCAGCCCTGAGCCAGGTCGAAGCCCATGGTCATCGGCACCATGACGACGCGCTTGCCTTCCAGCGCCGAACGGTATGCTTCAGGGCCTGGGTTGGTTTCCTGCGCGTAAGCACCGCTGACCGCACCGGCAAGGCAAGCGCCTGCAAGAACGATATCCCGGAATGTCTTTTTCAGGCTGCTCATGTTTACGTCTCCGCTGAGAATGCGCCCCTCTCCGGGCCGCGGTTGTTGCGATCTTCATGAACGGAGGGCATTACGCCCTCCGGCTAGATGTCCCCCTGCTGACTGGTTTGTTCGTCGCGCGGGTTGAGTTGCCCATCGAGAATGATCGCGCCGAGCAGGATCAGTGCCTTGATGAGGTTCTGGTGGATATTTGGGAGGTTGAGAATTGTCATTCCATTGAGCAGGATACCGATGAGAAGCGCGCCGACCACCACATTTCGCATACCGCCTTTGCCGCCAGACAGGCCGATGCCACCGATCACCACGACAAGAACCACGTCATAGAGCAGGGCCGAATTGACCAGCCGGGTGTTCATGCTTTGAAGGCTGACCGCACTGGCAATGCCCGCCAGCCATGCCAGCACCGCGCTCGCGACAAAGGATGCCACGATCAGGGGACGCACGGGGATGCCCATTGTGCGCGCAGCCTGGAAGTTGTCGCCCATCAGGTAGAGAAAGCGACCGGGCCGCGACCAGCGCAGCAAAACCAGCGCTATCAGCACGACCGCCAGAAAGACGATGACGTCGAGCGGCAGGTCGAACAGACGGGCCTTGCCGAGCCACAGCAGCGATCCAGCCGTCTCAGGTATGTAGATCACATCCTGAGTGAGAATCTGCGAGCGCACGAAACCGAAGACGAAGGCGCTCGAGGCCAGTGTGGCAAAGAGCGCGGAAACACCGGCGTAGGCCACCATGAAACCGTTCATCAGGCCAAGTCCGACCGTGATGACAGCCACAATCGCCGTGGCCGACCAGAGCGACCATCCAGCCTGCAACAGCTGAAGCTGGATAGCGACCGTCACCACCATGATGGAGACCATCGAGAGATCGATGCCCCGCCCGATAACGACGATGCCCATGCCCGCCGCCAGGATGCCCAGCACCGATACGCTGCGCACGATATTGAGCAGATTGGCTGGAGCGGTGAAACCGTCGAGCGCCACAGCGAAACCGGCGAATAACACGACCGCCATCAAGAGAACGATGGTTTCCTGTGTGAATATTCTCAAAAGCGGGCGGTTGCTTGGCACCTGATGACTTCCGTCTAATGCATTCGATTTCGGGCGCACCCGCGGTCAAGGTGATACTGCTGGGCGCAAAGGCCGACAATATCTATCGATTTTGTTTTACGTGCTTGATGGGGCAGGTTTTTCCGCCGATGAAGCCTCACGCGGAAAATCCGTCCATCGTCAAAATCGTCGATCCGGTGGTCGCTCTGCCTTCGAGGGCGCGATGCGCCCGCGCCGCCTCGCGCAGGGGTATGCTCGACGCCGCACCCGCGCGCAGGCTGCCATCCGCAAGACGCGCAAAGAGTTCTGCGCTGCGCTGACGACGCTCTTGCGCGCCCGTCAGATAATCGAACACGACCGGCCGGATGACCGATTTGGAGCCTGCGGCAAGGTCAGAAATTTTGAACCCCTCGATAGGTCCGGACGCCTGGCCGAAATTTACGAAACGGCCGTGCGGGCGCAGGCTATTCAGCGAACCGCGCCAGGTATCCTTGCCGACGGCATCGAAAACCGTGTCGCACAGCGCTCCGTCCGTAAGTTCCGCCACGCGTGCTGCGAAATCCTCGCCGCGGTACTCGATCACAGCGTCATAGCCATGAGCACGGGCCAGCTCGGCCTTTTCCGGCGAACCCGCAGTTCCGATCGCGCGCGCCCCCAGCGCCAAAATCCACTGACCAAGCAGCAGTCCCACGCCACCGGCGGCGGCATGAACCAGAACCGTCTGCCCCGCCTTGACGGGTGCTACGGTTGAAACCAACGCCTGCGCTGTCAGCCCTTTCAGCAGCACGGACGCCGCCAGAGCCGTATCGATGCCGTCGGGAAGCAAGAATAGCCTTTCGGCGGGCATGACGCGCATTTCCCGGTAGGCGCCGGTGCGTTCCAGATAGGCGACACGCTGGCCGACCGAAAAATCCTCGACGCCCGGCCCGATCGCTACGATGGTGCCTGCTGCTTCCGCACCCGGGACGAGCATCTCGCCCGGCCAGGGGTAAAGCCCCGAGCGGTAGTAGGTATCAATGAAGTTAAGCCCTGCCGCTTCCTGACGGATCAGAACCTCACCCGGGCCTGGCGTATCAACGGCGAGCTCCACCCATTCCAGAACCTCCGGGCCACCGGGCTTGCGTGCAACAACCGCACCAGCGTTCATCGGCGCCATGTCTCAGCTTTCGACCAGGAATTGCGGATCGATCGGAAGCTGCATGGCATTCAACAGGGCATTGGTCTGCGAGGCCATTCCGATGACGGCCAGCAGTTCTTCGTGCTGCGCCTCGGTCATGCCTTTTGCCTTCGCGGCCGCCGTGTGTGAATGGACGCAATAGCTGCAGCCGTTGGCGGCCGACACCGCGATGTAAAGCATTTCTTTGACCAGCGGATCGAGCGCGCCCGGCTTGACCATGACATCCTTCAGGCCCGCCCAAATGCGTTCCAGTGTATCGGGTTGGTTGGCCAGTCCACGCCAGACATTGTTGACGAAGTCGGATTTACGAGTGGCCCTGATATCGTCGAAAACCGCCTTAACGCGCGGGTTCGCTTCAACTTCGGCGTCGGTCCACAGACGAACTGTGCTCATTGAAAAACTCCTCTCAAGGCCTCAGCCATGCGCCCAATCCCAGTAGAGCTGCCGCGCCCTGCGTGCGAATGGGCCGTATTCAAAGGTACGGTCGTCGAAACCGAGCACAGGCATGACCTTGGAAATGTTGCCGGTGCTGAATATCTCGTCCGCCGCCCGGAAATCACCGACCGTCAGCGTCTTCTCGTAGACTTGCACGCCGTCCTGGCGCAGCAGTTCGATGACACGCTGCCGGGTGATCCCGTCAAGGAATGTGCCGTTCGGGACGGGTGTGAACACAGCGCCGTTTTTGGCGAAGAAGACATTCGATGTCGCCAGTTCCGCGACATTACCGAGCGTGTCGCAAACAAGCGCATTGCCGAAGCCCTTGGCGCGTGCCTCCGCCAGCATGCGGGCATTGTTGGGGTAAAGGCAGGCGGCTTTGGCATTGACCGGCATCGTTTCCAACGTTGGTCGGCGAAAGCGGGTCGTGGTAATCGTGAAGCCGCCGGGTACGGCCATGGGCCGCTCTTCCAGGCACAAGGCAAATGCGGTCGATTCCGGATCGGGCGCAACGACGCTCGCATCGCTTTCCTCCGCCCAGTACATCGGGCGGATGTAGATGGCAGCATCGGGCGCGAAATGCTTGAGCCCCTCTTCGACCAGTTCCATGATGCGTGCGGCGGTTAGTGTTGGCGCGAGGCCAAGCGCGCGGGCGGATTCGTTCACCCGCTCGGCATGAAGGTCGAGATCGGGAACGACGCCCTCAAAACGGCGGGCACCATCGAACACCAGCGAGCCCAGCCAGGTTGCATGCGACCCGGCGCCGAGAATGCGAATATCGCCTTCGTGCCACCGGTTATCGTACCACGTCCAGACGGAAGGAGCTTGCGACATCGGAAACCTCGATTTTATACGGTCCTTTACCTACACACACCTTGCCTCATGCGTCCAATGCAAATATTCCACTTCAATGCATGCACAAATGGCATGGATATAAAGGGGACGAACGGTGGATGAGCGGCTCTTGAAGAGTTTTGTGACGACCGCACAGCTCGGCAGCGTCACCTCAGCGGCGGAACGGCTGAACCTCACCCAGCCGGCTTTGTCGCGACAGATCCAGAGGCTTGAGCAGGAGTTGGGCTTGACGCTGTTTCAGCGCAGCGGCCGAAATCTACGGCTGTCCGTGCATGGCGACCGACTCCTCGGCGACGCGCAGGCCGTTCTGGCAGCAAGCAAGCGCCTGCACGACGCTGTTTCGGAAATGCGCGAGGGAGAATACGGCATCCTGCGGATCGGCGCCTGCTCGCAGATGATCGAGCGGCATATGAGCGAAGTGCTGCCGGCCTGGAAGCAGGACAACCCCAATATCGACATCAGGCTGGAGGAAGGCGGCGGTGCCGAGCTTGCCCGCCGTCTCGATGAAAACGAATTGCACCTGGCGATCAATGCCCGCCACTTTGCGCGGCCGGACCGCTTCAGCCGCGTTGACCTTGGCGCGATGCGCGTGCGCGCCTTTTGCATCCCCTCGGCCTTCACCGCGGAGCCGGATACGATCACGCTCGCACAGCTCTGCTCCAAGCCGCTTCTTCTTCTGAATCGCCGGCATTTCACGCGCGAACTCTTCGAAACGGCCTGCCAGGCGGAGAGCTGCCTCGCGCAGCCGGCGCTCGAATCGGGATCGCCGCATACCCTGCTGGCTATTGCCCGAAGCAGCGGCGGCGTCGCCATCGTACCGCATATGGGCACGGGCGCAGTCGAAGGCCTGGTCGCCCACGATATTCTGCACCGCGGCAAGCCACTCGATTTCGAAATGTCGGCGATCTGGCCCTCCTCGGTTCCCCTGCCCGGCTACGGCCACCGGTTCATCGCCCACATCCGCGATCGCCTCCTGCCCGCACCAGCAACCGTGGTCAGCGCGCAGTAAGGTTCCGAATGCGGGCAGCGGCAATCCGCTTCGCCAAAATTTTATAGCGATAACAGTCAGATATATTCATTTTCCTCGATTACGAGCATCGCGCAAACATCTGCCTCAGCGACGACAGCACCGTCGACTTCGGCTTCGCAATGAAACTTCCAGACATTGTGCCTCCGGTGGCGCTTGCAGACATGAATTTCAAGCCGGTCACCGGGTTCGACGGGTTTTCTAAAACGGGCTTTATCGATCGTCATGAGATAAACGAGATGGCCGACGCCTACCTGTTTGCGGGCGCATATGGCCCCTGCCGTCTGGCACATCGCTTCAACGATCAGAACGCCCGGCATGACCGGGCGCTCGGGAAAATGACCCGCGAAATGCGGCTCGTTTGCCGTGACGTTCTTGATGCCGATAGCTGAATTGTCGGCATCGATGTCGATAATCCTGTCGATGAGCAGAAAGGGATAACGATGCGGCAAAAGCTTCATCAAATCATGGATGCCGACTACACCAAGGGTCGTGCTCATTTCTTGGGACATGACCGCCTCGCCCAACAGTTTGCGCCTCATCGCCGCGCCCTCGTGATGAACCGGCAAATGGCGTCTGAGCGGGGCTCCATCCATCGCCAGATCAGCACCATGGCGAACATGGTGAAAAGCCAGCCAAGCATGATGTCGGACAAGAAATGCGCGCCGAACAGAACGCGGTTGAATGCGATCATCAATAGGAACGGCACCATTGCCAGAGCCGCGATCCCTCTCAGCCTTGCCGGGACGAAAACCAGAAGGGAAAGGGCTGCCGCGGCCGCAGACGACTCGCCAGACGGGAAGGAACAACTGCGGCTGCACGCGGCGGAAAATTGCCAGACCGGCGTAAAGTCGGCGCTTCCGCCGAACTCGTACAGGTCGCGAGGGCGCACGCGTCCAATCAGGAATTTCAGGACATGGACAACGATGAATGGCCCAACCGCAAAGCTCAGAAGCACGAACAGCGGCTTGTGGGGCTGGCCGAATTCGTAGCGTTTCGGCCCGAACGCTTGCAGGCCAATCAATAGCAGCATCGCGCCGATGAGGTAGGCCTGACCGTCCCGGCCGATCCGCCGCACGGCCTGAAGGAACGGCTGCTCTGGCAGAACGAAGACCTGGTCCCGGGCGAACCACTGTGACACAGCAAGATCAACCATGGGAAAGATCATGAAGAAAAAGCTGACGCAGATGATCGACGTCCCCAGAACGGTCAGCGCTTTGTCGGCGGTGGACGGCTGTTGGACGGAAAATGGACGCAGGTCGCTTGATACAGCTTTTTGCATGTCGATCTTTCAACAAGGCGACAGCCGCGACCCGCAAATCTCTTTCGATTGCCGTGTCGCCGGATGCGCGATTTTGATGGATAGAGCGGCCGCAAGCGACTGGAAGGACGCCGCGCGCTCTGGAACGACGGCAACTTGGAGCGCGATTATCAAGAAACGGCCAAGAGAGGATCAAGGGCCCGTCCGGAATCGGTTATCCGTCCGCCGAGAGGGCGTTTGGAATTGCGCAAGCCGATCATCTCGCCGATAGTCGTTGCGCGGCAAAGTCGCGAGTAAAGACAAGGCAGCAAGGCATCACAGTGGATAATAATCTTGTTCTCATCGTTGAGGATGAGCCGGCGATTGCAAGAATTCTCGAAGGGTATCTCTTGCGTGATGGCTTCAGGACCGTGCAGGCCGCCGATGGCGAAACTGCCCTTCAGCACCATGCGCTCCTGAAGCCGGACATCGTGCTTCTGGATGTTCGCATCCCGAAATTGGACGGACTTGGCGTGCTCGCCCGCCTTCGGCAAACCAGTTCGACGCCTGTCATCATGGTGACGGCGCTTGCCGATGACCTAGACCGCTTGAGCGGCCTGCATCTCGGTGCAGACGACTATGTCGTTAAGCCCTTCAACCCGCAGGAAGTCGTCGCGCGGGTGAAAGCCGTGCTGCGCCGGACGCTTGGTGAGCGACGGGATTCCGTCCGCCGGTTCCGCGAAATAGAAGTCGATTTTTCCAGCTACTCCGTTGTCGTCAACCGCGACGGGAAGCGCATCCCGATGTCCCTGACGCTCAGCGAGTTCCGCATCCTTGCCCATATGATCCGCCACCCGAACCAGGCCTTTGCGCGCGCCGATATCCTTGATGCCTGCCTGCCGGAAAGCGATGCGCTCGTGCGTACCGTGGACACCCACATTTCCAACCTTCGACGCAAGCTTGAAGAGCTGGGTCAGACCGGTTTCTTCCCTGCCGTGCGTGGCGTCGGCTACCGGTTCTTTGATCCCCAATGAAGATGCCCAGATTCCCGACCCTGTCGCTTGCCACGCTCACCGCGACCGTGATTACGACGATGCTCGTGCTCAGCGTGAGCATCGCCTATTTGGGGGTGACCTGGTATTCGACCTATCTCGAGGACAGCATGGCCGACGCGCTGCCACCCGAGGCTGCGAACGCCTACAAGATGGTCAATGAAGGCCGGGTTCCAGACAGCAACGCGCTCAAGACCCTGCTTGAGCATCTTAACGAGCAGGCAGCACCGACAGATTTCAAGATCCAGCTCGCTGTCCTGATCTGCGGCCTGCTTTCCGCTCTCGTCTGCGCCGTTATCGGCATCTATCTTGCGCGACGTATCGCCCGGCCTCTGGAGGATCTCACTGTCGCTGCGACATCCCTCACGTCGGGCGATTTTTCGGCCCGGGTTGCCGCTTCATCCAGCAGCACGCGCGAGGTGGCAAGCCTTGTAGAGACCTTCAACGCTCTCGCCACAAGCCTCGACAGGATGGAGGAGCGACTGCGCTTCAACAACATGGCCATTGCGCACGAGCTGCGTACGCCGCTGACGATACTGCAGGGTGCGTTGCAGGGCATGGTAGACGGCGTCTTCCCGATGGACCGAAAGATCATTTCCGATCTTCTACTCCAGGTCGAAGGTCTGGGGAAGATCGTCGAGGACTTGCGCACTCTTTCCTTAGCGATCGGCCAGAAGCTCGTGATGCAGCGGCAACCAATCGATGTGGCAGAGGTCGTGGAAACCGTCCTTGCGGCAGCAAAACCTATGCTGGATGCGAGCCAGATGGAAATCGAAACCGGGCTTCAGCCTGCCTGCATATCCGCGGACCCCTCGCGAATCCGCCAGGCCGTGCTGGCGGTTCTGGAAAATGCCAGCCGCTATGCGCAAAGCGGTGGATGGCTGCGGTGTGAAACAGAACGGTTGTCGGACGAAAGCGTGATCATTCGTATTCTCGACCGAGGTCCAGGCTTTCCTGAAGACATGGATGCAATTGCCGTCAATCCTTTCTGGCGGGGCGACGCGTCACGCTCGCGCGCCACAGGCGGAACGGGGCTGGGGCTCTCGGTGGTTCAGGCCATTGCGACCGCGCATGGCGGCCATCTGGAATTTACCAACCGGCAGGGCGGTGGCGCGCTGGTCGCCATCCATTTGCGCCCCGAATAGAAATGCAGCGGGCCTGCGCTGAATGTAGGAGCAGATCGGCAAGGCCCTCGACGCAATCCGCGTTGCCCCCTCAGCAGAACAGCTCGCCAACCCGATTGAACTGCGATTTGCTTGCGTTTCTCCGGTCGCTTCTATCGATCTGCGAATAGGGAACGACGAAGCCATAGGTATCATCCGGCTCACCGCAGCGTTCGCACCAGAAGCCGTCGATATTTGACAGCAACATAGACTGCCGCCGGGAGCGCCGATAAAGGATCGGGTGCTTGGCCTGCGATATGGCCCGGAAATGCCGTGCATTTCCTTCTGCGGCCAGTCCCTGCAACACCATGAGGACAGCCTCCTTCGGCCGAAGGCCGGATAGATCGCGGGTGGTCTCGACCATCAGCCGCTTGGCGTTGCGCGGGCCTTGCAGGCTTCCCACCACAAACGTGTACCCTTGCCCTGCGCTGTCACGCACGAATGTGAACCGGACAGTGCACAGTGCCGCGTTGTCTCGGGTCCGCACAAGCTCGATCCCGAAGGCGCCCTCATGGCGTCCGCCGCAGCGGTCGGCCAGAACGAGACGGCACGAATAGGTGTCGTTGCGCCCATGTACCTCTCCCATGTCGATGGTTTCGCCGCTCCAGAGCCGTATCATGCTGTCCCTAGACAGGATTGTCTCGGCAATCGTGAAATGATCGATGAGCAGCCTCAGCCGTTGCGAACCGCTCAGGCCGTAGACGAGGAATTTGGACAGCGGTTTCTGCAGAAGATCGTCGTGCGGGAGAGGATAGCCGCGTGACGCGGCAAAGGCTGCCATCCATCGCCACCATGCCAGGGTAAGCGGCGGATTGGCTGCAAAGCGCATCCAGAGCAGAACACTGCGTTTCCACCGCATTCTCGAAACGGCGGTCAGGATGCGCCAGGCCATGGCATGGGGCGGGTTCGCCACCCGCTCTCGATGAGGCGACATGCCCTCAAATGGCAGGGCGCTCAGCTTTTTCTGGTGCATGATCAATGTCCGTCGTTGATGTTCCGCGAACATCTGCGTCGACATTGTCAAGGTTGTGCGAAGAAAGGGTCTGCCTTTCATGGACGACCGGATGGCTGATATCGAATGCAGGTGCATCCTGCCGGCACTCGCACCGAAGCACGCAAGTACGGCTTGCCATGGAGTGGCCGCCGGCGCGCTCGCTTACCCGAACTGGCCACTCTCGATGAGCGACTTGATCAGCATGCGCATCGCGTTGGTCAAATGGCGCTCGCTTCTCGTGATCACCTGCGTTTGCGACGTGACTTTCGAGGCATAGTCGAGTGGCAGCGGCACGAGCTCGTCATCAAGCTCGCGCTGCGGTGATGGGCGAAACGGCATCAGGAAAACCCCTTCACCGAGCAGCACGAACTTGCGCACGATGGCGTAGGAATTTGCCGTCAGCGACGGACGCAGTACCACATTCTCCGACCGCGCAATGAGATCCGTGACCTGCCGTCCGCCGAACTCCGGATGCAGCATCCCGATGGGATAATCGACCACATCCGTCAGCTTGGGATCACGCCCGAGCCGCGTCAGCGGATGGTCCTGATGAACGACGACACAAATCGGTACGTCGGACCGGGCGTGGAACTTCAGATCCCGGTCATTCGGCGCAAAATAGGTGACACCGATATCGGCCTCATCCTCGAGAATGGCCCGAACCGTCTCATCCGTGGGGTGGATACGTATGTCGAGGTCGATGCCGGGATACTGCGTCTGAAACGCGCGCAGCGGCCCGTTCACCACCCATTCGCCGAAGCCCTCCCCCATCGAGAGGCGGATGAGGCCCCGCTTGATGTTACGAAACTCGTCGAGGCGGGCGCGCAGCTGTATGTCGGCCGATCGTTGCGTCCGGTAATACTCGCACAGCGCGCTGCCGGTCTCCGTCACTTTGACCTTGCGGCCACGTTTTTCCAGGAGCGTAAGTTGAAGTTCCCCTTCCAGGATGGCGATCTGCCGGCTGATCGACGATGGATTGACCTTCAGTTCTTCAGCCGCCTGACGGATGCCACCGCAAGCATCGGTGTAGAACAGATAGCGCAGGCGGGTGGGGTCAAGCATCGTTTCTCCGGGTCGACTGTTGCGCAATTGTTGCTTTTTGCGCAACATGCAATATGCCTCTCGGCAATTGTTCGCAACAGAATTTCCTTTTATGGCTGGCGGCGAATGCGATGAAGGTGACGTCGCGTCGATCACGACCATTAGCGATTGGGAGATAGCTTTGCGTATCAGAAGAATTTTGACAGCGGCGGCGCTGGCACTTGCAACGTCGGTTTCGGCTCTTGGTGGTACGGTAAGCGCAGCTCAGGCCGAGACGTTCCGCTTTGCTTCTCAGGGCGACCTCAAGTCGCTCGATCCGCATGCGCTCGCCGAGACCTTCTCGCTGGCCATGATCGGCGGCATCTACGAAGGCCTGGTGGCGCGTGACGAAAATCTCAAGCTCGTGCCGGCGCTCGCCGAAAGCTGGGATGTTTCCGAGGATGCCCGCACATGGACCTTCCATCTGCGCAAAGGCGTAAAGTTCCAGGGCGGCCAGGATTTCACCGCCGACGACGTCATCTTCTCAGCCGATCGCGTCCGCTCGGCTGGCTCCGATCTCAAGACCCGCGTTCCGGCCAATGCGGTGTTCAAGAAGATCGACGACTATACCGTGGAGGTAACAACGCCGGAGCCCTCTCCACTGCTGCATGCAGTGTGGGATACGTGGTACATCGTCTCCAAGTCCTGGGCCGAGGAACATGCTGCGACTGAAGTCGCCAGCGCCTCGTCTGCTCCGTCCTATATCTCGCTCAATGCAAACGGCACGGGACCTTTCAAGCTCCAGCAGCATCAGCCGGGCGTTCGCACAACTTGGGTTCCGAACCCGGAATGGTGGGGCACGCCGAAGCACAATCTCGATGAAGTGGTGTTGACGCCGATCGCATCGGGCGCGACGCGCGTCGCGGCGCTGCTTTCGGGTGAAGTCGACATGATCGACCCGGCGCCATTGCAGGACGTCGACCGCATCAATGCGAGCGGCAACGCGTCGGTTCTGCAGGGAGCGGAAGTCCGCACGATCTATTTCGGTTTCGACCAGCGTCGTGATGAGCTGCTGTTCTCCTCGGTGAAGGGCAAGAACCCCTTCAAGGATGGCCGTGTACGCCGTGCGGTCTATCAGGCCATCGATATCGAGGCGATCCACAAGCGCATCATGCGCGGCGCGTCGGTGCCGACGGCGCTCATCGTCGCCAAGGAACTGTTCCCGCTGGCCGACAAGTTCGAACGCCCTGCCTATGACCCGGATGCCGCCCGCGCGCTGCTGGCCGAGGCGGGCTACGGCGACGGCTTCGAAGTCACGCTGGATTGCCCGAACGATCGCTACGTCAACGACGAGCGCATCTGCCAGTCGGTCGTTCCCATGCTGGCGCGCATCGGCATCAAGGTGAACCTGAACGCTGAGCCGAAGGCAACCTATTTCGGCCGCATCTTCGCCAGCGGCGGCTACCGCACCTCGTTCTACCTGCTCGGCTGGCAGACAAACGGCTCCGGCAGCCTCGGCGTTCTTCAGGACCTCTACCGTTGCCGCGACGATGCCGGCAATGGCGGCGGCTCGAATGTCGGCGGCTACTGCAACGAAGAGGTCGATGCGCTGATCACCAAGATCGGGCACGAGCCCGACGAGGCGAAGCGCAACGAACTCATTCGCCAGGCCTACGACATCGCCCAGAACAAGGAGACGGCGTATTTGCCGCTGCACCAGCAGTCGCTGGCGTGGGGCGTCTCGAACAAGGTCAAGGTCGTGCAGCGCGCCGACAACGACTTCCGCTTCTACTGGGTCACGAAGGGCGAGTGATGTGCCTTTCGCCGGCGGTCTTTCGATCGCCGGCCGATCCCGACCAGGCGCCTGACGCAGTCCTGCGCGCCGCATGACAGGATGAACCGAATGATTGCCCTTGTCATCCGACGGCTTTTGCAATCGCTTGCCGTGATGCTGGTTGTCTCGCTGCTAGCCTTCGTGATGTTTCGCTATGCCGGCGATCCCGTCAACCAGATGGTCGGCGCGGAAACCACATCAGCGGAGCGGCAGGCCGTCCGTGAAAGCCTCGGCCTCGATCAGCCGACCCTCGTGCAGTTCGCCCGCTATGTCGGCCGCGTTGTCACGCTGGATTTTGGCGTTTCCTACCAGTTCCGCCAGCCCGTGACGAAACTTCTCGCCGAGCGGCTTTCAGCGACGCTGGAGCTATCCTTCGTCGCCGCGTTGATCTCGCTTTTCGCCGGCATCGTGCTTGGTGTCTACAGCGCGCTCAATCCGCGCGGCCGAATTTCCTCCCTGTTGCAGAGCGTGTCGCTGGTCGGCGTGAGCCTGCCGACATTCCTGATCGGCATCCTGCTGATCTACATCTTTTCCGTCTCACTCGGCTGGCTGCCCGCCTTCGGCCGCAACGGTCTCATCCCCGTGACGGAAAACTGGTCGACCGGCCTCCTGACTATCGAAGGCTGGAAGTCGCTGCTTCTGCCTGCGATCACGCTCGGGCTCTTCCAGATGACGCTGATCATGCGCCTCGTGCGGTCCGAAATGCTGGAAGTGCTGCGTACCGATTTCATCAAGTTCGGCGTCGCCCGCGGCCTGCCGCGTGCACGGCTCTACTTCCGTCACGCCCTCAAGAACACGCTGGTGCCCGTCATCACCGTGGTCGGCCTTCAGATTGGCTCGATCATCGCGTTTTCGATCATCACCGAGACCGTGTTCCAGTGGCCGGGCATGGGGCTCCTGTTCCTGCAGGCTGTGCAGAATGTCGATATTCCGATCATCTCCACCTACCTGTTGTTGATCGCGCTGCTGTTCGTCACGGTCAATCTCATCGTCGACCTGATCTACAATCTCATCGATCCGCGCCTCAAGGACGCTGCAAGCTAATGGCAGAGGCCTCTTCCGATACCACAAAGCCGGTCGAACCGAGCCTGCGCGAGCGGATCGCCGACAACGACATCTTCATCGACTTCAAGCGCAACCGGTTGGTTATGTTCGCCACAGCGCTGCTGGTCCTCATCCTGGGTGCGTCCCTGCTGGCTCCCTGGATCGCACCGACGGACCCGTTCGACCCGCTGTCGCTCGACATTATGAACTCGAACCTGCCGCCGGTCTGGCAGGCCGATGGCCAATGGCCTTTCCTGCTAGGAACCGACGATCAGGGGCGCGACATGCTGTCGGCGGTGCTCTACGGCCTTCGCGTCTCGATCATCATCAGCGCGCTCGGCGTGTTTCTTGCCGCTGCCATCGGCATCTGTCTCGGCGTGCTTGCCGGCTACTTCGGTGGGTTCCTCGATGCGTTCATCATGCGCGTGGCCGATATCCAGCTCACCTTCCCCGCCATCCTGATCGCACTTCTGATCGATGGTCTTCTGCATGGCATGCTGCCGTCGCTATCGCGCGAAAGCAGCGCGTCCTGGGTGATCATCATTTCGATCGGTCTGTCCTTCTGGGTTCAGTATGCCCGTACCATCCGATCCTCCACCATGGTGGAGCGAAAGAAGGACTACGTGAACGCCGCCCGTCTCTTCGGTCTGCCGCCCGTCGCCATCATGGCGCGCCACATTCTGCCGAATGTGATGGGGCCGGTCCTCGTGATCCTCACCATCAATTTCGGGCTGGCAATCATCACGGAGGCGACACTGTCTTATCTAGGCGTCGGCCTGCCACCGATGCAGCCTTCGCTTGGCACGCTCATCCGGATCGGCCAGGAGTTCCTGTTCTCCGGCGAATGGTGGATCGTCGCCTTCCCCGGCATCGCGCTGGCGGCACTGGTCCTGACCATCAATCTCCTGGGCGATTGGCTGCGCGACGCGCTCAATCCCCGGCTGCGGTAAGGAGGAGAACCATGTCCGAGACGATTCTTTCGGTCGAAAACCTGCGCGTCGAATTCGAGACGCGCCGCGGAACGCTCGTCGCCCTCGACGACATCAGCTTCTCCATCGCCAAGGGCGAGGTTCTTGGCGTCGTCGGTGAGTCCGGTGCGGGCAAATCGATGACGGGTGCTGCGATCATGCATCTCATACCGCGCCCGGGCCGCATCGCGGGCGGCCGCATTCTGCTGGGCGACCAGCGGATCGACAACCTGGATCGAACGGGCATCGAAGCCATTCGCGGCCGGCGTATCGGCATGATCTTTCAAGACCCGCTGACCAGCCTCAATCCTCTGATGACCGTCGGCGATCACCTGACCGAGACGATCCGGGTGCATCTGCCGCTCAATCGTCGCCAGGCGCGCACCCGCGCAATCGAACTGCTCGAAGAGGTGGGTATTCCTGACCCGACGGTGCGCATCGATTCCTACCCGCATGAGTTTTCGGGCGGACAGCGGCAGCGGGTGGTCATCGCGCTCGCGCTTTGTGCCGAACCTGAACTGGTCATTGCGGATGAGCCGACGACAGCGCTCGACGTTTCGGTTCAGGCCCAGATCATCAAGCTGATCCGCAAGCTGTGCTCCACGCGCGGCACCGCTTTCATGCTTATCACTCATGACATGGGTATGATCGCCGAGACGGCCGATCGCGTGGCGGTCATGTACGCCGGCAAGGTCGCCGAAATCGGCAAGGTCAGCCAGGTCGTCGGCGCACCGCTTCATCCCTATGCGCAGGGTCTTATGGGGGCAATTCCCTCGCTCGACAACGAGGAGCCGCGACTTCGCCAGATTCCCGGCTCGATGCCTTCGCTGACGGCGCTGCCGGGCGGCTGTTCGTTCCATCCGCGTTGTGAGCGCGCCATGGATATATGCCGCCAGCGCGCACCGGCCCTTCTTGGTGGCATCGACCACAAGGTCGCCTGCCATCTTCACGAGCGCGAAGAGGTGGCGGCATGAGCGACAGTGAATTCGTCCGGGTCGAGAAGCTCAACCGGGTCTTTGATGTCTCGAAGCCGCTCCTGAACCGCATCATCGAGCGCCAGCCCAAGCGCTTCGTGCATGCCGCGACCGATGTCAGCTTCTCGATCGCCAAGGGTAAGACCTTCGCGCTGGTCGGCGAGTCCGGCTCCGGCAAGTCGACGGTGGCCAAGATGGTCGTCGGGCTCCTGCCAGCCACTTCCGGAACCGTCGAGATCGACGGCGTTTCGATCACAGGCAAGCATGACCGGGCACAGATGCGTGCGCTGCGCCGCCGTATGCAGATGATCTTCCAAGATCCCTATGCCAGCCTTAATCCGCGCTGGCGCGTCGCCAACATCATCGCAGAGCCCATGCTGGCCCTCGGCATCGTGAAATCGAAGGCCGAAGCGCAGCACGAAGCGGGCGCGCTTCTGAAGGTCGTTGGCCTCAATCCGCTCGACGGGCGCAAATACCCGCACGAATTCTCCGGCGGCCAGCGCCAGCGCATCGCAATCGCCCGCGCGCTTGCGGCAAAGGCGGAGTTCATCGTCTGCGACGAGCCGACCTCGGCGCTCGATGTGTCGGTTCAGGCGCAGATTCTCAACCTCATGCGCGACCTGCAGGAGCAGTTCGGCCTGACCTATCTTTTGATCAGCCACAACCTTGCGGTCGTGCGCCATATGTCCTCGCGCATCGGCGTCATGCATTTCGGCAAGCTGGTGGAAGTGGAGGAATCCCGGGCCCTGTTCAAGAATCCCCGCCAATCCTACACGCGCATGCTGATCGACGCGGTGCCGGACATTTCCGCGGCAACCCGCAGATAACCACGCCGCCAGCGCCTCCGCGAACCAAACATGCCTGTCGCCGTCTCGCCACGGCGCAAGACCTTGTCGTCCTCCAATCAAGGAAATGACCTTCCATGTCCTCCATCGATCGCAGCAAGCTCGACGCCTACATGCCGGACCTGATCGCCCTGCGCCACGACATCCACGCCCATCCCGAAACGGCCTTCGAAGAAGTCCGCACCTCTGCGCTGGTCGCTGAAAAGCTCAGGGAATGGGGTATCCAGGTCCATGAGGGCATCGGCCGGACCGGTGTCGTAGGCGTGCTCAAGGGGTCGCGCCCTGGCCAGCGCCGCATCGGCCTTCGCGCCGATATCGACGCCCTGCACATCTTCGAGCGCAACGAATTCGACTACGCCTCGACGGTCGAGGGAAAGATGCATGCCTGCGGCCACGACGGCCATACGACCATGCTTCTCGGTGCGGCCCGCTATCTCGCGCAGGACCCGGATTTCGCCGGCACCGTGCACTTCATCTTCCAGCCTGCCGAAGAAAGCGCCGGCGGCGCACCGGCCATGATGAAGGACGGTCTGTTCGACCGCTTCCCCTGCGATGCCGTCTACGGCCTGCATACGGAGCCCGGTCGTCCCGTTGGCGAAATCGCCTCGCGCATCGGTCCTGCGCTTGCCGGATCGATGTCGTTCCACGTTACCTTCAAGGGCACGGCCGGACATGGCGGGGCCGCTCCGCATCTGGCGGACGATTGCACCATCCCTGTCGCGCATTTCATTCTGGGGCTCCAGTCGATCGTGGGCCGCAAGGTCGCGGCGATCGATGCAGCCGTGATTTCCATCGGACACATTTCGGGCGGCTCGAAGGGCTCGCCGAATGTCATGCCGGCTGAAATGTTGGTCTCCGGCACCGCACGCTACTTCCGCGACGACGTACAGCAAATCATCGTGAGCGGCCTGCGCAATCAGGCCGAACTCTTCGCAAATGCTAGCAACTGCAGCGTCGACATCCAGATCAATGAAGGCACGCCGCCGCTGGTGAACCACCCCGAGGCATTCGAGAGCGCGCTCGCCGCCGCTGAAAAGACTTTCGGCAAGGACAAGGTCGAACGTGAACGCACCCTGTCGACCGGCGGCGAGGATTTCGCCTATTTCGCCAATACCGTGCCCGGCACCTATATGTGGATGGGGGGCGGTGTCGGTCCTGATGGCCTCGTGCACGATGTCCATACGGATCGTTTCGACTTCAACGATGCATCGATCCCCTACGGCGTCTCCTATTGGGTTAATCTGGTTCACACCGAGCTTCGTTCCGACGAGACAGCGACGTCAGACGGAAAGGTCGCGTGACATGCACGCATCGAAATCGACGCCGGTCGGACCGTCACGCGTCAAGCTCGGCTTGATCGGCGACAACATCGCCCGCTCGCAATCACCCCGCCTCCACCGGCTGGCGGGGCGTATGTGCGGGCTGGACGTCAGCTATGCCTCTCTCATACCGGCCGATCTCGGGATGAACTTCGATCAGGTCTTCGAGCGGTGCAGGACCGACGGCTTTCGCGGCGTCAACATCACCTATCCCTACAAGGAAACCGTGATCGACAAGGTGCGGATAGATGATCCGACAGTGCGGGCTCTGGGCGCCTGCAACACGATCCTTTTCGAGCAGGACGGCCCGCGCGGATTCAACACCGACAGCAGCGGATTTGCCAGCGCCTTCGTGAGCGCGTTCGGCAGTGTGGCGCCGGGGCGCGTCACGATGGCCGGCGCTGGCGGCGTCGGCAAGGCGATCGCTTTTGCGCTCGGCAAACTCGGCGCCACACACCTCGCCCTCGTCGATCCCGACCAGTCCAAGTCCGCCGCATTGGCGGCGTCACTGGCGGCCTACTTTCCGAACCTCGACATCAGCCGGCCGGAGACGCTCGCCGAGGCTGTGGACGGTGCCGATGGCCTGATCAATTCCACCCCGATCGGCATGGTCGGACATGACGGCAACGTGTTCGATGGCCTTGACCTCAAGCACAGCCGTTGGGCATTCGACGCGGTGTACACTCCCGTCGAAACGCAGTTCCTTGCGGCCGCGCGAACAGCTGGCGCCGAAATCCTCTCCGGTTACGAACTGTTCTTCCACCAGGGCGCCCACGCATTCCGCTTGTTCACCGGGCAGGAACCTGACGAAGGAGCCTTGCGCACCGCGATGCTCGCCCCTGAACAATGCGACGCTGGCCGCGCCTACGTCGCGTGACCTGTCCCACCGGCTCTGATCATGCTGAAATAATCGTCACCCCCGACCTGGCCGCCTTTGAGGGCGATCTCCAGGCCGTCTGCAACGCCACCATGGGCTTTGCACAGCGGTGAACCCGGCGTTTGCGGAAGCGGCATTTTCAGCGTCAAGGCGCTGATGCCCATTTCCCCGAGCGCGTGGCTCGACGTATCGCCGCCGGCGACAACGGCACGCGAGAGGCCAGCGCGTTTGATCAGTTCGGACTGGATACGTCCCAGCGCACGGCCGAGCCGGTGACGCGCGCCGGTAGTGGAATCCAGTTCATTGCCGCGATCGGCGGACGGTCCGAGCGCAGTGTAGAGCACCACGCTTCTGCCGCTCTCCAGCACCTTGAGACCGGCCGAGATAGCGTCCGGGATAGCACTCGCATTCTCTTGCGCCGACAGCGCGATTGGATCGATCGTCACCCCTTCGAACCCATTTGCCAGCGCATGCCGGATCTGGCGTTCCGTCGTAGGCGACACGCTGCCGGACACGACCGCAATGCGGTCCACCGGACCGGCAGCGGCAAAGGCCGGAGCCGCACCGATCAGGCCGCTATCCCGCCACGCAGGTATGAGGGCATATTCGACGCCCGAGGAGCCACAGACGAAACGGCCCTTCGCGCGCAAACCGTTCCAGAGCAGGTTGCCGGCGGCCTTCTGCGTCTGGGCATCGAGCACGTCGAGCAGCAGAATGTCCGCTTCGTCAGGCTTCGGATGACCGAGTAGCGCGACATTGTCCACCAGTGCAGACGTTAGTCCGGTCTGTCGTGCAAGATGCAGCAGCACGTTCGCCTCATCCATAGGCGTAACGGGATGGCGAGACATGACCGGATGGCGGTCGATACGATAATTACGGCCCTGATACGCAGCGAACAGCTCACCGAAGGCCGTGTAACGGCGGACCTGCGGCGCGCCGACGATGAGGGGAACAGTGGCCTGGCCAAAAATTGCACGGCCGATTTCGATAGCCCGACCGATACTGCCGACGTGCGGCGCGGAATCGAAGGTCGAGCAGACCTTGTAATGGCAAAACTCTGCGTCCAGAGACTTGAGCCAGGCAAATGCTTGAGCCAGGTGAACATCCATCCATTCGGGCGTTTCGCTGCGGCTGGTGCCGGCAAGGCCGAAGGCACGGGCTCCGTGGAAGCGCGAGAGCAGGTCGGCATCCGGCATCTTCAGGAAGAGCACGGTCTCGACGCCGTTCGAGGACAGCGCCTCCATGACATCGGTGGAACCCGTGAAATCGTCGCCGTAATAGCTGATCAGAGGTCGCGTCATGTTCACGCCGCCTTGCCGTCGGCAAATTTTTCGATGGACTGCGCCAGTTCCGGATGGTCCTTGGCGTAGGTATCAAGCGGTATGCCCGCGACAGCAGCCTCCCACGCCTGTTTGACGGCCTTCACCCCGGCACCCGGTCCGCCCGGATGGCTGACGATACCCCCGCCGCAGAGATAAAGCAGATCGGTCGAGCCGCCAGTCGCGGCAATCGTGTCGGGCGCCTGCCCGCCCCACTGACCCGAGCCGATGACCGGAAGTGCTACGTCGCTTTCCGCGAAGAGCGGTGTGGTGACGGCTTTGTAGGAGCGCACGAAACTTTCATCCGGCTCCCAATATTTTACACGGATGCCGTTGATCTGGAACTGGTCGACACCGAGCAGCCGCCAGAACTGCTGCCAGACAGAGAACTCGAAACCGAGGCCCGCGTGGCGCGTGAGGATATCCCAGCCGTTGCGATGGGCGTGCAGAACGAGCCCGGATCGTTTGCGCAGAAACGCCATGCCGCCGAAGCCGATAGAATTGATGTTGACGACTGCGCAATTGCCGCCTGCCGCCAGAACCAGATCGTGGTTGCGCATCATCTCGTCGGGATCGGTATGGCTTATGCCGAAGGCGTACATGACCTTCTTGCCGGTCTTCTGTTCGTGATCGAGGATTTTCGGCATGATCGCTGCCACACGATCGCCCAGCGACGAATATGCAGGGCTCATCAATTTCTCATCGTCCTTGATGAAATCGACGCCGGCGTCGATAAGTTCGCCGACCATCTCAGCGGTCTCATGCGGTCGAAGGCCGAGCGCCGGCTTGACAATGGTACCGATGATCGGCCTGTCTTTCACGCCTGTCAGCGCAAAACTGCCCGGCACACCGAATTGTGGGCCGAGATGGGCAGCCGCGAATTCTTGCGGCAGCTTCATGTCGACGATGCGGATACCGGTCATGCCTTTGATGGAGAAGACGCCGCCAATCGCGATCGTCATCAGCGCGGCAAGATCGGTGCCGACGGCATCCAGCGGGAAATCGATATCGACATCGGCTCGGTTGAACCGCGTCGCGCCGCCAGCTTCGTCGGGAAACGATGGTCGATCGGCCGGAGGCAGCGCACGGATTTCAACCACGCGGGCCGCGACGCGCGCCTTCAGCTCTTCCGTCTCGCCGGGCAACGCTACAAAGGTACCGGTGGACTGGTCGCTGGCAATCTTCGCCGCCATCTTCTCCACCGAACCTGCTGTCTCTATCCGATAGGTCAGACGGATCATGTTTTCTCCTCCGCAGTTCGGCGCAATCAGCTTGTTCGGCATCAAAAACTGGTATAATGAGTATTCATGTTATTGCAAGCCGTTTGCGGCGAAAGCTGTTGCGACCATTGAACTTGATGCATATTCAAGCCTGTCGAAATCAGGTGACTCATGACCGTCGTTTCCGAACCGATCATCCGCAAGAAACTCTCCGATGAAGTCTTTGCGCGGCTGAAAGCCATGATCGAGACCGGCGAACTGCAGGCCGGCGACGACATGCCCTCCGAACGCGAACTCATGGAGCGCTACGGCGTCGGCCGCCCCGCGATCCGCGAAGCCATGCAGGCGCTCGCCGGCAAGGGACTGGTTGAGATTTCGCAGGGCGAGCGTGCCAAGGTGCTGCGCATCACGGCCGAGTCCATCATCCGGCAGGTCGACCTGCCGGCCAAGCTGATGCTCTCGGGTTCTTCCGACTCGCTGGAACACTTGAAGAATGCCCGCATCTTCTTCGAACGGGGCATGATCCGCGAGGCCGCCGTCAAGGCGACGCCGGAGCATATCGCTGAGCTGCGCACCCTTCTCGACAGGCAGAAGGCAAATTTTGGCGATGCGGACGCCTTCATCGAGGCCGACATGGATTTTCACCAGTGCATCGCAAGCATTTCCGGCAATCCGATCTTCGCCGCCGTCAGCGGCGCGATGCTGGGCTGGCTGAAGTCCTATCACACCGAAATGCTGATCTGGACAGGCCGTGAGAATGTCACCCTCGCCGAGCACGAAGAAATCATCCGCGCCATCGAAAAGGGCAATGCGGACCAGGCCGAAAAGGTGATGATCAAGCATCTCGAACGTTCCCGCGCGCTCTATACGCTGAAGGGACACAAATTGCCTCAGAGCACAGCTTCTACGCAGCCGTAGGGCGGCAGGACGACCTGTTCGTCCGCCGGCAGCCCCTCGCCGCCAATCAACGAAACCTGGCGCGGCAGAGACGGAAGCACCACGGTCTGTGGTTCCGGCGTGATGTTGGCGAGCAGGATCACCCTATCCGACGCAAGCCCCAGAACGGCATCCGGCCGTGACGTTTCGACAGACCGCACATTGTGTCCCGCCAGCGCGCCAAAGCGTGCGAGGACATGGGCAAGCGGTCGCAGTTCGCCAGGAGCCATCACCTCGCCCGCCCTTGCCACCAGCCCGAAGGAGCCGGCGAGTGTGGAAAGCGTCAGCACCTCGAGCCCGGTTGTGGCGACCGTTGCGGCGTAAGCCAGCGTCCAGGCCGCACCGAACTGACCATTGTGGCGCGGATCGACACTGGCCATCGGAGTGCGCTGGCCGGCAGGGTTCTCCTTGGTCACGCTGCCATAGGGGTTCTGGCGCATCGCAATCGTCGAAGGCCCGATACGATAGGGCGTCTCGCCATAGAGTGCCCGGACCGAGCCGGCCACGTAACGCAGAGCCTCGAACGTCTGCATGACCGAGAGATCGTCGGCGGCGTGCACGATGGGGTTCGTGCAATGGCTCACATAATCGATGCGGTTGCCGGGCACGCGCTTGCGGTTGAGCTCGGTAAAGTAGCTCATCATGCCACCACCGAGCCGGACATTCGGGAAGGCAGTCCGTGCGGCGGCGTAAACATTCTCCAGCGGCGGGCATTCCGGCCATGCGCTTCCCGGCGGCGTCGACTGGCGGTCGACCGACGGGCAGACGAAGAGGCTGTCGAGCGACAACCCCGCTTCGCGAACCAGCGACGCGAGCTCGGACATTTCCTCGTCCAACGAACGCTGGCAGGCGACGGCGACCTCCAGGGTGACCTTCAGCCCCGATTTTTCCGCAATGTCGGCATAGCCCTTCAGTGCGGGCAGGCCGTGGCCCGCACCGGGATCAAAATGCGCGATCAGATGACGCGCGCCGACGGTCTCGAGCACTCCGAGCGCCAACCGTTCCTCTGCAAGGCATTCCGGACGCAGGCCGACGCCGATTTCGGGGAAGCGGCGGTCTGTCCGCGCGAGCGTCAACGTTACCGCATCGGAATTGTCGCTAGCGAAGCCGGCATCGTCGACCGACTGAATTTCAACGAGAACCTTCTGGCTGAACGGCTCATGCTGAGCGATACGGTAAGGCCATGGCAGCGCCAGCGGGCGCACATAGGTCTTGTAGGAGCCGTCCGTCCAGTTGCGCTGGTCTTCCATCTCGAAGATGTCGCCGACGAACTGCGTCACCGCCGAGATGCCAGGCGCCACCTGGTGGGTGATCGCCGAAATATCCATGAAGGGTTGCCAGGGCTCGATCCGCTCCGGCCAATGCGCATGCTCGACGCTGCCATCGCTATGACGCACCGTAACAGGTTGCCCTGCGACGCCGACGACGGGGTGCAATACCACAAATCCGGCACGCGCAGTCTCGAACGCCGCGTCGCTGAAGCAATCGGCGGAGAAGGCAACGGTTTCGGCCGTACCGGATATGGTGATGGCGCAATCGAGATTGGCGCCGTCGGGAGCGCTGAAGCGAGCCTTGTAGGTGACCGAGAAACCCGCGTCCGTCGCCCGCACCTCAAGATCGTTGATTGCCGCCCCGCAGGTACCCCAATCCTTGTCGCGAACGAGGAAGGCCACACCGCGCAGCACCTCATGGCCACGGTACCGCAGGGTCCTCAGATTGCCGTCCTGCAATACCACGCTCAGGTCGCCGGCGACGAGCGTGCGGCTGTCCGGCTCGCGTTCGTTCGTGCCGTAAAGCCTGAGCAGGTCGCCGCTCATGCCAGCAAATCCGCAATCACGATGGTCTCGCCGCGTTCGGCGCTGAGATAGGCGGCCTCGACGAGGGCGAAAGTCTTCAGATTGTCGCGCCCAGATGTATCCGGCTCGCGGCCTTCCGCCAGCCGTTCGGCCCAATGCTTCTGGATGAGCGCAACACTTTCCTGAATGTTGTGCCAGGGCCGCGACGCCCAGGGCAGCAGGTTCGGTGCGACCACGCTTTGTAGCGTGCCGTCAGGGCCATGGACCGTCAGCTTGTAGTCCTTGCCAAGACGCAGCGTGCCCCTGGTTCCATCGATCTCTACGAAGGTTTCAGGAAAGGGCTCTTCCGGTAGCTTGGTCGCATAGCTGACATCAACGATGGAGGTCACCCCGCTATCATGGTCGAGCAGCATCGTGGCGACATCCTCACCGGCAATCTCAGGATTGACGCGCCGAGTGCGGGCGGTCATGCGGCTTGCGTCCCCGAAGAGGAAGCGCGCGATGTCCAGCGAATGGATGCCAAGGTCTTCGATGATGAAGCGCTTGCCCTTGGCGAGATAGGGCTGGCCGGAAAAGACGTCGAAGCCTGAGCGGAAGGAGACCCGGCCCCAGAAGGGCTCACCGATCGCGCCGCTATCCAGCACCGCCTTGACCGCGAGGATCGGCGTCTGCCAGCGGAAGTTCTCATGGACCATCAGCGGAATGCCGGCGGCATCCGCGGCAGCGACCATGGCTTTCGCATCGGCCAGCGTCGGCGCAAAAGGCTTCTGGCAGATCGCTGGAACCTTGTAGCCGGCGGCAAGCTCGACGAGCGCGCGGTGACTGCCGACGGTCGTCGCGATATCGACGAAATCGAAGCCGCCATCGGCGAACATTTTCTCTGCCGACTGGTAGCGCCGTTCTACACCGAACTGGTCGCCGACAATTCTCAGCCGCTCCGAATCCCGGTCGCAGATCGCCACGATCTCCACGTTGGAAAGGTCCCGCCAGCCATGCATCTGGTTGACGGCGAAGAAGCCGCAGCCGATCAATGCACCCCTATATGCCGCCATGCAGCCGCTCCTTCTCGATACGTGGCCCTGCCCCGCCGAGGCGGAGCGGGCATTTCGGACTTTCGCTTCATCCTGCTGATCGCGCAAGCAGGAGGGCGCGCCTTATCCCTTGCCCGGAAGCCAGGTGGCGATCGCCGGGAAGAAGATGATCGCCAGCACGACCGCCATGATCGACGCGAGATAGGGCACGCAGGCAAGCGCCACGCGCATCACTGGCTGTTTGGCAATGGAAGCAGAGACGAACAGGCAGATCCCCACCGGGGGCGTCACGAGCCCGATGGCAAGGCCGATGATCGTGACCATACCGAACTGGATGGGGTCGATCCCCAGCGCCACCGTCGCCGGGAAGAGGATCGGCACGAGGATGATGATGTTCGCCGTCAGGTCGAGGATCGCCCCGGCGACGAGATACAGGAGCAGGATGAGCAGAAGAACCACATAGGGACTGCTCGTCAGGTGCGCGATCATTTCCGCCACCGCCTGCGGAACCTGCGCCCGCGTCAGGATCAGACCGTAGAGCGACGCAGCCGCGATCATCAGCATGACCACGCCTGTGGTGGACGCCGCCGACAGGAAGATGGGGCGAAGGTCGCTCAGCGACAGGCTCTTGTACCAGTAGCGGCCCACCAGGTAGGCATAGACAACCGCTATTGCCGACGCCTCGGTGGGCGTCGCGACGCCGAAGCGGATGGAACCGATGATCACCACTGGCAGGGTCAGGGCGACGATGCTGCGCAGGAAGGCTTTCCCGATCTCGGGCAGCGCCACCCGTTCGCCACGCGGCAGGTTCTGGCGGCGGGCGACGAGGCTGATCGTCAGCATCATCCCGAGCGCCATGAGCAGACCGGGAATGATGCCCGCGATGAACATGCGGCTGACAGAGGCGCCCGTCACCACGCAGAAGACGATCATCGGCACGGAGGGTGGCAGGACGACTGCAATGGTCGAGGAGCAGGCGGTGATGGCGGCGGAAAACTGTCCGCTGTAACCGCGCTGGACCATCGCCGGAATGATGGCGGTGCCGCTAGACGCAGTATCGGCGACCGCTGAGCCCGTCATGCCGCCCATCAACACGCTGGTGGCGACGTTCGCGTGGCCGAGCCCACCGCGCAGACGCCCAAGCAGCGCCTCCGCGAAGGCGATGATGTCGCGGGCGATGCCGCTCTGAGCCATCAGGTGGCCGGTCAGCAGGAAGAACGGCACGGCCAACAGGACGAAACTGTCGATCGAGGCCACCATGCGCTGCACCACCAGCGTCAGCGGCATGCCCTCCCAGATAAGGGCCGCCATGGAGGAAAGGCCGAGCGCGAAGGCGACGGGGGAACCCAGCACGACGAGTATGACGAATGTAACGACGAGGACGGCGATCATCCTTCGGTCTCCGGAACGGGGTGACGCCAGCGGCTGAACCAGTCGAGCAGAATCTCCAGCGAGACGAGGGTCATCGCGACATAATAGGAGACGTAGATCCAGGCCATCGGCACGCGCAGCACCGCGGACGGTTGGCGGATGGATACCTCAAGGATGCGCTGGCCGTAGTACAAGCTGGCGATCGCGAACACCAGCACTGTGAATTCGAGGAAAGTCATAAGCAGGCGGCGCGGCCGCGGCGGCAGCATCTGCGGCAGGACATCGATACCGAGATGCTCTCGCCTGACCCAAGCATACCAGACGCCCAGGAACGACAGCCATATGAAGACATAGCGAGAGAGTTCTTCAGACCATGTCAGCGGCGCATTGAATACATAGCGGCTGATGACCTGCCCGACCGCCGAGGCGACCATGATGCCGAACAGGACGATAATGGCGGCCTCACCGATCCGGCGAGCGACCATACGGGGCTTCGATATTACCATGTTGGCGGTTCCCGGCGTGGAAAAAGCGGCGCGGCCTCAAGGACCGCACCGCCATGCATCATTCGGCTGCCACGGCGCGGATGCGCTCCAGCAGGGCCGGGTCAAAATCGAAGCTGGAATAGACAGCCTGCGCCTTTTCGCGGAACGGCGTGGTGTCGATCTTGGCGATGTTCACGCCGCGTTCGCGCAGCAGCTCGGCCTGCTCGGTCTCCAGACGAAGGCTTTCGGAGCGCTGGAAGGCTGTCGCGTCCGGAAGGGCTTCAAGAACGGCGGTGCGGACCTCTTCCGGCCAGCTTTCCCAAACGGACTTGCTCGCCAGCACCATGTGCGGGCCGTAGACGTGGCCTGTCAGCGCGATATGGCTCTGCACTTCCCACAGCGAATTGGTGTAGAAGATGGTGATCGGGTTTTCCTGGCCGTCGATGACGCCTTGGCCGAGGCTGGTAAAGACCTCGCCCCATGCCATGGGAATGGGTGACGCGCCGAGCGCTTCAAAGGCGCGCATGTGGACCGGGTTCTGCATGGTGCGAAGTTTCATGCCGGAAAGATCGCTTGGCTTTTCGACGGCTTTCTTTGCGGACAGGTGACGCCAGCCGTTTTCCCAGATGGCAAGGCCGACCATATCGGCGCCGTCGAACTTCGCCAGAAGCTCCTTGCCGATATCGCCGTCGAAGACCTTGTAGGCGTGCGCGGAATTCTCGAACAGGAATGGCAGATCGAGCACGCCGGCTTCAGGTACGAAATTGACGACAGGGCCGGTGGAGACGACCGTCATCTCGACCGTGCCAAGCTGAAGACCTTCAACCATCTCGCGCTCTTCGCCGAGCTGCCGGTCGGGATAGACCTGGATGACGACCTTGCCGTCGGTGCGCTCCTTGACGAGTTCGGCAAGCTTCAAAAGACCGATATGCGTCGGATGGCCGGTCTGCACGCCGTGCCCGATATTGACGACGGTTTGCGCCAATGCCGGGGCAAAACCGGTAGCGGCAAAGATTACGGCCGTGGCCGCGAGACGTTTCATGTTCATATAGTCCCCCCTTGGATCGTTCTGATACCGAATCCTGCGCCTGCCATAAACCGGACCGCCCAGCCAAAAGGCCGCAATCACGCGACAAGAACAGGCATTCCGCCGGCCGACGGCCCGCTTGGCCGGCCGCACTCCTCGACAGCCGGACACCGGGAGGGCAACGCCACTCCCGTATTTTTTCAGGTGATGCGCTGGATGCTGGCCGCGATTTCCGCCGGCTCGAACACGCGCTTCCAGTCATCCTTCATCAGCACGGGTTTGCCGAACTCGATGGCCTTGTTGCAGGCGTCCGAGAACACGCCGGGCGTCTCTTCGAAGATGACAGCGCCAAGTACATTCATGTGGCCGAGCAGGAAGTCGCGCGCGGCCTCCTTGGGCACACCACGGCGCACGCATTCATCCATTGCTTCTCGCATGACGTCGAGCAGCGAAGCACAGACCGTTTCCGAAAGGCCCGGCTCCAGAAGCGCCATCTGCTCCACGGTGACACGATGCGAACGCATGACGGGTGCCCAAATTACCTTGGCGATCTCCTCGCCGAGCGCATAGGCCTCTTCGGGACCCTGCATCAGCGCGGAAACGATGTGCTGCTTGGCGGCGACGCCTCCGAAAAAGTCCCGCTTCGCCGCAGGATCCGTTTCGTCGTTGAAGATGGGCGGATGGCAGGGATGCGTAACGAAATAAGTAAGATCCGCACGCTCGGGCAGATGGCCGGCGAAGGGTGCGGCCGCATCGAGGGCTAAGACCATCGTGCCCGGCTTCAGCTTGTCGACGATACCGGCAGCCACCTTTCCGATCGCCGTATCGGGAACGGCGAGAATGACAACATCAGCACTTTCGAGGCCCTGATCGGCGGATACACACGCGAGGCCGAGATCGTCGGACAGTCGCTTTTGGCCCGCCTCGCTCACCTCGATATGACGCACATCGAACCGCGAACCCTTGAGGTTCTTGGCGAGCCGATAGCCCATTTTGCCGCCGGCGCCGAACAACGCGATTGATGTCATTGAAATCTCCAAAATGCGAACGGTCGGGACGCATAGACCGACCCAACCGGATGTCCTCAACCGGCAACCTGCCGTGCGCCTATATTTCCCAACTGGTATAACAAGTCAATAATTATATCACAGAGCATGTCACGAAACGTCGGGCCCCGGGGAAAGTCGCGATCAGCGACAGACGGGCGACCGGCGCAATTATTTGAGAAAACCACTATTTGTCTGAAGTCAGAATGCAGTCACCGGATGCGGCAGACACTCGACGCTGCCATCCACCTTCCTGGCGCCTTGTGGCGCAGGAGCGAACAGCTTGCGCGTCCTGTGGTTCTCGGTGTTGGGAGTCGCCTCGGGCGAGGCGATCATACCGCGCGGCAATGCGCGCGCGAACCGCTCATTGCGGTCAAGGCCGGCGGGCCGGCCGCTAGTTCGTTTTTGAAAGCCGAGAATTCCGGCCTCCGGTGGCCCAGGAACCTCGTGCGGTTCACTGGACCACGCATGGGGGAAATGCTGCCTTTGCGGCTTCCTTAACCTCTCGTTGCCAGAAAATGATCAATACCGGCCTGGGCGCACTGCGTATCCTGCGCCGGCGTACCTGAGCTGAGGCCGATGGCGCCCACGACATCACCATCGATTATCACCGGCAATCCACCAGCAACCACCATCAGACGACCACCGATTGCGGAATTGATGCCGTAGGCAGGGCTGCCCGGCTGGCTTGCCGATCCATAGCTCTCGGTCGTCCGCTTCGCGCCCGCGGCTGTGTAGGCCTTGTCCTGTGCGATGATGGTACTCGTGATCTTTCCGCCATCCATACGCTCGAACGCAAGCAACTGGCCCGACTCATCGGTGATAGCTATGCACATCGGCACCCCGATTTCCTCTGCCTTGGCGCGGGCGCCCGCAATCAGGATGCGAGCATCTTCGATGTCCAGACGGCGGATAGTCAACATAATGAAGGTCCTTCCCTCGTAAAATCCAGGTTTCCAAAAGCCTTACTATCTGGATGTCAGGTGATTTCAACGATGTAATCGGCTGGATTGCGATCGGAGTAGGCGAACAGGTTCGAAAATCTGGCCGTTGCTACGCCATAGCGCGGGTTTGACGAGGTTTGCTGTCGTCACCCATGCGCGGCCTCCAGAGCGGCTGCAAGAAGGGGTTGGGCTATCGGCGGCTTCGCAGCCTGCCCCCTGTCAAACATAGGCTTGATGCGTCGCAATTTCTTTTCGGTATGATTGCCTGCGATATCAGAAAGGCGATGATCGAGATAAGGATTGAGGAACCGCTCGCGCACCTCGTCGATGTAGCTCAAGGCTTCGGCCTGCATTCCGTCCAAAGCGAAAACCGGCACGACCTCTTCACGCCAGACGGTTTCCAGGTCGCGACGGATGGCGGTGTCCGCCATGATTTCGCGCACCGTCTCGTCTCGGGGACGATTGTCCGCAAGCCAACGTTCGGCAAGATAGCTGTGGCCGAGGTTGAGAATATGCAGCTTCAGATGTTCGTAACGATCAAGATCGTCGGTCACGACTACGGAAAGGTGCCGACAGGGAAGAACAAGACCTTCCTGCGCCTCGATAGCCCAAAGCGCATAGGGCTCGGCAACCGCTCCAACCGGTTCCAACGGCTCGGACACGATCCGATCGACCAGACTGTTGGCAAAGTGACATTGCCGCCCGATGTAGCCGAGAAAGTCGGGTGACAGGTTCCAATCCTTGGCGATCGTCAGGATGATCGCCTTCAGTTTGTCGCCGTTACGCTGTACGAGCTCGCAGGGAAAAATTGACAAGGGCTGTTCCGGCCGCACGCGCCAGCGTACATGAAGCAGCGTCAGCAGCTTTACGGGAAAGCTTGCCGGAACCCTGTCCGGCTCGGAAAGGAGCGAGACATCATCGCCGTCGTCCAGATCATAGCCCCTGTCCCCGGTATTGCTGAGGATGACGTCCGCGGCGATCCCGGCGCTAACGATGGCAGGCCAGTCCGTTCCGGTGAACAGCGCCCGTGATATGGCCCTGCCCTGCCGCACTTCGTCGATCGTCTTCCCATCTTTGAGGCCGCGGATTCGCACCGGATAGGTTTGCCCGTCGGCAAGAGCCTCGATCCGGCGGGCGCTGACCGGGTTGCCCGTCGTCTGCACGACGGTGATGGACCCAAGCGCTTCATCCTGTTCCATAGCCTCGGATATGAACAGATCGGCATGGGCGAGAAGGAAACGGCTCGTTCCGAACTGGAGTATCGGGGTCAGGGCAACAGCCATCGTTTTGTTCCTCGTGAAGAGCCGGCCCCGGACGTTCCGGGGCCGCAGTTCGATACCTAAAGATCCAGTTCGCGGCGCAGGGTTTCCAAACGCTCCATGGCGATCACCCCATCTGCGATGGTCGGCGCCGGCGTCGAGGCGCCACCAAGCGCCGGGACGACATCGGCCAACAGGGAATGGTAACCCTTCGGATCCTCGTTGGCAGCCGCCGTGAAATTCGGCTTCCAAGTCAGCGTGTCGCAGTCCTCCGAGAGGGTCGCACCGAGATCGTCGATCTTGAAGGGTGGATTGCGATGCCACTTGATCTCGATAACGTCATCGACCTCGATGCGCTGGTGGTCGCCCATGAGTTCGATGCGTTCGACCGGCGTGCCGCGAGACTGGATCGTGCCCATGGCAATGTTCCCGATCGCGCCGCATTCGAATTCGAAGCCGACATGGAAGAGCACCCGGCCCGGCGTCTTCTCCACCTTACGGGCAGAGATCGAACGGACTGGCGAAACAAGGAAGGACACCAGATCCATGTAATGCACGCAGTGGTGCAGGAAAAACCCGGTGTAGTCGACATTGCCGGCGAAGTAGCCCGGCGCCGTCATGTAATAGCCCGTCACGCCGAGCACGTCGCCGAACCGGCCGGATTTGACGATGTTTGCCGCCATCCGGTTGCCGATCGAATAGCGCTTCATGAAGCCGAGTAACAGTGGCTTCTTCGCCTTTTCAGAGGCTGCAAGAAGTTCGCGCGCGCCGGCCGCCGACCCCGACGGCGGTTTCTCCATAAAGACCGGCAGACCGCGCTCCAGTGCAGCCTTACCGAAGGCAAGGTGCTGGTCCGGCCCGACCGCCATGCCGACCGCATCGATACCCGGCGTCTTCAGCAGGTCCTCGACATTGGTTACGAGGTTCCTGACGCCAAACTGGCGACCGGCATTCCTGAGGCGTTCGGCGTCAATGTCGCAGAGCGCGACGAGCTCGACATCGTGGCGTACAAGCTGCGGAAGCAGCATCTGGGTGGCGTGGATGCCGCAACCGATCCAACCGATTTTCATAGTCATCGACGATATTCCGTAAGCAGGAGATGGGACTTGATGAAGGCGCTGGATGCAGCAAGACGATCGCTCTCGTCCTCGTGCGGCGCACGCCACTGGGCGAAAGGCACACCGAAACGGTCATCGGTACGGCGGAAGGGTTCGAGTGAGATCGGCCCCTTGTAGCCGACGTCATGTAGCGCGCGGCACACCTCGACCCAGTCGGTCTGCCCGGTACCGGGGAAGCCTCTATGGTTCTCGTTGGCCTGGAAATGCACCAGGCGATCGCCACCGAGACGGATGGCTTCGCTGAGCGAGCTTTCCTCCATATGCATATGGAACGTGTCGAGCATGAGCTTTACGGCCGGATGGTCAACGGCGTCGAGCAATTCCATCGCCTGCTGCGTGGTGCAGAGCACGTCGCTTTCGAAACGGTTCAGCGGCTCGACCGCGAGAAGAACGCCTGCGTTGGCAGCATAGTCTCCCGCCTCTTTCAAGCCTCTGACGCATCGGTCCTTTCGCGCAAGGCGTTCGGCCTCATCAACCGGCTGCGGGGGACGGCCTGCAAAAACGAGCGGGTTGCCGGTCAGGGGCCCGCCGACAATCGTCGCGCCAAGGCCGGCGGCGCAATCGACGGTGTATTTCAGATAGTCGATCCCGGATCGATGCGCTTCGGCTTCGGCGGAGGACAGGTTGCGCTGCAGATTGACGCGGGCGGCGAGGACGACGCCAAGGCCTGCATCGTCCAGCGCTCTCCGGGTCTCAGCGATATCGAGTTCGCCGACTTCGGGAACGAGAAGCTCGACAAAGTCATAGCCATGGTCGCGCATCTTCGCAAAGAGCGAGAAGTGTTCAGCGGTGAACGGTCTGGCATATTGCATGGAAATCAACCCGACGGGGTTCATCTGTCTTTCCTTTTCAGTCGTATAACATTCATTGTTAGGCTGGTTTCGCGACCCGCCGTCACCCCTTCACGGCACCCTGGGTCAGGCCGCCGATCAGACGGCGCTGAACGAGCAGGAACAGGATCGTTGCCGGCATCGCACCGACCACGGCGCCTGCCGCCAGCAAGCCCCATTCAATCTGATATTCCCCGATCAGTGTCTGGATCGCGACCGTCACCGGCCGCACGTTTCGGCCGCCGAGCGTCAACGCATAGAGATATTCGTTCCACGCCGTGATGAAGATGTAGATGCCCGTCGATATGATCCCCGGCATGGTCAGTGGCAGAACCACCTTGCGGAGGGCCGTTAGCCGGGAGCACCCATCCGTCATCGCCGCCTCGTCGAGGCTTTTGGGGATCGCGGCGATATAGCTCGTCAGCATCCAGACCGCGAAGGGAATGGCCACCGTCGCGTTGGCGAGGATCAGGCCGAAATGCGTGTCGAGAATGCCGATGCTGCGCATGAGAACGAAGAGCGGCAGGATCAACAGCACGATCGGGAACATGTTGATCAACAGAAACTGCATCATCAGCAGCTTGCGGCCGGTAAAGCGAAACCGGGAGAAGGCATAGGCGGCCGTCACCGAAACGAGCAGGCCGACAACGACTGTCCCGCCGGCGATGATGAGGCTGTCGAGCATGTTCTTCAGGAACGACGTCTGCTCGAAGAGCCTGATATAGTTGTCCATGCTCCAGCCCATCGGCGAAAGCGAGACACCGGTAGCCGACAGTATCGCCGTTGGCGTCAGCGATGTCAGGATCATCCAGACGAACGGCGCCATGGCGAAGAGAACGATCAAGAAAACCGGCAGGTCGGTGGTGACGATCCGGCGAAGCGTGCTTTGCTGCGTCATCGTTCTACCTCACGCATGGTGCGGGCGAGATAAAGGACCACGAACGCACCCAGAAGAATGGTGAAAGTGACGGCTATCGACGTACCGTAGCCGAAGTCGAGATTCTGGCGGGCCTTGATGAAGGCGTAGAGCGGCAGCGTATGCGTCGCATAACCCGGCCCACCACCGGTCATCACGAAGATGACGTCCATGGAATTGGCGACCCATATCACCCGAAGCAGGCCGGCCGTCGCCAGGACCGGCGCGATGCCCGGCAATGTTATGTGGATGAACTGCCTCCAGGCGGAAGCCCCGTCGATCGATGCAGCCTCGTACTGGCTTTTTGGAATGCCCTGCAGGCCCGCCAGGATCATGACGGCGAAAAAGGGAAAGCCCTGCCAGGTCAGCGTCGCTATGATGGCGTAGATTGCAACATCGGGATCGGCGAGCCACGGCACGGCGGTCTGAACGATCGACAGATAGACCAGGATATCGTTCAGGACGCCCGTGTTCGGGTCATAGATCCAGCGCCACATCAGCGCGATGACCACACTGGGTAGCGCCCACGGAATGATGATCAGCGCGCGCGCCAGGCCGCGCCACGGAAACTCCCTGTTCAGAAGCAGGGCGGCGACAAGACCAAGCCCCATTTGCAAGGGAACTGTGAGGCCGATCCACAGCAGCGTGTTCCACAGCGCCGTCCAGAAGACGGGATCGTTGAAAAGCTTCACATAGTTGCCGAAACCGACAAATTTGCTGGCATTCGGCTTGAACAGGATGAGATCGTAGAAGCTCGTCCAGACCGCCTGCACCATGGGCATGAAGACGATGACAAGGGTGACGGCGACGGCAGGTGCAAGCAGAAGATAGGGAAGAAGCCGTTCCGACCGCCACGCGAAGATCGAATGACGCTGTACGGGGGATATATTCGACAAAGACATGACTGCTCCTGCCTCCATTTCAAGGCCGGGGGAAGCGCCCCGACACGGATGTCGGGGCAATGCGGTAGCGTGTGTTATTCGGCAAACAGCGTCTGGAGCTGTTCCATCATCTGCGCCGCGGTGATCTGGCCGGTCAGCGCCTGCTGCATGTTCGTTTGCCAAGCCGTGTTGACGAATTCAGAGACGGCTGAAGTCTGAGGCAAAACCTTCGCGAACGGCAGGGACTGGACCGTTGCATCCACAAACCGCCGTTCATGCAGCTTCCAGTCGGCCGAGCCGCTCTTGGTCACCGTCATCTGGCCCGTCGCGCTGTTGAATGCGACGTTGTTCTCGCCTTCTGCAAGGAAGGAGATCCACTTCCAGGCTGCGTCCTTCACCTCGGAATTCGAGAAGATCGCCAGGGACTCGTCACCGTAAGATGTCCACCGGCCATTGCCGCAGGCTGGCACCGGCACGGCAGAAACCTTGTCGCCCAAAGCCGCCACCAGATCCTTGGAAGAGCCTATGTGGTGAATGGTCATGGCCGTCTTGCCCGACTTGAAGGCGGCGATGATTTCCTGGAAGCCGTCGTTCGGGGCGGACGGCGGAATAACCTTGTCCTTTTGGAACAGATCAATCAGCCACTGATTTGCGGCGATAGCCTCGGGATTGACGAGACCGCCGGGCTTCAGTTCGGCGCCCTGCGACATCACGAACGCACCCCACTGGTCCCAGCCACCCTTGCCGCCGCGCAGGCCAAACCCATAGGTCTCAGGCGCCTTCGTCAGCTTGATGGCCGCGTCGCGGAAGTCTTCGCAGGTCTTCGGCGGCTGCAAACCGGCCGATTCGAACAGGTCCGTCCGGTAATAGAGGTAGAGAACGACATATTGGATCGGCAGGTAATATTGCGTGCCGTCCGGCCCTTTGTTCAGTTCGAGCACGTTGTCGAGCAGGTCAGACTTGCCCTGCCAGGCATCGATCCGTTCCGCGAGCGGCTCAAGCGCGCCCATCTCCACAAGTCGCGGCTGCGCAAAAAGCTTCACCATCGCCGCGTCAGGCGCGTTACCGCCGACAAGCGATGTATAGAGATTGTCGTAGTAGCTGTTCCACGGCACATTTTCTGCTTCGATCGTGATGCCCGGATTGGCGGCCTCGAATTTCTTGACCAGATCGCCCATCGGATTGGCCGGGTTGTCGAAGTGATACCAGAAGCGGACGGTCTCAGCCTGAGCCTGGGTAAAGGCAGCGGACGCCGCAAGAACGGCGCCTAGTGCGAGTGTTTTCAGAATTTTCATGTCTTCCTCCTCCGAGTTGATAGATCAGATGCGGCCGGTTAGCCGCCTTGCTGCCCGCCCTGCCGCCGCCAGAGCCTCCCGTGCGGCAGACAGTTCGTATGTGTTTTGCAGGAAACCGTGCATGACGCCGGGGACGATGCTCAGTTCGTCGTCTCTCCCGAGCGCCTTGAGGCGCTCGCTCAACATCAAGGTGTCGGACAGCAACGGATCGACCGCTGCCGCCATCAGATGAAGCGGCGGCAAGGCTGCGAGTGCGTCATCGCAGGCAAGCAGAGGGCATGCCAAAGGATGGACCTCGATTGCCTGCTCGCCGGCGTAGAAAGACCAGTAGCGTTGCATCTTAGCGCGGGTCAGGCCAGGCCCCTCGCTGAAGCGAATATAGGACGGCGTTTCGAACGAGCGCGCGTAATTGCCATAGAAAAGCAGCGCACCATCCGGAAGCGCACGATCCGCAGCCAGCTCATGCAGCATGGCCGCGAGCGCGAGGTTGGCGCCTGCGGAATCGCCGGATATCAGCAACGGACCGCGTGAAATGCCAGCGCTTGCCGTGACATCGAACATGCTGCGAAGGGCCGACACCACATCCTTCAGGCCGGCCGGAAACGAATCTTCCGGGGCAAGCCGGTAGTCGGGCAATACGACCGGCATGCCGCTTTCGATTGCCAAGACGCGGGCGCAACGCTCGTGGGTTTCCGGCGAACAGAAAGCGAAACCGCCACCATGAACGAAGAGTATCGCGCCTTCTGCGGCATCCGGCGGCACGAGGACCTTCAAACGACATCGCGTGGCACCGAGCTCGGCATCTTCCTCGACCCACACTTCGTAAACACCTTGCATAGGCGGCAAATCGACGTTGCAGCGCGCGTTGGCGAAGAGGGATAGCGCCCGCCCTTCCGTTGGCGGCAATGTTGTCGGATCCGGTAAGGGTCCTAGCTCCGCGAGCACCCTTTCAACCAAGGCAACGGTTTCGCGCGACAGTACGCCTGACATGTCCGGGCCGGCGCTCACTGCACCGTCTCCGGGAACACTTCAGGCCCGAGATCAACTATCGTCGCGATATGATGCTGCATGGACGCGGCCGCGCGGCCCGCGTCCCCGCTTCCGATAGCCTCGATGATGCTGCGATGGCGAAGTGCGGTCGCTTCGAGATCACGAGACATCGGGCTGCGGGAAATCTTGAACCGATGATTGTGAACCAGGCAACGGTGCAGGATGGGATCGAGTGCCGGCAGGTTGGCGTCCTCGAAAAGACGACGATGGAAATCGCGATCGAATGAAGCAAGTTCCAGCTCATCAGCCGCGGCAGCCGCTTTGAGCATCTTGTCAAGAAGTTCACTTAAGTCTTTGATCAATGTGCGGCTTGGCGAGCGCATCACCCGCACCATTCCGTTGCCTTCGATCTGCTGGCGCAGCCGAAACATCTCGACCGCCTCGTCTTCGGTGCACTCGGAAACTTGCGTCCCGCGGCGGCCTTTGCGAAGGACGAGGCCCTCCTCCTGCAGCTGAAGCAAAGCCTCACGTACAGTCCCCTGACTGCACTGAAAATGCGCGGCAAGCTCCAGTTCGGTCAAACCGGTGCCAGGCTCGAGCACGCCCAACATGATGTCGCGCTTCAAGGCATCGAATGCGGCGCCGGACTTAGGAGATTTGGTATTTGTCTGCCTGGGTGGAAAATACGCCATCGTGACCTGCCTGAGCTGTTGCGTATTCGTGAACTTATCATTATCGATATTGACATCGATAATGATCGTCAAGCACGAAAGTTGCGCTTAGGAGGAAATCGTGGCTGGAATTGCACTGAAGGAAATCCGGAAGTCGTACGGCAATCTAAAAGTCATTCATGATATCGACATCGACATACAGAGCGGCGAGTTTCTAGTGCTCATCGGGCCGTCCGGATGCGGCAAGTCCACGCTGCTGCGGATGATTGCAGGCCTGGAAGAGATCACGGGCGGAGAACTCAATATCGATGGCAAGGTGGTCAATCTGCTGCCGCCCGCAGAGCGCAATATCGCGATGGTCTTCCAAGACTATGCACTTTATCCGCATATGAGCGTGCGCGAGAACATGTCGTTCGGCCTGAAGATGCGCGGCAATAAGGACGCGGATATAAGCGGCAGGGTCCAGCACGCCGCCGAGATCCTGAAGATCACGGATTACCTCGAGCGGCGGCCGGCCCAGCTGTCGGGCGGGCAGCGCCAGCGCGTCGCCATGGGCCGCGCAATCGTTCGTGAACCGGCTGCGTTCCTCTTCGATGAGCCTCTCTCTAACCTCGACGCTGCATTGCGGGTGGAAATGCGCCTGGAAATCGCCAAGCTGCACAATCGCATGAAGGCCACCACCGTCTATGTCACGCATGATCAGGTGGAGGCCATGACGCTCGCCGACCGGATTGTCGTCATGAACGGCGGCGTCGTCGAGCAGATCGGCAAGCCGCTGGACCTTTACCACAACCCGGCCAGCCTGTTCGTGGCGCGCTTCATCGGCAGCCCGACTATGAACACGCTTCCGGCAACCCTATCGGGTGGTGCGCTTCAGATCCTTGGTCGGACGATCAAATTTGAAGGAGCGGCTGGTGTGGCCAACGACGGCAGATCCGTTGTCGTCGGTCTGCGACCGGAAGATATCGCGCAATGTTCGCCCGACGAGGCCTGGTTCAGCGGAGAACTGGTTGTTGCCGAATGCCTGGGAAGCCAGACCTACGGCTACATCGAAATCGGGCATTCGAAGATGCTGAGTGTCGAATTTCCCCGCAACAGCAAGCTTGAGGTCGGCCAGACCCTGCATTTCCGTGGCAATCCGGAGAGCGTCCATCTCTTCGATGCGAAGACTGAGAAACGGTTACCGACAAGCCACTAGACGTGTTGCAGTTCCCGAAATAACTGCTCGGGCTTTCATCACCGGAAGCGTGTCCGAACAGTCCTGATGGCAGGCGGCCTCGGCGGGCCGCCTGATCTGGGCGCTCTACTTTCGGTGATGAACGGCCTGGAGGCCATAGACTGGAGTGGGGATGCCTTCCAGCCGCGCCTTCAACTGCAAAGAGAGATACTGCGAATAGTGGCGCGACTGGTGCAGGTTTCCGCCATGGAACCACAGCGCTTCCTGCTGCGTCGGCTTCCACATGTTTCGCTGCTCGCCCTCCCACGGACCGGGATCCTTGGGCGTGTCAGAGCCAAGCCCCCACACCTTACCGACCTTATCGGCGGTCGCCTGGTCGATGAGGTCGGCCACCCAGCCATTCATCGAACCATAGCCCGTCGCATAGACGATGACATCGGCCGGAATTTCCTTGCCATTCGAGAGCTTGACGGCGTTTTCCGTGATCTCCTCGACCTGACCCGCAGCCAGCTTCACCTTACCGTCGATGATCAGCTGAGAGGCGCCGATATCGATGTAATAACCGGAGCCGCGGCGCAGATACTTCATGAAGAGACCCGAACCATCCGCGCCCCAGTCCAGCTGGAAGCCGGCCTTTTCCAGCGCCGCATAGAAATCGGCGTCGCGCTCGCGCATCTTGTCGTAGAGCGGGATCTGGAACTCGTGCATGATCCGGTAGGGCAATGACGCGAAGATGAGATCGGCCTTCGCCGTCGTCACCCCGTTTTCCAAGGCCTGCTCGGAATAGAGTGAACCGAGACCGATATCCATCAACGTGTCGGATTTCACGATATGGGTCGTTGAGCGCTGGATCATCGTGACATCGACACCGGCCTCGTAGAGCGCCGCGCAGATATCGTGCGCCGAATTGTTCGAGCCGATCACCAGCACCTTCTTGCCCTTGTAGCCATCCGGTCCCGGATGCTGGGAGGAATGGTGCTGTTCGCCGCGGAACCGCTCGCGGCCCTTGAAGTCCGGGATATTCGCCTTGCCGGACATGCCGGTGGCGAAGACCAGTTGCTTCGGCCGCAGCACCAGTTCCTCGCCGTCACGGTCGACGACGATTGTCCATTCTTTCGTTGCATCGTCCCATTTGGCCGATTTGGCGGTCGAGCGTGTCCAGTAGTTCAGCTCCATCACCTTTGTATAGAATTCCAGCCAGTCACCGATCTTGTCCTTCGGCGCGAAGACAGGCCAGTTCTTCGGGAAGTCGATATAGGGCAGATGGTCGTACCAGACGGGATCGTGCAGGCAGAGAGACTTGTAACGCTTGCGCCAGCTATCGCCGGGACGGTCGTTCTTCTCCAGGATAATGGTCGGCACGCCAAGTTGGCGCAGCCGGGCGCCAAGCGCGATGCCGCCCTGCCCGCCGCCGATGATGACGACATAGGGCTGCTTTTCATAGCCGAGCGTGCGTTCCTCCTCTTCGCGCTCTTCCTTCCAGGTCTTGGCACCGAGATCCTGACCGTGCTTGGCACCGAGCGGACGGGTGAAGCCGGATTTCTCCTCGTGTCCCTTCAGTTCGGAAAGCGCGGTGAGCAGCGTCCAGATCAGGCCGTTCTTGAAGCGCACCAGGCCGTAGCCACGCCCGGTCGCCGTCTCGAAGGTAATCCAGCTTTCCAGCACGCCGTCGGCTTCCGTAGCCTCCTCGCCCGTAGCAACGCGCCAGTCAGACGGCTTGGCCGTCGACAGCTGCGACTGCAGCATATCCCGCACCTGATCGCGTCCTTCGACGGTCTTGATGTTCCAGGTGAAGGCAACGAGGTCGCGCCAATAGCATTCTTCTGCGAAGAGATTGACAGCGTCGTCGATCCGGCCGGTGGCTAGGGCGGTGCCGAGTGTATCGAGTAGCGTCTGGACGCGAGTGGTGGGGGTTTTATCGAGCATAGTTTCTCCTCCTGCTCAGTGGAAAAACGGGACGGCTCCTCAACCGCCCCGCAGAACGGACCGGCCTATCGGGACAGGTCGATCAGAATTTTCAAATGCTGGCCGGCAGGGTCGAGCAACTGGTCGAACCCCTCAGTGACAGCCTCGCCCAGCGAGACATATTTCGTCACGATGCGCTTAGCCGGAATCTGGCCACTGGCGATCAGCCGGGCGACGCGCGGCCAGTAGTGGGTTGGATAGGCCCAGGAACCGCGGATATCGATGTCCTTGAACGTAACATCGAACCAGTTCAACGGATTTTCACCCGGGTGAAGCCCCGTCTGGACCACGACGCCCTGCTTGCGAACCGCATCGGCACAATTCTTCAGCGCATGCTCGTTGCCGACGCATTCGATCGCGACGTCACAGCCGACGCCGCCTTCCGTCTCGGCACGGATCACGTCACCAACCTTCTCCGTCTTCGGATTGATGGTGCGGACCCCGCCCAGCGCCTCGCGGGCCAGCGCCAGCCGCGTATCGTTGAGATCGGAGAGAAATATCTGCGAGGCTCCGGCCGCCCGCGCTGCCATGGCGACAAGGATACCGATCGGCCCGGCACCGGTCACAAGCACGCTGTTGCCGGCCGTTACACCGCCGCGGTCACAGGCGTATACGGCAACCGCGGTCGGCTCGATCAGGGCCGCCTCCTGGTCGCTCAAATCGTCGGGAATAGGCTGCACGTTGTAGTCATTCAGAAGCGATGCTTCCGCCATGCCGCCGGAATGCCAGGAAAGCCCCACAAGCGCGAGGTCGCTGCTCAGGTGAAAGAGGCCGCGGTCGGCATAATAGTCGCCATGCCGCGGCATAATGAGCGGTTGCACCGAAACCCGGTCACCCGGCTTTACATGGCTGACGCCGTCGCCGACGGCTTTGACGACGCCGCCGAATTCGTGACCGAGGACTTGCGGGCCATGGGCACCGGTAAAGGGATGCGGTTCCTTGGGCACGAAGATCGGGCCATAGGCATATTCATGCAGATCCGTGCCACAAATCCCGCAGAAACGGTTTTCGATCAGCACCTCGCCCGGGGCGGGCGACGGCGGAGCGTCGATCGTATCGATACGCAGATCCTTGGCGGCGTGAAAGCGCAGAGCTTTCATTGGCATTTCCTCCTGATGTTGTTCTTGCACAGGAGGGACAGCAAGCGCCGTGCCAGAAAACTGACAGCCTATTTCTTGATTGCTATCAAAAGCTTGCAGCGAGGCCTCGCGAAGGCATCCATCAAATGCACCAGATCGCCCGCAACAGGTGTTGCAGGTGTTGCATCAGTTGAGGCGCTTCAGGCGGCGATGGATCGTGGACCGGTTGACACCGAGTTTGCGAGCCAGCGCGGAGACATTGTCACCGCACTCGCTCAACGCGCGGCGCAAGGCCCCGTCATCGCCGACAGCGGCGGGCGCGGACACAGCGAAAATGTGATCAGGCAGGCAATCCGGTGTGACGAGACCACCGTCCGACAGAGCCGCAGCGACCCGCAGCGCATTGGAAAGCTCGCGCAGATTGCCCGGCCAGGCATGCGACAGAAGCGCCGCCCGCGCATCCTTGTCCAGACGATAGGCCTCCCCATTCTCCTTCTCGATCCGTCCAAGAAGCTGGCCGATCAGCCAGCCCAAATCGGTTCGGTCGCGCAGCGGTGGCAGGCTGAGCGTCGCTGCGTTGAGGCGATAGTAGAGGTCCTGACGGAAACGGCCTTCCTTCACGAGTTCGACGAGATCGCGATGAGACGCGGAGAGCACGCGCAGGCGAACCGGCCGTGCCTTCAGCGCACCAACGGGCTGTACCTCATTTTCCGAGAGGACCCGCAGGAGCCGGCTTTGCAGGGCAAGCGGCATATCGCCAATCTCGTCGAGGAACAGCGTGCCGCCGCTCGCCTCCTCGATCAAGCCGCGCTTGCCCTTTGGATTGGCGCCGGTGAAGGCACCCGGCACGTATCCAAAAAGTTCGGACTCGATGAGATGCTCAGGGATCGCAGCGCAATTGACCGCTACGAAGCTGCCCGGACTGGCGCAACTGTCGTGAATTGCGCGCGCAAGAAACTCCTTGCCGCTGCCGGTCTCGCCCTGGATGAGGATTGGGATGTCGCGGGCAGAAAGTTTTGCCGCACGCGCCTGCACGCGCTCCATGGCAATATCTCCGCCACTCAGATCACGCAACACTCGCGGCAGGCGCGGTTCAGGCGCGGCGGGCCCACGCAGGCTAACGGCGGGCGCGATGGCGCTGGCAAACAGCACAAGTCCGTTGCGCGCCCGTATCAATCGTTCGCCGTTGGGCCTGCCGCGCATGAAACGGGGCAGATCATCGACATCGATATCGAAAACCTGAGAAATCGACTGCCCCAGGAAATCCCGTGTGGAAAAGCCGCGCAGGTTCATCGACCGTGCAAGCGCGCCGAAGCCGCCGTGGGTCATGCCCGTGATGCGCCCGCTGCCATCAAGTGCGATGGCAGCATCCGGGTCGACGTCCAGAAATTCCGGCGAGCGCGCGAGCCGCAGCACCCAGTCGTTGCGGGTGCGGGTCATAAGGTTGGCAAGCTCGATGCGGCGCGCCGTGGAGGCGACGAGGTGCAGCGCGAGTTGCTGGCTTGCCTTGGCTGTCGGCGATCGTAGCTGCGATATGTCGAGCACGGCCGTCAGGTCGCCCAGCGTGTCGAAAACGGGTGCAGCGGTACAGGTGAGGCCGATATGGCTGGTATCGAAATGGTCGTCCTGATGAATGATCACCGGCTCGCCAGAGACGAGGCAGGCGCCGACCGCGCAGGTACCCGCCCGGCTCTCCGACCATTCAGAACCGAGATAGAGGCCGGCCCGGCGCAGTTGGTTGTCGAAGGTCGGATCGCCCATGAAGTCGACGGTCACGCCCCGCGCATCCGACAGGAGCAGCACATAGTTCTGCTCGGCGATCTGATTGAACAGGGTTTCGAGGCCGGATCGGCCGATGCGGATCAATTCCTCCGCCTGCTCACGATGTTCGCGCAGCTTCAGCTCGGGAACGATATAGGCTTCCTGCGCGACCGTCGGATCGAGCTTGTAGTCGTTGAGACAGCGCAGCCAGGACTGGACGACGGGCGCATCACGCGGGCTGACCGCCCCCATTCCGACGCGCTCGATCTCCCGTATGTGCGACAATGTCGACACCATCCGCTCTTCCTCCTGTGCGTATCGTTGCACAGGATCGGGTTGACGGCAATTCAGAGAATGCGCCGGCAGGTAGGGTCAGTTGATCACGGCGTGACGGCGTTGGGCTTCCCGGGCGAGGATCTCCCGCGCCGCGTGATCGGCGATGGGGACATTGAGATCCTTTGATATCTCACCAGCTGCAATGAGCGCGTGATACCGGGCACAACACACCCGCAGGAACGAGGTGAAATTGCCGAGATCGTGATCAGCATCCATCGCTTCGTGCCAGAGCCTCGTTATGAGCTGCGCGACAGTCATGCCGTCGCGCAGTCCGATTTCGGTCAGCGTGTCCCAAAAGTGGTTCTCGATGCGGATCGAGGTGGCGACACCATCTATTCTCAGGCTGTGGGTTCGGCTTTGCCATTGGCTGGCATCGGCCTTGATGAAGAGTTCGCACATACAGACGGCCCTCCTTGCCTTCGATCCCGGCGCCGTCCGGATGTCGAACCGGTCAGCCGCGCTGTTTACAGGATCGCCAGAAACTGCTTGAGCCATGCCGGATGTGCCGGCCATGCCGGCGCCGTCACCAGATTGCCATCCGTCACGGCTTCTGTCACCGCGATATCGGCGAATGTTCCACCCGACGCTGTCACCTCATAGGCGCAGGCGGGGTACGCCGAGCAGGTGCGCCCCTTGAGAACGCCGGCCGCTGCCAGCAGCTGTGCGCCGTGACAAATCGCGGCAACCGGTTTTCCCTCGTCAAAGAAGTGTTTCACTTTGGCGAGCACATCCGGATTCATTCGAAGATATTCGGGCGCGCGACCGCCCGGAACGACCAGCGCATCGTAGCCGGCCGGATCAGCAGCAGCAAAATCGGCGTTCAACGCGAAATTATGCCCGGGCTTTTCCGAATAGGTCTGATCGCCTTCAAAGTCATGGATCGCCGTTTTTACCGTCTCGCCAGCCTTCTTGCCGGGGCAGACGGCATCGACGACATGGCCGCAAGCCAGAAGCGTCTGGAATGGGACCATTGTTTCATAGTCTTCCGTGAAGTCACCAGTGATCATGAGAATCTTCGCCATCGTACATCCTCCCTTGCCTTGATGGTTATCGCGGCAGAATAGGTCTTGTGACTTCGAAGCGGGTGTTATTCCGATACTACCCGCCATGCCCTCGCGCTTTTGCCGAGCTTTTGGTCATGTCTTCAGCGCCGTCGGTATAGGCGCACCTGGTCGCCCAGTGGCGGCGGCCCGACACTCCAGGTCGATCTCACATAGGTCGCAAGCTCGTCATCATCCGCTCCAGTCGAAGTGATAAATCAAATATCTGAGTGGCAGCGATCTTGTCGCAGGGCGAAGCGAGGATATCTGGAGGTTTAACCCAACCGAACCCAAGGATCCCGTCATGCAGTGGTTGCAGAGCATCGGCATCAACCTCGACGTTCTACCTCATCTCGGCACCCTGTTGACCGCCTACATCCTGGCGCTGCCTATCGGCTGGGATCGGGAACGTCACGAACGGAGCGCCGGACTGCGGACATTTCCTCTCGTCGCCATCGCGAGCTGCGGGTTCGTGCAGGCGGCGGAACCGCTCATCAATGGCAATGCCGAAGCGACCGCGCGTATCGTCGAGGGGCTCATCACCGGAATGGGCTTCATCGGCGGCGGCGCCATTCTCGTTGTGAAGAACAGCGTGCGCGGCACCGCAACGGCTGCAAGCCTCTGGGCAACGGGCGCCATCGGCACCTCCGTCGGGCTCGGTTCCTATGACACGGCAATCGTGCTGTCCGTCGTGACGCTCCTGACCCTTCGCGCCATGTCGACCTTCAAGGAAGAGCCGGAAGACTTCACCCGCAATTCGGAGTGATCCTTGCGGCGAGGAATGCTCAAGCCCCTGCCCCGCCGTTGTTTAGGAACCGATGCGTCAATTGCGCATTACATCCAAAGGCATGCGACTGCGGAGATTTCCATGGATAACAAGGACAGGCTGATCCTGGCGTTGGCGGCCCTTCTGCGTGCGGAGCGCGAAACCCGCGGCGCGTTGATGGACGCGCTGGAAGAAGAATCCATCTCGCGCGAAACGCTCCTCGCCATATTGTCAGACCCCATCCCCATCGTGACGCAAGAGGATATCGAGTTCGCCGAGCGTTTTGCACTCTCGAAGCATCTTCCGCTTGAAAGGAAGGGATGATGGCGCCGCGGGCCTTCTGGAAGGGTTATCTCAAACTCTCGCTGGTGACGTGCCCAGTGGCCATGTCACCAGCGATTTCGCAGGAGGACAAGGTCCGCTTCCGCACCTTGAACGGCAAGACAGGCAATCCGGTAGTCAGCCGCTATGTGGATGCCGTCACTGGCAAGGAAGTCGGTGAGGACGATGAGGTGAAAGGCTATCCCCGCGGCGAAAACGATTATGTCATGCTGGAGGACGACGAAATCGATGCGGTGGCGCTGGAAAGCACGCGCACCATCGATATCGAGACCTTTGTGCCGCGCGAGACGATCGAATGGATCTGGTACGATTCTCCGCATTTTCTGGTACCGAACGATAAGGTCGGGGAAGAAGCGTTCTCCGTCATCCGCGAGGCCATGGCCTCGACCGGCACAGTGGGTATCTCCCGGCTCGTGCTCTACCGCCGCGAACGGGCCGTTATGCTGGAACCGCGAGGCAAGGGCATCGTGATATGGACCTTGCGGTACGGCGATGAAGTGCGCGGAGAGTCAGATTATTTTGCCGACCTGAAGGCGGCAAAACCGGATTTAAAGGCGCTGGCCCTCGTCAAGACGCTGATCAAGGAGCGCACCAAAGCCTGGAATCCCAAGATGGTCGACGATCCCGTACAAGAGAAATTGCTCGACATCATCGCGGCCAAGAAGAAGGGGCGTAAGCAGCCTTCCAAACGCAAGGCTCAGCCGAAGACATCCAGTAACGTCATCAATATCATGGATGCACTGCGCAAGAGCATCAAGGCTGAAGGCAAGGGCAAATAGGATCAGGTCTTCTTCTGCCTTACAGTCTTCAACGGCCGGGCGGCGCCCGTGAAATCAGTCCATGGATCAGCCTTCAGCGACTGGAGTCGTGCGGGTGTGTTTTCGACCGTGAAATAGGCCGGGCCGATATCGGCGCTGAGTTCATCCCATGCAAGCGGCATGGAGACGGCGGCGCCGGGTCGCGCTCGCGTCGAGTACGGGGCGACCGCGGTCATGCCGCGCTGATTGCGCAGGTAGTCGATCAGGATTTTTCCGCGACGCTTCGATTTGGTGATCGTCGCCACATATTTGTCCGGGCTGTCCTTTGCCATGGAGTCGGCAATGCCCTTGCAGAAGGCCTTGACTGCGGGCCAGCGCGCGGAAGGCTTGAGCGGCGCGCAGACATGCAGGCCCTTGCCACCCGAGGTTTTGACAAAAGCGTTGAGGCCCGCAGCTTCAAGGCGCTTGCGCGTCTCTTCCGCGCCGTCGATGACCGTCTGCCATTCGACGCCTTCGCCGGGGTCGAGGTCCATGATGATGCGGTCGGGCCGCTCCCAGTCCGCAAGCGTCGAGCCCCATGGGTGGATTTCAAGCACCGCCGCCTGAACGAGACCTATAAGGCCATCGAGATCGTTGATGGCGACATAGGGCTCGTCGTCCTTCTCCGCAGGGTCCTGCACCTCGACAACGTTTGTATTGATTCCCTTCCAGGCATGTTTCTGGAAGAAGGTCTGTCCATCGATGCCGCTGGGCGCACGCAAAAGCGCAAGCGGCCGACCGACGATGTGCGGCGCGATATAGCGCCAGACCTCGGTATAATAGTCCGCGAGCCCCTCCTTGGTAACCCCTTCTTCGGGCCAGTAGACCCGGTCGGGATGGGTGAGGCGCACGGTACGGCGTTGCGGGTTTGGCGCTTTCGCCGCGGTGGCTTTCGTTGACTTGGGCATTTCGGCAACGACCTCCTGTGCGGGCTTGTCTTCCCTGAGACCCCGGAAGGATGCGTGCCGAAGATGGCCGTCGGCCGTCCACGCACGGAATTCCACCTCCGCCACCAGCTCGGGCCGCACGTAACGGGCCTGGCGCGCCTCTTCCGCCGTCAGCTTCCGGCCAAAGGGACTTTCCTCGGTCCGAATGCGCGACAGACGCTTGAAGATATCCTCTGCCACGAGCGCAGAAAAGCCCGTGCCGACACGGCCGACCGGCTCCAGTTCGCCCTTGTTGTAGACACCGAGCACCAGCGAGCCGATCGCCTTGCGTGAAACGGTGGAAGGCACGTAGCCGCCGATGACGAACTCCTGCCGCGCCGAACATTTCGACTTTATCCAGCTTTTGCTGCGCCCGGCCCGATAGGGCGCATCGCGCAGCTTCGATACCACGCCCTCTAGGCTGAGGCGGCAAGCATGGCGTAAAACGAGAGCGCCGTTTTCGTCGAAGTGGCCGCTATAGCGCAACGGCCCCTCCGCTCCCGGAACAAGTTTTTCGAGCAGGCGCTTGCGTTGCTCGAGCGGCAGACCCGTCAGATCATATCCGTCGAGATAGAGGAGGTCGAAGAGATAGAAGGTGAAACGATCGTCGCGTCCAGCGCTGAGATCGGCTTGCAAGGCTGAAAAATCGGAGGCGCCGGTGCCGGTCTCCACGACAAGTTCGCCATCCAGGATGGCCGTCCCGAATGGCAAGTCCCGCAGCGCTTCCGGCACGGCCTTGCCGAATTTCTTGGTCCAGTCGAGCCCGCTTCGGGTGAGCAGCTTGACCCGGCCTGCCTCGATGCGGGCCTGAAGGCGATACCCGTCGAACTTGATCTCGTGCAGCCATCGTTCGCCGGCAGGCGGAGCGCTGGCGAGCGTCGCAAGCGTCGGCGGCAGGAAATCCGGCAGCTTCCCTTTGCGAGCACCTTTCATATCCGAAGGGTCAGGTGCCTTCGTTGCCGTCTCTTCGACCTCTGCGGCCTTTTCTTGTTTTTTTGCCTTCGATGATTTGCGGATGCGTCCCGTTTTTGACGACCAGCCGGGCTCTTCACCAGCCACATCGGCGATGTCTCGTCCCGTTTTTACCGATTGCGGACGCTTCTCGAGCAGGTCGTCTTCCCCCTCAGCTACTGCGAATTCATCATCGCCCTTGATGAGCAACCAGTTTTCCCGCTTCTCGCCGGGCTTGCCATGCATGCGCACGAGATGCCAGCGCCCATGCAGCTTCTCACCGTCGAGCGTGAATTCGAGATGCCCTTTTGCATAGGCCTTTCGGGCGTCGCCGATCGGCTCCCATGTTCCGCGGTCCCAGACGATGACTGTGCCGCCGCCATATTCACCTTTGGGGATCGTCCCCTCGAAGTCGCCATAGGCAAGAGGATGGTCCTCCACGTGCACGGCAAGACGTTTTTCGCTCGGCACCAAACTTGGGCCGCGCGTCACAGCCCAGCTTTTGAGGACACCATCCATTTCGAGACGAAAATCGTAGTGCAGCCGTGTGGCGTCGTGCTTCTGGATGACGAAGCTGTTGCCGCTCTTTTGTGCCTTCTTACCGCGCGGCTCAGATGTCGTTTTGAAATCCCGCTTCTGCCGATAGACGTCCAGTGTCGCCATGATCATCCTGCCTTTCGACGGCCGGCCGCCGGCTTTCCTGTGGCCGCGGGCTTCTTCGCTTTGCGTTTTGCCGGTTGTTCGCTCTTGCCCGCACTCTGGCGAAGCGCCTCCATCAGATCGACGACCTTACTTTCGGCCTTCGGTTTGGCAGGCTTGATTTTTCGTCCCTCGATCTTTGCCTTAACCACCTCGGCGAGCGCGGCGTCGTAACGGTCGTCAAAGCCTTTAGGGTCAAACCGCCCCTTCTTGGTGTTGATGATATGTTCAGCAAGCTCCAGCATTTCGCCCTTGAGCTTGACATCCGGTATCTCCGAGAAGGCTTCCTCGGCCGAGCGCACCTCGTAGTCGTAGTTGAGCGTGGTTGCGACAACACCCTGGCCTTCGGGCCGGATCAGGACGGTGCGCACACGACGAAAGAGAACGGTTTCGGCAAGGGCGGCCACGTTCGATGCCTTCATGCCCTCGCGGATCAGCGCGAAGGCTTCGACGCCGTGACGGTCGGATGGCGTGAGGTAGTAGGGCTTGTCGAAATAGAGGTCGTCGATGTCGTCGCAGGCGATGAACGCTTCGATTTCCAACGTCTTATCGCTTTCAGGCAGGGCGTCGGCTATCTCCTCCGGGTCGAGCGCAATATAGTCGTTGTTGCTGACCTCATAGCCTTTGACCTGGTCCTCGCGCTCGACGGGCTTACCCGTCTCGCTATCGATAAATTCCCGGTGAAGTCGATGGCCTGTCCTGCGGTTGAGCATGTGAAAGGCGATGCGGTCGCTGGTCGAGGCGGCGGTGTAGAGCGCTACCGGACAGACCAGTTCGCCCACTTTCAGGAAACCTTTCCAGTTCGCTCTTGGCACCACACCCGTTCTCCAGCTTGAACATCGGCAATGCCGAAACGAGCGGAATGTTCCGGCGTTCGCGGGGAACCAAAGCGGCAAAGTAGAATTCCATTTGACGCTTGTGAAGAGGAGCGGAGGACACGGTGCCCTTCATCGCAACAGCAGCATGGTCCATTCCCAGGACGGTCGCGCGACGGTTTCCCGAAGCGGGCACCGGCCTGGAACGATACGCCGCCGTCTTCGATGGCGTCGAAGTCAACTCGACGTTCTACCGCCACCATCAGGTCAAGACTTTCGAGCGATGGGCCGCCTCGGTGCCGGAGCACTTCCGTTTTGCCGTGAAGATACCCCGCGAGATTACCCACACGGAACGGCTTCGCGGCATAGACGGCCTTTTCGATGCATTTCTAAACGAGATCCGCAGCTTGAAAGACAAGCTTGGTCCGCTCCTGTGCCAGCTGCCGCCAAGCCTCGAATTCGACGCGACGATGGCCGACGAAGCCTTTGCTGCGATGCGTTACAACCATGCTGGTATGATCGTGGTCGAACCACGCCATAACAGTTGGGCGTCAGAGCCTGCAGAATCGCTCCTGCAACGCCATGCCATTGAGCGTGTTCTGGCCGATCCGGCACCGGTCTGGCCCGAAACGAGTTTCGACAAGCCTCCAAAGTATGTGCGACTCCACGGCTCACCGAAAATCTACTATTCCAGCTACAGCAAAGCGGGCATCGAGCGCTTCGGCAAACGCCTCGCCGATGACAGCTGGTGCATCTTCGACAACACAGCCTCCGGCGCCGCCATCGAAAATGCGCTGACAATGCGGGATCAATTGATTTGACGGGTTTGGACGAACATTTCTTCGCACGCGATGTGCTCGCCGTCGCGACCGATCTCCTGGGAGCAAGCCTGCAAATCGACGGCATCGGGGGGATCATCGTCGAGACCGAAGCCTATCGCCGCGATGATGAGGCGTCACATAGTTTCAGGGGGCAAACGGTTGCAAATGCGGCGATGTTCGGTTCACCGGCGCGCGCCTATGTCTATCGCTCCTACGGGCTGCACTGGTGCCTTAATTTCGTCTGCGAACAGGGCAGCGCGGTGCTCATCCGCGCCTTGGAACCGGTATATGGCATCGAAACCATGAGAGAACGGCGGTCGGTGAGTGAAACACGAAAGCTATGCTCGGGGCCGGGAAACCTTTGCAAGGCGCTCAGCGTCACCGGAAATATGAACGGACTTTCCGTTCTTGCCCCCCCGTTTTCGCTGGAACTTCCGGCCGCTATTCCCGCGATGACGAGCGGCGTGCGTATCGGCATCAGCAAAGCCGCCGAGCGGCCCTGGCGCTTTGCGGTGACGGGATCGCCTTATCTCAGCAAGCCGATCCGAATGGAAAGGAACGTTACGGACTGAGACGGCAATCTCGTGCTGATCGGGGGATGGCGATATTATCCCGCACGATCACCTCACATCCTCTCCTTATGTTTTCTTTATTCCTTCGACACGACTTCCCAATCGAAGCCTGAGCCGTGAGGCGCGTATTCTGCTCCTGATCAACAGGAGACACAGACATGTCCGACCTCTTCTTTATCGCGCTTGGCGGCGGCACTCTTCTTGTGCTTGCGTTCTATGCCCGCGCGCTCAACCGTCTTTGAGGAAAACGACGATGGTTGAACCTCTCTTCGGCTTTCTCGTCGCCATCGGCCTCGGCGCCTATCTCGTCGTGACGCTGCTGCGTCCCGAACGTTTTTGATCGGGAGCAGATCCATGACAACAATCGGATGGTTGCAGATCAGCCTCCTCTTCCTTGCCGTCCTCCTCGCGATCAAACCGCTCGGGCTCTACATGGCGCGGGTTTTCAGCTGCGAACGAACCTTTCTCTCGCCGGTACTTGCCCCCGTGGAGGGCGGCTTCTACCGCGTGAGCGGGGTAGATCCGAACAAGGAGCAAAGCTGGCTTGGCTACACGCTTGCCATGCTCACCTTCTCGCTAGCGGGCTTTCTTGCGCTTTACGCGATGCTCCGGCTGCAAGCCCATCTGCCGTTGAATCCGCAGGATTTCCCTGCCGTTCCATCCGATCTTGCCTTCAACACCGCGGTCTCCTTCGTCACGAACACCAACTGGCAGAACTACGCCGGAGAAACGACGCTCAGCCATTTCAGCCAGATGGCCGGACTCACCGTGCAGAACTTCCTGTCGGCGGCCACCGGCATGGCGCTGGCGGTCGCCTTCACCCGGGCGCTCGCCCGCTCCAAGGTCACGACACTCGGCAACTTCTGGGTCGATATGGTCAGGGCCACTCTTTACGTGCTGCTGCCGCTCTCCATCATGGTCGCGCTCGTCTTCGTCGCCATGGGCCTGCCACAGACACTCGAAGCGTCAGTCACGGCTAAGACGCTCGAGGGCGCTAACCAGGTCATCTCGCTCGGCCCCGTCGCCTCGCAGGAGGCCATCAAGCAACTCGGCACCAATGGCGGAGGATTCTTCAACGTCAACGCGGCCCACCCCTTCGAGAACCCAACCGCGTGGTCGAATTACCTGAATATGTTGGCCATGCTGTCCATCTCCGCGGCCCTCGTCTACAGTTTTGGCCAGATGGTCGGCAATCGCCGACAGGGCTGGGCCCTTATCTCTGCGATGGCAATCCTGCTGATCGCAGGCGTCGCCATTACATACTGGGCAGAGGCGCAGGGCAACCCGATCCTGACCGCAGTCGGCGTCGACGCGGCGCTCGGCAACATGGAAGGCAAGGAAGTCCGCTTCGGCCAGGCCATGACCGCACTCTATGCAGCAGTGACCACCGGCCTGTCGGATGGTGGCGTCAACGGCATGCACGGCTCGTTCACAGGCCTCGGCGGCCTGGTGCCGATGTTCCTCATGCAGCTTGGAGAAGTGCTGCCAGGCGGTGTCGGCTCGGGACTTTACGGGATGCTGGTCTTCGCGCTGCTCTCGGTCTTCGTCGCCGGCCTCATGGTCGGTCGGACGCCCGAATTCCTCGGCAAGAAGATCGAGGGGCGCGAGATGACATTCGCCATGCTGGCTGTCCTGATCCTGCCGCTCGTGATCCTCGGCTTCACCGCCGTCTCGGCGATGCTGCCCTTCGCGGTTGCCAGCATCGGCACATCAGGCCCGCACGGCCTGTCGGAAATCCTCTATGCCTACACCTCGACAGCGGGCAACAACGGCTCGGCCTTCGGCGGGCTTACCGGCAACACGCCCTGGTACAACACCACGCTCGGGATCGCGATGCTGCTCGGCCGCTTCGCCTATGTCGTGCCGGTCATGGCAATCGCCGGATCGCTCGCCGCCAAGGTGAAGGCCCCGGCCTCGGCCGGCACCTTTCCAACCGACGGCCCGCTCTTCGTCGGGCTCCTGATCGGCATCATCCTTATCCTCGGCGGCCTGCAATTCTTCCCCGCACTGGCGCTCGGCCCTGTTGTCGAACACCTCGCCATGCTCGCCGGCCAGACCTTCTGAAGGAACTCCCATGTCCCACGCCTACAAGCCGACAGATCACAGGGCGCCAGGTCTTCTCGATCCGTCGATCCTGTTTCCGGCAATGCGCGACGCCGTCGTCAAGCTCGATCCCCGCAAGCTGCTGCGCAATCCGGTCATTTTCGTAACCGAGGTCGTCGCTGCGATCGTGACGATCCTCTTCATACGCGACCTCGCCTCCAATCCGCCCCAGGCCGGTTTCTCCGGCCAGATCGCCGCATGGCTCTGGTTCACAGTGCTGTTTGCCACCTTCGCCGAAGCCGTAGCCGAGGGCCGAGGCCGGGCCCAGGCCGACAGCTTGAAAAAGACGAAGTCCGACCTCGTCGCCCGCAAGGTCGCGGCAAACGGCACGACAGAGACGATCCCGGCATCCAGCCTCAAGGTCGGCGATGTCGTGCTCATTGCCGCCGGCGAATTCATTCCTGGCGATGGAGAGGTTATCGAGGGCGTCGCCTCGGTCAACGAAAGCGCCATCACCGGCGAGTCCGCGCCCGTCATCCGGGAATCCGGCGGTGATCGGTCCGCCGTCACTGGCGGCACGCAGGTACTGTCCGATGAGATCAGGGTGAAGATCACGGTCCAGCCCGGCTCCTCCTTCGTCGACCGCATGATCGCGCTGATCGAGGGCGCAAAGCGCCAGAAGACACCGAACGAGATTGCATTGTCGATCCTCCTGTCCGGCCTCACACTGATTTTCCTGTTCGTCTGCGTCGCAATCTGGGGTTTGGCCGGCTATTCGGGCACGGTGCTTTCCGTGACGGTTCTTGCAGCCCTTCTCGTCACGCTGATCCCGACCACGATCGGCGGCCTTCTCTCTGCCATCGGCATCGCAGGCATGGACCGCCTGGTGCGTTTCAACGTCATCGCCACGTCGGGCCGCGCCGTCGAGGCCGCCGGCGACGTCGATACGCTGCTTCTCGACAAGACGGGCACCATCACGTTCGGCAATCGTATGGCGAGCGACTTCCTGCCGGCCCCCGGCGTCACCGCAGGAGAACTGGCTGAGGCCGCCCTCCTCGCCTCGCTTTCCGACGAGACACCGGAAGGCCGATCGATCGTAGCGCTCGCTACCGGCGAGTTCGGCGTTGCCATGCCGAACATGACCTTCGATGCCGTCATCGACTTCACCGCCGAGACGCGGCTTTCCGGCGTCGATATGGGCGCACGCCGCCTGCGCAAGGGCGCCGTGGATGCCGTGCTGCGGTTCGCTGACCTCACGGAACAGAACGGGCCAGCCGATTTCCACAGCGCGGTGGAAAGGATCGCCCGCACCGGAGGCACGCCCCTTGCCGTCGCGGACGGCGAGCGCCTACTCGGCACCATCCACCTGAAGGATGTGGTGAAACCCGGGATCAAGGAGCGCTTCGCAGCGCTTCGCGCCATGGGGATCCGCACCGTCATGGTCACGGGCGACAACCCGGTGACGGCTGCAGCCATTGCGTCGGAAGCCGGCGTCGATGACTTCCTCGCCCAGGCCACGCCGGAAGACAAGCTCGCCTATATTCGCCGCGAGCAACAGGGCGGCCGTCTCATCGCCATGTGCGGCGACGGCACGAACGACGCGCCGGCGCTCGCCCAGGCCGATGTCGGGGTCGCGATGCAGACCGGCACCCAGGCGGCGCGCGAAGCCGCCAACATGGTGGATCTCGATTCAAGCCCGACCAAGCTCATCGAGATCGTCGAGATCGGCAAACAACTCCTGATGACACGCGGCTCGCTGACGACCTTCTCCATCGCCAATGACGTGGCCAAGTACTTCGCCATCATCCCGGCGCTGTTCGTCGCGACCTATCCGGCTCTCGACGCCCTCAACGTGATGGGGCTGGCCTCGCCGCAATCGGCCATCCTGTCGGCGGTCATCTTCAACGCACTCATCATCGTGGCGTTGATACCCCTCGCACTGAAGGGCGTGGCCTATCGTCCCTCGGGTGCAGCATCGCTCCTGCGCCGCAACCTGCTGATTTACGGCGTCGGCGGCCTCGTGCTGCCCTTCGCCGGCATCAAGCTCATTGACGCCGCCGTCAGCGCACTTCATCTGGTGTAATCATGCTCAATCATCTCAGACCCGCCTTCACCCTGGTCGTTGTCCTGACCGTTCTCACCGGCCTTGTCTATCCGCTCACAATCAACGGTATCGCTCAGGCGGTGATGCAGACGAAGGCCAATGGCAGCCTCATCGAGCGTGACGGCGCGGTCGTCGGTTCGATGCTCATCGGGCAGAACTTTACGGCTGACCGCTACTTCTGGCCGCGTCCCTCGGCCACCGGCCCGGGCCCGTACAATGCCGCGGCCTCGTCCGGCTCTAACCTCGGCACAACCTCGGCCAAGCTGCGGGATCGCGTCGCAGCCGATGTCGCCCGCTTGAAGGTCACAGGCATGACATCGCCAATGCCGGCCGATGCCGTCACGACGTCTGGCTCTGGTCTCGACCCGCATATCTCACCGGCTTTTGCCGAGGCGCAGGTCCCGCGCATCGCACTGGCTCGGGGGCTGGAGCCAGCCGTTGTTGCCTCACTCGTCAAGCAGCAGATCGAACACCCGGCCTTCGGTATTATCGGCGAGGCGAGGGTGAATGTGCTACAGCTCAACCTGGCGCTCGATGCCTTGAAGATGTGAGAGCCTGATGGCGGATGACGACCGCAGGGACGTGCGACGTCCCGACCCGGATGCCCTGCTTGCCCTGACGGAGAAAGACCACCGGGGCAAGCTCACCGTTTTCCTTGGCGCAGCACCCGGGGTCGGCAAGACCTACGCCATGCTGTCGCGGGCTAGGCGCCTGAAGACAGACGGCGTCGACATCGTCGTCGGCATTGTCGAAACCCACGGGCGAAGCGAGACGGCGGCACTCCTCGAAGGCCTCGACGTCCTGCCCAGGCGGCGGATCGCCTATCGCGGACGGGTGCTCGATGAGTTCGATCTCGACGCGGTTCTGGCGAGGCGGCCGCGGATCGTCATCGTCGATGAACTCGCCCATTCCAACCCCGACGACAGCCGCCACCCCAAGCGGTACCAGGATATCGAGGAACTCATAACGGCCGGCATCGATGTCTGGACGGCCTTGAACATCCAGCACCTCGAGAGCCTGGCAGACGTGGTCGCCCAGATCACTGGGGTGACCGTGCGCGAGCGGGTGCCAGACATCGTGTTGAAGCGTGCAGACGAGGTTCTGCTGGTGGATCTTGCGCCGTCCGAACTGATTGAACGGCTTCGGGACGGCAAGGTCTATCTTCCGGAAAGCGCAAACCGCGCCGTCGATCGCTTCTTCCGGCTTGGCAACCTGACGGCACTTCGGGAACTTGCTCTTCGCCGCACGGCCGACCGTGTCGACGACCAGATGGTCGATTATCTCAAGCAGAACGCAATCGACGGCCCCTGGGCGACGGCCGAGCGGCTGCTGGTCTGTGTGGGATCCGATCCGCTGTCGGAAAAAGTCGTGCGGGTGGCAAGCCGCTTGGCCTCCGGCCTTAACGCGCCCTGGCTGGTCGTGTCGCTCGAGCGGGCGGACCGTGAGATCGATACGGCCGGGCATGTGCAGCGGATCGAGGCGCTTTTCCGGCTCGCCGAGCAACTCGGCGCGGAAACGCGCCGCGTGATCGGTAACGACTTCGTCGAGGAAATCCTGAAGCTCGCGCGCCGGGAACATGTCACTCAGATCGTGATCGGCGCACCGAAACGGGCCGGCTGGCGCAAGCATCTCAAACATGCACTTCCGGAGGCGCTGACGAACAGGGCCGCCGGCCTTGGCATTCACATCGTGACGCCGGAGGGGCCTTCCGGTGAGCGCATGCGACGGCCGCTCATGCTCCCCAAAGTGCAAGCGTGGCGGCAATCGGCGCTGAGCGCCGCAGGCTTCGTCGCTCTCACAGTGCTGCTTGGCAAGACGATCGACATCTTCGTCGATCTGCCCAATATCTCCCTGCTCTTTCTCCTCTCGGTGCTCGGCGCTTCCGTCGCCGGGGGTTATGTCGCTGCATTCCTGGCGGCCGTTCTTTCGGCCCTTGCCTACAACTTCTTCTTCATCGACCCGCAGCGCACCTTCACGATTGCCGCGCCGCATGAAGTTTTTGCGCTTTTCGTGTTTCTGATCGTGGCAATGATCGCGGGCGGCTTCGCATCCCGCATCCGTCAACAGGCGGAGGTGGCGGGCCTGCGGGCAACCGAACTGCAATCGCTTCACGACTTCTCCCGGAAGCTCGCGACAACGGAAAAGAGCGAGGATGCGATCTGGCTGACCGTTTCGCAACTCCAGTCGCGATTGAAGCGCAACGTCGTTTTCCTGCTTCCTCGAACGGGCGACCTCGGTGTGGCAGCTGCCTGGCCACCGGATACGGATCTCGACGTTACCGACCTGACTGCCGCACGATGGACCCATGACAAACGCGAGCCGGCGGGTCACGGCACCGGCACGCTTCCCAACAGCCGCTTCGAGTTCCGCCCCTTGCTAGGTCCACATGGAATCGTCGGGGTCTGTGGCGTCGAGCATGCTGCCGAGCCGCTCGCCCTGAATGCGGAGCGCATGTTGAGCGCTGTTCTCGATCAGACAGCGATTGCCCTTGATCGCGCTCGGCTTGCGGACGAGACGATCGTCCAGGCGGCGCGCCTGGAGGGTGAACGTTATCGCGATGCGCTGCTTTCATCCATTTCGCATGACCTGAGGACGCCCCTCGCCACCATTACCGGCGCTGTCACCGCGCTTCGCGAGCTCGGCGAGCGGATGAGCGCGGAGAGCCGCGACGACCTCCTGAAATCGATCGAAGAAGAAAGCGGCAGAATGAGCCGCTTTGTTGCGAACCTGCTCGATATGACGCGAATTGAGGCCGGTACGCTGAAGCCGAAGCGGGACTGGATAGACGTGACCGACGTGGTGCAGTCCGCCGTCGAGCGCACGCGCAAGCACGCACCGGGACATATCATCGAGACGAGCATCGCGACCGACCTGCCGCTGATCCGAGGCGACAGCGTCCTCATCTCCCAGGTGCTTTTCAATCTGCTCGACAACGCCATCAAGTATGGTGGCAGGGAGCCGGTCAACGTCTATGCGCGCCGCGAGGGCAAGGATGTGATTATCTCGGTCACCGATCTCGGCAAGGGCATTCCGCCGGAGGACCTGGACCGCATCTTCGAAAAATTCTATCGCAGGGGTAACCCGGACGGGCGCGCGCCCGGCACGGGGCTCGGGCTATCCATCGCGCGCGGTTTCATCGAGGCTATGGGCGGCAAGATCCATGCGGAGAGCCCGGCGCTCAAAAAGCGAGGCACACGTATCGTCATGCAGTTTCCCGGAAGCGAAGAAGCAAAGGGCAGTGCCTGATGAACCCGTCGCGTATTCTCGTCGTGGATGACGAGCCGCAGATACAGCGTTTTCTGAAGCCGTCCTTGGCCGCCGCGGGCTACGAGGTGATCGAGGCTGTGAACGGCGCCGAGGCGCTCAAGTTCGTTGCAACCCAGGCGCCCGATCTCGTGATCCTTGATCTCGGCCTGCCGGATATGGACGGCAAGGCGATAATCGCCAGCCTCAGGGCGTGGTCGGACATCCCCATCGTCATACTGTCCGCCCGCGATCGTGAAAGCGAGAAGATCGAAGCACTCGATCTTGGCGCCGACGACTATATCGAAAAGCCGTTCGGCATCGGGGAGCTGACCGCACGTATCCGCACCGCGCTGCGCCATCATGGTCGGCGCGATGCGATCCCGAGCGTCATGGACGTGGACGACCTGAGGATCGATCCTATCAAGCGGCTCGTCACGCGCGCAGGCGAGATCGTGCACCTGACGCCCAAGGAATATGACTTGCTGCTCCTACTTGCCCGCCACGCCGGCCGTGTCGTGACCCATCGGACCCTGCTGACGAGTGTCTGGGGACCTGCTCATGGCGAGGACATGCATTATCTGCGCGTCTTCATCGGCCAACTTCGCCAGAAGATCGAACGCGACCCTACCCAGCCGCAGATCGTGCGCACGGAGCCCGGCGTCGGCTATCGGATGGCCGAGCCGGATTGATTTACGAGCGTCGTCGCTCAGATGACGGCTACAGCATCTAGACTAAGCAAGAACCGATGAGAGGAATTCGCGCGTGCGCGGCTCGCGCGGTGCACCGAATATTTCGTCGGGCGCGCCCTGTTCGCAGATACGACCCTTGTCGAAGAAGCAGACACGATCGGAAACCTCCCGGGCGAAACGCATTTCGTGCGTCACCAATAACATGGTCAGGTCATGTTCGTGGGCAAGGTCGCGAATGACCGAGAGCACCTCGCCCACCAGCTGCGGATCGAGTGCGGATGTGGGCTCGTCGAACAGAAGGACGCGCGGACGCATCGCAAGAGCGCGAGCGATCGCAACGCGCTGCTGCTGCCCGCCGGAAAGCTGCGAGGGATAAAAATCCTTCTTGTCCGCCAACCCGACCATATCGAGCAGTTGCAGCGCACGGCATTCAGCCTCCGCCCGCGCAATGCCGAGAACACGCAGCGGCGCTTCCACGACGTTGCGCAGAACCGTCATGTGCGGGAACAGGTTGAAGCTCTGGAACACCATCCCGACGTGGGTGCGGATCTGGCGCAGATGACGTTCGGAGGCCTTGAAGGGGCCCTTGCCATTCGGCTCGTGATAGGACATGCCCGACAGCGTCAGCCTGCCGTCTTGAAACGGCTCGAGTGTCATCAGGATGCGCAGAACGGTCGACTTGCCCGAACCGGACGGGCCGATCAGCGTGACCTTCTCACCCTTACTGACGCTGAAATTGAAATCGTCCAGGACAGTGAGCGGGCCGAAGCGCTTGGTGACGTTGGAGAATTCGATGATGGGCGCGGAGTTGTCTTCGGTCATCGCAAGGGGATTCCTGCTTTTGGAAGCGCTTTCTGCAAACGGTGAAGGCCCGCCGAGCAGATCAGCGTGAGGAGGAGGAAAATCAGGCCGACGAGCGTCAGCGGAACGAGATATTCGAAGGTGCGTTCGCCGATCATGTTGGCAAGCCCCATCATTTCCATGACGGTGACGACGGACAGGACGGGCGTTTCCTTGATCATTGCGACGAGGTAGTTGCCCATCGCCGGTACAATACGCGGGATGGCCTGCGGAATGATGATGTCACGATAGGCCTGCATCCGGGTGAGGTTTAGCGCGGTCGCCGCTTCCCACTGGCCACGGGCCACAGCCTCGATGCCGCCCCGATAGACCTCCGATGTATAGGCTGCATATTGCAGGCCCAGCGCGAGTGCGCCCGTCAGGAATGCCGGGAGCACGATCCCGAATTCGGGCAGCACATAGTAGAGGAAGAAGAGCTGAACCAGGAGCGGCGTGTCGCGCAGGAACTCCACGATGACGGCCGTCGTCCAGGAGATCGCGACCAGCCGGCTTCGGCGCAGCAGGGCGAAAACGAGACCGAGAACGAGCGCGATGGCAAAGCCTGCCGCCGCCGCCTTTAGGGTAACGGTCAGGCCGATCAGAATAATGGGCAGGATCGAGGTCGTGTAGGTGAGCCACGTAGTCGTATCCCATTCGTATCCGTACATCATCAAATCATATCCTTACGAACGGGGCATCTGCGGGAACGCATGACCGCGTCTGACGAGACGCTCGATCACGCGGATCGCGACCATGAGGACAAGGGACATGGCGAAGTAGCAGAGAAGCGTGATCGAATAGATGCTCGTGCTGTCCAGCGTGATGTTGCGGATCGACTGGGCGGCGAAGGTCAGATCGGCAATCGAAATCAGCGATACGAGCGAGGATAGCTTGAGCGTCTCGATGGCCAGGTTTCCGAAGGCCGGCATCATCTCGACGATCGCCTGCGGAAGAGAGACCCGAAACAGCGTCTGCAACCGGCTGAAGTTCAAGGCACGCGCAGCCTCGAGCTGCTGTGTGGAAACGGAGGATAGCGCACCGCGCACGATCTCGGCGCCATATCCGCCCGCATGGGCCGCCAGCACAAGGATACCGGTCGTGACGGGATCGAAGCTCAGCCCGACAAGCGGCAGCGCATAGTAGAACCAGAAGAGCTGAACGAGCAGCGACGTGCCGCGAAACACCTCCGTGTAACACAGCGCGACGGTGGAAAGGATTGGCCCTCCTTCCACGCGCATGATGCCGAACACGAAGGCAAGCACCGCGCCAACGGCGATCGATGCCAGCGTGATCGTCATCGTGACGAATGCCCCTTGCCAGAGCATCGGCAGGTAGGCTGTCCAGTCCATGCGGAAGTCTCCCGATCCCGAGGAGTGGCGCTCGACCGACGATGATCGAGCGCCTTTGCCGTTACTTACCCGCGCAGAGGTCTTCGACCTTCTTGCTCGCGGCAGCTTCGATACTCTGTTCGGACAGACCGTACTTGGTCAGGATCGTCTTGTACTCGTCCGTCTTGCGGAACTCGACAAGGGCGGCGTTAAAGGCGTCGCGCAGTTCCTTGTCCTCCGGGCGGAAGGCAAAGCCGCCGTAATTGCGAACGGGCGCGCCTTCCACGACCGGATCTTCGAACGGGGCGACCTGCTCGACCTGTGCCTGATCCTTGGCGAGTGCGGCGACGGTCAGTTCTGTCGCGGCATAAGCATCGGTCCGGCTTTGAACCGTCGGGATGGCATCCGCATTGGCCGGGATGAAGACGATCTGTTCGTCCTTCACGCCGACGGCGCGCAGGAAGTCGACATTGTTGGCGCCCGAAACCACGGCGACCGTGAGCGACGGATCCTTGGCGATGTCGGCATAGGTCTTCAGGCTCTTCGGGTTACCCTTCTTGACCAGCAGGCCCTCGCCGTATGACGAGTTCGGCTCGGTGAAGGCGACCTGCTTGCAGCGCTCCGGCGAGATGTTCTGCTCGGCAGCAGCGAAGTCGAAGCGCTTTGCCTTGAGGCCGGGGATCAGTGTGCCGAACGGCGTGACGGTCCAGTTGATCTCTTCGACCCCCATCGATTTCAGAACGGCGGTGGCGACATCCGGCCCGATACCGGCAGAAGTGCCGTCGGGCTGCATGTAGGAATAGGGCACTTCGTTGGCTGTCGCCGCGCGGATGTATCCCTGTTCCTTGACTTCTTCGAGCGTCAGCGCATTGGCGCACGTCACGCCAAGGATGAGGCTAAGAGCGGAAAGGCCGGCGATTTTCTTGATAGGCATGTGAATTCTCCTCTGGCTGTGGTTATGCGGTCCGTTTTCGGATCTCGCGTTGGTTTGCGGGCTAGGTTTCCTCCGTGACCGTGGCGATCACGGAAAGGCAGTCGCCGGCCTTGATCAGGCCGGGTACGTGGCGCGCCGCAAGCACGCCATCCATGGCCGCGCGGTAGGCGATAGGCGCAACGCCGGTTTTACCGACGGGGTAGACATTGGCGATGATGTCGCCCGTCCTGACGGCGTCGCCGAGATCGACGGCAAAGGCGATGAGCCCCTCGTCTTCGGCAAAGGTGAAGCAGTCGCTCGAGGGCATGTCGAGCCAACGCGTAGACCCCACATCGGGTTCACCCGAGAGAATGCCGGCATGTCGGAGCAGGTTGAGGCTCCCGTTGCGGGCAATTTCTATCGAGCGTGCGGTGGCGGTGCCAGCACCACCAAGCTCCGTCGTGACGAACACCTTCCCCATATCCTCGACGGTGGTGTCGAGCATCCCGACCGCATCGATCTCCAGCATCTTCATCGAAAATGGCGCCGCAAAGGCGGCCACGGCCGCAAAACAACGGGCCTCCTGATTCTTGTCCGGCAGTTCGTGCGCGGCAGCATAGGGAAGAAAGTCCAATGTCCTGCCGCCGGAATGGAAGTCGAGGGCGATATCGGCCAGCGGAATGAGATGGCGTGTCACGTAGTCAGCTATCTTCTCGGTCACTGTCCCATCCGGCCGGCCCGGGAAGCTGCGATTGAGGTTGCCCCGATCGATGGGCGACGTGCGTGTGCCGGCCCGAAAGGCTGGATAGTTGAGGGCAGGAACGATGATGATGCGCCCGCTTATTTCGGATGGGGCAAGCGCCTGCGCCAGCTCGAACAGTGCTGCAGGTCCCTCATACTCGTCGCCATGATTGGCGCCGGTCAGCAGGGCCGTCGGCCCCTCGCCATTGGCGATGACGCAGATCGGGATCATCACAGAGCCCCAGGCGCTATCGTCGCGGCTATAAGGCAGACGCAGGTGCCCATGCTGCACGCCCTTCGCGTCGAAATCGACGGAAGGAGTGATCGGCGAGAGGCGCAGCGCGGCATTGTGCAGCATCGTATCAGCCCTTCACGAACAGCTGGCGCGGCACGTTGGACAGGCATTCGACGCCGGTCTCGGTGATGGCAATGCTTTCTGTGATCTCCAGCCCCATATCCTCCAGCCACAGGCCGGTCATGAAGTGGAAGGTCATGCCGGGCTTCAGCTCCGTCCGGTCGCCGGGGCGCAGGCTCATGGTGCGCTCGCCCCAATCCGGCGGATAGGACAGGCCGATCGGGTAACCCGTGCGGTTATCCTTGATGATCCCGTATGTCTTCAACACCGTGAAGAAGGCATTGGCGATGTCTTCGCAGGTGTTGCCCGGCTTTGCGGCCGCAAGACCCGCCTCCATGCCCTCAAGCGTTGCCTTCTCGGCGTCGAGAAAGGCCTGCGTGGGCTTGCCCAGGAAGACGGTGCGCGACAGCGGGCAGTGGTAGCGCTTGTAGGCGCCGGCGATCTCGAAGAAAGTGCCCTCACCCGACCGCATCGGCTTGTCGTCCCAGGTCAAGTGCGGCGCAGAGGCATCGGCGCCCGACGGCAGAAGCGGCACGATCGCCGGATAATCGCCTCCGAATTCCGACGTGCCGCGGATGCCCGCGTCATAGATTTCGGCGACGAGATCGCATTTGCGCATGCCGGGCTCGACGACCTCGACAATACGCTTGTGCATCAGCTCGACGATCTTGCCGGCCTTACGCATGTAGTCGAGTTCCGTCAGGCTCTTGATGGCGCGCTGCCAGTTTACCAGACCGGCCGCATCCTTGAAGCGTGCGTTCGGCAGGTTTTTCTGCAGCGAGGCGAAAGCCGCAGCCGAGAAGTAGTAGTTGTCCATCTCTACGCCGACGGTGAGACCTGACCATTTGCGTTCGTCGATGATCTGCGAGAGCAGGTCCATCGGGTGACGCTCGGTCGACTGCACGTAATGATCGGGATAGCCGATGATGTTGTCGTGGTGGAGATAGGCGGTGCGCCTGGCGCCGTTAGCATCCTGCTTACGGCCATACCAGATAGGCTCGCCGCTCGGCGGCACCAGAACGCATTGGTGCACGTAAAAGGACCAGCCATCGTATCCCGTCAGCCAGTGCATGTTGGAAGGATCCGTGACGACCAGAAGATCGATTCCGGCCTTCTCCATGGCTTGACGGGTCTTGGACAGACGCGCGGCATATTCCTCACGCGTAAAGTTCAGCGTCACGCTCACGCGTCACCTCCCATTTCTCTTTTGTTTTCGATTGTCTTTCCGCTGCCTGCGCCTGCTGCGCGACTGACGGCGAGATTGGCGATCGCGGTGTCCTGCACGCCGGTACCCGTCAGGTCGGCGAAGGTAATGTCATCGGCGCCAGCACGGCCCTTTGCCGAGCCCGCGATCACGGCGCCGAGTTCCGCGAACGGATCATCGGGACCGACCAGGCCCGCCTCGATGGCATGGTGCAGCTCCCCGAGTATACGGGTCTGCGACAGACGGTCGGCGATGTAGGTGGCGCGGGCGAAAACAGCGGGATCGATCTCGTTCTTGTGCTCGGCATCCGACCCCATTGCAGTAAGATGCTGGCCGGCTTCGAGCCATTCCGCCTTCAGGATCGGCCGTTCCGCCGGCGTGGTGGTAACGACGATATCGCTGCCGCGCATCGCTTCATGCGGATCGGCGACGGCGGCAACGTCGAACCCGTACTGCCGTGTGCATTCGGCTGCCAGCTTCTCAGCCTTGGCATGGTCGCGCGCCCAGATGCGCGCCGACCGTATCGGTCGGACAAGCGTCAGCGCTGCGAGCTGCATCTGCGCCTGCATGCCGGCGCCAAAGATCGTGGCGACGGAAGCATCTTCACGCGCGAGATGCCGGGCGGCAACGGCACCGGCCGCCGCGGTACGCACATCCGTCAGATAGCCATTGTCAAGAAGCAGGCCTTCTACAAGGCCCGTCTTGGCGCTGAACAGGATCATCAATCCGTTGAGACTGGGCAGGCCAAGCTTCGGATTGTCGAAGAAGCCAGGGCTCACCTTGATGGCAAAGCCATCGAAACCCGGCACATAGGCCGTCTTGACATCAACCTCGCCGCGAAACTCAGGGATATCGAGACGCAGGATCGGCGGCATGGCGACCGGCTTGGTTGCGAGCGCCAGAAAAGCCTGCTCGATGCAGTCGACGACCGAAGCATCCAACTGAACTGCAGCCCGCAGGTCGTTTTCCGTCAGGATGAGAATGCGGCTCATGCAGCGCCTCCCGCAATGATATTCCGGTGAACGTCCGGATCGATATTGCAGCCCGAGAGGATGACGACCGCTGGGCCGAACAACTCCACCTTGCCGGCGAGAATCGCGCCGACACCGACCGCGCCGGCACCCTCGACGACCTCCCCCGCCTCGCGTGCGATATGGCGAATGCCTTCGGCGATTTCGTCCTCGGTCAGCAGCACGATGTCGTCCAACAGCGCGCGACAGATCGGAAAGGTTACGCGGTTCGAAAGGCCGATGCCGCCGCCGAGCGAATCCGCCAGCGTCTCCTCTTCGCGCACCGCAACCGGCTTGCCGGCGGTGATGGAGGCATGCATAGCCGCACCGCGCTCCATCGAAACGCCGATGATCCTGGCGTGCGGCTTGAGCGCCTTGAGCGCTACGGCGATGCCTGCGGCGAGACCGCCACCGGAGAGAGGAATGAGGACAGTGGTGACATCAGCCAGGTCCTCGACGATTTCGAGGCCGATCGTGCCTTGACCAGCGACAACATCGGCATGGTCGAATGGTGGGATCGGCGTGAGACCACGATCTGCGACGAGGCGGTCAACTTCCACCTGCGCATCATCCTGGGAGATGCCGACAATACGGATTTCAGCGCCGAGCGCCTTGATGGCCTGGATCTTGTTGGCGGGAACCAGTGACGACATGCAGATCGTCGAGGAGATGCCGAGCATCTGGGCGGCATAGGCGACCGCCCGTCCATGGTTTCCCGTCGAGGCCGTTACAAGGCCGCGCTCGCGCGCCGCTTCATCAAGCGAGACGATGGCATTGGTCGCACCGCGCAGCTTGAAGGCGCCGATCGGCTGGCGTGTTTCGAGCTTCAGATGAACGGACTGGCCCGTCAGCTGCGAAAGGGAGGTCGAGCGAACGAGCAGCGTGCGCGCTACACGACCCCGAATGCGGCCGGCAGCGCACTCGACGTCCGCGAGGCACACCGGCAGCTGCTGATTTTCGATTGGTCGGGTCAGTTCTTCGCTCTTCATGATTGTCATGTTGAGAGCGAAACAAAATCATGTCAATTATTATATTGTAATGATTCAATGATTGCCTCTTGGCGAGCGTCAACCGATGGCGCCGACGTCATAGACCGGCGGTAACTGCTCGAAAGCATGCCGCACCGTCGTCAGCGCCTTTTTCAGGCTCGCGTGGCTCATACGCCCACCGAGGCAGATGCGAATGCCCCCACCATGGCCCGGCCCGGCGATGAAGGGCTCGGACGGCGTGACAGCGACGTTCTGGCTGGCGAGCGCGCGAACCAAACCGTCTTCGGTCCAGTGCTGGGGCAACTTCAGCCAAGAACACAAGGAAAGAGGGTGGCTTGATGCGAAATGATCACCCAGGATGTCAGCGGCGATGCTTTGACGTACCCTCGCTTCCTCCCGCTGAAGTGACAGCAGGTGCTGCGCCATACCGTTTTCAACCCAGCGCGAGGCGATCTCGGCAGTGAGATAGGTTCCGCTCCAGCTCGAGACACGCAGGATGGATGCCGCCCGGATGGAATAGGCGGGCGGCACGACGAGATAACCGACACGCAGGCCGGTCAGCACGGTCTTTGTGAAGCTTGTGACGAAGAAGCCAAGCGCTGGCAGCAATTCGGTAATCGAAGGCAAATCCTCCTCGATCATCGGCCTGTAGACCTCGTCCTCGATGACGAAGACGCCGTAACGCCGTGCGATCTCCGCGATCGCGCGCCTGCGCTCGGCACCGGCAACATGACCCGTCGGATTGTTGAGCGTCGGAATGATGACCAGTGCCCGGACGCCCCCCGCGGTGCAGGCCGCTTCCAGAGCTTCGGGCAAAATCCCTTCCGCGTCAGTGGGGAGACCCTTCAGGCTGAAGCCGAGGATGTTGGAGAGCCCGATAATGCCGTGATCGGTGAGATTTTCGCACAGGACGACGTCGCCGGAGCGAATGATGCAACTGAGGGCAAGGAAGATGCTATGCGCCGCACCGTTCGTCACCAGGATGCGCTCCGCGCCCGCGCTGACCCCCATCGGCTGCAACCAGAGCCGCGCGATTTCTCGGTGACGCTCCAGTCCCGCTATCGGGCGGCACGGACGCATAAAGCTCGCGATGTCGCTTTCGGCAAGCTCGCGGAAGATCTCGCGCGAGGCGGCTTCATGCGCATCGAGGTAGACGGCGCGGATAATGGAAAGGTCCAGCACTTCATTTTGGCTATGGTCGAGCATCATGCGACCGGCACGATCTGTCACACGCGCCTTGACGAAGGTTCCCCGGCCGATCTCACCACTCAGATAGCCGAGCCTCTCCGCTTCCTTGTACGAGAGACTAACGGTCTGCACCGACAGGCCGAGCTCGCGCGCCAGATCACGATGGGTCGGCATACGATCCATCGGCTTGAGAAGGCCGGAATCGATGTCGGCGATAATGCGCTCCGTCAGAGCGGCATGCTTCGTTTCACCCTTCTGTTTTGCCAGGACCGGGCGCCAGGCGACGACCTTAGTGACAGGGACCGGGTCGGCAGCAAGGGGATTGGCGTGGCGGCGCATAAATTGTCTCGTTTCAACGTCGAATGTTTCATGACATTATGCACCTTTGAAGCAAAAGATGAAGCACCGCGCATTGCATTGGCATCGCTTGCTCAGGCCTTTGTGTGACCGAGACCTTCTCTCGCCTGCTTGGCACTCAATTCATGAACACATCGAACGCTCAATCCTCAGCCTGCCCGCTGCCGTTCAAGGCTCGCCTTCCAGCATCTCCTGGATATCCTGCCCTGCATCGCCGGCCATCGTATCGGCTTTGGCAGCTGCGTCGAGAAAGTCTTTCTGAGACGCAATCGCATAGTTGCAGCCGACGAACATCGTCTTGGGCTTTCCTGCTTCCATCGGCATGCCCAGCATTACGGCCAAGGCGTCATCGGTTGGGGCGAAGGCGCCGATCATCGGTCCACTCTCCGGATCGACGAACCGATAATACTGCTCAGTCACCTTGATCGGCGCGCGCTTCATGTCCTGCTTGCGGGTGGTTTCCAGTGCGGCATCATATGTCTGCTCCGTCACGACCCATTCCTGGAGGAACGCGATCCGTGTCGTGGGTGCGCCAAAAACCGTGATCGGCGTCTTGAGGTCGAAGGTCTCGAGCCCCATCATTCCATCATGGCCGTCATCGTCAACCGGCGTGAGCCATTCGGGAATAGCACTTCCCGTGAAAAGCGCCATTCCGGTCTCGCCGAGAACATCTCGCGGCGCGCGGCACTCCGCAAGCGCAGCAAGGATCTCTGGCGCGAGTTCAAAAGTGCCCTGCTCAACGGGCTGGTCCTCGGCATACGCAATTCCGTTGCCTGTCAGTTGGCACACAAACGCAAGCGCGATGAACGTGCTCAGATAGAATTTCATCATATCCACGTCCGTTGCCCCTTTTGGCTCAAAATCACGGCAGGCTTCACGAAGCGGCGTATTTCACCGTCACGCCACGCTGGCGAAAGTAAGCCTGCATGAGCTTTCTGCCCGAGCGATTGTTCTGCACGAGCCTGGCAGGGTCGAACACGGCCTCTTTCACACCTTCCCTCATCAGCGCCGCCTTCAGTGTCGCGATGTGCACATCGATGTCTGCATTGTCCGCTTGCAGCGATCCATAAATGCGCTCTACTGCCTCTGCCACGGTCGGTTCGCTCACGTCGGTACTCCTGTCGTTATCGGGCGGAGGGCCGCCCCGTTTTCCGCGTTTAGCAGCCCTGATCATCCCGATCTACCGGCCTTCATGGACTTCAACAAGGGAATCCATCGAAGCGACGCCGACAGGTGAACACCAATGTCGGGAATTGACGCCGGCAAACGTCTTTATAAAGTCGCGTTGAATTCCGACTGCCAGAACGCGATGCAACACATTCTGCCCGGCCCAAACCGTTACGGAGAGAACAGCATGCGCAAGACCGGATATCGCTGGATTGTTGTGGCTGTTGGCGGCCTGCTCGGCTGCGTGGCCATAGGGTCGATGTTTACGTTGCCAGTCTTCATCCGCCCCATCGTGACGGAGACCGGCTGGTCGGTCACCGGAATATCCACGGCCATGACAATTGCTTTCCTCGCGATGGCGCTGGGCAGCATCGTCTTTGGATCGCTATCCGACCGGATTGGCGTTCGACCGGTCGTTCTGGGCGGATCCGCGGCACTTGCCGGCAGCCTGGCATGGGCAAGCCGCGCAACTTCGCTCGTCGAATTCCAGCTGATTTTCGGTCTACTGGTCGGCCTGTCGATTGCAGCGATCCTGCCGCCTCTGATGGCCTCGGTCATGGGCTGGTTCGATACCCAGCGCAGCCTGGCTGTTTCACTCGTATCAGCGGGTATGGGCATGGCGCCGATGACGGTGTCGCCCCTCGCCGCCTGGCTCGTCTCGACCTATGACTGGCGCTCGTCACTGCTTGTCATCGCTGCGATTGCAGCGGTGACGATGTTGCCGCTATCCCTTCTTCTCCGGCAGCCCCCAGAGACCAGCGAGGAAGGTAATGCGCCACTATCAGACGGCCAAACCGGTGCGCCAATGTCGGTTTCAACAGCGCTTAAATCCCAACCTTTCATCATCCTGATGCTGGTCAACTTCTTCTGTTGCGCAACCCATTCCGGACCCATCTTCCACACCGTCGGATATGCCGTCAGCTGCGGCATCCCCCTGATGGCGGCCGTGACGATCTATAGCGTCGAAGGTTTCGCCGGACTTGGCGGGCGCGTTGCCTTCGGCTTGATGGCCGATCGCTTCGGCGCCAAGAACATCCTGGTTCTCGGCCTCCTCGCGCAGGCGATCGTTGCATTCTTCTTTTTCTTCGTCCGTCAGTTGGAGGGGTTCTACGCCGTCGCGGCGATGTTCGGCTTCATCTATGCCGGCGTCATGCCTCTCTATGCCGTTCTGGCGCGTGAAAATTTCCCGCAAAGGATGATGGGTACGATCATTGGCGGCACCGGAATGGCGGGCGGCCTCGGCATGGCGCTTGGCCCCTGGGCCGGCGGCCTGATCTACGACACGTTCGCCACTTACACTTGGCTCTATCTCGGCGCCTGCGGCATGGGCCTCGGAGCCTTCTTGATCGCCATGACGTTCAAACCCTTTCCCACGACAGAACGACAGGTGGCTGCGGGTTAGAGGAGCGAGCGGCGTCCATCAGGCGCCCTTTGGGGAGCGCCTTGCCAGAACTGTAAGGCTACTGGACGCCCGCCGCTTTTCCCTCAACTCTCAGTAGGTACCGACTGTGACGGTTTCGCCCAACGCTCCAAGTTGCCTGTCGCGATCGGCAGCGGCTTCGCGGGCACCGTTGACGATCAGCGAGACGTCGTTGGTGCCGATGATGAAACGATAGCCGAGACGCGAAAGATTGGCGAAATCGCGTCCCGCCCCGACGATCGTTCCGAGCGGTTTACCGGCTTTCGCCGCGCCGTCCTCGATCGTTTTCAGCAAAGCCTGGGGCTCGGGTTCCAGCATGCGCTCCATCTTGCCGATCGATGCGGCAAGATCGTTCGGCCCGACGAAGAGCATGTCGATGCCTGGCACGGCAGCGATTGCCGCGAGGTTTTCGACGGCCTGGTGATGCTCAATCTGCACCATCAGCAGCAATTCGTCATGGGCATTGGCGGCATAGTCGGGCCGCGCGCCGTAGCGGGAAGCACGGACGATCGGGGCGGCATAGCCGCGACGGCCGCGGGATGGATAAGTGCAGAATTCGGCGATGGACCGCGCGTATTCGGCCGTGTTGACCTGCGGCACGATCAGCGATCGGATGCCTCGGTCGAGTACGCGTTTCAGCGTCGTCTCCGAGCCATCGGGAACGCGCATGACGACCTCGCCGCCGGCGGCCTCGACAGCGCGCGCGACATGCACGGCCTCCTCGATGCCGCCGATGCCGTGTTCGCCGTCAATAACGATGACGGGCCAGCCATTCATCACCATTGCCTCGGCATTGTCGGGGCTACCCATCTCCGACCAGGCGGCTGTGACGGTCTCACCAGCAAGGATGCGCTGCTTGATCGGGTTCACGAGATTGCCTCCACATCAAGGTCAATGACTTTGCCAGGGTTTAGGATGTTCTTCGGATCGAGCGCTTTCTTGATGGTCGCCATGAGAGCGAGTTCCTCAGCACTGCGGGAATATGGAAGATAGGGTTTTTTTACTGTGCCGATGCCGTGCTCGGCAGAGACCGTACCGCCGAAGGAGCGCACCGTTTCATAGACGATCCGGTTGATATCGGCCGAAGGTTGCTGTGCAGAACCTTCAACCAGCGCGACGATGTGCAGGTTGCCGTCACCGATATGGCCATAATAGACTGAAAGGCAACCGGGAACTTCGGCCTCAAGACGCGACCGGCACGCCTTGGCGAAATCGTCCATGGCGTCGACGGGCAGGCCGATATCGAATGCACAATGTGCGCCGAGCACCGTCTGGAACTCGCCCGCGGCATCGCGCGTGCGCCAGAAGGCCAGCGTGTCCGCCTTGCTCTGGGAAATCGCCGCGTCGGCGATAAGCCCTGCCTCGAACTGGCTTTCCAACCAGGTCTGGAACCGGCCGCCGTCAACCTGCTCGTCAAGGCCCTGCGCTTCGACAAGCACGTAGAAGGCGTGGTCGCCTTCGACCGGCCGGCGGATGCCGGGCACCCGAACCGTGGCGGCATGCCAGTAATCCGGCCACATCACCTCGAACGCCGACAAAAGCGGGCCAAGCCCCCGACGCGCGCCATTCAGGAGCTTGACGACGCTGCCGTAATCATCGACGCCGCAAAGTGCCGCCATCGTGCAGCCGGGCTGCGGATGAAGGCGCAAGACCGTGCGCGTGATAACGCCGAGCGTGCCCTCCGACCCGATGAAGAGCTGCTTGAGGTCGAAACCGGCATTGTTCTTGATCATCTTGTTGAGGCTGGTCATCAGCGTGCCGTCGGCCAGAGCGACCTCGATGCCCAACACCATTTCCCGCGCCATCCCATAACGGATGACGCGGTTGCCGCCGGCGTTCGTGCCGAGATTGCCACCGATGGCGCAGCTGCCGCGTGCGCCGAGATCGAGCGGAATGAAGAAGCCCGCCTCATCCGCGGCCTTCTGGATCACCTCGAGCGGCGTGCCCGCCCTGACCGTCATGGTGGCGGCAGCGGCGTCGATCTCCTCGATACCCTGAAGACGCTCGAGGGAGAGGGCAACCGCGCCTTCGATCGGATGTGCGCCGCCGGCAAGCCCGGTCAGTCCACCCTGCGGCACCACCGGCACGTCATGGGCGGCGCAGATGCGCAGCACATCGGCAACACCTTGAGGCGTGTCGGGGCGCGCGACGGCAAGAGGACGGACCGGAGGCAGAAAGCTCGTATCGGCCGTGTTGCGGGCTGGAATGTCCTCGCCGGTCAAAAGCGCATTTCGGTCCAGAATGGCGGAAAGCGCCTGTATGCATTCACCGGCGCGGGCTTGGGCGATCATGTCGTAATAGGTCCTGAAACTGTTGAATGCGTCCGACGGCGCGGCGGACCGCGCCGTCGGTTGGGAGGATCGAGCTTATTGGCCGCGCATCGCGGCAAGCTGGTCCTGAACGAGTGTGTAGGGTTCTTCCCCGATCGACGCCTTGTTGGCCTCATAGACGGGTTTGATCGCTTCGCGCAGGCGCGTCATCTCAGCGTCGCTCAACGTTTCCACGACTTCCACACCGTGACTGCGCAAGGCTTCGAGAGCCTCGAGTGCCGCCGCGCGGCTACGCTCGAGCTGGGCGGTGCGTGCCTCCGCGGCACAGATCTGCAGCAGTTCCTGTTCCTGCGGCGTATAGCTGTCCCACACCTTCTTGGAGAACATGACCGGCGTCGGTGAATAGGCATGCCGCGTCAAGGTGAGATACTTCTGCACCTCGTAGAACTTCGATGCCTCGATCAGCGGCAGCGGGTTTTCCTGTCCATCGACGGCACCGGTCTCGAGCGCAGTGAACACTTCACCGAACGCCATCGGCACCGGATTGGCGCCGAGACGGCGGAATGTGTCGAGGAAGATATTGTTCTGCATCACACGGAAATTGAGTCCGCGGAAATCTTCGATCTTCTCGATCGGGTGCTTTGAATTGGTGGTGTTGCGGAAACCGTTTTCCCAGAACGACAAAAGCACCAGCCCGTGGTCGGGCATACGCTTGGCCAGATAGTCGTAGAAGGGGCCGGTAAGAACGGCGTCCGCTTCTTCATTCGAAGCGAAGAGGAAGGGCAGGCCGAACACGTTCATGGCCGGCTCGATGCCCGCAAGCGCGTCGGCACCAGCGACAACCATTTCAAGCGAGCCGGACCGCACGGACTGCGTTGCGTCCAGATCGTCGCCCAGCGCGCCCGAGTAGAAACCGCGCAGCTTCATCTTGCCGCCGGAACCGGCTTCCAGGCACGCCGACATCGCGTCGACGCCGGCCGCGACCGGATGGTCCTTCGGCGCACCATTGGAAACCTTTATATTGCGGCTGTTGAACTCTGCCGACGCCGAACCGGCAAACATGGTGGCAGCCATCAGGGCGGCAGCGAAGATTTTCAGTTTCATTTTTCACCTTCCTCCAAAGTGGGGCGGGGCAAAGGATTTTGTCCCGCCAAGAAGCCTCACCGCAGGAAATTCAGCGGGACGAGAACGAGTTGCGGGAACATGACCAGCAGGAACAGGACGATGACCTGCGCGGCGATGAAGGGCAGCGACCCCTTGATCACTTGATGCAACGGGATGCGCGCGACACCGCTCGCCACGCTCATCACGATACCCACTGGCGGCGTGATCAGGCCGATCGCGCAGTTGATGACGAAAAGCACGCCGAAATAGACGGGGTCGATACCGGCAGCCGTGACGACCGGCAGAAGCACCGGCGCCAGGATCAGGATGGTCGGGCCCATGTCGAGCGCCATGCCGATGACGAGAATGATCAGCATGATCACCCCCAGAAGCAGCTTGGGATTGTCGGCGAGCGGTGCGACAAGGTCCATAACGACACCGGAAAGATCGGCCACGGCAATGAACCAGGCGGTGGTCAGGGCGGCTGCTGCCAGCATCATGACGACGGCCGTTGTGACCGCAGCGTTGCGCAACGCCTCGTACATCGCCGACAAGGGCAGTTCGCGATGGACGAAGATACCGACGAAGGTGGCATAGACCGCGGCAACGACGGCGGCTTCCGTCGGCGTCACGATGCCAAAGCGGATGCCGCCCAGAATGATGACCGGCATGCCGAGCGACCATCCTGCCGCACCGAGCGTCTGAAGGCGGACTTTCCATCCCTGGCGCGGCATCACATCGACATTGTCGGTGCGAGAGACGATCGCCCAGGCGACAGCGATGCCGACACCCATCATGAGGCCGGGCACGATACCCGCCAGGAAGAGCTGGGTAATCGAGACGTTGGTCGCCACACCGAATATGATATAGGCGATCGACGGCGGCATGATCGGCGCGATCGTCCCGCCGGCTGCCATGAGGCCGACGGACCGTCCCTGTTCATAGCCGGCCGCACGCATCATTGGCAGAAGCATGGCGATCAACGCCGCCGTGTCGGCGGCCGCCGAACCAGACAAGCTCGCCATGATGACGGCGGCAAGGATCGCGACGAAACCGAGGCCGCCGCGACGATGCCCGAGGAAAGAGCTCGCGAAGGCGATGATGCGCTTCGACATGCCGCCCGCATTCATCAATTCGCCGGCCAGCAGGAAGAACGGAATGGCCAGCAGCGGGAAGCTGTTCGCGCCCACGACCATGCGCTGGGCGATGATCTGTGTGTCGAAAAGGTCGAGATAGATGCCCATCGTGAGCGCACACAACACGAGCGCAAAGGCAACGGGAACGCCGACAGCAAGAGCGCCACCGAGCGTGGCAAGGAAAATTGCAAGCGTCATAGCGCGCGCTCCACCAAAGCTTCCGTCGTTTGTGGCACGGCGTACGGATCATACGTACCCCGAAACGCCCCGATCATGCGGTGGATAGCGATAATGCCGATGCCGATCGCGGACGGGATGACGATACCGAACACAAAGATCATCGACAGGCCGGTGACCGGCGAGCGGTCCGTGGCAGTCACGCCGGATTGCCGCCAGGCACCGTCGAGCAGCAGCCAGCAGACGAAAACGATGAGCCCGTTGGCGATGAACAGAAGCACACGCCGCACATTCGGTCTGGACGCGCTCACAAGAAGATCGAAGCCCATATGCGCGTGGTTGCGCATCGCAACGACGCCACCGATGAAGATAAGCCAGACGAAGAAGAAGCGCGACAGCTCTTCGGAAACATCCAGACCTGAACTGAAGACGTAACGCAGCACGACATTGGCGAACACCATGACTGTCATGCCGGCGAGCAGCAACACGAGCAGAACCTCGAGCAGCTTGAAAAACGCGTTGATCGAACGGTCGATCATTTCCTTCCTCCCGAAACGGTAACCACCTCTCCCGTGGTGTATGCAGCGCGGAACAGCAGCCAGGCAGCGGCTTCCGCAACGTCCGCGGCGTCGCCGAGACGATGAAGCGGTATGGTCGCAGCGCGCGCGTCCATCTCGGCGCGGTCAGCGAAGACATCCTTCTGGATGTCTGTGTCGATAATTCCAGGCGCCAGCGCATTGACGCGAATGGCCGGCGCAAGTTCGCGGGCCATCGCGAAGGTGAGCGACTGCAGGGCGCCTTTGCTTGCGGCATAAACCGCGTTTCCGGCCGCCCCGCCATTACTGGCCGCAATGGACGACAGGTTGACGATCGCGGCATCAGGATGTTCTGCCCGGGCACGCAGAAAGGCTCGTGTCACCACGAAAGCGCTGCGCACATTGATGCCGAGAACCCGGTCGACCTCCGCAGGATCGATGTCGATGAGCGGCATTCGGCGGCCGATGATGCCGGCATTGTTGACGAGATGGGTCGGCGCCCAGTCGTCGCCAATCCGCGCTATCGCTTCGTCGACGGCGGCGGCAACCGAAACGTCAACGCACTCCACCCGGACTCTATCGCCAAGCGCATTGCGCGCTCTTTCGAGCCGCTGCGCATCGACATCCCAGAGGATCGCGCGCGCGCCGCCGGCGATGACGGCATCCGCAATGGCGCGGCCAATCCCGGCCGCACCGCCCGTGACGAGGACGACTGCGTTCATCGTCCGAAACTTTCATCCAGTTGCTGATGGAAGCCGAGGTCGACAATCTCACAGAACTCTGCGTAGCTGTGCTTGGCGGGGCCACCTTCAGGCGCACCGGTGGCGCGCAGTTCCGCCAGAGCGTCTTGCATCGCACGCGTTGCGCTGAGCAGCGCCGTGAGCGCATAGAAGACGACACTGAATCCCATGTCTTGAAGGTCGGCCAGTTTCAGCGCGGTGGTTTCGTTGCCATCGACGATGGAAACGACCTTTGGTCCATCGATCGCCCTAGCAACGGCCTCGACATCGGCAATCTTCTTGATGCCGTCGACGAAGACGAGATCGACGCCCGCGTCCTGATAGAGTCTTGCGCGATAGAGCGCCTCTTCGATGCCGTCCGCCTGCAGCGCATCCGTGCGACCAATGATGACGAGGTCGTCCTTCGCCCGCGCCGATATGGCCGCCTTGAGCCTCAGAGCCGATTCTTCACGGCCCATCAGCTTTACACCGGCCATCTGCCCGCACCGCTTGGGTGCGACCTGGTCTTCCAGGTGGATCGCGGCAACACCGGCCTGGACGTATTCGCGTACCGTGCGGTGAATGTTCGACGGACCGCCATAACCGGTATCGGCATCGGCAATGACCGGGATCGAGACGGCGCGCGTCATGTTGCGCGCGTGTTCCGTCATTTCGGTCTGCGTAAGAAGACCGATATCGGGCGTTCCCAGCCGCGTCGCCGTCGCGCCGAAACCGGTCATGTAGACCGCTTCGAAGCCGGCGCGCTGGACCAGCCGGGAGCTCAGGCTATCGGGAGCACCAGGCGCAGCAATGATCCGCCCGCCTTCCAGAAGGCGGCGTAGGTTTTGTGCTTGAGTCATGATTTCAGGGTCTCCTGCTACCCGCATCCTCGGACAGCGCATCGCGAGCGACACGCAGTGTTCGCCAGACATGTTCATCCATGATGGCGGCGAGAGCGTCGATATCCTTGGCGGCAATCAGATCCGCCATCTGCTTGTGTTCTGAATAACTCTGATCGCCGGGCTGGCCATAGGCCACGCTGAGAGAGCTTCGGATCGCGCCGAGCTGGCCTTCCGCGACGGCATAGGCATCCCTGATCAGCCGATTACCGCAAAGATCGAAGAAGGCCCGATGAAATTCGGCGTCGGCGCGGGCATAGGCGAACTGATCGCCGGCCTCGAGCGCCGCGGTCATCGCAGTGACAGCCGACTGTATCGCGTCGGTGAGTTCGCGATGATTGCGCGTCATCGACAGCCGCAATGCCTGCATCTCAAGCATCAACCGGTATTCACAAAGGATTTCCACGTCCGCAAGAGTCGGGGAGAACACGAAGCTCCCGCGCTTGGGGCGCACGATCACCAGCCCGGACTGCTGAAGCTGCAGGAGAGCATCGCGTATCGGCGTCCGGCTCACCCCGAACGTCTCGGCAAGCTTGTCTTCCGAGATATTCTCGCCAAGCCCGAAATGCCCGTCGACGATGGCCTCTCGCAGTCGCTCCACCACCATCTGCGCGATGGATTGCGGCTGTTTGATCCGTAATTGGCGCGTGCCTCCCAACCGTGACCTCCTCCTGCCCGGCTAACGTTATGTGTTACATACAACAGAAAGTGCAGACGCGTAAACAGCCAAAATTCTGCGAAGTGAGGGATCGGGTAGCGATGTTGATTTTCGTGCGGGAGATCGCGTTCGATGCCCTGTCTACACGACGAGAAAACTAAAGAAATCAGACCGAAACGATCTCAATCCAGACATCAGCGGGAATGGCCGAACACAGAAAAATGGCCCGGAGCTTTCTATAAGCACCGGGCCACCGAGCGGTTCTGGCTATTTGGGCAACCGCCTCAGGCAGCCTTGCCACCCGTCTTGCCGTCCTGGAGGCCGTAGGTGGCGAAGCCCTGAAGCACGCCCACGATTTCTTCGTCGGGCAGGATCATCGGGCCGCCGATAAGCAGCGTATGGTAGTACTGCTTTGAAAGCGTTTCGAGTTCGACGGCTGCCCACATCGCCTTTTCCAGCGTCGCGCCGGTGGCGATCATGCCATGGTTCGCCATCAGGCAGGCGGAGCGGCCTTCCATCGCCCGGATGACACTGTCCGAAAGCGCCTTCGTACCATACCGGGCATAGTCGGCGATCCTGACGTCCGGGCCGCCGAACGCCGCGATCATATAGTGGCAGGCAGGGATCGGTTTGCCTGCCATGGCAAGGATCGTCGCGTAGGTAGAATGCGTGTGCACCACAGCGCCGACATCCGGCCTCGCCTTCATGATATCAAGATGAAACGGCCATTCGACGGACGGCTTTTTCGGGCCGTCATAGTCCCCGTTTCCGGCGAGTGGAAGCGACGCAATCATGTCTGGCTGCATCGTATCGTAGGGAATGCCGGAAGGCGTGATCAGCATGCGGTCGCCGAAGCGCACGCTGATATTGCCGGACGTGCCCTGATTGAGCCCGGACGCGTTCATGCCGCGGCAATGGTCGATGATCGATTGGCGAATGGAAAGTTCTGTCATGGGAGGCCTCAGCAGGGATTGACGGGCGGCTGACCGGCGATATAGCGACGCACCTCGTCGGCCGCCATCTCGGCAGCATATGTCACGGTACGCACGGACGCACCGGCAATATGCGGCGTGAGCGTGACATTGGGCAACTGCAACAGCGGCCAGTCGGCCGGCACAGGCTCGACCGCGAAGGTCTCCAGCATGGCGCCGCCCAGATGGCCGCTGGTCAGCGCTTCGTAGAGCGCATCATAGTCGCAGAGTGGCCCGCGCGCCGTATTCACAAACAGGGCGCCCGGCTTCATTTGCGCAAAGGCATCCGCGTTCATCATGTTGCGCGTCTCCTCCGAAACGCGCGGATGCAGCGTCACCACATCCGCGTGCGACAGCAGCGTGTCCAACGAGACATGCTCCACGCCTGCATTATGATCGTCGGCGGAGAGCTGGACATAGGGATCACAGACCAGAACCTTCGTTCCAAAGGCCCTGAGCAGCCGCACGACCTTCGTGCCGATATTGCCGTAACCGATGACGCCCACGGTCAGCTCGGAGAGTTCACGCCCCGTAACGTCCGCGCGGTAGAGTTCGCCGCGCCATTCCCCCTTTCGAAGCGACTCGTGGCCACTGCGAATGAGCCGCGTCTCGGCGAGGATTGCGCCGATGGTGAATTCGGCGACAGCACTGGAATTGCGGCCGGGCGTATTGACAACGGTAACGCCGGCCTCCCGCGCCGCTTTCATGTCGATGTTGACAGGGCCGCCGCGGGAGACGGCAACGAACTTCAAACCGGGCATGCGTTCGAACATGGCATGCGAGAGGGGCGCCAGCTGCGTGATGAAGATTTCAGCGTCGCCGATAAAATCCACGATCTCGTCGGCCGAACCCAGATATTCCTTAAGCCCGTCCATGCCCGCGACCTCATATCCGTGCTCCATCGGAACGTCCGGCCAGGGCAGCTCGAGCAGCCTGATGTCGTGGCCGTCGCCACAGGCTTCCACGAGCTTTTCCTGAAAGACCTGCGGAAGCATGAAGCGGTCACCCGCGATGGCTATTTTCTTCGTCATTGAACCTTGTCCTGTTGTTTGGTCATCGTTTCCCAGACCGGCCGAAGCGCCTCACGCGACTGGCGATAGGCGGGAAACACCGAATCGAAATATCGGGAAAGCTTTTGGTCGGCGGGTTCGGCCGGCCGCTGGCAGGGCGTCACCCATTCCTTAATGCATTCCGCCATCGATCCGTAAAGGCCAAGCGAGACTGCAGCGATCATCGCGGCACCCGCAGCGCCCGCCTCCTCCCGCTCGCTGGTCTGGATGCTGGCGCCCAGCGCACCGCCGAGGATGTGGCGAAGCGAGGCGCTACGTGCGGCCCCGCCTGTCAGCCGCACGCGTTGTGGCAACGGCCCCATGGCGAGGTAGCAATCGCGCGAGGCAAGCGCCAGGCCGTCGAAGACGGCGCGCACCATGTCCGGGAAGCCGCTCGAAACGGTGAGTCCGATGAAGGACGCCCGCGCCGCCGCATCGACGAACGGCCCCCTCTCACCGGCTTCCGATATGTAGGGATGGAAGATCGGTGGCCGGTCGTTAGCCTGGGCGAGCCACACCTCCATCTGCGCCAGAAGTTCCGCCTTCGTCTTCTCGACCCCCATGCCTTTGAGCAGCCCGCCCGCCACCGACAGTATCCAGTCGATATTGAGGGTCGCGGCCATGTTGGATTGCATCTGGGCATAGACACCGGGGATCGGCATGCACATCGTGTAGCCGGTCAGGTCATCGTTGAGCCGTACATCGTCAGGGCTCGTCGCAAGCCGCATGTGCATGCCGGTCGAACCGATGATCGAGCAGCCCGTATCGGTCCCGGGATCATAGAGGCCGGCGCCTAGCGACGTGCAGACCACGTCGACATAGCCGAGCACGACGGGCGTACCGGCGACGAGGCCGGTCAGCGCAGCTGCGCTTTCCGACAGGCCGTGATGTGTCACTGCGCCATCGACGATTTCGGGCAGGAGGTGGTCCTGTCCTTGCAGACCGAGAATATCGATCACCGTCTGAGAGTAGGCCCGCTTGCGAAAGTCTCCGAAGGTGAAGCAGGCTTCCGACGGATCCGTCGCGCGTATTCCCGTCAGCTTGAAATAGAGCCAATCCTTGCAGTGGAAGCCTGTCACCGCCCCCTCTAGCATTTCCGGCGCCTCGTCCAGCATCCAGCGGATCTGCGACCCTTGCTGGCAGGCGGCAAGCCCTGAGCCGGTACGGCTGAAACGCTCGGCGTCTCCACCCTCCAGGCGAAGCCGCGAGACGGTGTCTCCCGCCCGCGCGTCGAGCCAGAGCCATCCCTTGCCGACGGGATCGCCCGCCTTGTCGATGAGCCATGTCCCATCGCCCTGCCCGGTCACGGCGATGGCTGCGACGCGCGCGCCGAGGTTTTCGACCTCGCCCGCAAGCTCCGAAAGCGTGCGGGCGGTGTCCGCCCAGGTCCGCGCCATGTCCTGGACCGCCCCCGTCCGCCCCACGGTCTCGTAGCTGTTGGGAACCGCCGCCGCCGCGATCTGCCGGCCCTTCAGATCGAAGGCGACCGACTTGATGACGGACGTCCCGGCATCTATGCCGATCAAGATATCGCGCATGTCAGGCAAGCTCCGGGCCGTGGCTGACCGCGACGCCGCTTTCGCCGTCGAAGACATGCAGGTTGTGCGGATCTAGCTTCAACCCGATCATGTCGCCCAGACCAAGACGCACGCGGTCGTGCTCGACGAGAACCATCGTTCCGCCGGCAAAATCCGCGGCAATATGCGTCTGGTCTCCGAGCCACTGGCTGACCGATACTCTGGCAGGTACACCGCCATCCTCGCGCCGAACCGCATAGGGCCTGATGCCGAGCGACACCTTCTTGCGGTTGCGCAGCTCGGAAAGAACGGCAGGGGAGAAATCCGATACCGCATATTCGAGCCGCACCCCCTCGTTGAGGCCGAACACCATCGTGTCACCACTTACCGTGACGGTGGCGTCGAACACGTTCATGGGCGGTTCGCCGACGAAGGTGCCGGTGAAGAGGTTCGCCGGCCGCTCCTTGATCATCTGCGGCGTGTCGAACTGCTGCAGCACCCCGCCCTCCATGACGGCAATGCGGTCCGCCAGCGCATTGGCTTCCGTCTGGTCATGCGTCACGAGGATGGCAGTCAGGCCCTTTTCCTTGATATAATGCTTGATGCGGCCGCGCAGGATGGCACGCAGCTGTGGCTCGAGTTGGCCCATCGGTTCATCGAGCAGATGCAGGTCGGCATCGCGGATCAGGGCGCGCCCGAGCGAGGCGCGTTGCTGCTGGCCGCCAGAGATCGAACTCGGGTAACGGCCGAGGATATCCTCGATCTCCAGAAGCTTTGCGATATAGGCAACTTTCTCATCGACCAGGCTCTGCGGCAGCTTGGAAGCCTTGAGCGCAAACGCGATGTTCTCGCGCACCGTCAGCGGCGGATAGAGCGAGTATCCCTCGAAGGCCATCGCGACGTTGCGCTTGACGGGCGCAAAGGTATGGACCTCCCGGCCCGCAAGCGAAATCTGTCCGCGCGAGACGGCCTCAAAACCGGCAATCATACGCAGAGTCGAGGTTTTTCCGCAGCCGGACGAGCCAAGCAATGCGACGATCTCGCCCTTCGCAATCTCCATCGACAGCTGCTTGACGGCGTGAACACCGTGATCGACAGGCCCGTAGAACTTGTCGACGCCCTTGATCTGAAGTCCCGCGCCGCTCATGCCGCTTCTCCCTGCGTACCCGTATGGCTGCCATGCCGGGCGATCAGCGCGCCCGTCTGCTTGTCGAAGAGGAAGGCATTGGCACCGTCGACCGCAATATGCGCGGACCCGGACGCCGGGCCCGGCGTTCCCGCCGGCCGCGACACGAGGATTTCCCGGCCGCGCACGGTCAGGGCGAGCGTCACGGTCTTCTCGTTGAGCGGCGTTTCCGCCTCGACCGTAACGGGAATGGCGCCCGGCGTTCCCGCCGGCACGAAGCTCAGCGCTTCGGGACGGAGCCCGAGCACGCAGGCCTTGCCAGCAGCGTTCGCGGGAATGCCGGGTAGCACAATCCGCACATCGGAAAGCAAGACTGACACGCCGTCAGCCTCCGCGTTGGGCTTGACGTCGAGCAGATTGATGGTCGGATCGCCGAAGAGGCGGGCAATGTCGATGTCCGCCGGTGCGTTGTAGATGTCCTCCGGCGTGCCGATCTGGCGAATCCTGCCGTCCGACATCACGGCGATGCGGTCGCCAAGCGCCATCGCCTCCTTATAGTCCTGCGTCACATAGACGACCGTCGCTCCCTGCGCGGCCAGAACACGCGGCAGTTCAAGCCGCATCTCGAAGCGAAGCTTCGCGTCGACGTTCCTGAGGGGATCGTCGAGCAGCAACAGCGGCGGCGAGCCGGCAAGCGCCCGGGCCAGTGCCGTGCGCTGCTTCTGGCCATTGGAGAGCGCCTTTGGCCGGTGCGTCAACACATGGTCTATCTTGAGAAGCTTTGCCACGCGGTGCACGCCGGCCTTGATCGTATCCGCCGAGGAGCGCTTCGCCTCGAGCGGCGTCGCAATGTTCTCGAAGGCGTCCATGTGCGGGAAGAGCGCGAAGTTCTGGAAGGCCATGCCGATGCCGCGATGCTCGGCATCGACATCGGTCATATCCTCGCCGCCGATCAGGATGCGGCCCTCTTCGGGGTCGATGACACCGGCGATCAGCCGCAGGAGGACCGACTTGCCGGCGCCCGACGGGCCAAACAGTACAAGCGTCTCGCCATCCTTTACGTCAAGCGACAGGTGGTCGAGCACGGTGTGGTTCTTGTAGCGCTTGACGATGTTTTCGAGTTGAAGCGTGGTCATGGCCTTACCCCTTCACCGCGCCGAGCGACAGGCCTTCGACGAGGTAGCGCTGGGCGTAGAGTGCGAGTGCGAGCGTCGGCGTGACGGACAGCACGATTGCGGCGGCGATCTGCCCATACTGGATGCCCGAAGAGGTAACGAAGGCGAGCGCGCCCACGGTCACGGGCTGCTTGTCGGCGGATGCCAGCACCAGCGCGAAGACGAAGTTGTTCCAGGCGAAGATGAACGCGAGCAGGCCGGCAGCGGCAATGCCCGGGCCGGCGAGCGGCAGCGCTATCCGGCGGAAGGTCGCAAACCAGGAATGACCGGCGATGCGATAGGCATATTCCACGTCCGCCGAGATATCCTCGAAATAGCCGCGCACGATCCACAGGATCAGCGGCAGGCAGATAAGCTGGTAGACCCAGATGAGGCCGATATAGGTGTTGGCAAGGCCGAGCCACTGGAAGTACTGCGTCAGCGGCAGCAGAACGAGAAGCGGCGGCGCGAAACGGAAGGACAGGAGCGTGAAGGCAATGTCTTCCGACCCCTTGAACTTGTGACGGGCAAAAGCATAGGCCGCGGGAACGCCGAGCACCAGCGCCAAAGCGACCGAGGTCACCGACAGGAAGACGGAATTGCCGAGGTTCTTCATGAAGGCGATGTCGAGCGTACCGGCGGCCGATGTCAGCTTGCCGGTTATAAGTGCCGTGTAGTTCGACAGTGTCGGTTCGAAGATGACCTGCGGGGGAATGCGCAGGATCGTCTCGTTCGTCTGGAACGACATCAGGAAGATCCAGAAGATCGGGAACATGAAGAAGATGACGACGAGCGTGAGCGCAAGGAGGCGCAGCGTCTTTTCGAGTGTGGAAGTCGTTTCCATGATCAGCGCCTCATGCCTCACCGCGCGCGCGTTCGCGCAGGCGCAGCCAGTTTTTGATGAAGATGTTAGAGAGGATGTAGGTGATGGCCCAGAGGATGATGAGCAAGGCTGCCGAGCGCCCGACATTCGTCGACTGGAAGAAGTTCAGATACGCCTCGACCTGGAACACCGTCAGCGTGTTACCCGGGCCGCCCTGCGTCATCGCGTAGATGATGTCGAACTGCTGAATGCTGTCGAGCAGGCGGAACAGCGTCGCCGTCAGGATATAGGGCGTCAGCATCGGCAGAGTAATGCGGAAGAAGACGAAGAGCCGCGGCACGCCGTCGAGCGCGGCAGCCTCGAAGGGCTGGGTCGGCAGCGACCGCAGGCCGGCGAGCAGCAGGATCATGATGAAGGGCGTATAGACCCAGATGTCGACGAGCACGACCGTCAGCAATGCCGTAGACGGCGAGGACGCCCAGCGGAAATCGTGCAGGCCGACGAGGCTTGCCAGATAGCTCAGGACACCAAAACCCGGGTTGGTCATCAGCTTCCACATCAACGCGGCCAGCGCCGGCGCGATCATCAGCGGCAGGAGAAGCATGATCGAAATGAAATTGTTGACCGTAGACCGGCGCTGCAGGAGAAGCGCGATGCCCAGACCAAGCAGCAATTCGAGCACCACCGTAAGGCCGGCATAGAGCAACGAGACCTTGAGCGTGTTCCAGAATGCGGGATCGCTGAAGAAATTGAGATAGTTCTCACCCCAGTTGAACTGCCGCGCCCAGGGCTGCGACAGTCGGTAGCGCTGGAACGAATAGACGACGGCCGTGAAGAACGGAATGAGGATACCGATGCAGACCAGCAATGCGGGAAGGCTGAGCACATAGGGCAGCGCCTTCTTGCTGATCCGGAAGCCGGAGCGCCTGGATTCGGGTGTTGCCGGGGAAGCCATGACAAGGTCTCGTTCAATAGGTCCGGCACCGCGTCACTGTTCGCCGGGCCAAAAGCCCCGCGTTCGTTCTGCGCCGACCGGTTTTCATGTTCCTGTGGTGGAGCCCGGCATGTCGCCGGGCTCCTGCGAGCAATGCGCGATCTCAGCCGAGACCGGCTTCCTTGAGCTGCCGGTTGATGCTCTCGGCCAGTTGGTCGAGACCTTCGTCCACCGGAACCTGCTTGGCGACCATGCGCTGCAGCGTCGCTGCCCATTCCGTCGTCACATCGAAGAACAGCGGCTGCGGAGTGAACTTGATGGAAGCGCCGGCGGCCGAAGCGTCGAACATTTCCACATAGCCCGGATACTTTTTATTGAGCTTCTCGCGGAACGCCTCGTCCTTCCAGATCGAGTTACGGACCGGATCGACGAAGTCCATCTCCACCGCGCCGAAGAGCGCGTGTTCCGGACCGGACGCCCATTGCAGGAAGTACCAGGTGGCGTCCTTGTCCTTCGAGAAATTGGACATGGCGAGGGACCAGATCCAGATGTTCGGCGTAGACTGAGTGGCTTCCGGGTTGGCCACGAAGGCGGCATAGCCGAGTTCGCCGGCCATCTTGTTGTCGCCGCCGTTCATGAAGTAGCCAAGGCAATCGGCGTCGTAGATCATGGCGGATGCGCCCGCGCCGAGGTCCGTGCCGACCTGATACCAGGTATAGGTCGACCAGTCCTTCGGGCCGCTTTCCTGGATAAGCTGCACGAATTTCTCGTGATAGGCCTTGGAGCCGGCCGTGTTCATGGCAGCCGACAGCTTGCCATCGGCATCGACGTTGAGATCCTTCTCGTTGAAGTTCGCATAACCGGACAGGAAGCCCGGATGGATCGTCGCCCAGGAGCGTGATCCACGAAGACCGATGCCATAGATGCCAGGCACGTCCTTCTGAAGCTTCGCGGCAACCGCGATCATGTCGTCGAGGTTCTTCGGAATCTGGACGCCGGCCTTGTCGAACATCGCGCGGTTATACGTGATGTTGTTCTGCTCGAAGGCCCACGGAATGCACCACTGCTTGGCGTCCTCCGAGCCAAGAGCGCCGCCGGGCTGGCCATTCCAGGCGCAGGAGTTTTTCACGCCCTCGACGAAGTCACCCCAGTTGTAGTTCGGGTTGGTCTTCGTCGGATCGTTGATCCACTCCTTGAGGTCGGTAATCCACCCCGCCGGACCATAGGTCCAGGTCATGTAGGCGCCGGTCATGAACGCGTCATATTCCGACGAGCCCGAGGACAGGGCCGCCGTCACCTTGTCGAAGTAGACATCTTCCGGGAAGACGTCGTAGGTGACCTCGATGCCCGTCAGGTCCTTGAACGCCTTCAGGTTGGCGATCATGGCATCGGCATAGGGGTGCTTGTTGAGCAGAAGCTTCAGCGACTTGCCGGAATGCGCCTTCCAGTCGAAATCGGCCGCAAGCGCCCGGGTTGCCATCATGTTGAAGAGCGTTCCGGCAGCCGCCGTGGTCATGCCGGCGGCCGCGATGCCCTTTAAAAGGTCGCGGCGGCCCATCTGTCCGCGTATGAATGCGCCGATAAGATCTTTCTCTTTATCATACATTCTTGTTCTCCTCCGTTGCGGGTACTTCTTGCTTGGACAAGCATGTCACCGGCTACCCAGACCGGTATTCCTCCCACCGGGGCGGGCCTGCGCCCTGCCCCGGACCGATTTTCAGAACTCCCTCACCTATCGTGTCCTACAAGCGCGGCCGCGGTCGCCTCGTCGGTGATGAGGCCGCTGAGCAGCCCGCTCGCCAGAACCGCCTTCATCGCCGGCAGCTTGATCTTGCCACCGGAGATCGCCACCATCCGCCGGTTACGCAGCTGGTCGCGCCCGAGTGTAAAGGTGCGGTCGGAAAGCGCCGTCTCGACGGGCCTTCCCTTGGCGTCGAAGAAATGGCCGAGGATCTCGCCGACGCCTCCCGCGCGCTTGATCTCCTCCAGCTCGACTTTCTCGATCATGCCGGTCGCCACCAGCGATGCCTCCCGCTCGACGGTACCGACTCCGACCATGAGGAGGTCGGCGCTCGCGGCCAGATCGAAAACATCACGTACGCCGCGCTGGCTGAACAGGATATCGCGATCCTCCACAGAATTGGCGAAGAACGGCACAGGCATGACGTAGGCTTCCGCGCCCGTGCGCTCGGCCAGCCGATGGATAACGTCATGCGGGTTTGCCGAGAACTTGCGGGTCAGGCCACCCAGCAGCGAGACGAAGCGCACGCCGCCCGTCGTGGTGCGTGGCAGGTATTCGACGCAGGCAGCAAGGGTTCTTCCATGTCCCATGCCGATCAGCATGTCGCCGCCGCGCTCGATCTCGCGCTTGAGAAACTGTGCGCCCGCGATACCGAGCGCCTTCAGCGGCAATGCATCCGGATCGAAATCGGGGACCACTTCGCAATAGTCCAGTCGATAGCGCTCGATCAGGGCCTGCTCCAGTTCCACGCATTCGGAGACTTCGCCATCGATATAGACCTTAACCAGCCCGTCCTGGTTGGCCTTTGTAATCAGCCTGTGGGCCTTCAGCGACGTGAGTCCGAGACGTTTGGCAACCTCGGCCTGCGTCAGACCGCCCGCATAGTGCAGCCATGCGGCACGGGCTGCCATGCTCGCCTCGTCATCCCTGAGGGATCCGCCACCGCCCGCTGCCATGCCTCCGCTCCGATATGATAATTTTTGCTTTTCTTGAAATATTTTTCAGGCGAAAATTTTCACGCCCCGTAGAAAGTGTCAAGCGGATTACATTCCGCATGTGCGAAGCATTCTGACTGAAACCGCGCGATAACTCGGCTGGATCTGCGTTGGTATGACTGAATAATTCGACGATTCAGCAACTTGCCGCAGCGCGCACCGTGCGTGCAGTGCAAAGCACTTTCCTTATGTGATTGAGGATGACCATCAGCGATGCCGCTCAAGGGATATAGCGAAGGTGAGCCTCCCGGTTGTGGCCATGTCGCATATCCTGCTCTAGGTAGGGTTCGCTATATGAGTAGGGCCATCGCCCCAGCGGCTTGCTGCACCGAGCGGCTTTTGATGAGAGACCAGGTTATATGTTCGACAAAGCACCGAATGGGGCCATAGTACTCACAGCGATACTCCTAGCGGGCAGCACCGTCTGCGCGGGTGCATCAGACGCAAACCTCACGATAGAAGTAAGTGGCGCGCTTCTCGAACATGGCGGCGTTGTAACCATCTATCCGATACCGATAACGCCGGAGGACCTGCGCGCACCAGACGAAGAGGCCGCCGACCGCGTTGCGGTCACCTCCCGCTATGCCGAGGTACAGCTGAAATATCCCATGAACGGCAAGTACGTCTTCCGCTTCCGAAACCCGGCAGAAACCCCAGATGATCAGAAACTTGGCACACAGCCGCTCTCGGTCATCGGTACCGATAATCAAGATCGCGGCCCGCAGGTGACGGCTGGTTTCAAGGATGCCTATTCGTCAGGTGGGCAGGTCATCCGCGTGTTGCCGCGCGCCGAATACGCCGCGGAAAGTGAAGCGGCGCGGACAAATGCCCGATGGGGAAAGGTGGAGGGAAACGACGCATTGCCGCCGGCCGATGAACGCGGCGCCCGCGCGCTGGCGGCAATCGTCGGCTACGGCATGTCCGATTTCACGTTCCAGTGCACAGGTAACGCGTCCGTACAGGTGTGCACGATCCCGCCAGACCAATGGCCAGCGCTCGACATGCGCTGGTGGCGCGATATCGCGGAAGCCCGGCTTGAACGGTTGGATCACCACGCATTGCGGCGCTGCTACAACAGCTCATGGCTGGGCGGTGGCACATGCGAAGCCGATCCGCAATCCGACGAGCCTGCCTATAATCACCGGAAGTGAGCTGGCGTCATTGAGCCGTCTCCGCGTCAGGCCATCCCGGCGCAGCGGAGTGCAAGGCCGACACCTGCATGCGACGCTCTTGGTCGACCTCTTGATTTTTGTTCTATATTCCCTTTGCCAAGATACAGGTTCGATCGCGTCTTCAGGTCGCGTAGGCCGTCAAGCAGTGGATGCCAGCATCATGTTCAAGCCGTTCGTCATCAATCCGCCCGTCTTTTTTGGATCGCTTGCGATCATCGGACTGTTCCTGGCCGTCGGCATCCTGTTTCCATCCCAGGCAGAGGAAATATTCAGAGGCCTTCAGGCCCAGATCCTGGCAGGCTTCGGCTGGCTTTACCTTCTTGCTGTCGGGGTCATTCTGACTTCCATGCTGCTTTTGTGTTTCAGCCGATATGGCGACCTGAAGCTGGGACCAGACGATTCCACACCCGACTTCAGCTTCCTGTCGTGGATCGCCATGTTGTTCGCCGCCGGCATGGGGATCGGCTTGATGTTTTACGGCGTCGGCGAGCCTATGACCCATTATCTCGCTCCGCCGACCGCCGAACCGGGATCGATCGCTGCCGTCCGCGAGGCCATGTCCGTCACATTTCTGCATTGGGGTATCCACGCATGGGCCGTCTATGCCCTGGTCGGATTGTCACTCGCTTATTTCGGCTATCGCTACAACCTGCCGCTCACCATTCGCTCCGGCCTCTATCCCTTGCTGAAGGAGCGCATCAACGGTCCGATCGGCCATGTGGTCGATATCTTCGCCATTGTCGGGACCATCTTTGGCCTCGCCACGTCGATGGGTGCCGGCGTAACGCAGATCAATTCCGGCCTCAATTTCGTCCTGGGTGTGCCGATCGGACCTGCGGTGCAACTGCTCATCATTGCCTGTGTCACAGGCCTCGCGACAGTGTCCGTCCTCACTGGGCTCGACAAGGGTGTCCGTATCCTCTCTGAGGCTAACCTGCTTGTCGCAATCCTTCTGATGGTGTTCGTCCTCATGGTCGGCCCGACGACCGAACTTCTTCGCGACTTCGTGCAAAATCTCGGCCTGTATCTCGATGGCCTCGTGCTTCGCACGTTCAACATCTACGCCTATAATCCGACACCATGGATCGATGCCTGGACGCTGTTCTACTGGGCCTGGTGGATTTCCTGGTCGCCCTTTGTCGGCATGTTCATCGCCCGCATCTCGCGCGGCCGGACCGTCCGCGGCTTCATTACCGCTGTACTCTTCATACCCGCCGGCTTTACCTTCATCTGGATGACCGTGTTCGGCAACACCGCCATTTGGATCGACAAGGGCGTGGCCGCCGGCGCGCTTGGAAAGGCGATCGTCAGCGATCTTTCGGTGGGGCTCTTCGAATTCTTTACCTATCTTCCGTTCACGGCGGTAACATCGACCCTCGCCATTCTTCTGGTGGCAATCTTTTTCGTCACCTCGGCGGACTCGGGATCGCTGGTCGTTGATGCCATCGCTGCCGGCGGAGAAACCGAAACGACGACCCTCCAGCGCGTCTTCTGGTGCGCTTTTTCAGGCATCGTTGCTGCCGTACTGCTGCTTGCCGGGGGGCTGTCTGCCCTACAATCGGTCACGATCGCGAGCGCCCTGCCCTTCGTGATCGTCATGCTCGCGTTGCTGTGGTCTCTCCTTGCGGGCATGCGCGCCGACATGGCGCAGCAATGGGCCGGGCGCACGGCAGGTGGCCCCACCCCCGCCTACCCAGCCGCCGGGGCCTCCTGGCAGCGACGCCTCGGGCACATGCTTCGTGCGCCGCGCGAAGGCGAGGTGCGGGCCTTTATCACGACCCAGGTGCGCGCAGCGCTAGAGCAAGTCGCCAGGGAGCTTTCGGCTCGCGGTCGTCCGACCCATATCGAGGAAGGAGAAAACGGCGCAATCGCCCTCCGCGCCCAATCCGAAGGAGTGCGTGACTTCGTCTACGGCGTCGCCGTCGCCAGTCATCCGCTCGCGGTGCTGTCCCCGATGGCGGCCGGCAAACCGGAAATGCGCTTTGAAGCACGCACCTATTTTTCGAGCGGCAGTCGTGGCTATGACGTCATGGGCATGGAACGCGACCAGATCATCGCGGATGTCCTGGGCCAGTTCGAGCGCTACCTCAAACTTGTCCAGTCACCCGACGCCCAACTGGTCCACGGCGCGCCGGAACACGGGGGTATCTGACACCGGAAGCCGCGCCCCCTGACGGGATCGATATCCATCCCGCAGATCGTTGCGACGTTTGATGGAACATCGGACGACACAGCGAGTTGGACCACCATGCTGCGGGCCTTCGCCTGCACGTTACAGGAGGTCTCAACAATGGGTCGTGGTATTCTTCTCTGGCTTCTGGGTATTCCCCTGCCGCTCGTCATTCTGCTCGTCCTCTTTCTGCGATAGGAGGCGGACATGTCTCTTTACAGCTCGGATGTGTCCGATGTCGGTGTCGAATCCGGCAGGCCGGCACTCGCCTGGGGTCCTGTGATCGGGGGAGCGGTCGCAGCCGCAGCCGCCACGATCATTCTCCTTCTACTCGGTTCAGGTGTGGGCCTGACGATGGTGTCGCCCTGGGCAGGCGACAGCGCCTCGTTCGCTACCGTCGGCGTTACGGCCGCGATCTGGTTTGTCGTCGTTCAATGGCTGTCGTCGGCGCTGGGCGGCTATCTGACCGGACGCCTTCGCACCAAGTGGGCCAATGTTCACACCGACGAAGTTTTCTTTCGCGATACCGCGCATGGGTTTCTGAGTTGGGCCTTGGCAACTGTCGTTGTGGTGGGTATGGCAGGTTCTGCGTTCACTGCACTCGCCGGGGCCGGCGTCCAGGCGGCATCCTCCGCAGTGTCGACCGCAACGGTCGCGGGCACGGCAGCGGCCGCAAACAGCGACGCATCCAGCCCCGATGCGGCAACCGGCTACTTTACTGACATCTTGCTGCGCCCGCAGGACGTAGCCAGCCGCGCTCGAACGGACGATGCGTCCGCAGCGGCCGAGGTCTCGCGTATCCTGATGCGGGGTGCGGTGAGCGATGGCGTACCGGAAGCCGACAGAGCATATATTTCGTCGATCGTCGCCGCGCGCGCCGGCATAACGCCGGAAGAAGCCCGTGCCCGTGTCGATCAGGTGCTGACACAGATCGAAGATGCAAAGAACGCCGCCCTTAAGGCGGCTGATGAGGCACGCAAGTCCGCCGCCACTGCGGCCATGCTCGGCGCCCTGTCCTTGCTGGTCGGTGCATTTATAGCATCTGCCGCTGCCGCCCTTGGCGGACGCCAGCGCGATGATGAAGAAGCTGCATTGATCGTTGCACGCTGAGTGACTGAGAAGCCGCCCCCGGGGGGCGGCTTTACACCAACCAGAGCCACGTCTGTCGCACAGGCTCGATGTGGCTGGGGCACCGCAACCCCATGGGTTTATTTTCCGCCGAGCGGAACGTCGTCCCCACTCTCCGGTTGAGTAAGTCCTATTCCTCTCACAAATTGAACGGATTCTATCATGGCTACGGAAAAAACATTGAACGACCTGTTCCTTGATACGCTCAAGGACATCTACTTCGCCGAAAAACAGATCTTAAAGGCACTGCCCAAAATGGCGCGTGCGGCGCAATCGGAGGAAGGCAAAGCGGGCTTCCTCCAGCACCGCGATGAAACGCAGGGCCAGATCGAACGCCTTGAACAGGTATTCGAACTTCTCGGCAAATCTGCGCGAGGAAAGACCTGCGAAGCCATCCAAGGCATCATCGCTGAGGGCGAAGAAATCATGGAAGACTACAAGGGCACAGCTGCCCTCGACGCCGGTCTCATTTCCTCCGCCCAAGCGGTCGAGCATTACGAGATCGCACGCTACGGCACGCTGAAAGCCTGGGCGAAACAGCTTGGCATGAAGGACGCTATCCCGCTGCTCGACGCCAATCTTCAGGAAGAGATCGCAACCGACCAAAAGCTGACCGCTCTCGGAGAATCCTCGGCAAATGCCAAGGGCTCCATGAAAAAAGCCAGCTAGACCGTCAGCACCTCCAATCAGGCCGCCCTCGAGGGCGGCCTCTTTGCTCCCGGGCCATGGCGCCCATCGATCCGTTTACAGGAGCCAGTTCCATGGCCAAGAAAACAACGGCTACAGCGCAGCGTACCACAACCGATACCGTCACGATTCACGACGCAAAGCTGCAACGGGGTCAAGGCGGCGAGCTTCACCAGACGGCCGATGATGGCGATGCGGCCGTTCTGACGACCGCGCAGGGCGGGCCGGTCGCGGATGACCAGAACTCGATGCGGGTCGGCCCGAGGGGCCCGCTCGTTGTCGACGATTTCCATTTCCGCGAGAAGATCTTCCACTTCGACCACGAGCGTATTCCCGAACGTGTCGTTCATGCCCGCGGCTATGGGGCGCATGGCTTCTTCGAGACCTATGCGTCGCTTGCGGCCTACACCAAAGCCGATCTTTTCCAGCGGCCCGGCGAGCGTACGCCTGCCTTCGTCCGCTTCTCCACGGTTGCCGGCAACAAAGGCTCGGCAGACCTCGCGCGCGATGTCCGGGGCTTCGCCGTCAAGCTCTATACCCAGGAAGGCAACTGGGATCTCGTCGGCAATAACATTCCGGTTTTCTTCATCCAGGATGCGATCAAGTTCCCCGACCTGATCCATGCCGCCAAGCAGGAACCCGATCGGGCCTTTCCGCAGGCGCAGACCGCCCACGACACGTTCTGGGATTTCATCAGCCTGACTCCGGAAAGCATGAACATGGTCATGTGGATCATGTCGGACCGCACAATTCCGCGGTCATTTCGCTTCATGGAAGGCTTCGGTGTCCACACCTTCCGGTTCGTCAACGCCAAGGACGAATCGACCTTCGTGAAATTCCACTGGAAGCCGAAGCTAGGGTTGCAATCGGTCGCCTGGAACGAAGCCGTCAAGATCAACGGCGCGGATCCCGATTTTCACCGTCGCGACCTCTGGCAGGCGATACAGTCCGGCAACTACCCGGAATGGGAATTGCAGGTTCAGCTGTTCGACCAGGATTTCGCCGACGGCTTCGACTTCGACGTACTCGACCCGACGAAGATCATCCCGGAAGAAATCCTCAAGCCGCAGCCGGTCGGACGTCTGGTGCTGGATCGCATGCCTGACAACTTCTTTGCGGAGACCGAACAGGTCGCCTTCATGACGCAGAACGTGCCGCCGGGCATCGATTTCAGCAACGACCCGCTGCTGCAGGGTCGGAATTTCTCTTATCTCGACACCCAGCTGAAGCGCCTCGGAAGCCCGAACTTCACGCATCTGCCAATCAATGCACCAAAGTGTCCGTTCGCGCATTTCCAGCAGGATGGTCACATGGCGATGCGAAATCCGGTGGGTCGGGCGAACTACCAGCCGAATTCCTTCAACGAAGGGCCACGTGAATCCCCGATGCGCGGTCATCGCTCCTACGCCGTTGAAGAGCAAGGGACCAAGGCACGGTTGCGTCCCGAGAGCTTTGCCGATCATTACAGCCAGGCCCGGCAGTTCTACATCAGTCAGACTCCGCCCGAGCAACGCCATATCGCAGCCGCGCTCACCTTCGAACTGAGCAAGGTTGAAACGCCTGTTATCCGCGAACGTATGGTCTCGCATCTTCTCAATATCGACGAGACGCTGGCCGCGACCGTTGCCCAGAAGCTCGGCTTCCAGTCGATGCCGAAGCCCGCAGACGCGGCCGTGCCGACACGCCAGGATCTGGAGCCGTCGCCGGCACTCAGCATCGTCGTGAAAGGCCCCAAGCGCTTCGAGGGCCGCAAGCTCGGCATTCTCGTCACGGACGGCGTGGACGCCAAACTGCTGAAGGGCATTATGGCGGCGATAGAAACGGAAAGTGCCGTCTATGAACTGATTGCTCCGAAGGTCGGCGGCGTCACGGCATCGGACGGATCATGGGTCGAGGCGCATCATATGATTGACGGTGGACCGTCCGTCCTGTTCGATGCCGTGGTACTCCTGACGTCTACCGAGGCGATCGACGACCTCGTGATGGAAGCAACGGCGCGCGACTTTGTTGCCGACGCCTTCCAACACTGCAAGTTCATCGGTTACGACTCGTCGGCGGTGAAACTACTGGAAAAGGCCGGCATCGCTGATGCCCTCGACGAGGGCGTGATCATGCTTCCCGGCGAGGACGGCATTGCCGGCTTCGTTTCCGAACTCGGCAAATTGCGTGTCTGGGGACGCGAACCATCAGTAAAGCTTGGCAAGGCATCACCGACAATCAAATAAGGCGGCATGAGCGCGGCATAAATGCCGCGCTTCTTTTCTACCGGTCCGGCCGACAAAATTAGACATTTTGCGGGCTGCAAAAAATCCTGTCGGAATGCCCGGGGACGGTCCATGGCCTGCTGGCTCCCCCGAGGCTTTCGCCGACCGCAAGCCCCGCCTGAATGGCGTCCTCGTGGAATCCGGAACCGAAATACGAGCCACAGAACCAAGTGTTGCCTTCGCCTTGAAGGGACCAAAGCTGCTTCTGCGCTGCAAGTGTCGCCGCGTTGAATAGAGGATGTTGATATAGGCCGCGCCAGATAACCTTGTCCTCGGCGGGAGCATGAAGAGGGCTGAGGGTTACGAAGAACGGACGCTTGTCAGAGATACCCTGAAGCCTGTTCATCCAATAGGTGACGCAAGGCTTTCGAGGAGCCACACCATCCCGCCCGGACGTCGCCAGATAGTTCCAGCTCGCCCAGACGCGACGACGACTGGGCATCAGGCTTTCGTCCCGGTGCAGTACCGTTTCGTTGTCGGCATAAGCGAATACGCCCAACAGATCAGCCTCCCGTCGCGACGGATCTGCCAGCATACCCAGTGACTGGTCGGCGTGGGCGGCAATCACGACATGATCGAACCATTCCGGCTCAGCACCCGGGACAGAAATCTCGATTGCGCCGTTCACCCGGCGGATCGACTTCACCGGCGCATTGATGCGGATGCGATCACGGAAAGAAGCTGTCAGCCGTTCGACATAGGCGCGGCTGCCGCCCTCGACCGTGCGCCAGACCGGCCGGCGCACGAATTTGAGCAGACCGTGATTTTCGCAGAAACGCACGAAGGAAAGCGCCGGATAGTTCCCGATCTCCAGAGCTGGCGTCGACCAGATCGCAGCGGCCATGGGATAAAGGTGGTCCTCTCGAAAGGCGCGCCCGAAGCCGGCGCTGTCGAGATAGTCATTGAGGCTGGCGGACGGATCGAGATCTCTTACACCGCTCGGCGCTTGCCGGTAAAAGCGCACGAGGTCGCGCAGCATGGACCAGAACCGCGGGCTTGCCAGATTACTGCGCTGCGCGAAAAGGCCGGCAAGATTGGTACCCGCATATTCGAGCTGCCCTCCATCCATCGAGACGGCGAAAGACATATCGGATGCCCTCGTGGGCACGTCGAGATGTGCAAACAGCGCCGTTAAGTTGGGGTATGTCGCCTCGTTATAGACGATGAAGCCGGTATCGACAGGTGCGCCCCCCGTGTCCACCGTGTGGGAATGGCCGCCGACGCGGCTGTCCGCCTCGAAAACCGTGATTTCATGGCGTTGCGACAAGAGCCATGCAGCGGAAAGACCGGCAATGCCCGTGCCCACAACCGCAATTTTCAGGGGCCGGTCGGATTGAGGAAAATGGCGCATGACAATCCTTCTGCGGCTGTCGAACTCGTGAGAAACTAGTAGAACTCTTTACGAGCCTGGTGTTCTGACGGATCACCGCCATAACCCAAATTCGTCCGGTGTGATCCACTCTGGAGAACACCGCGTAGAAGGACGCATGAATGAAGTTTCGAGCCCCATTGAGATTGATCGCAAACCCAGCGTGCCGACAGGCCGGCGGCTTGCCGTGGTGAGTTCAAGGGATACACAACAGACGCCGTCGCCCGACGCGCTCGTCGAAATGATGATGCAGGTCGCTCAGGGACGCGACCGGCAGGCCTTTGCGCTGCTTTTCCGTTATTTCGGCCCGCGACTGAAGACCTTCTTCCTGCGTTGGACGATTTCTTCCGCTGTGGCGGAGGATCTCGTGCAGGAGACGATGCTGACCGTCTGGCGCAAGGCTTCGTATTTCGATGCCGGGCGGGCGGGCGTCGCGACCTGGATCTTTACGGTGGCGCGCAACATCCGCATCGATCACCTGCGCCGGCAGCGCGACCCGTCGGCGCTGCCGGCCGATCCCGAGGGTTCACCGGACACAGTCGAGGACGGATTGCTCGGAGCCGAGCGCGACGCGCAGGTGCGCCAGGCGCTGAAGACCCTCTCGCCCGAGCAGCAGACCATCATTCGGCTCTCCTACTTCAGCGAGAAATCGCAGACAGAAATCGCCGATGAGCTGGGTATCCCTCTCGGCACCGTGAAATCTAGAACTCGCCTGGCCATGAACCGCCTGCGCGCGCTGCTGGAAGACAGATCATGACCGCCAACCATCACGCAACAGACGAGACCCTAATGCGCTTCGCCGCCGGCACGCTCGCCGCTGGTCCGGCCATCGTGGTCGAGGCGCATTTGGCAAGCTGCTCGGCCTGTCGGGCCCGCATTGGTACTTTCGAGGCTGTCGGTGGTGCCATCCTCGAAGACATGGACCCCACCCCGCTTTCGGCAAAGGCGCTGAACGATACCCTGGCTATGCTCGATGACGATGAGGAAGCTTCGGCAGTCGTGCCGTCGCCGCCCACACCTGTTGAAATCGAGGGTATCCGTCTGCCGGACGCCCTGCGTGGCTGCGATATCGGGCGCTGGCGCTGGATTGGCCCCGGCATGAAGATGAGCCGTGTCGGCGTTCCGCAGGACCCGGACGCCAATCTCATCCTGCTGAAAGTCGGTCCTGGTCGCGCTCTTCCCGATCACGGGCATGTCGGCACGGAGTTCACCTACATCGTCTCGGGCTCGTTCTCCGACAAGTTCGGCACGTTTCGCCCTGGAGACCTTGCCGAAATGGACGACGACGTCGAGCACCAGCCGATTGTCGACCGGGATGTTGAATGCATCTGCCTTGCCGCCATGGAGGGCAAGATGCGCTTCAAGAACGTCATCGGCCGCATGCTGCAGCCGATCTTCGGGATCTGAGCCATGACGGCGGCGGTGCTCTTCCTCCTTCTTGCCGCCGCCGCTGGACTCGTAATGACCGTTGTGTGGTTTGCCGTCGTAAAGGGGGCTACATCCGGCTGGGTCGATGCGGTCTGGTCGTTCCTTGTGGGCGCCACCGGCATCACGGCCGCGCTCGTGCCCGTTATCGCCTGGGAGGGCGACTGGCAGCGGCGGCTCCTTATCGCAGCCGCCGCGGGTTTCTGGTCCTGCCGGCTGGGCGTCCATATCCTGCGGCGCACGTTGCAAGGCGGCGAGGATCCGCGTTATGCAAGACTGCGCGAAGAATGGGGGGAAAGCTGGCGCTTGCGCCTTTTCCTCTTTCTGCAGATTCAGGCCGCCGCAGCACTTCTTCTGATTGCAACCATCTTCATTGCCGCACGAAACCCGGCAGTAGGGCTGCAATGGAGCGATGTTGCCGGCATCGCCATCCTCGCCATGGCTGTAATCGGTGAAGGTGTGTCCGACGCGCAGCTGTCGCGGTTCCGCGGCAAGACGGCAAACAAGGGGAAGGTCTGCGACCAGGGACTGTGGAGCCGCTCACGTCACCCCAACTACTTCTTCCAGTGGCTTGGCTGGTGCGGATATGCGGTCATCGCTGTCGGCCCCGCGGGCGACTGGGGCTGGGGATGGTTGGCGCTTGCCGGCCCGGCCTTCATGTATTGGCTGCTTGTACATGTCTCGGGAATTCCCCCGCTCGAAGCGCACATGATGCGTTCACGGGGCGCGGCCTTCGCGGCTTACGTCACTCGCGTCAACGCGTTTTGGCCCGGTTTAAAGAAAAGGGAGAAGACGTCATGAACCTTGCCGTTACTGCTATTACCGCCGCGGAGCGTCTGCCCGTTCCTGATCCCGCCCTGCGCTTCGGCATCAGCCGGCTCGTTGGGCGCACGCGCCGTCTGCTGGCGCAGAGCGGTGGCCCGACGGATAGCGACTTTGCCCGATCCATGACCGATTGGCCGATCGCTGTTCACACAGATGAAGCCAATGCCCAGCATTACGAACTTCCGGCGGCATTCTTCGCTCTGACGCTCGGGCCGTGCCGTAAATATTCCTCCTGCCTCTATTCCTCATCCAGCACCACGTTGGCGCAAGCCGAGATCACGGCGCTTGAAGAGACGTGCCGCCATGCGGACCTTGCCGATGGACAGGACATTCTCGAACTGGGGTGCGGCTGGGGATCCCTCTCCCTTTTCATGGCCGAACGTTATCCGTCCGCACGCATCGTCTGCGTCTCGAATTCGGCCTCGCAACGAGCCCATATCGAGGCACAGGCCATCGAGCGCGGTCTCGGCAACCTCACGGTCGTCACCGCCGACATGAATATCTTTTCTCCGGAGAGAACTTTCGACCGAATTGTTTCGGTGGAGATGTTCGAACACATGTCCAACTGGAAGTCTCTGCTGGAACGGGCGCGCGGCTGGGTCCGCGACGACGGTCGTCTCTTCCTGCATGTCTTCTCGCATCGCAAGACGGCTTACCGCTTCGACCATGCCGACAAGGCGGACTGGATCGCCCAGTATTTCTTCACCGGCGGCGTCATGCCGAGCCATGGCCTCGTGCGGGAGTTCAGCGACAGCTTCATCGTTGAGAAGGACTGGCGCTGGAACGGCACGCATTACGAACGCACGGCCCTCGACTGGCTCGACAATTTCGACAAGAACCGAGACGAAATCCGTACCATCTTCAACGCGACCTACGGGCCCGACGCGGCACTCTGGATGCGGCGCTGGCGACTGTTCTTCCTCGCCACGGCCGGACTTTTTGGGCATGCGAATGGCGAGGAATGGGGTGTCAGTCATTACCGCCTCCGCCCCGCCGGCACCAGATCGTGATGTCCCTTCTCGCCAACCCCATCGAGACAGTGCGGGCTTATGCCCGCCATCCCGATCCGCGCGTGGCTGCGGCAAATGTCATCGCACTTGTGGTCGCGTCCAATCAGCCGTTCTATCCGCTTTATCTTTTCTGGCTGGTCAGCGACGACATCACGGCCGCCTGGTTCACATTCCTCTCGACACCCTTCTTCCTTGCCGTACCGGCCGTTTCACGCTGGAACGATACCGCCGGTCGCGCGCTCCTGCCTTTGGCGGGTATAGGCAATACGGTGCTCTCGGCCTGGCTTTTCGGCACCGCCTCGGCGGTCGAGGTCTTTCTCATTCCCTGTGGGGTCATCTCACTGTTGCTGTTTCGTCCTCGCGAGCGTCTGGTCGCGCTGGCAATCACGGCACTTGCTTTCGGTGTCTTTCTTTTGCTGCACGACCTCTATGGACCGCCGCTCGCCCACTATGACGCAGCGGAATATGCCGCGCTCTCCCGCCTCAATCTCATCAGCGCCAGCACGCTGACGGCTTTTGTCGCCCTTATATTCTCCGGGATTCTCGCGGAGGCGGAACGATCATCCAACGCGGCTGGCGACAAGAAAACCGGCTGAGGCGCCGACGGCTGTCACAAAGGCACCCCAAGGGATATCGGCAAGTGTCACTGAAAGCGGCCAATCCTTCAGCGTCGCCTGGTTGGTGAGGTCATAGGTCGCATAGGCAACCAGGCCAAGCACGGCACCATTCAGCGCAGCCTTGGCAAGCCCGCCGCCCTCGATTGCGGGCATGACGGCGAAGAACACGATGCCGGCGACATAGATCAGATAGAACACGATGGCCGGAGCCAGATGAAACTGCGGCGCGAGCTTGTCGCCCATCAGCGGCCTGTAAAGCATGTCCGCCATTGTCGAGAGCCATATGGCATCAACGATCAGGAACGCGATGCCGGTTGCCAGATAGGCCGTTGCGATCGTCTTCATACCATTTTCTCCTGCGGTGTCCTCGACACTGTCTACGCCATCCCGTCTTCGGCGGATCACCAAAAGTGAACCGATCGACCGGCGCTGCCGTATTTCATAGGAAAGCAAGGAGGATGGATCGATGAAAATAGCCGTTCTGACTGCATGCGCCGCCTTGATGTCGACCGCCGCTGTGTCCTACGCGCAGGAATCTGCCGATCCCAGCGGAACATGGCTGCGCGACGATGGAAATGCACGTGTGCGTATAGCGCCCTGCGGCAGCAATATCTGCGCCACAAATCTCTGGATTCGCGATACCAGCAAGGGAGAAGAGGCCGGAGACCGGCTCGTCATGTCGCTCAAGCCGAAATCGGCGGACACGCTTGCCGGCACCGCGTATGATGCCAAACGCGACCGAACTTATGCCATCACGGTGCAGGTCTCGGGCAAATCGCTTCTCACCCGCGGCTGCATCCTGGGCGGTGTGTTGTGCAAAGACGTCCACTGGCAGCCTGCGCCGTGAAAAAGCGAGCAAAAGAGAGAAGATGAGGCACGACCGTATCACGAGTATGGCCGAGAATGGGGCGCCGCCAGCGGCCGCCGGCACGCTTTACCCCGGCAAGGTCATGCACCAGCGGCTCAATCCCTTCGGACACCGTTTCAGCTACAGCGTCTTCTCCCTGCTGGTGGATATCGACCGTCTCGATGCGCTTTCCCAGAGCACCCGCCTCCTCGCCGTGAACAGGCCGGGCATTCTTTCTTTCCGCGAAAGCGACCACGTCGAGAACAAGGGTGAGACGCTGCGCATGTTTGCAGACAGCCTGCTGGCGCGTGCTCGGCTCGACAAGCCGGCGGCGCGGGTGCTGCTGCTCGCCTATCCCCGTATGTTCGGCTATGTGTTCAATCCACTGTCCACCTATTTCGCCTATGACGCGGACGAACGACTGGTCGCGATCATATACGCCGTGCGGAACACATTCGGCGAGCGGCACAGCTATGTGGCACCGGTGCTGGAGGGAGAAGAAAGCCCGGCCGGCATCCGCCAGACCCGAACCAAGATTTTCCATGTCTCGCCCTTCATGGATATGGGATTGCGCTACCACTTCCGCGTCCTTCCGCCGGGCAAGGCCGTGCGCATTCGCATTCACGAGACCGCGGGCAAGGAGCCGGTGCTGGCCGCAACATTCCAGGCGAACGCCGCGCCGCTGACTGACGCCAACCTCGCTCGATACCTCCTGCGCTTCCCATTCATGACGCTCAAGGTAATGGCCGGCATTCACTGGGAGGCGCTCAAGCTCTGGCTGAAAGGAGCGCGCTTCCGTACAAGCCCGCCTCCCCCCGAGACGGCGAGCTTTCGGGATGCCGCATGACGGCATGATCGTGACCAGGGCTCGGGAGCACAAATGCCGAGCGCGATCGGGCTATTGCATTACGCCTTTATTCGCCGCTCACCTCGGCGATCTCGAAGGTTCAGGTGCGCGACCATGTCATCCATTCGATAGGGCTTGGCAATAAAGGTCTCGCCGGGCTTAAGGTCTGCGTTGCCGGGCCTGTTTCCACCGGACGTAACAATGACGCCAACGCCGCTGTCGTGATGCCGAACGAATCTTACGAGATCGAACCCGTTAAGCCCACCCGGCATATCCACATCGGTGATCAGAAAATCGATATGGTGCATGCCGAACGCCGCCACGGCCTCAAGCACGCTCGACGCTTCGATCACGTCATGCCCCTCGTCCAGAAGGGCATCGGCCAGTGTCATGCGGATCAAAGGCTCATCTTCAACGACGAGCACGGTTAGATGGGACATGCTGAGACCTCCGTACTTCGGTTACGCGTTCAACGCGGTCTCCCCACAATCAGTCGGCCCCTCGTCAAGAGTTTTCTCCAACAAACTTAATAAAATGCGAACGATAGTTTCAGGGATGCTTAAGCATGTCGGACTGTTGGCGTTGCGATAGCCTGAGCGGTTAGAACAGCGGGGACGAAACTATTCCACGTCAACACAGCTCCTTAACAACTTGGTTGCGCTCTCGATTTCCTCCTCATTGGATGCAGCAAACCCGATGAGGAGCGCTTTGCGCGGTGATGATCGATCTGCATAGTAGTAGGAGAGTTGCTCGACCCCGAGATTGTGCTGACGGCACCGGATCAACACCGCATCTTCGTCGATCGACTGATCCTTGAAGTAGCACAGATTGTAAAAGCCCGATGCAAACTCGGGGGGCTCGAAAATGTCGGAAAAGTCCGACCGCAGGATTTGCAGCAGGCGGTTCTGGCGCTTGGCGTAGATCCGCCGCATGCGATGAAGATGCCGTGTGTAATGACCGTCCTCGATAAGGCGCCCGACGATCTGTTCGGTAAACTGCGGCAAAGCCCTGTAGCGCACCTGGATCAGTCGGCGGCACCGGTCTGCCAATGGGCGAGGCATGATCATGTAGCCGACGCGCAGCGATTGCAGCAGCGTCATGCTGAAAGCACCGACATAGATAATCTGCCCGGCCTGATCCAAGGCCTTAAGCGGCGGAATGGGCCCGCCGCGGTAACGGAATTCGCTTCCCAGGTCGTCCTCGATGATCAACGTGTCACGATCGGCGGCCCAATGCAGCATTTCCAGCTTGCGTTTCAGCGGCATGGCGACTGTCATCGGCTGCTGCTTGGCTGCGGTGACAAAGGCAAGCTTGACGTCACGATGTTCGACTGTCTCCGGGTTTGGCCCGGACGCGTCGACATGCATCGGCACTATATTGCAGCCAGCGGACTGGAAAATCGACCGGATTGCCGCCATTCCCGGTTCCTCGAACGCAACCGTGTCTCCGGGATTCAACAGCAGTTCGGCAAGAAGCGTCACTGCGTGGTGGCCACCAAGCGTGGTGACCACTTCCTCCGGTTCACAGCGGATACCGCGGCTTACCGCGATATGGCGGGCAATCTGCTCTTCGAGCAGGGAGGGTTGAAAAATTTCCCGATAGTTGACGATGCGGAAATCCCCCTCCGCATAAACCTCCCTCGTCAGCCGCGACCAGATGTCCACCGGAAACAGCCGGTGATCGGGGCTTGCCATATGAAGGTGTTGCGAGCCGTCGTTCAGCGTCAGTGAGGTCCGCCACGTCAGCGCCTGTCCGCGCCGTGACAAAAGTTTCTCGAAGCGCCCAGGTGTCGTCTTGTCAGGCTGTGTCGCCAGACTGGCTCCAGCGCTTTGCCGCATAGGAACGGTTTCCACATAGGTGCCGCTACCTCTCGCAGAGTGGAGATAACCCTCCGCTGCAAGTTGATCGAGCGCGGTGACCACTGTGAAACGAGAAACACCGAGGCTCTCGGACAGAACGCGTGATGACGGAATACGTGCCCCGCCGGCAATCGCGCCAGAGAGAATCAATTTCCGCAACCCGTCGTACAGCTGGAGATAGAGCGGTCGGGCGCTTTGGCCGTCGAGCATCAACCCGTCCAAACTGAAACCATCGATTGTGCGGGCCATGACAGCGCTCCATGCAGACGTGCCGGTCGAAAGTGGACTGGTCATTCTTACGATTTCTGGACATGTATACGGCAATCTTGCGGATTAGTATCCCGGCCGAAACGATCGTCCGAGCGGTAGGCGCCCGGTCGCATCAGGGGAAAAATCGATGGATGAACTGACCTATCTCTCCGGCCTCGTCGCACAAGGCCGGATGTCGCGGCGCGATTTTCTCGGCCGTAGCGCGACGCTTGGCGTCGGCCTTGTAGCGGCAGGCTCTTTGCTGTCCACGGCCGCGCGAGCGGAAGGACCCGTGCGCGGCGGTACGATCAAGGTCGGCATGCAGGGTGGCGCCTCGACGGACAGCCTTGATCCGGGCCTGGCGACAAACCAGGTCAGCGCCATGGTGAACCATCTGTGGGGCGAAACCCTGGTGTGGCTGGCGCCCGACGGCTCGCCTATACCGGTGCTTGCCGAAGAATGGACGGCCTCTGCCGATGCCAAGACGTGGACCTTCAAGATCCGGAAGAACGTGCAGTTCCACGATGGCAAGACGCTGACGCCCGACGACGTCGTGGCAACGATCGAACGGCATTCGGACGAGAGCGCGAAGTCCGGTGCCCTAGGCGTCCTCAAGGGCATCCAGACCGTGAAGTCGGACGGCGATGCCGTCGTCATCACGCTCAGCGAAGCCAATGCCGACATGCCGTTCCTGATGAACGACTATCATCTCGTCATCCAGCCGAACGGCGGAAAGGACAATCCGGAGGCTGCGATCGGTACGGGACCGTACAAACTGGCCGGCAGAGAGCCGGGCGTCCGCTACAATGCGACACGTTTCGAGAACTATTGGGGACGCGAAACGGCGGGCTTTGCCGAGCAGGTGGAGATCATCGTCATCAATGATGCGACCGCGCGCATCGCCGCGATGCAAAGCGGTCAGGTTCACATGATCAACCGCATCGAACCGAAAACGGTTGCGCTGCTCAAGAACATGAAGAAGGTGATGATCAAGAACGTCTCCGGGCGTGGCTTCTATCCCTTCAACATGTTCTGCGACACGGCCCCGTTTGACAACAAGGACCTGCGCCTCGCCCTGAAATACGCGATGGATCGCCAGACGATGATCGACCGGATTCTGATGGGTTACGGAAGCGTTGGCAACGACACGCCGATCAACAAGGCCTATCCGCTCTTTGAAGAAATCGAACAGCGGACCTTCGATCCGGAAAAAGCAGCCTTCCACTTCAAGAAGTCCGGTCATAGCGGTGGTATCGTGCTGCGCACATCGGAAGTCGCATTTCCCGGTGCAGTTGATGCCGCGGTTCTCTATCAGGAGAGCGCGAAGGAGGCCGGCATCACGATCGATGTGAAGCGCGAGCCCGGTGACGGATATTGGTCAAACGTGTGGAACGTCCAGCCCTTCTGCACCTCTTATTGGGGCGGCCGTCCGACGCAGGACCAGATGTATTCCACCGGCTACATATCCTCGGCGGACTGGAACGACACGCGCTTCAAGAACGAGGCTTTCGACAAGCTCGTTGTCGCCGCCCGAGCGGAACTCGACGAGGCGAAGCGGCGCGCCATGTATCGCGACCTCTCAGAAATGATGCGCGACGAAGGCGGTGTCATTGCACCAATGTTCAACGATTTCATCGACGGCGTCAGCGAGAACATTCACGGCTGGGAGGACAATCCGGCAGGTGAGCTCATGAACGCGGATGCGCCGTTGCGTTGCTGGCTCAGCGCCTGACGAACCAAGCTTGGCGCACCGCTTCGGGCGGTGCGTCCTTCAATACCAGGGATACACAATGGCGCTTCGCAACAAACTCCTGCTCATCATTCTCGACGGACAGCCGTGGCGCAATGCGCGACGGCTCATGGGCAACCTTGAGGGCTGGGTCCAAGCAGGCGAAGCGCGCGTCTGGCGTATGCGATCGGTTCTGCCGTCGACCTCCGCGTCCTGCTATGCCTCGATCCACACGGGGGTACCGCCGCAGGTGCATGGCGTGCTTTCCAACGAGACGCTCTTTCGCGTGACGCAGCCTGATATCTTCTCGGAAGTGGCGAAGGCAGGCGGCAAAACCGGCGCCGTCACCCATTCCTTCTGGTCTACCTTCTTTCGCCGCGCGCCCTTCGATATGGTCGAGGACATCGAGTACGACGACGCGGAGGGACCGATCCATCACGGCCGGTTCCACACCATGGCGGGGTACAACCATCAAAACCAGATGACGCCGAGCGACCTCGACCTGTTCGCAACGCTGACAATGCTGACCGAACGCCATCACATCGACTACGGCATCCTGCACACCTGCACGCTTGACAGCATGGGGCATCGCTACGGGCACGACTGCTCGCAGATGGATCATGCCTGCTTCACCATCGACGCGCAGCTTGCTGCCTTCCTGCCCCGTTGGCGCAAGAACGGTTATGAAGTCATCGTGACAGCCGATCACGGCCAGACCGACCGGGGCCATCATGGCGGGCATGACCCGGAAATGCAGGACTTCGCCTTCTACTGGTTCGGCGACGGGAAAGGCCCGCCCGAAGATACGCTCCTCGACCAATTGCAGGTCGCACCGACAATCCTGTCACGGCTTGGCGTCGACGTGCCTGCGAGCATGGAGCAAGCCGCTTTCCTCGATTAGCTATCTCCAAGCCGAAACGGATGAGGCGCCAAGGCGCCCATCTCTGCTTCCGGTTGTCGCGGACGGTCACGAACGATACAGGAACGACCGCGTCATGGTGGAATGAGAGGCGAGCGCCGTTCGGTTCGTCAATCCTTCGACACGCGCCGCTTCACGCGATGAATGTGGGAGGCACCGACACCGCAGCAGCCGCCGATCATCGTTGCACCGCTTTCGACCCATTCACATGCAAAGCTCGAGTAACGATCATCCGAAAGATCGTCCCGAATCGCGTGGAGTGTTTCGTTCGCCGCGCCTTCCTCCTCTGTCGTGAACGCATTGGCATAGACACCGAGCGGAACGGTACGACCGGACTTCGCAAGGACGGCGCCGGCAACGGCGAGCGCGCTCTGCATGACCTCCGGGCGGCTGCAATTGAACAGAAGCGCCGCGGCATTCGAGCCCGCTATCCAGCGCGCGGCTTCCTCGACGCTTTCGCCGGAGCGCAATACCGGTGGCCGCGCCTCCGCGCCGGGCTCGTCCTGCAGCGTGAAGGAAATCCAGAACGGCTTGCCGGTTGCCGCGACGGCCTGCTCGACGGCTTCGGCTTCAGCAATCAAGCTGAGGGTTTCTCCTAGGAAGACGTCGACCGAGGAATTCAGTTCCGCCACGAGAACGGAGAGGTAATCCTGCACACGATCCGGATCGAACAATTGCGGTTCATAGGAGCCGAAGATCGGCGGCAGCGAGCCGGCGACACGGATCCGGCCATCGCCGGCTGCATCCGCGGCCTCCCGTGCCAATCGTCCCGCAAGAGCGATGAGTTGCCTGCCCTCTTCGCGAAAACGGGTCTCGCCGATATGAAACGGCACCAGGGCATAACTGTTGGTCGTAATCACATCGGCGCCTGCACCGATGAATTCCTCATGCACGCGCCTGACGATCTCCGGGTTTTCCATGAGCGCAAGCGCCGACCATTCGGGCTGCCGAAGCGTCGCGCCAAGGCGTACCAATTCACGGCTCATGCCGCCGTCGAGGATCGTGATTGATGTCATGGTTTTCTCCCAGGTTCTGCATGCGCAATGCGACTGCTGCGCGGCCTCGATACAGCCATCCAACGCGGGTGCGGTCATGAGGGCTGTCAGCCACTGGTCGTTTTAATAAGCCGGGATGGATATGGCAAATCGCGTGGATCTGCACGGACAGAATCTGCCAAGACGTCATCAGAGTGCGCACACGAGTGCGCAGCCTTAAACGCTCAAGCCGGCGCCTATCGTACCCTTATATCGTCTCTCGTAAGGCTAAAAATCATCGTTTCCAAACGTTTAGCAGGACTTCGATGAACTTCTCCGCCGCCGGCGATAGCGGTGCGCTGCGGCGGCGTACGATGCCGATGGTCCTTGTGACGACGGGGTCGATGATCGGGCGGGTCACCAGATAGGGGTGCTCCTCCTGTGGCGTGGCAAGCCGCGGCAGAACGGATATGCCTAGCCCGGCTTCAACCAGACCGAGGGACGTGTTCAGATGCGTCACCTCGTAGAACCAGTTGAGACGCAGGTTATGCTTGGCCAGGGCGCCATCCAGGAGCGCCCTGTTCCCGCTGGAGCGGTCGACCACCACCAGGGGATAGCCGTCGAGCTGGCGCCAGTGGATTTGATCGAAGTCAGCGAGAGGATGGTCCTTGCGGATCGCAAGCACGAACGGATCGTCGATGAGCGGTTCGAACGACAGGTCCGGATCCGAGTTCCCCATCAGATTGATGCCGAACTCGACCTCTCCCCGCGCGACCGCTTGCAGGCCTTCATTGGCGGTGAGATCACGGATACGGAGCCTTATGTGCGGGTAATCGTTACCGAATGTCTTGATGACCGTCGGCAGGAAGTAAAACGCGGCGGTAGGCACGCAGGCCATCGTGATCAACCCACGACGCTGAGAGCCGCCTTCCTTCAGAGCGAAGAGGGATCCATCGAATTCCTCCAGCATGCGGCGAACGAGCGGCAGCAATTCCTGTCCGGTTGCCGTGGGCGCAACGTGCCGGGTGGTGCGATCGAGCAGCGGCGCGCCGATGGATTGTTCCAGTTTCTGAATGCGTCGCGTCAATGCGGGCTGGGAAATATGAAGGGCCTCGGCAGCGCGGTGAAAACTTTCGAGATCGACAACAGCCTGAAAGGCACGCAGATCAAAAATCTCGCAATTTATGCTCATGACGCATCAATCCCTTCAAACATTGCATTTCACAGTTATCCCACATTTCGCATATTGCAACAAGACACCCGATTAATTCGGGTTACGCAATATTGAGGTGAGGAAATGAACGATCTGATACGCATTCCATGCGTCCTGATGCGCGGTGGCACGTCGCGAGGCCCGTTCTTTCTTGCTTCCGATCTGCCTGCCGACAGGGAGCAGCGCGATGCGGTCCTTTTGTCCATCATGGGGTCGGGGCATCCCCTCCAGATCGACGGAATCGGCGGAGGAAATCCTGTAACGTCGAAGGTCGCCATCATCGGCCCCTCCAGCGTTGATGGGGCGGATGTCGACTATCTCTTCGCTCAGGTGCGCACCGACAGGCAAATGGTCGATTATTCGCCGAATTGCGGCAATATGCTTGCCGCTGTGGGTCCGTTTGCCATCGAGGCCGGGCTTGTCCAGGCGAGTGGGTCGACCACGCTGGTGCGTATTCACAACGTCAACACCAAGAAGATCATCGAGGCCAAGGTTCCAACCCGCGACGGTGAGGTCATCTATCTCGGCGACGCATCGATCGACGGCGTTCCGGGACTGGCCGCGCCCATCGCCCTCACCTTTCTTGACGCAGCAGGCGCCAAGACGGGCAAACTGTTTCCCACGGGAAATCCTTTGGATATCATCCAGGGGATACCCGTGACATCGATCGACTGCGCCATTCCGATGGTTCTGGTGCGGGCGGAGGATGTCGGTGTCTCCGGTTATGAAGATGCTCCATCCCTGTCGGCCAACCACGAATTGATTGCGAAGCTGGCATCCATCCGTACCGAGGCGGGCCGCCTGATGGGGATGGGCGACGTGTCCGACATGGTGATCCCGAAACCGGTCATCCTTTCGGCACCGCGCAAGGGCGGTACCCTGTCTGTCCGCTACTTCATGCCGAATGAATGCCATCCCGCTCTTGCGACCACCGGCGCTGTCGGCATCGCAACGGCGGTGGCCAGCATGGGTACCGTCGCTTCGTCGATTGCCGGCGCTACGGAACTGCCGGTCTTGGTTCGTATCGAACACCCAGGCGGACGCATCGATGTCCAGCTGGAGACACGAAACGGGGCCACTGTCGCGGGCCTGGTAAGGACCGCGAGACGACTTTTCGAAGGTCATGCCTTCGCAAAGCCCAAAGAGCGTGTGGATCACGCTGCTTAACGCGCTCTGGTGAGGACCGGAGCATTTAACGGAGGAAATTCATGCGCAAACTACTTCTGGCGACTGCCGCTGTGCTCGCCCTGACCACTGCTGCCCACGCCGATTCCGTTCGTATGAGCGTCGGCTCCTACAACCTGAACAACCTGCCCTTCCCGGTTGCCGAAAGCCTCGGTTTCTATAAGGAAGAAGGTCTCGACGTAACGATCGAGAACTTCGCCCAGGGCGGTTCGAAGGTGCTTCAGGCGCTCGTTGCCGGGTCGACCGACGTCGCTGTCGGCTTCTACGACCATACGATCCAGATGCAGGCGCAGGGCAAACACGTCATCGGCTTCATCCAGCTCGCGCGCAACTCGGGCCTCGTGCTCGCAGGCAAGAACGACACGGATTTCGACCCGGCCAAGCCGGAAACGATCAAGGGCAAGAATGTCGGCATCACCGCGCCGGGTTCGTCGTCCGACTTCTTCATCCGCTACTATCTTAAGCAGCACGGCCTGACCGACGATGACATCTCGATTATCGGCGTCGGTTCGGGTGCCGCCGCCGTTGCAGCCCTGCAGCAGGGCAAGATCGACCTTCTGGTGAATTACGACCCGGCCGCGACCATCGTCGTCGAGCGCGGTCTCGGCAAGATCCTGATCGACGCCCGCAGCGACGAAGGCGCGAAGGCCGTCTACGGCGGCATCTATCCGACATCTGTCCTTTATGCGAACCAGGACTATATCGAAGCCAACCCGCAAGTCATCCAGAAGGTCACCAATGCGACGCTCAAGGCGCTGCACTGGATGAAGGATCACTCGGCCGAAGAAATCGTCGCCAAGCTGCCCGAGGACTTCGTGTCCGGCGACAAGCAGACGTATATCAAGGCCGTCGAAAACGCCAAGGCGATCTTCTCCGAAGATGGCAAGTTCGTCCCGGCCGATCTGGAAACCCCGCTGGCCGTTCTCAAGAGCTTCAACGAAAGCGTCGGCAACGCCACAATTGATCTCGGCGCGACCTACACGAACAAGTTCGTCGAGGCTGCAGGCCAGCCCGCGAAGAACTAAGGAAAACCATCATGTCTATTGCAGCAGCTAAAATCGAGGCTGTGTCGCAGCCCGGTCTGCCTCCGATGGTCACGATCGACGACGTCACGATGGCGTTCGGCTCGTTCGTTGCGGTCGAGAACGTCAATCTCACCGTTGGAAACGGCGAGTTTCTCTCGATCGTCGGGCCGACCGGGTGCGGCAAGTCGACCATTCTCAACGCGATCGCCGGGCTTCTGAAGCCCGCGAAGGGCGAGGTCTCCATCGACGGAGCGCCGGTCAAGAGCGTGCAGAACAACATCGGCTATCTCTTCCAGCAGGACGCCCTCCTGCCTTGGAAGACGGCGTTCCAGAATGTCGAGCTCGGCCTGATGTTTCGCGGCGTGCCCGTCGAGGAGCGTCGCGTCAAGGTCATGGCCTGGCTGGAAAAGGTGGGCCTGAAGGGCTTCGAAGGCCGCTTCCCGCACCAGCTTTCGGGCGGCCAGCGCAAACGCGTCCAGATGGCGCAGGCGTTGATCACCGAGCCGAAGGTCATCCTCATGGACGAGCCGTTCTCGGCGCTCGACATCCATACGCGCCACCTGATGCAGAACGAACTGCTGCGCCTTTGGCAGGAAGACCGCCGCGCCGTCGTCATGATCACCCATGACCTCGAGGAAGCCATTGCGCTGGGCGACCGCGTCGTCGTGCTGGCGGCAGGTCCGCGCAGCCGCGTCATCGAAAGCTTCGGCGTGGATCTCGAACGTCCGAGAAACGTCTCCGAAATCAAACTCGACCCGAAGTTCATGACCCTTTACCGCGACATCTGGGCGTCGCTCAGGGGCGAAGTGGAGAAGTCCTATGCAAGCCGTTAACGTTCGTCTCATCCAGGTCGCGCTTCTGACCGTGCTTCTGGGTGGTTGGCAGCTCGGTGTTACGACCGGCGTCATCGACCGCTTCTTCTTCCCGGCCCCGCTCGACATCGTCCAGCAGGTCATCACCTGGGTCATCGATCCCGGCTTCTACAAGCATGTCGGCATCACGCTGAGCGAAACCGTACTTGGCTACCTGATCGGCACCGGCCTCGGCGTCGCCGCAGGTGTCTGGCTCGGCCTGAGCCCCTTTACGGCCCGCATTCTCGATCCGTTCATCAAGGCCATCAACGCCATTCCGCGCGTCGTTCTTGCACCGATCTTCGTGCTCTGGCTTGGCCTCGGCCTATGGTCGAAGGTGGCACTGGCCGTAACGCTGGTCTTCTTCGTGACATTCTTCAACGCCATGCAGGGCGTGCGCGAAGTCAACCCGGTCGTGCTGTCCAACACCCGCATTCTCGGCGCTCGCCGCTCCGACCTGCTCCGCCACGTCTACTTCCCGGCGGCAGCCAGCTGGATCCTGTCGTCGCTGCGCACCTCCGTCGGTTTTGCGGTCGTCGGCGCGATCATCGGCGAATATCTCGGCGCGTCTGCCGGCCTCGGCTACCTGATCGCCCGTGCGGAAGGCAACTTCGACGCAGTCGGCGTCTTCGCCGGGATCATCATCCTCGCGGTGTTCGTCTTGATCATCGACCTGCTTCTCGATGTCGCCGAAAAGCGCCTGATCACCTGGCGCCCCAAGGCCGGCGAAGAACGCCCGGCATGACCGGATCAACGAACGTCAGATAGTCCATGGGCGGCCTTGTGCCGCCCATTTTCTTTTGGGAAGTGCAGGGAGGCATGGCTCGGCCAGCCCCCCGATTACAGTATGATTAGGCCTTGCGGCAGAAGCAGGAGAAGCGGATCGCGACGTCGCTATTCTGCTCCAGCTTGTCAATCTTGCCGCGGATCGTCGTCGCTTCCTCGAAGCGTCCGAGCTTCTGTAAACACTCGTGGTAACCTTTCAGGCTCCAGATGTTGTCAGGATGCTGGCAGGCGCGCGGCAGAGAAGAGTTCAGCCCGAGATCGGCCTGGTAGACAGCCAGCGACTTCTCGACATGGCCCTGCTCCAGCATCAGCGCTCCGAGCGCATGACGGGCCGGCTGCATCCAGCCCCAGGGCTCGTCGTAGGGAAGCGCATCGTCAAGCGCGACAGCGTTTCGCAGATGCTCGAATGCTTCGGGATAAGCGCGCTCACGATAGGCTATCTCACCCAGCATCATTTCCCGCGCGACCGCCAGAATGTCGATGCACCGGTTGTTGAAGAGATAACGGCTTTCCTGAACGCGCGCGAGCGCAGCATCGAACTCGCCAGCGCAGGCCTTTGCCTCCACGACATTGCCCAGCACGCCATGGGCAACCGCCTTGGCATACCAGATCATCGCCGTGGTGACGCTGAACAGTGTTCGATCCGAGGGGAGTTCTTGTGCGATGATTTCCTTCCACCGTCCGAACCGGACCAGCACGTGCTGCTTGACGGACACGAAGCTTTCGAGCCAGTCGGCCATCGGCGGGGATTCGACGCGCAGCAGTTCCTCCGGCAAGGTCGCCAGCATTTCGTCCGCGGTGGTGATGGCCGTCTGATACTGGCCCGCGAACATCGCGCCATAAATCTTGAAGTGGAAATTGTGGCACCGATAGAGAGAGTAGAAATTGATCGGGCCGCGCAGCTCGAGATACTTCTTATCTGCCTCGATCGCCTTCGAATTGGCATCGATGGCTGCCACGTAGTCGCCGACGAGCACATCGATATGGCTCGGCATATGGTTGAGATGGCCAGCGTCCGGGACTAGAGTGCGCAACGCGTTCGCCGCGGCGAGCGCCCGCTCGGGATGCGGCGACATCTCCATCGCGTGGATGTACATATGAAGCGTGCCCGGATGGGACATGCCCCCGTTGGCAAGAGCCTTTTCCAGAACGTCGAGGACTTCCTGCGTATCCGCACCTTCGGCGATGGTGCCCTTGTTGATGTCCCACAACTGCCACGGAGTGCGGTTCATCATCGCTTCGGCAAAAAGGGCAGCGATTTCGAGATTGTCCGGCAGCTGCTCATAGGCCTTGCGCATCGCGTTGGCGAAGTCGTTGTTCCATTGATCGAGGTCGCCGCCGGGAGAGCCCGACTGATATCGGGTCGGAAGCGCTTCGATCAGCAGCCTCTCGACGAGCGTCGTTCCCTCCCTTAGCGCCATCGCCTTCTGGGTCATTGCAAAGGCTTCATCAATGGACTTTGCCGCGTCAACCGGATCGAAGGCGGCCCATGGCTTGTTGTAGTTGCAGCCGAGAACGAATGCCTTGCCCCAATAGGCAATCGCGCAACCCGGATCGGCCGCGATCGCACGGTTGAAGCATTCATATGCCTCCTGATGATTGAAGGCGTAGCAGAGCATCAGGCCGCGATTAAACCAAAGCTCAGCATCTGCCGAAGATGTCGTTACGGTGACGGTGTAACTGCCGAGATCGAAATAATCCGATGCCATGTCATTCTCCATTCCAATGAACTGTCTGCTCTCGTCCGCGACTCCACGGCGGCGTCGAACATACGGCTTTCCCGTCGCGATCAGCCTTTTGTGTCACTGCCCGCGTGAAAATTGAAGACCGCGCCCTCCTTGATGCCGCTCGGCCAGCGCGTCGTCATCGTTTTCAGACGGGTGTTGAAGCGTACGCCTTCCATTCCGTGAATATGGTGATCGCCAAACAGCGAGCGTTTCCAGCCACCAAAGGAATGGTAGGCAACAGGCACGGGGATCGGCACATTGACGCCAACCATGCCGATGCGCACACGGGTGAAGAAATCGCGCGCCGTATCGCCGTCACGGGTGAAGATCGACGTGCCGTTTCCGTATTCGTGGGCGTTTATGATGCCGACGGCCTCGTCATAGGATTTCGCGCGCAGAACCGACAGAACGGGTCCGAAAATCTCGTCCTTATAGATCGACATGTCCGAGGTGACGTTGTCGAACAGGCAGCCTCCGAGGAAGAAACCCTCCTCATAGCCCTGCAGCTTCACCCAACGACCGTCCACGACGAGCTTGGCACCGGCACTTTCGCCTTCGGTGATGTAGTTGAGTATCCGGTCCAGACTCTGGCGCGAGATGACAGGGCCCATGTCGGACGCGGGATCATCGAAGGGCGCAACCTTCAGAGCCTCGACCCGCGGGGCTAGGACTTCGATCAACCTGTCCGCCGTCTCGTCACCCACCGGCACTGCAACGGAGATTGCCATGCAGCGCTCACCGGCCGAACCATAGGCCGAACCGATCAACGCATCGACGACCTTTTCCATATCTGCATCGGGCATAACGACGAGATGGTTCTTTGCGCCACAAAGCGCCTGGACGCGCTTGCCGTTGGCGGTACCCCGGCTATAAATATACTGCCCGATAGCGGTCGATCCGACGAAGCTGACCGCATCGATATCCGCATGATCAAGAATTGCATCAACAGCCTCCTTGTCACCGTTGACGACGTTGAATACGCCGGCCGGCAGGCCCGCCTCATGCAGCAGCTCCGCGATCCGCATCACCACGGACGGCGCCTTCTCCGAAGGCTTCAGGATGAAGGCATTGCCGCAGGCGAGCGACACCGGATACATCCACAACGGAACCATTGCCGGGAAATTGAACGGCGTGATGCCGGCGACGACACCGAGCGGCTGGCGAATGGAGAAGCTGTCGACCTGGGATGCGACCTGCTCTGAATACTCGCCCTTCAGAAGATGCGGAATACCGCAGACGAACTCGACGACCTCGATGCCACGGGCGATCTCGCCCTTGGCATCCGCCAGCGTCTTGCCGTGCTCGCGCGACAGCAAAGGAGCCAATTCGTCGATGTGGCGCAACAGGAGATCGCGGAATGCAAACATCACCGTAGCGCGCTTCGCCGGCGGCTGCGCGCCCCAACGGACCTGTGCAGCTTTGGCGACCGCGACCACATCCGAAACGTCTGCTGCACTGGCGAGAGCCACCTTGGCCGTCGCCGTACCGAGCGCAGGGTTGAAGACATCGGCGATACGGCCGGAGTTGCCGGCCCAGATCTTGCCGTTGACGAAATGCTGTACGGTGTTCATGTGGGATTCCTTGGTTGGATTTCGGCTCGGCGCGCAGCCGGTGCACCTAAGACTGGCATGAAGTGATAGAAAACCTCAGGAGAGCGCGACGAGCTTTCTATTGCGCATGCGCGCCCTGATCTTCCAAACCGACAGGAACAGGATGATCGCGTATACGACCATGGCGAGCTTGCTGGAGATGAAGGCGGCGGGATCACCACCCGACAGGACGAGTGTGCGGCGGAAATGCTCTTCGAGCAGTGGGCCGAGTACATATCCGAGGAGCAATGGCCCGAGCGGGAAGCCCGCCCTGCGCGCCCAGATACCGAAGAGACCGGACAGGACGACCAGGCCGACATCGACGACATTCAACCGGATCGAATAGGTTCCGATGCTGATAAACATCATGATCATGGGATACATGTAGCTGGTGGGAATACGCAGCAGCCGGACCCAGACACCGATCAGCGGGATATTGAGGATGACAAGGATGAGATTGCCGACCCAGAAGCTCATGATCAGCCCCCACACGACCTGCGGGTGATCAAGGATAAGGCGAGGACCGGGCGCAATGCCGTGTACGATGAGCAGGCTGAGGATCAGCGCCATCGACGCCGAACCGGGAACGCCCAGCATCAGGGTTGGGATGAACGACGTGATGCTCGCGCTGTTTGCAGCAGCTTCAGGCGCCGTCAGCCCCTCGACGGCCCCCTTGCCGAAGCGGGACTTGTCCTTGGCGACACCGCGCTCGAGACCGTAGGCGATGAATGTGGAGACGGTTGCGCCGGTCCCCGGCAGCGCGCCGAAGAAGGCGCCGACACCGGTGCCGCGCAATATCGGACTGACGATCCGACGCAGGTCGTCGCGGGTCGGCAACATTGACCGCATCGTCACTGAGTTCACCGGGAGCATCTTACTGTTGTAACTCATGATGAGTTCGGCCACCCCGAACACGCCCATTGCGACAACGACTAGGCTTATGCCGTCCTTGAGCGTCAACAGACCGAAAGTGAAGCGGTCGGCACCGGAATCGACGTCGACACCGACGAGGCCGAGCACGATGCCGAACGCCGCCATACCCAGGCTCTTGCTCGCTGCGCTGTCGGACATCGCCGTCGTTGCAAACAGACCCAAGGTCATCAGGGCGAAATATTCAGGTGAGCCGAAAGCCAGCGCGACCTTCGAGATGGCGGGGGAGAAGATGATGGTGATTACGATGCCGATTGCAGCACCGCCGAAGGCTGCAAGCGTGGTCAACAGGAGAGCAACGCCGGCCCTCCCCTGACGAGCCATCGGATAGCCGTCAAGGCAGATCACCGCCGCATCCGTCTCGCCCGGCACGTTCATCAGGATAGCGGTTATCTTCCCGCCGTAACTGGTCCCGTAATAGATGCCCGCGATCATGATCAAAGCGAAACCGGGCTCGATGTGATAGGTCACCGGAAAGAGGATGGAGATCGCCGCCAGTGCGCCAAGCCCCGGCAGAACGCCGACGATCATGCCCATGACCACACCGAAGGCGCAGTAAAGCAGTCCTTGCCAGGACAGAGCCACGGAGAGCCCGAGAACAACGTTGCTGAGTATGTCGTTCATGCTTATCTCCCGAATGGCCATTTTACGATCGGCACAGGCACCGACAGAAGCACGGCAAACATGAGGGTTGCCGCCGCGGCGGCACCAGCCGCCAGCAGCAGGCGTGCCGTCCAGGAAAGCTTGTTTCCGATGGATGCCGTGATGAATATCTGCGCAAAAATCGCCGGCGCGAGACCGAGGTTCTCCACGAACAAGGCGAACACACCCAATGCGAGGATGACGAACAGGGCGACCTTGAGATCGAACCGCTCCTGTTCTTCTTCATCGGGCTGAACCACGCGGGCAGGCAGTTCCCCTGCACGGCTTTTCCACGCGATCGTCAGTGTCGAGACAACCCCGGTCGCTGTCATGAACAGTCCGAGCACAACAGGAAACGCGCCGGGCCCCGGGCGCGAGATGGAGCCCATGCGCAGCGTCATATAGGCGTATGTCACGACCGAGAGGCCGACTCCCAGGATAAGAACGCTGGGCCAATATCGAGAACCAAAACCTGCCTCTTCCATCGAATCCTTCTCCTGAGAGGGTTGCGATCAACGTGCGATAAAATCCCTGAGCTTGTTCAGGTCGCCTTCACGTTCTCCGAAGCGCTTCAGCAGATCGAAGAAGGCCTCGGTCTTCGCGACACCCAGGACCGGAGAGACGAGCTCGGTGAATTTGCTGTGATGGTCGTCCCATGTGAAGGGGCGACGCGGGTCACCGAATGGGATTTCCGATACGGTCTCGATCTTTTCACCGTTTTCCAGATAGACTTCGAGCCTCGTCTCATCCTCCGGTTGATCCGGCTCCACGATGGTTTCAATCTTCTGAAGAAGGTTCAGGATCTCCGGATCCTTGGTGATCTCGTCCTTGAAATCGAACGGGCCAAGATTGCGGCCGACCAGGGCCATGGCTATGCAGAACGGAATACTGAAGCGGCCTTCCAGACCGGTCTTTGGATTGGTCTTGCCGGCGGTAACCAGCGCCGTTCGGTCGAGATAGACGACGATACGTTCAATGGGGCGACCGTCGATCAGCGGGCGGGCCGCAAAGGCGGTCTCGGCCGGCGTATGCGTCGCGCGGCAGCTTGCATAGCGCTTGTAGCCGGTTTCAAGCAGCTCCCACCGTTCTATGAAATCGAGTTCAGGGATGACGAAAGTGTCGTCTCGCAGGAATGCGCTGAGCCAACCGTTCTGTTTCTCATAGAGCTGATGACCGCCGATGAAACCTTCTTTGGCCAGCTCCGCCGACAGGATACCGTCCATCGCAGCCTTACCGGCATGGAACGGCTTGCCATGTGTTCCGAACGAACCCAGCAAGCCGCTTGCGGTCGTGGCCACACAACCGAATGCATTGTCGATCTGACGTGCATCGAGGGCGAGGATCGAACTGGCAGCAGCTACCGCGCCCATGCGCCCGACCATCGATGTCGGATGAAAGCCTCTGACCTGCAAGGTGCGGCCGACGCCGAAGGTGCCGCCACCGCCCAGCCGCGCCATGACTTCGTAGCCCGTGACGAAGGCAGTGATCGCCTGCGCTTCGGTGCTGTCATACTGCTGTGCCATGGCAAGAGCGGTCGACCAGCACGGCCCGGACGGATGACCGCAACCCTGGCTGTGGGTATCATCGAGATCCATCGCATGTGCCATGGTGCCATTGGCCAGCGCCGCCATCATCGGCTGCGTGCTTCCTCCAAGGATGACCTGGGCCTTGCCGGGCATGTTCCACTGGGCAGCGAGCTTGCGGGGTGAGGATGCGGCGGCATCGTTCACTGCCGCGATCGCGACACCCAGATAGTCGACCAGGGCTTGTCTGGCAGCCTCCACGACCTCGTTTGGCAATGCGTCGAAGCTATTCTCAGAGACAAACTTGCTCAGCTGAGCGCCACGCAGGAACTCGGACATTCTATTCTCCAGTTTTTGTAAGATTGCGGGCCGATCGTGATATGTGCCCGATGCGAATTTGGCATTGGCCGGCCCTGATGGCCGGCCGTTAAAGTCAGGAAGACTATTCCTGGATCATCTTGGCGGCAGCCTGATACTGAACATACTGCGTTTTCAGGAGCGCCTTGAACTTTTCAGGACCTGCGGCATCGACCTGGAAGGAGGTTTCCGTCTGCAGTTTCTTGGCGACCGTCTCCGAATGAAGTGCCTTTGCGATAGCGTTGTTCAGGATTGCGACGACGTTGGCGGGCACGCCCTTCGGCGCCACGACGCCATAACTCTGGATGATGTCGTAGCCCGGCAATGTCTCTGCAACCGTCGGGACGTCAGGAAGCGAGGGATGCCGCTCCTTCGACGTCACGGCAAGATAGAAGGCGTCGCCGCCATCGATGTACTGTTTCACCTCATAGGGGAAGGCCAGGAAAAGCGGCACACGGCCGGATAGGAAGTCTGCGAACATTTCGCCACCGCCCTTGTAGGCCACTTTGATCATGCTGATGTCGGCTGCCGCGGAAAGCTCTGCAAACACAACGGCCTGTAGCGTTGCCTGGCCGGAAACCGGATAGGGAATCGTGCCGGGCGCTTCCTTCGCCTTTGCGATGAGCTCGGGAAGTGTCTTCACCCCAAGCGAATTCCATGCCGTCAGGAAGTAAGGCGTCGAAGCCAGGTTGATGACGGGCTCGAAATCGGTCTCGAAATCATAGCCCACGTCGGCGCCGATCACCGCCTGCGCTACGAGCATGGAGCTGCTCATGCTCATAACCGTGCAACCATCCGCCGAGGCCGCTTTGAGAGCCTGCGCAGCGATGGCGCCGCTTGCGCCGGTCCGGTTCTCGACAGTGATTGTCAGGCCCGGATGCTCCTTCTGCAACTCGTCCACGACCACGCGTGCCATCCAGTCGACACCACCGCCGGCCGAGAAGGGCACAATCCATTGCATGGACTTGCACGGGAAGTCCTCGGCCTGTGCCGGGCTCGCGAACGATGCCAGGCAAAGAGTGCCGACCAATGCCGAAATATACGTTTTCAGTGCCATTTTCCCGACCCCTCGGAGGTTGTTACTAAGCGTTGTTGATTTTCATGCGATGTCGATAATGCCCACGTTTCCTTCCAGCCGGATGGCGGTTCCATACGGTTGGGAATAGCTTGCGATGTTGCTGATAATCCTGGTCGATGTCTCGGCGTCCGCAATCCGCGGCAGACCGCGCTGCGACCGCTTTACGTCATAGGTCGAGACGGCATGCAGGCGAATGGAGCTCAGCCTACCGTTATCGAAGACGATATCGGCAATGGCTGCTTCATGCCATTCGAGATACTCGTTTCCGGAACGCAACGGCCTGATATTGTCCTTCTTCACACGGCCCGAGCGGATCGCATCGCGGTATTCGATGGCTTCCTGCGGCAGAGCGTCAGGACGCATTCCGCCTCTCAGATACATGTCCGGCGGGAACGCCTTGATGGTTTCACTCTGATAGAAGAAGTTCCCGAGACTGTAGAGGATCGGCTTGCCATTGTAGATCTCCACGCCCTGGAGGAGATGGGGCCCGTCGCCGACAATGACGTCGGCGCCTGCGTCGATCAGCTTTCTGGCAAGATTTTCTATACGTTCCGACGGATAGTGTCCTTCCGTCTCCTGGTGCAGGTGAACGATCACGTAATCGGAGGCCAGCTTCGCGTCGGCAATGGCGCGGCAGTTGCGACCAACGTCATAGGCGGAGGGCGTGTAGACGGCCAGGTTTTGCTGTGATTTCTCGAATACCTGTCCGAAGGCCAGGACTTGACCATCTCTGACGGCCTTCTTCATGTCCAGTTCGGTCATCAGCCTGGAGAGACTGGCAAAGGTCTCGTCATCGACCTCATATTTAACATCATGGTGTATCGCATTGATACCGGCCCGCCCGATCGTTAGCTGACCCTGTTCGCCGGCGGGGCAATGCGGCGGGAAATCCGTGCACATGGACAGAAAGCCGACACGACCGTTCGGTGTTTCGACAAATGTCGGACGTGTGGCCTCGGCCAGATTTTTACCGGCGCCGGCGTGAAGCAAGCCGGCACGGTCGAGGATCTCGGCCTCTTCGATCAGCATCTCCGCACCGTAGTCCATGCCATGGTTGTTCGACCGGCCGATCAGGTCGAGCCCCATCCACTTCAGCTCGTCCGCAACAAACGGATCGGCCTGTTGATACGATTGCTCCATGCCCATCGTATCAACAGGCATCGGCGCACCCTTGAATGTGTGGACCCGCGTCTCAAGATTGGTGCATGCGACGTCGGCACCACGAAGGATGTCCACGACGTCGAGAAAAGGCCTGTCCACGAAACTGGAATGCCGTCTTGTGCAAAGGGTCTCACCTGTAGCGGCAATACGAAGCACGAAAACCCCCATCTGCTTGGAAGCGCGGCCTGCATCCTCGGTTATCGAGGCTTTGTGCGTGGCGCGCAACCGATTGATATGGAAGCACTCTAGTCGCACATCATGGATGCGCCAAATGCAAATATAAGTGCGATAATTGCGCCAAGTAGATACAATGACGCCAGCAACAAGCCATAATACCTCATATGTTGCATCAATCGGTCATTCTCTGCATATATGGCCAGATCCCGGCCCACCGCCTTAATGGCGCTGAATTTGCCAGGCGGTGCGAAAGCCGGATGAATATGAACGGGCAGGATTGAGGGGAAAATGAACGTCAACTTCGAATTGCGCGATCTTCGGTTGTTCGTATCGGTTATCGACAACGCCTCGTTTCGCAAAGCCGCAGAACAAAACAACATCTCGCAGCCGGCCTTGTCGCGCAGGATTCAATCGCTCGAAACATCCTTCGGCGCTGTGCTGCTGGAGAGGTCGACACGGCAGGTCGCCCTCACCCCCTATGGCCGTGAAGTTGAGGTGATCGCACGCCGCACAATCCACGAGCTGGAATTTCAACTCGCCGCGATCTCGCGAAAGCGAAGCGAGGAGACCGGCCTTGTAAAAGTGTCGTGCCTGCATACGACGGCGTTTCAGTATCTTCCCTACGCCATCGAAAAATTCGGCGAGCGATTTCCCAATATCCGTTTCAAGATTTTCGAGGCACCTGCCTCGCAAGCCCTTGCGGCAGTAAGAAACAAAGAGGTGGATATCGGGATCAACTTTTTCGGCTTTTCAGACGAGAGCCTGTCCTACACGCCGCTTCTCGACGATCCCTTCATGATCGCAATCCCGCCCGGCCACCGCTTTATGGAGCAGGATGCCGTGCAATGGAGCGATCTTCAGGGAGAACGCCTGATTGGCGTGAACAGGGAGAGCAGCAACCGCATCCTGATCGATTCCAATCTCAGCAAGTCAGGAATCTACCTCGACTGGTTCTACGAGCTTACGCACTCCGCGACATCGATCGGCCTTGTCGAACGGGGCATCGGCATAGCGGTCCTGCCGAAAATCGCCATGTCGCCATCGCACCACCAGTCGGTCAAGATGATGCCCCTTATCAACCCGGTCATTACCCGCGCCGTCGGCCTTGTCCAGCGACGCGACCACATGCTCCCTTTCGCGGCCCAGAGCTTCCGCGACTTCCTGCTGCTGGAAGCCAATGCGGGCTGATATTCCGCGCCGCCTGCCGCATTTAACGGCCAGAAGCATATCAGCGGCGCTGTTGTCGCGCTCATCTCAATGAAGGCATGTGCCTATCGATCCTGCGCCAAAAAAGCCTTGCCGCGGCTACGAAAGAGCCAAACGGCGCCGACATTGACAAGAAGGATCCGCACCAGCTGGCTGGAGGTGACCAGCGCCACATTGGCATGCAGGGCAAGCGCGATCAGCGACATTTCGGTCGTTCCGCCCGGCGCCAGCGAAAGGAAGAGGACGCTGCGGTCGAGGCCGGCGAGCGGTGCGATAAGCAAGGCGACGCCCAGGCAGATGCTGACGAGGATCGGCAGGAGGCAAAGGCCATGGCGCAGGGAATGCCACAACAGGGACCAGTTCGTTCCGATGAAGTTGGAGCCGAGGGACGAACCGAGGATGAGCTGGGCAAGCACGATGCTGCCAGGCGGCGGTGCGGCGGCGGAAGCGCCCCCGAGATGGATGGCCGCGCTCAGAAGCAGCGGCCCGATGACTGGCGCGTTCGGAACACCCAACCGTTTCGCAAGCCACCACCCTATCGCACCGGCGCCGATGAGCCAGAGCCAATCGGCAACGGCGATATCGGCTGCGCTATGTTGGAAAATCTGGCTCGACTGCGAATCGACGTGAAACAGCGCCGCAAAGGCGAGCGGTACCACCATGACCAGAAGGAAGATGCGCGTGCCGTGTATCAACGCGATGCGGCGTTCGTCACCGCCTGCAAGCCCGCCCTGAAGGGCCATCTCCTGCAAACCGGCGGGCATGCCGGCGAAGTAGGCGGTGATGGGATCGAACCCCGCCACGCGGCGCAGATACTGATATCCCGCAAAGCCGCATAGAATCGTGGTCAGCGTGATCGCCCCAACGAGCATCAGCAAGGTGCCGATCTCCGTGAAGGCCGACGGCTGGAACGCCGAGCCGAGCATGACGCCAAGAATGGCTGCGAAGGGCGGACGGATCGGCCGTGTCCGGGCGAGAGGCACACCCGACAACGCAGCAAGCATTGTCACTGTCATCCCGCCCAGCATCCACGGCAAGGGCAGATGGAGCCGATGGAAAACCCAGCCGCCGGCTGCCGCGAGGGCAAGCGTTAGCGCAATGCGCCACGATAACACCGAGCGGAGGAAGCCGGTCACCACATCAATCATCGTCCTGCACTCATCTTTCGCTATGGCCAGACTGCGCGCGGCACCATCACCTCGCCGCGAACCAGCAGCCGCGCCGTGCGCATGATCCCAGCGGACCGCATCCGAAGGCCACCATCGACAAGCTCATAGTCGACGACGACGTCGATGTGGCCTGAAGGATGCTCCAACCTTAACAGAGTGGGAGACGCCGCGACCTCCTCTACGAGATCCGCGGCGACGCTTCCAGGTAGAAGCAGACTTGCGGCGATGCATTGCGCACCGGTTACCGCCATTGTCGGGTGACAGGTCGTCGGCATGAAATATCGCGCACTCACCGAACCGCCCCGGCAGGGCGGGCCGAGAATGGCGAACTTCGGCGTCACGGACCCCGCCACATCCCCCATGCCCATTCGCTTGCCGGCTTCGATCCGGACGGCTTCGCGTCGCGCCGCAAAGGCAGCATTCGCATCAAGCGCGCCAGGCGTCTCAGCTCCCGTCAGGCCGAACGCCTCGGCACGGGCGATGACAACGGGCATGGCTACATCGAGGCAGGTTACCTCAATCCCGTCGATCAAGTCGCGTGGATTTCCGGTCGGCAGCAGGCTGCCCGTCACGGAGCCGACGGTTTCGCGGAAGCTGAGCTGGATAGGCGCACTGGTGCCCGGCACCCCGTCGATCGCCAGCCTACCCTCGTACGAAACAGTGCCAGCCGGTGTCTGCACCATAGCATCCACAAGTGCCCCGGTATTGACCGCGCGAATACGTATCCGTGTTTCGCCGGGCTGTGCTTCGAAGAGGCCCATCTCGATGGCGGCCGGTCCAACACCAGACAGGATGTTGCCGCAGGTTGGCCTGAAGTCGACACGCCGTTCCTCTACGAGCACTTGCGCGAAGAGGTAGTCGATGTCGGCGCGGGGATCCTGTGACCGCGTGAGGATGGCAACCTTTGTCGTGACCGCGACCCCGCCCCCGATGCCGTCGATATTGTAACGGTGGCCGGAGCCAAGAGCGGCGATCAACACGTCCGCCAACGTCTCACGATCCTTAGGAAGGTCGTCCATGCGGAAATACGGACCTCTGGACGTCCCGCCGCGGAAAAGAAGAAATGGGATCGCGCGTTGCGACAAGTCAAAGTCCTCCTATGCGGGCATGCATGCGCCATGCCCGATGGAAAGTGCAGAGGTGGAAGCCCCCGAAGGTGGGATCAGCTCAGCGCATCGCGGATATGGCGACGGTAGCCGGGCCTTTCAGACAGACGCTCGGCGTAGGCCGCCAGGTTGGCGAACCCCTCACCGGCTTCGGGCAGCCGGAACCAGCGGTGGACAGATGGAGCCGCAACGATATCGGCGAGCGACAGCGCGTCACCGGCAAGGAAGTGCGAACCCGCCAGCAACTCGTCCATGGCCGTAACGGCCGCGAGCACGGCCGGCAGATCGCCATCGCCTGATCGCCCGGCCGAACGGGCCTTCCGTAACCGTGTCAGCGGCGGCGTCAGCGAGAGGGAGGCCCAGTCCATCCATCGGTCCACGATGCTTCGTTCCGCATGATCGTGAGGCCAAAGCGTGGTGGGTCCGTAGCGGCCGGCCAGGTAGCGCAACACCGCGTTGGACTCCCAGACGACCGTCTCGTCGTCACGCAGCACGGGCACTTTTCCAAACGGGTTCATCGCCCGGAATTCCGGCGTATCGGTGGCGCCAAAGCCGCGGCCCGTGAGGATGAGATCATAGTCCATGCCGAGTTCGTCCAGCAGCCAGAAAACCTTGGCGCTGTTGGAAGAGTTCGGGCGTCCGTAGACCGTCAGCATCATGCGTCTCCCTTGCCGGAAAGCCCTGCCATGAGCGGCCCGATGGGTGTGTCGGCGTCGAGCGCGAGGAAGGCGCGATAAACATTTCCCGCGTCCAGTTCGCCCAGGCTTGCCGCAGCGCAATCAACGAACTTGTCGCCGAGTTCGTCATCCGACATGGGATTGGCGGGACCTCGGCCGAAATTGGTGGATGCGCCGTCCTCGAAGACGCGGCCGTCCTTCAGCACCACACGCACATCGCCGCGATAGGCATCGGCATCCTGATGCGCGCGCGCGGTAATGCGCGGCAGCAGCGATGCGATGTCAGAGGTCAGGAAATGCGCATCGTCGAAGTCACCGAGACGGATGCGGCCGGCAGTCAGCGCCTTGGCGGTAAGGAACTGGACACTGAACTTCGCATCCAGCCCCGAGCGCGGCTCGGGCCGGTTAGTATGCGCAAGGCGACGTTCGTGCGTGCGGGTCTCGATTGCCTCGATGGCGTCGGCTGCAATAAGGCCTTCCCGTGCGACGATACGCAAAGCGGCGTCGATTGCGGAATGGGCGCTTCCGCAACACGGGTGCTGTTTGATCGCAATGCCGGGCTGCAACACTTCCAGCGGGCCGTCCCAACCATCCAGGATCGCATCGGCATCATAGGTGCCCGCGCCATTGAACAGATTGAAGAAGCCGTAATTGTGCTCGAAGGCCTCGAGGTTCGCGGTCATCCCGCGACGTGTCACGAGGGTGGCCATGATGCCGTTGTGTGCGGCCTGGCCGACATGCAACGGCTTCACTGGCGTACCAAAATTCGACTTCAAGCCAGACGCCATCGAAACCGCGACAGCCAGAGCGGTTGCCATCTGCTCCTCATCGAAGTCGAACATCCGGCCGGCGGCGGCTGTGGCGCCGAAAACGCCGAGCGTTGCCGTCGGATGCCAGCCCTTCTCGTAATGATGCGGAAGCAGACCGCGCGCCAGACGGGTCTCGACCTCGACGCCGGTAATCCAGGCTTCGATCGCCTTGCCGGAGGGAAGGCCGAGCGCCTCGGCCAACCCCAACACGACAGGCACGACCGGTGCCGACGGGTGTCCGCCCATCGTGGTCGAGCAATCGTCAAAATCAAGCGCATGCGCGGCCGTGCCGTTGACGAGCGCGGCGTGCAGCATGGAAGCGCGACGCCCGCCCCTGCCCCAAAGCGTTACCTGCCCCGGTGCTGCATCGCATTCCAGGACAGCCTCCAACGCATCGAGATAGGGCGCATCGGCCCCGGCCAGCGCGACACCGACCGTATCGGCAAAGGCGCGGCGCCCGATATGGACGGCTTCCTCAGGTACGGTGGCGAGGCGGATCGAAAGCGCCCGGCGGGAAAGTTCGCGTGCAAAACTCATATCTCTCGTCCCTTTGGATATCTTCAGAGCGTGGCGGCTTCAATGGCGGCCGTGAGGTCCGCAATGGTTGGCAGCTCATCGAGGCGCATCAACTGGCCAAAGATTTTGGTCGCGCCGTCGTCGGTAAGGCTGCGGCGTGCGCAGTCGATGAACTTCGCCTCCAGCATTTCCTGCGGAAGGGGAGCTTCCGGGCCGCGCCCGAGCGGAGCGGCCACCGTCTGGCGTAACACCGTGCCATCTTCCAGCGTCACCACGACCTCCGCGCCATAGTCGTTGGCGTCGTCGTCGTGAGGCTCCATGCGGATCAGGCCCATGATGCGCGTGACGGAGGGATCGTGAAGCGCCGCATCCTCGAAATGATCGAGCAGCACCGCCCCGTTTACGAGACCCCGCGCCACGGCGTAAGGCAGCGAGAACTTTGCATTGAGCGCGCTGGTCGCAGGATTGCGCACGTGCGGCAGCAGGCGGCGAGGATGCATCCGCACAAGCACATCTGTCACCGCGGCAGTGTTGCCGAGCGGGCCGTCGTGAAGCTGGATTGCCGCGTCGATCGCGCCATGGACGCTATAGACGCAGGGGTATTTCTTGATCGAAATGCCGGGCGCCAGCAGGTCTAGCGGCTCCGCCCATCCGGTCAGCATCCGGTCAATATTATAATTGCCGGCGCCATTGAAGACTTCCAGGAATCCTTGCGGATGCTCCAGTGCGACGGGCGAACCGGCGACGCCCTTGGAGGCCATCAGCGCGGCGAAAAGTCCGTTTCGCGCCGCGATACCCGCATGCAACGGCTTGGTCGACGTGCCGAAGTTGGCCTTCAGACCAGAGGCGAGAGAAGCGGAGATCGAGATCGCATTGGCGATCTCGTCCTGCGAAAGCTCCATCAGGACGGACGCAGCAACCGCGGCACCAAAGATGCCGAGCGTGGCGGTTGGGTGCCAGCCTTTTTCATAATGCTGGAAGTTGACGCCACGCGCAAAGCGCGTCGCCGCCTCGACACCGATGATATAGGCATCGATGAAATCCTTACCGCTCGCGCCTCTCATCTCGGCGAGCGCCAGCAAACCGGGCACGATGATGACAGTCGGATGGCCGGACAGGGATTTCGACGTGTCGTCATAGTCCAGCGCATGGCCAGCCGTGCCATTGACGAAGGCGGCGTCCAACATGCCGAGCCTCTCGCGACGGCCCAGGACAAGGCAGGAGCCCGCACCATAGAGCTCAGGCATGCGTGCGGCGTCGGTCGTGTCGGTCGGCGCACCCAGCAAGGTGCAGCCGATCATGTCGGCGATGGCGTTTCGCGCCCATTTCGCAGCGTCTGGGTCGAAGCTGTTCGGATCGAGCGCGACGACGCGCGCAGCAAGTTCGCGGGAGAGAGACATCGGGATCACCTTTCGTTGGCCGCGCACGAGGCGGAACGGTTCTGGGTGGTGGAAACAGGCTGCATCAGGCTCGTCAGACTGCGCATCGAGGGCTGATCGGGCAGCGCCATGAGGCTTGCGTAGAGGCGTGAGGTCCCGTCGGGCGAAAGGACACGTCCGGCACAATCGTCAAACTTCGCGCGGAACTGAGCCTCGGTCATCGGATTGGACGGGCCACGGCCCATGGCGACGCTTGCGCTCGCAGACAGGCTGCGACCATCGGCAAGACGCAACGTAACGTGGCCAAGCGACAGATCCGCTTCGTCATGGGCAACGAGCTGCACGCGGGCGGCAAGCGCAGACGTCGCGCCATCGGATAGCAACGGCTCCTCGAAATCCGCAAAGCCGACGGTGCCGGCGATCAGCGCGCGCGCCGTCAGATATTGGGTCGAGAACTTGGCATCCAGTCCATCACGCGGTTTTGGCCGGTCGATGTTTCGCAGGCGGCGCGCATGCAGTGCGACCTCGATCTCCTCGATTTCACCGACGGCGAAGGCGCCACGCAGTTCGCAGGCGGCGTCGATGGCGCAGTGAATAAAGGCGCAGCAGGGATATTGCTTGATCGCGATACCCGGCGAAAGGAGCGCGAAGTCCTTGCCCCAGCCGTCCAGAGCGGGCGCGATATCGGTCGTGATACCGCCATTGAAGGCAGCCATGAAACCAAATTTGTGTTCCAGCACAGCCGGTCCGGCCGTGAAGCCTTTTTCGGCCAGCAATGCGGCCTGCAAGCCGTTACGGTTGGCCTGCCCGGCATGCAATGGCTTCGTCATCGTTCCGGAATTGGCCCGGAGACCGGCAGCGCAGGACGCTGCAATCCCGATGGCGGCCGCCATGCGTTCGGGGGTAAGTCGCAGTAGCCGCCCGGCGGCGACGGCCGCGCCGATCACTCCGAAGGTGACGGTCGGATGCCAGCCGCTGTCGGCATGGGCGGGATTGGAAATGCGCGAAACGCGGATTTCCGTCTCGACGCCTGCGACATAGGCCGTCAAAAGGTCGGCGCCATTGCAATCGAGTTGATCGCCGAGCGCGAGAAGCGCCGGAACGATCGACACGGACGGATGACCGTCCATTTCGAGGTTGCAGTCGTCGAAATCCAGCGCATGGGCGGCAATGCCGTTGATCTGTGCGGCGTCGAGCGCATGCAGGCGCCCTTCACGACCGAAAAGCGCGGACGGGCCGGGAGCGGCGGACAGAACGGCGCCGGCCAGGTGCACGACGTCCTCGCCGGCACCGGCGATTCCGCAGGCGACCGTATCGGCAAAGGCGCGGCAAGCCCAGTCACGGGCGGCCGCGCTGAGGTCAGCAAGGCTCAGGCCTGCGGCGCGGGCCGCAAGCTCAGGCGTCAAAGACGTCACGGAAATCTCCTGTCTTTCGGGGTGGCCCGCCGCAGCGGCGGGCCGTAAAGTTCAGTGTTTGAGGATCTGGTCGAGGAAGGTGCGGGTGCGCTCCTCACGCGGATTGCCGAAGAACTCCTCGGGCGGCGCACTTTCGACCATCCGGCCGTCGGCCATGAAGACGACATTGTCCGCAACGGTGCGGGCAAACCCCATCTCATGGGTCACGACGATCATCGTCATGCCGCTTTCGGCGAGTTCGATCATCGTATCGAGCACTTCCTTGATCATCTCTGGGTCGAGCGCAGAGGTCGGCTCGTCAAACAGCATGATCTCGGGCTCCATGCAAAGCGAGCGGGCGATGGCCACACGCTGCTGCTGCCCCCCGGACAGCTGCAATGGGTACTTCCGCGCCTGCTCGGGAATGCGGACCTTGCGCAGGAAATGCATCGCAAGGTCTTCGGCGTCGGCCTTCTTCATATGGCGGGTGAGCATCGGACCGAGCGTGAGGTTCTCAAGAACCGTGAGATGCGGAAACAGGTTGAAGTTCTGGAACACCATGCCGATGTTGCGGCGGATGGCGTCTATGTTCTTCACATTGTCCGTCATCTCCAGACCTTTGACGAAGATCCGGCCTTCCTGATGCACTTCCAGGCGGTTGATGCAGCGAATGAGCGTGGATTTGCCGGAACCGGACGGCCCACAAACGACGACTCGTTCGCCCTTTCGGACATCGAGATCGACGGCGCAGAGTACCTGGAACTGGCCATACCATTTGGAAACGTTGTGCAGGCTGATGATCGGGGCGTCTGCCGCCTGCGTGGACGTGGACTGGGACATGAATTTCTCCGATTTCAGCTGTTAGATCCGGCCGCTGGCGATCCACTTCTCCACCTTGCGCGCATAGAGCGAGAGCGCGTAGCCGAAGAAGAGATAGACAGCCGCGACGAACAGGTAGGCCTCGACGTAGAACTTGCGCCAAAGCGGATCCTGCATGACAGCCGTGGTTGCGGTGAGAATATCGAACAGGCCGATGATGATCACGAAGGATGTGTTCTTCATGGCGGCAATGATGTGGTTCGTGATAGCCGGCAGGCAGATGCGCAGCGCCTGAGGCAGGATGATGCGACTGGTCGTCTGCCAGTAGGTCAGGCTGAGCGACGCTGCCGCTTCGTACTGCCCACGTGGAATGGCCTGGAGACCGCCGCGTATCACTTCCGCCTGATAGCAGGCGAAGAAGATGGCGATGCCGATCGTGATGCGCAACAGCTTGTCCACCTGGACACCTGCAGGCAGGAACAGCGGGAAGACGTTCACGGCGACGAAGAGGATGGTGATGAGCGGAACGCCGCGCAGGGCCTCGATAAAGACGACTGAAACACCCCTGGCGACAGGCAGCGGCGCACGTCGGCCAAGTGCAAGCAGCACCGCAACCGGCATGCCGAACAACACGGTGCCGGTGAAGAGCAGCATGGTGAGCGGGAGGCCGCCCCATTCGGACGTCGGCACATAGCGCAGCCCCAGGACGCCACCGAACATCAGCACGCCGATGGAGACGGCCGCCACCAACCATAGGGGCACGAGGAAACGCAAATTCCAGTTGCGCGGCATAAGCGAGACGACGACCGTGACGAGGTAGATAACCATCATCAGGACCAGCCGCCAATGCTCGTCATAGGGATAGAGCCCGAACAGCATCGGCCGGTGCTTTTCGACGATGACCGCCCAGCACGCGCCCGTGGCGGCCCGGCACACGTCAGGATCGGACGTGACCCATACCGCGTTGATCACGCCCCAATCCAGTACGAACCAGAAGAAGCGCAGCAGTACCGCGGCCGTAACGAGGGTCAGGAGGGTCTGCCAGACCGAGCTGAAAAGATTCCGTTTCAGCCAGTCGGCTGCAGACATGCGTGCAAGTGGATCGTAAGCGGCCGTGACGAGCCGAGTTTGTGAGGAAGCCGTCGTCATTCTACCGCTCCTTGATCGCCACGAGGCGGTTGTAGGTGTTCATCAGAAGCGAAGTCACGACACTGATGATGAGATAGACCGTCATCATCACGGCGATAGCCTCTACCGCCTGGCCGGTCTGGTTCATCACCGTATTGCCGATATTCACAAGATCGGGATAACCGACGACGACGGCGATGGAACTGTTCTTGATCAGGCTGACATACTGGCTCGTCAGCGGCGGCACGATCACGCGCAGTGCCTGAGGCAGAACGACGTAGCGCATGATGAAGCGCGGACGAAGCGCGATGGACCGGGCGGCCTCGACCTGCCCCTTGGGCGTCGCCTCGATGCCGGCGCGGACGATCTCGGCGATGAAACCCGAAGCATAAAGCGAAATCCCCGTCATCAAGGCTACGAATTCCGGGCTGATCGTGTAGCCACCGACGAAACTGAAGCCCTTGCGCTCGGGAAAACTGATCAGGTGCGGTGCACCGAAAGCAAGCCACACAACGAGCGGCAGACCAATGACGACGGCGAGGCTCGGCCAGAGCATATCGACGTGCTTGCCGGTCGCCTCGCGATGGCGCCGCGCCCATCGATCGCCAATGCCGGCGAGTACGATACCGCCAACCAGGGCGAGCAACATCCACCCATGCGCGGGATCGGCGACCGGGGTCGCGAAGGTCAGGCCCCTGTTGCTGAGGAAACCCAGTCCCCACAGCTCGAGGGCCTGACGCGGCGCAGGCAGGTTGCGGGTGACCGCCGCCCAGAAGATTACCTGAAGGATGACCGGGACGTTGCGCACGATTTCGACATAGCCCGTCGCGATGCGCTGCAGCAGCCAGTTATTCGAGACACGGGCAATGCCGACCGAAAAGCCGATGATGGTGGCAAGAACGATGCCGGCTGCCGAGACGCTGAGCGTATTCAGAAGGCCGACGAGCAAAGCGCGGGCATAGGTGTCACGCGCGGAATAGCTGATCAGCGTCTCGCCGATTTCGAACTGGGAGACTTCCCTCAGAAAGCCGAAACCCGTCGCAATATTCTGGCGCTGCAGGTTTTCGACCACGTTCTGGTACAGGAACAGCCCGACGAAGACGACAGCGGCCGCAAGGGCGATCTGGTAGGCTGCTGCGCGGAAGCCCTCACTGTAGAGCAAGTCCTTCGGCCGGCGGGCAGAAGACTGCCCGTCGCGTGCCGGAGTGGCATCGATCATATTATATCTCCAGTGGATATGCGTGCATGGAATCCGCGCCCTTCAGGGCGCGGATCGACCGACTTATTGCATCGGCAAACCGTAGAGCAGGCCGCCCTCGGTCCACAGCACGTTCTGATCCCGGTCCAGGGCCACAGGGCTATCCGGGCCGAAGTGGCGCATGTAGATATCCTTGTAGTTTCCGACCTGCTTGACGATGTCGTAGGCCCACGTATTTCCGACGCCGAGCTTGGTGCCGTTGTCGCCGATAACGCCCAACAGGGTTTGGACATCGGGGTCCGTCGAGGCCTTCATTTCATCGACATTGGCCTGCCCGACGCCCATTTCCTCGGCATTGAAGGTCGCATACACCACCCACTTGATCAGGTCGTACCACTGATCGTCACCCTGGCGCACTGCCATGGCGAGCGGCTCCTTGGAATAGATGCCGGGCAGGAGAACGTGGTCGGCGGGATTTTCCGTATCGACAGCACGCACGCCTGGAAGCGCCGCCTTGTCCTTCGTCAGCGCATCGCAACGGCCGGTCACGTACGCATCGACCAGCTGCTTGTTGTTTTCGATGACGACGGGCGTGTATTTCATGCCGCGTGCAGCAAAGATCTGGGCGACGTTACGCTCCGTGGTCGAGCCCGGCGCCATGCAGATCGCCGCACCGTCGAGATCCTCGACCTTGGTGATGCCGTCGTCCTTACGCACCAGGAAGCCGGTTCCCGTATAGAAGATCGGCGGAGAGAAATTGAGACCCAGCGCCGTATCGCGGCTGAGCGTGGCCGTCACATTGCGTGCCAGCACATCGACTTCGCCCGACTGGATGGCGGGAAAACGCTGCTGCGAGGACAGGGCAACGAAACGCACCTTGCTCGCATCGCCAAAAATGGCAGCGGCAACCGCATGGCAGAAGTCGACCTCGAAGCCGCTCCACTTGCCCTGACTGTCAGGCGCAGCAAATCCGTGGCGTGCCGGGTGGACGCCGCACAGAACCTCTCCACGCGCCTTGACGGCGGCAAGCGTATCGCCGGAGTTCGCCTGTGCTGCAGAGGCGCCCAGAGCACCAGCTACAACACCCGCCAGGACCGAGCGAATAACAGCTTTCAATATTGTCATGTCTTCTCCTCATCGTTCCCCAGGGCGGCGGGCTTTAGACCTCGCCATGTGATTGACGCCCCTTAGGTTACTGTATACATATGTATTCAATGGTATGCAATAGACATCAAACACCCTCGGGAAAATGCTTATGAACAACGACGATCTGGGTCTGGATACCCGCCTGGCGCATTGCGGCCGCTCGCCCGCTGACCACTCCGGCACCGTCAACACGCCCGTATACCGCGCCTCCACCATCCTCTTTCCCAACCTCGCAGCCCTTGACGCAAAAGAAAGCGCACGGCTGCGCTATGGTCGACGCGGCACACCCACCACACACGCACTTGAAGACGCAATCTGTGCCCTGGAGGGCGCGGACAAGGCGCTCGTTACGCCCTCCGGCGTCAGCGCGATCAGCATCATCCTCATGAGCTACGCAGAACCGGGCGCGCATTTCCTGGTGACCGACAGCGCTTATGGTCCGACGCGCAAGTTCTGTGAATTCACGCTGAAGAAGTTCGGGATTGAAACGACCTATTACGACCCGACCATCGGTGCAGATATTGAAACCCTCATTCGTCCCGAAACGAAGCTGATATGGATGGAATCGCCCGGCTCGCAGACCTTCGAGATCCAGGACGTCTCTGCGATCACCGAAGTGGCGCGCCGCCGCGGCATCGTGACCATCATCGACAACACGTGGAGCGGTGGTTACTTCTGCCAGCCTATCGCCCAAGGCGTCGATATCTCCGTCCAGGCCGGCACAAAATACATTTCGGGACACTCCGACCTTATGCTCGGCACGATCGCCTGCCGCGAGTCGGAATATGACCGTCTTCGCGAGGCCTATCTGCGCTTCGGCCTCTGCGTCGGACCGGATGACGCCTTTCTCGCCCTGCGCGGCCTGCGCACGATCGGCGTACGCATGGCCCAACACCACATCAACGGACTGGAAGTTGCACACTGGCTCGGCGAGCAGGAAGACGTGCTGCGCGTCATGCACCCGGCCCTGCCTGACGACCCCGGGCACATGTTGTGGAAGCGCCATTTCACCGGAGCGTCCGGCCTGTTCGGCTTCGTGATACCCGCCGTTGATCGATCAGCACTTGCCCGCATGTTCGACGGCTTCACACTCTTCGGCATGGGATCGAGCTGGGGCGGTTTTGAAAGCTTGATGGTGCCGAGCAATCCATCTGTCTACCGCACCGCGACCACCTGGGAGCCTGGCGGACAAACGATCCGCATCCATGTCGGACTGGAGAACCCGGCCGACCTTATTCGCGAGATACGCCAAGGGCTTGATCGTTTGCGATGACAGCCGCATGCATCTGCGGCTAGTGTTAAACGACAATTGTGGTACGGCAGAAAAAACGTCTGTATAGGGGCTAAGAGGTCACCCGCCCATTCGCGGGAGGCCGCGCTTGAAAGGCATAGGTAGTCGCATGAAGCAAGTGTTGGAGCCCAGCTCAGCGCGCCGCAATCCGGTCGACCACATCCTCGATCTCATCGAGAGCGGCGAATTGCGGCCGGGAAGCCGGCTGACCGAAACCGAGCTGGCGCAGCGACTTGGCATTAGCCGGACCCCGGTGCGCGAGGCCCTTCATCGGTTGCATACGATGGGGCTGGCCGAACATGGTCCACAACGTGGACTGGTCATCGCACATCCGAGCGTCGATCACATTCGCCAGCTGTTCGCGGTTCGTGAAGGGCTTGAGGGAATGGCAACCCGGCTCGCCGCAGAGCATGCATCACGTGCGGAAGTCAATCTGCTGCGGGAAATGGTCATGCAGGATCGCGAGCTTACCGATCCGCTCAAGCTTCTGGCGCGAAACAAGCTCCTGCATAGTCAGATCGTACAGGCCTCGCACAACAAGTTCATGGTAGAGGCGCTCAGCAACCTGCGGGTCCACCTGAGCCTCTTGCCAGGGTCCACATACACGAAGGCAGATCGCGTACAGTCCGCGCAGGCCGAGCACGAGGAAATTGTTGAAGCGATCGCACAGGGTGACGGCGATCGCGCCGAACGTGCCGCACGCCTGCATATTTCAGAGGGATTTCAGATACGCCTGAAGATGCTGGCTGAGGGCTCCAACGCTTGACGACCTGACCGTCAATCGCTGGGCGGATCTCACGACCCGCCAAGATGAGACGTTTGCTGCTCGTGGCGGCTTTCCTACCAGAAGAGATAGGAGCGCGCGATGAATGGGCGCGCTAAAGCACGCCCCGAAGCATCATCTCCAACCCGAGAAGCGCAAGCGCGATCAGAAAACAGCGTTTGAACGCCGCGGGGCTGACACGCCGCCTGATATACTGACCCATCCACATGCCGAGCAGCGCCGGAGCAATGGCGGCTGCGGAAAGCAGCAGCGTATCCATCTCAAAGACGCCCCGTGATCCTAACGCGGCGGCAAGCGCGACGGTGGACACCGTAAAGGAAAGGCCCAGAGCCTGAACGAGGTCATCCCTTCGCAGTCCAAGGGCTTGCACATAGGGCACGGCCGGAATGACGAAGACACCCGTCGCGCCGGCGACAAGGCCCGTCACGCCTCCGACAAGAGGCGAGAGCCAGCGTTCGCATTGCGGCCTGACCTGAAAGGGACGTGCGAGCAGGGTGTATACGGCATAGACAGCGAGCGCGAGCCCAAGCATGAAGGTGCCGAGAACCGCCCCTCCGTCTTTCAGAAGAGAGGAGCCGGCGAACGTCCCCAGGACCACGCCCGCCATCATGGGCCAAAGGCGCCGTACAATCGACATTATGCTCGGCCCCGCCAGCAGCTGCCAGACGTTTGTCACGAAAGACGGGATGATAAGCAGGGCAGCGGCAGCGAGTGGCGAAAGCAAGCCACCGAGACCCCCCATCGCAACGGTCGGAAGCCCCATGCCAGTGACACCCTTGACGATTCCAGCGACAAGGAATGTCGCGGCAACAGCAACGAGCAGCAGGGGGTCTGACAGGTCAATCATCCTCTTTTGATAGTTGACCTGAAAACCGCGACAATGCGGTTCTCCCTTAATGAGCCTTCGTCTGGACCGAAGCCTGAATCGGCTTTAAAATCGTGCCATGCGCTTCGACTTTACCGATCTCCGGCTGTTCCTCGCCGTTGCCGATGCTGGCAGCATCACGCATGGCGCGTCTGCCGTGGGGCTATCGCTTGCTGCAGCAAGCGATCGTTTGCGCGAGATGGAGATCACCGGGCAGGTCAAGCTCATGGAAAGGGGCCGCCGCGGGGTGGCTCTGACGGAAGCGGGCGAGGCACTGTCCCATCACGCCCGTGAAATCCTCAATCGGGCATCCGTCATGCGTGGGGAAATGGCGCGCCATGCCAAGGGGATACGGGCCACGATCCGCCTGCACGCCAATACGGCCGCCATCGCCGACGTTCTCCCGGCGCGGCTGGTGCCGTGGCTTGCCGCGAGCCATCAAGTCGATATCGACCTACAGGAGCGGCAAAGCCACGAAATCGCACGAAGCGTCGCCGCTGGATTTGCCGATATCGGCGTGTTGTCGCACGCGGCCGCCACAGACGGGCTGCAGCTGAAGCCCTTCACCGTAAGCAGGCTTGCCGTAGTGTCGGCGCAGTCCCATTGGCTTGCACACGAAAAGGACGTTCCGTTCTACAACATTGCCAGCGAATACTTCGTGGGATTGGAGACTGGCGCATTGCAGGATCACATCGACCTTCAGGCGGACCGGCTCGCCATGAAGCTCCGGTACCGGATCCGGCTGCGTACATTCGAGTCGATATGTTCAGCGGCAGGCAGTGGGATTGGTGTGGCGATCGTTCCCGAGACGATCGCACGGCGATGCCGGCGTTCGAATGCCATTGCCATCACCCCGCTTGTGGACAGCTGGGCAAGACGGCATCTTTCGGTCTGCTTACCCGCAAGTCTCGACATTGCGCCCGCGGCGCGGGAGCTGTTCGACCATCTGGCACAGCCTTGACAGACGAAGAGGTCCGGTTTCACGGCACCCCTCAATTCTGACTACAAAATCTACCCGGATTCACCCGCGTTCCGGAAAGAGCGCTTTCAGACCCTCTGGCGATGGCGTGGCTATGCCGCGTTCCGTAATGAGGCCGGTGATGAGCCTCGCAGGCGTGACGTCGAAGGCGGGATTGGCGGCAGGGCTGCCTTCGGGCGAGATGCGCACGCTGGCAATCGAACCGTCGGCGGCGCGGCCCTGCACGAAACTCACCTCGTCGGCAGTGCGTTCCTCGATCGGAATTTCCTTGACGCCGTCATGCACCGTCCAGTCGATCGTGGGCGAAGGGAGCGCGACGTAGAAGGGCACGTCATTGTCGCGCGCGGCAAGCGCCTTCAGATAGGTGCCGATCTTGTTGCAGACATCGCCATTGGCCGTGGTGCGGTCGGTGCCGACAATCACCATATCGATGTCGCCATGCTGCATCAAATGGCCGCCGGCGTTGTCGACGATCAGCGTGTGCGGCACACCGTGGCCATTCATCTCCCACGCCGTCAAATAGGCGCCTTGGTTTCGCGGCCGTGTCTCATCGACATAGACATGAACGGGAATGCCCGCCTCGACAGCCATATAGATCGGTGCCGTCGCGGTGCCGTAATCGACGGTCGCAAGCCAGCCGGCATTGCAATGGGTGAGGATACGCACGGGCTCGCCGGGTTTTTTCTTCGCCGCGATCTCGCGGATCACATCGAGGCCGTTGGCGCCAATGGCGCGGTTGAGTTCGATATCCTCTTCGGCAATTTCCGCCGCTCGCTTGTAGGCGGCGTCCGCGCGGTCGGCTTGCGGCAGCGGGCGAAGATGATCGCGCATCGCATTCAGTGCCCAGCGCAGGTTGATGGCGGTCGGACGGGTCTCGTTCAACTCTTCCCAGACCGAATCGAGATGGGTATCTGATGGATCCCTTGCCATGGCGATGGCCATACCATAGGCCGCGGTGACGCCAATCAGTGGTGCGCCACGGACCCACATATCCCTGATCGCGACGGCGACATCGGCAACGGTCTTGAGCGTAACGACGCGGAATTCGTGTGGCAGCCAGCGTTGGTCGATGATGTCGATGGAGCAGCCATCCTCGTTGAGCCAGATCGTACGGTAGTGGCGTTCTTCGACTTTCACGCGATGATCTCCTTTTCAAGCCGCTCCACCATTTCGCGGATGTCGCGAAGACTGTGGATGCGCTGCCGGTTGACGGCGAGGTGACGCCCGAGCTTCAGGGCCTTGCGCTCGCAGGAGGCGCGGCGGTCGGGGTCGGCGATGGTTTCGAAATCGGCATTGTGAGCAAGACCGAGGATGCGGCGATGGATCTCGATGCCGGCAAAGCCCAGCATTTCGTGCCAGACCTCGTCGATGACGATGGAGAGAGCCTGTTCGGCGGCGAGCGGGTCGTTGCGGTCCTCGAAGAGGCTGGCTTGATAGAGAATGCCCTTGCGCTCCGTGCGCCACAGATGCGCGAATTCGGCACGGAACGTTTCCCACAGAGTATCGATCGTATCGAGCAGATAGGCGCGCATATTGTCGCGTGCACCGGGCGATGCTTCATGGCCGGTCTGCGAGACGTAGCTCATCCAGAAATTGGCGATCAGCATGCCGACGTCGAAGCTGATTGGGCCATAGAAGGCAAATTCCGGGTCGATGACGCGGGTTTCGTCTTCGGTCACCATGACAGAGCCGGTATGCAGGTCGCCGTGGCAGAGCGTCTCTGCCTTGGCGGAGAAGAGATGCTTCAGCCTCTGCGCTTCCACCTTCAGATCGCGGTCGGCGCGTAGTTCGGCGACGATGGTGTCGAGCTGCGGTGTGGTGTGGCGGTTCAGCTCCGCTTCGAAATAGGGATCGGAGAAGACGAGATTTTCGGTGATGTCGCAAAGCTCGACATTGTCGGAAAAGAGGGCCACATCCGCCTTCTTCTCACGCGTCGGCATGGAAAGATCGGAGCCGCGGAACAGTGTGCGGGCGGCAAAGAGACCGAGGTCACGGCCGATCTTCGGCAGCTGTCGCCCCTCAATGAGCGCGCGGCGCAGGATCACATGCGGCGTCAGGAATTCCATGACGATGATGGCCTGTCCCTCATCGAAAAACAGGATCTCCGGCACCATGCCGGGATCGCGCGCGCCCTGGCGCTTCAACGCGTGATATTCGAAGAAGGAACGCTTTAGCGGCAGCGGCCAGCTCTCGCCGACGAGCCGCACATAGGGCAGCGCCTGCTTGACGATGACGGCCCCTGTCTCACCTGTGACGATGAAGACCAGATTGAGGTTTCCGTCGCCCACTTCCTTGATGGTCCAGCGAGACGAATCGGCACCGATCCATTCTTTCAGGGCGGCGTTCTCGCCCAGCCGAACTGGCAATGTCTCGGCGCTCAGCGCCTCGAAGACTTGGCTGTTCATGTTGTTCTCCTCCTGCCGCATGGGGCAGTCGCCTCCGCTTGCCGCCATACCGTTCTTGCCCACAGCTAAGGCATCATTCTGTCAAATGTCAACGGCCTTGACATTTGACGATAGCCTATCCTAACGTGGCGTAATTGGGAGGCGGAAATGAGCGAACAGGCAGTGTTTCGCATTGATGGCGTGCGCAAATCCTTTGGGCCGGTCACGGTTCTCCAGGGTGTTGACCTCGACCTCAAAGCAGGCGCAGTGACGGTTTTGATGGGTGCCAACGGTGCCGGCAAATCCACGCTCGTGCGCATCCTCTCCGGCGTTTACACACGCGATGCCGGCACGATCACGCTGGCTGGCGCTGCCTTCGAACCGGCAACGCCGGCTGAGGCGATCCGCGCCGGTGTCGTCACCGTGCACCAGAACATCAATGACGGGGTGGTCGCCGATCTCGACGTCGCAACCAATCTGACGCTCGACCGGCTGAACGGACGCGGTGCTCGGCTGTTCTTCAATCCGCGCAGGGTGCGCCGCGAGGCTGCCGCCGTCGCGTCGCGCATGGGTCTTGCCATCGACCTCACCGCCAGTATCAACGACCTGACGCTGGCCGACCGCCAGATGGTGGCGATCGCGCGCGCCATGGCGCATGAGCCGAAGGTGCTGATCCTCGACGAGCCGACCTCGTCTCTATCGAGTGCGGAGGCCGACCGCCTGTTCGACCTTATCGATCGCCTTAAGGCGCGCGGCGTTGCTATTCTCTATATTTCGCACCGCATGTCGGACATCCGCCGCCTTGCCGACAGCATCGTCGCATTGCGAGACGGCCGTATCACCGGCCGATTCGAGGGGCCCGATCTCGACTATGAAGGCGCGGTCAACGCTATGCTCGGTCGCAAGGTGTCGGCCAGTGTCGTCGCGGTGCGTGACGCAGACCGGCCGATCTTCAGCGTGCGCGGCCTCAAGCTTTCTGACCAGACGCGATCGTTCGACTTCGACCTAGGTGACGGCGAGATCGTCGCTGTCACAGGCCTTGTCGGCGTGGGCAAGACGGCGCTCGCCGAAACGCTGTTTGGCGCCCGCGCGCCGGCGGCCGGGGAGATGATGCTGGACGGCAAGCGCTATGCGCCGAAAACGACGGGACAGGCAATTTCCCAGGGAGTCTTCCTCGTCGCCAAGGATCGCGCGATCAGCGGCATCGTTCCGGATTTCAATATCTACGAGAATATCAGTCTGCCGTTCCTGCGCCGCCTCTCATCTCTTGGCATTGCCAGCCGTCGGGCCGAGAAAGTCAAGGCACGCCAGCAGATCGCAGAACTCGGCGTCGTCTGCCGCACCGAGCGCGATGAGATGCAGACGCTGTCTGGCGGCAATCAGCAGAAGGTCATGGTCGGCCGCTGGCTGTCCGAACCGTCGCGGCTCCTCATCCTCGACGAACCCTTCCAGGGTGTCGACATCGCTGCCCGGCGCGACATCGGCGCGAAACTGCGCGCGTCCTCCGCCGGGCGCAGCACCATTCTTTTCCTGACGGAACTCGACGAAGCCTTCGAGGTCGCTGACCGCATCCTGGTGATGTCGGAACAGGCCATCGTGGGTCAGCATCGCAATGCCGACATCGATGTCGAGCGGCTGCTCTCCGAGATCGCCGGGCAATTCTATCAACAGGTCAGTGCATGATGACGAGCGAACAGAGCAAATCCGCCGCGCCCACGGGCGCCGTTCCACCGGCCGCCCTCAACATCCGGGAAACCGCGATCAAATACGGCTTCCTCGTGCTGCTCGTTGGCATGGTGCTGTATTTTTCGCTGGTCACCGGAGGCTTTGCCTCGCCGCAGAGTGCGGTCTTCATCCTGCAATCCGTATCGATCACCGGGATTCTGGCGCTAGGCGTGACGGCAACGCTCGTCGTGGGCGGCTTCGACCTTTCCATCGGCTCCGTGGCCACCACGGCTATGATGGCCTCGTCCTATGTGATGGTTGTGATGGGCGGTGATGCGCTGACGGCAACACTCGTGTGCCTTGCCGTTGGCGTGCTCGTCGGCTTCGTCAACGGCATCATCATCGTCTACATGCGCGTGCCGGATTTGCTCGCCACGCTCGGCATGATGTTCCTCCTGCTCGGCCTCCAGCGCATTCCGACCGAAGGGCGTTCGATTGCCACCGGCATGACGCTGCCCGACGGTTCGACGGCGACGGGCGCTTTCAGTCCGGCCTTTCTTGCGCTCGGCCGCCATCGGTTCGATTTCATCCTGCCAAATCTGGTGCCGGTCTCTGTGGTCGTGCTGATCGTGCTTGCGATCGTCATCTGGTTCTTCCTCGAATATACCCGTTTCGGCCGCATGATGTATGCCGTCGGGTCCAACGAACGCGCTGCAAGCCTCGCCGGTGCGCCGGTCAACGCCTACAAGATCTCGGCCTACATCATATCTGGCGTTTTTGCCTCGATCGGCGGCATCCTGCTGGCCGCCCGCCTCGGGCGCGGCGATATCGCCTCGGGCAACAACCTGTTGCTTGACGCCGTCGCCGCCGCACTCATCGGCTTTGCCGTGCTTGGCGCGGCCAAGCCGAATGCCTTCGGCACGGCCATCGGCGCCCTCTTCGTCGGCATCCTGCTACAGGGTCTGACGATGATGAACGCGCCTTACTACACCCAGGATTTCATCAAGGGCGCCGTACTCGTGATCGCCCTGATCTTCACCTTTGCGCTCTCGAAAAGAGGCAAACGCTGAGGCGGGAGCCCTTAGCGGACAACAGAAATTCACCAGTGGAGGAGACTGATATGAATTTTACGCGTAGAACCCTGGGCAAGCTGACGCTGGGGCTGATGGCCGCAACCTCGTTTGCCTTGCCATCGTTTGCGGCGGATATGCCCAAGCCATTCGACAAGCCCGGCGACGTCAAGATCGCGCTTGTGCGCTATCTCTCGACCGGCGACTTCTTCCAATCCTACCTTGCCGGCGTGGAAGCGCAGGCCAAGGCACTCGGCGTCCAGCTTCAGGTCTTCGACAGCCGCCAGGACGCTGCGCTCCAAGCCGACATGGTCGATCAGGCCATCGCGCTCGGCGTACAGGGCATCATCATTCAGCATGGCCTGACGGAATCCATGAAGGAAGCCGCCCAGCGTGCGGTCGATGCCGGCATCAAGGTCGTTGCCTTCGACGTCAATGTCGAAAATGACAAGATCCCGCAAGTCGAGCAGTCGGACCGCGACCTCGCCCGTCTCGCCCTTGAACAGGCGGTCAAGGACAATGGCGAAAGCTTCAAGGCCGGCTACGTCTATGTCGCGGGCATCGCGCCGCTCGACCGCCGCGACGAGACCTGGAAGGAGTTCAAGAAGAAATATCCCGGCATCAACGAGGCCGCCCAATTCGGCACGATGGACAACCCGATCGCCAACTCGGTTGCCAATCAGGCGCGTTCGGTCATTTCGGCCAATCCTGATATCACCGTGATGTTCGCTCCCTATGACGAATTCGCCAAGGGCGTGAAGATCGCCGTCGACGAAGCGGGCCTGTCCTCCAGCGTCAAGATCTATTCGGCCGACATCTCGACCTCGGACATCGCCGCGATGCGTGAGTCCGGCTCGGCGTGGGTCGCAACGGCTGCGACGAACCCGGCCGTGGTCGGTCAGGTCTCGATACGCTCGCTCGCCATGCTGCTTGCCGGAGAAGACCCGGGCAAACAGGTCATCGTACCGCCGACGCTGATCACCCAGAAAGACCTCAACGATCAGGACATCAAGAACATGGAGCAGCTCGGCGCCAAGCTGCCGCAGTTCGCCCATGCTGATGTCGCCATGCCTAGCTGGATGCCGAAGCCCTGATTTCCGTATGTTGGAACCAAAGAGGGGCGGCCCATCGGGCCGCCCCTCTTTGCATATGCGGCTAAAACGAAAGCGGGGCAGTTGCCTGCCCCGCCTGGAGATTAGCGCATCGCCGCTGCGATGTTGCCGCCATCGACCGTGGTGACATCGGCGGTCGTCCGTTCGGCAAGCGCGTGATGTATGAAGGCGCGCGCGACGTCTTCCGCCGTCACTTCGAGGCCGAGCAGGTTGCCGCCCATATATTCCTTTACAGAAAGGCCGCGGGCGGCCGCGCGGTTGGCAATCATCTCATCATTCAGTAGGCCGGAGCGGATGCGGTCGGCATTGACGGCATTGACGCGGATGTTATCGGCGCCGTGCTCGAGCGCATATTGGCGCGACAGGAAGAGTGTCGCCGCCTTCGGCAGGCCGTAGGCACCGAATTTCGCTCCGGGATTGACCGCCTGCTTGGAGGCGTTGAACAACAGCACACCGCCGGTCTTTTGCGTCTTCATGATGCGCACGGCATTTTGCGCGACCGTCTGATGGGCGAAGAAGTTCAACTCGAAACTCTTACGCAACAGCGCGTCATCCATCGTGGCGATCGGGCTTTCCCAAGCGGCACCCGCGTTGGAAACGACAATATCCACGCCGCCGAAGGTGGCGACCGCCCTGTCGAAGGCGGTACGAACGGAGACGGGGTCGGTGATATCACAGGCGATGCCGATGGAATTGTTGCCAGCCGCCTTGGCGACCGCTGCTGCCTTTTCACCGTCTAAATCAAGTGCCACGACATGCGCGCCCTCGGCGGCAAATGCCTTGACGACGGCCGCACCGATGGCGCCAGCCCCACCGGTAACCACCGCCACCTGTCCGGTAAACGGCTTCGGCTTGGCGCCAGCGAGCTTTGCCTGTTCCAGCGACCAATATTCGAGATCGAAGAGATCGGGCCGACTCACCGGCTCGAAGCGGCCGATGGATTCGGCGTCGCGCGCCGCCTCGATCCACATCTCACCGACATCGACGGCGATCGTTGCATCCTTGAAGGTCCGGCCATGGCCGAACATGCCGAGGCCCGGGACCAGAGTCAGGCGCGGCATCGGATCGAGCATGATGCGTTTGACGTCGTCGCGGGCATCGTTGCTGCGGAAGTATTCCGTGTAGTCGGCCGCGAAGGCGGCAACGTGCTGGTCAATGACTGTGCGGTAGCTCGCCAGGTCGCTCTCGGCCGGTGCCGGCAGCACCATCGGACCGGTCTTGATGCGGATCGAGAGGTCAGGTGTCGAGACGCCCCGCGCGGCCATATCCTGAACTTCAGCCGCATTGACGAAATCGAGAATGGCCGAGGACGAGCGAAAGACGCTGACCATTCGATCATAGCGCCCTTCGCCCTTGTCTACGGCCACTGCGCCACGCAGCATAGGGGCGATATCGGCCGGGCTTGCGAGCTTTGTGGGCAGAGTGGCTGGAGTGAAGGGGTTGCGGCCGTTTTTCTTGACGTGGTTTTCCGCGACCGTGACGTAATGGATCATCCGCTCATAGGCTTCCTTGGCAGTGTCGCCGAAGGTGAAGATACCGTGTTTATCGAGAATCAGACCCTCGACCGTCGGGTCTTGTTCGAACACTTCGGCGGCCGCCTTGGCGAGTGCGAAACCCGGCATGATATAGGGCACGAAACCCATTTTCTTGCCGAAGAGTTCGGCGCTCATCTCACGGCTCTTCGCTTGGTCGGCGATGGCAAGAATGGCGGTCGAATGGGTGTGGTCGACGAATTTGTGCGGCAGGAAGGCGTGTAGCAGCGCTTCTACGGAAGGATTCGGCGCACCAGGGTCGATGAGATTGGCGCGCAGCAAAGTGACCATATCCTCGTCGGAGAGCTTGTCGAGCTTGCGGCTCTTGAGGAGCGCGGTGATCTTCACGGCGGGCAGGCCCGGCGGCTCGATCGTGCCCATGTCCCACCCGCTGCCCTTAACGCAGAGCACGGCATGAGTATCGCCGACAAGGTCGGTCACTTCGGTCTTTACGGAAGTGTTGCCGCCGCCGTGCAACACCAGCCGCGGCTCCCCGCCCAAGAGCCGGGTCGTATAGGTGCGCAGCGCCAGATCGCGGTTCACGCCCTTGGCGGCGTAGCCGGCGACGACCGTTTCGGCTTCGTCGTCGCGCCAGAGATTTTCCATGTTTTCATCCTCCCGATAAACCGGTCCAGCCGGCATCGGCGGACCCAAAGAATTGGTTCAAACCTCGCCCGAGCTGCCCTTGGCCGTACTCCTACTGTCAAGCCGTTCCCTGGACCAGCGTTCCAGGATGCGGCGCGCCATCGAGGTGGTCACGACCAGATGCGAGGCAAAACCGCCCTTCAAAGCGGCCATCAAAGGTTCGAACTTGTTGTCTTCCTGCACAACCAGCATTCGCTTCTCGATTGCCCTGATAGAATCAAGGTCGGCGGAAATGCAGCGGCGGTTATGGTTGCAGTCCATCCACTGGCCGTCGTGATCGATCAGCTGGCCGGCAATGACGCCGGCCGCTCCGTTTTCACCCATGGCGTGCATGTCGGCCGCCGACAACGCACCGCATTTGACAAGATGGCTGTCGTCCTCGATACCGCCGACGGAATAGAGTGCAAGGTTGCAATCCGAGATCGTTGCCAGCTGTTCTTTGATAACGGGCTCACCGCGCAGCTCCTCCGCGAGACGTTCGGAAGACAGGACGAGCGGCGCGTAGAAGTTGATGCCCTCGGCATTCAGACGCCGGGCGATTTCCGTAGTGCACTGGTCGGGACGATAGGAATAGGGTGCGCCGAGATTGCCACAAAGCTGCACGACGGTGACGCCGCGAAGGTCCGCAAACGGCATGACATCGGCGATGTGGTAGACGGTCCTTCCCCAAGCAACACCCACTCTGTCGCCCTTACTGAGCAGTTCCAGGAAGACGGATGCTGCGACAACAGGCATTTCCGACGCGGGGTCCATTGCCTGACGGTCCTCGGGCACAAGCCATGCCGTGCTCAAGCCTGTAGCATCCTCAAGTTCCCGCGCCAGCACGTCGTCCGAGAACAATTCCGAGGATGTCGAAATGGTCACGATGCCCATCTCACGCGCCTTGCGGAGATACATGGCGATAGATGCACGGGAAATTCCGAGCCGCTGCGCCACCTCATCCTGCCGCAGGCCATGCGTATAGTACAGCCAAGCGGCTTTGTGGATGATCTGGTCGTTGGCTCGGATTGGCATCAGGGCTCCATCTGTCGATACCCTGACATTAGTCAATACGCCTGACAAAAGTCAACAGATGGCTTCATGCTATAGGGATTCGACCAGTGGCGTCTCACGGCGCTTGGAACCCGGGACAGAAGAAAGATACGAGGCGGCGGAAGTTTGGCTGTTCAACAGGCGTGGACCGATCGGCAAGGTCTCTCGCATTGTGATGGCAACTGCTCCGATTAAGAAATGGACAAGCCGCAAACCATAGTAGTTGCGGCTTGTCCACTCACCTCTCTCGCCTGTGTCCGGAGTCTATCGAACGTGTTGGATCAGCTGCCCGGCGGGTTTGTATTCCGGGTTGGAAGGAGAGCCGAGCAATGACGCCGGATGAAGTCCCATGCCGAAATTTGCAATTCAAACATCGACATGGATTTTCCGAGCTTGCGATACTCAGTGAATATTGCAGCTGAGAACGAATGCATCATTGCAGTTTCTCCCCCTTCTAACGACAGGCCGTTGCCGGCTAAGCGGCTTTTCGTTTCAGCCTGATGGCGACAAGCAGTGCGATGATCATAGCAAAAACGACGATGTTGATGAGGCTTGAGAGAGCGTAAAGCTCAGGCTTGACGCCGTAGCGAAGCGCTCCCCAGGCGACAGACGGCATGGTCGGCGTTGCCCCCAGAAGGTAGAAGGACACATCCAGCCCGTTTAGGGACAGGACGAATGCGGTGATCAGGCTGCCCATGATACCCGGCCACGTGATTGGCAGCATGATCTCGAAGAAGGAACGCAGAGGCGAGGCGCCGCAGACGATCGCCGCTTCATTCATTCGCCAGTCGTACTTGTAGAGCATCGCCGCCATGATCAGAAAGCAGAAGCTGAAACAATGCACGGCGTTCGCAATGATTGCAGTCAGCATGTTCCCCTGAAGTTCGAATAGCATGTAGTAAAGCGCCATACTCGAAATGCCCAGGAGGATTTCGGAAACGAACAGAGGTGCGGCGAAGAATATGGCGTAAATCAGCGCCCGCTTGCCAGCGAACCGCAAAACGCCAACGGTTGCGAGAAAGCCAAGCACGGTCGACAGAACCGCTGTGCAGGAAGCAAGCAGCAGACTGTTGAGGAACGCGCTTTGGTAGACGGTGTTGGTCGAGAGGCGGATATAGCTCGCGACGTTGAACTCCGGCGGGTATGGAAAATTTGGACGCGTCGAAAGCGACGCGAACAAGATATGGACGATAGGCATATAGAGGAAGGCGAAGACCACGACGAGGAAGACTGCCAGCGTCCATTTGATGAGTGAATCTGTAAAATTCGGGTTCATGTTATTGTCTCCCCAATCCCGTAAAGCCAGTTCGGCGGAGATCCACGCCATAACTCAGGATCGCAAGCGCAATCGCCGAGAATAGGAAGAGAACGACACCCATAGCGGCACCAAGAGCCCAAGTCCCTGACTCACCGAATTGCTGAGCCATGGACATGCCATACAGCGTGCCGTTGGGTCCGCCGAGGAAGCGTGGCACCAAGGAAGCCGAGAGGGTCGGGATGAAGGCGAGCATGAAGCCGACAATCGTACCAGAGAGATTGAGCGGCCAGACGACCTCGGTAAAGATCCGGAACCGGTTGGCGCCACAGGCGCTGGCGGCATGAGCGAGCCGGAAATCAAAGTTGATCAGCGACAGGTAGATCGTCGTCACCACCAGCGGCAGATGCAGATAAATGAAGGCGATGAACGATGCCGCATTGGAATACATGATCATTCGAAGAGGTGCTGCCCCCATGCGGATCAAGGCGCCGTTGACCAGCCCCGCAGGGCCGAGCATGCCCTGCAGCGCGATGAGGCGGAGGACCTCGCCCGACAGGAAGGGTATGACCAGAAGAAGCGAAAAGATGATGCGGTAGCGCCCCCCGTAACGAACGATGAAGTAGGCAATCGGCCAGGACAAGGCCACCAGCGTGACAGATACCCCGATCGCCATGACGAGCGAGCGGAGAAAGAAGGTGATGTAGGCGCGCTCCGTCGCAAGCGTACCGTAGTTCATCAATGTCCATTCATGGACGATCTTGTAGTTCTCGGTCTGCCAGAAACTCAGTGTCACCAGCGCCGCCAGCGGCATGACGAAGAAGAGCAACAGGAAACCGGTCGGGATATCGAGAATGAGGCGGCGCTGGAGATTAGCGTCTTGCATCGTCAGCTCCGTCCTTGAAGATATGGCAATCGGCCGGGTTCCACGAAAGCAGGACTCGTTCCCGGATCGGGATCGGATCGTTCCGCTTCGGCTTGACGGCGATTACCGTGTCGCCGCGATCGGTTTCCAGCACATATTCGAGAAAGGGCCCGCGCAATACGACGTCCACCACCGTGGATGGAATGCCCACGCCGCCATCCTGCTTGCTGGATATGTCAAACCGTTCGTTCTTGACGAAAATCTCGACTGAATCGCCCGGCTTGAATTTGTTGTCCGGCGGCAGCGCGAATTCGTAGTCATGTCGGGCGAGACGTACGGTTGCCCCGTCAGGTTGGACGACACCTTGAAACTTACTCGACTTGCCAACGAAACGAGCGACGAACGGTGTCTGCGGGTGATCGTATATCGCCTGCCGCTCACCAAGGGCTTCAAGCCGCCCGTTATTGATGACCGCGATCCGATCGCTCATCGAGAGCGCTTCCTCCTGGTTATGCGTCACATAGATGAAGGGAATACCGAGCTGTTTCTGGTATCGCCGGATTTCGATCTCCATCTCCTGCCGAAGTTCGCGGTCGAGATTGGCCAGTGGCTCGTCGAGAAGCAGGAGCGTCGGCCGTGCGACAAGGCCTCGGCCAAGGGCAACACGCTGCTGCTGACCGCCCGAAAGCTGGCTGGGATAGCGGTCCAGCATCGTGCTCAGCGACAGGATGCCCGCCACCCATTCAACCCGTTCCTCGATCTCGGCCTTGGCCTCGTTGCGCATTCTCAGGGGAAAGGCGAGATTTTCCCTTACGGTCCTGTGCGGAAAGAGCAGAAACTCCTGGAAAACCATACCGATCCCTCGCTTGTGAGGCGCAAGCTCGGTGACGTCCTTTCCCTCGAAATGGATACGGCCTTCCGTCGGCCGATCAAGACCGGCAATAAGGCGCAGCAAAGTGCTCTTGCCCGAGCCGCTCGGCCCTAGGATGGCGATGAATTCTTCCTTGGAGATGTCCAGACTGACGTCGTCCAGTGCTTTGAAGGCGCCATAACGCCGCGACACCTTGTCGATGCGGATATAGGAACTTGTGTTGCTCATGAGATTTCCTGCGTTACAGGCGGCCCGGGCAGGAAACTGCCCCGAGCCGCCCTACCCCCGGGAGGATGAACTGATCGATCACGCTGCCTGAACGTTCGACCAGACGCGTTCCCACTTTTCAGGCGAGGACGGCTGATCGAACATGAAGAGGTCGGCGATCTCGTTTGAGCGATCCATCAAGAACAGCTTACGTTCCGTTTCATTGGAAATAGAACGCAGATCGACGGTCGTTGAGCAGCCAGCCACCTCGCCGATCTTCTTCATGACCGTGGGCGAGATCATCAGATCGATGAAGCTGTTGCAGAGGTCGAACTTCTTGCCATCCTGAACGCCCGATGTGACCAGCCAGGTGTCCACCCAGCCAAGGCCGCCTTCCTTCATCTTCAGCGCATGCCGGAAGTCGACGGGCGCCGCTCCTTGCGCTTCGGCCGTCAGCAACTGCCGGAAGACCTGAGCGAACTCGGTTGCGGCGACGACGGCGCCGCTCTGCAGAAGCTGGAAGAGAGTAGGATTATCCTGGTATCGCGTGAGCAGCAGGCTCTTCTGCTGGATCAAAAGCTTCTCGACCTCCGCAAGCTCCTCATCGGACAAAACATACGGATTGAACGGCTTTCCATCGGGGCGGGGCTTGTCGCGGCTACCTAGGCGCTCCGTCACCAGAAGCGCCGCGAGCGCAATGTTCTCCTCGAAGCGAGCGCTGGTCGACAGCATGCCTGAGTAGTCGGAGCTGAACATGCATTCGAGCGTCTCGGTTCGTTCCGGCTGGACCTTGCCGGCGTCATACGTAATCCCATAAGCACCCCAGCAGAATGGGAAGCCGATTTTTTTGCCGGACTGCGGATCGGAAAGCACCTTGAAAACCTCGGCTCCAAACTCCGGCAGATAGCCCGACGAGTTAGGGACCTTTGAATAGTCCACCTCCCGCAACAGTCCTTCGCGGAAGTATAGCTGCGGCCAAAATCCATCCGCCTGCACGAGGTCGAATTCTTTCGAGCCGCCAACGCGCAGCTTGTTGTAGGCTTCCGAGTTGCCATCGAAGAAGGAAGGAACGAACTTGACCTTGTTCGATTCCTCGAAGGCGGTAATCTGGTCGGGAAGAAGATAGGCTTCCCACATCAGCGCACGAACCGTATCCGGAGCGGCCCAGGATGGGCGCACGAACGGTGCAGCGAGCGCCGTAGCGGCGCCAGCGACAAGAATGCTTCTGCGTGTGAGCTTGGTCTCAAACATGTAGGAATTCCCCTTCGTTGTTTTGGTCGTCATGTTGCTTGTATTTAAACAATAATGGTCTGTTGCCACTTGGATCACGTCAGTGGCAAGGCTGCGCGTTCTGATGGCTTGATGACGTCATTGATACGGACGTTTGTGGCGCCGGGGACTAGTGGCGGGCGCCAGTACCAAGCCTCCAAAATCGTGACGATCCGTCATTTTTCCAGTACGCGCCCATGCCCTTCCTTCACTGTGATTAAGAACCAGAAAGCCACTGGCAACAAGGACGATTGGCGAATTGATTAATTCACACAACTTATCAATACTCCATATTTCGCCGCCACACTGCGATGCCGCCTCGACCTGTTTTCATAGGTCGCTCCATCACGTCGACAATTGACAACAAAGGGTTCGCAAATTTATCATCTCTGCTTATGAATATTCAGTTGCGGCATATAAAGTCATTCATCGTCGTCGCGCAGGAGAAGAGCTTCTGTCGGGCGGCGGAGCTGCTTAACGTTTCGCAGCCAGCCCTTTCTCAGACCATCATTCAGCTGGAGACAAATGCGGGATTCCCGTTGTTCACACGCACAACACGCGCAGTCAGCCTGACGCCATTTGGCGAACAGATGCTGGCAAAAGCACTGGCGGTCAGCCGGTCTATGGACCTTTTCCAGGAAGAGGCACGGCGGGTCCAGTTGGCCCTCAAGAGCGAGCTGCGCGTCGGCTTCATGATCGGCACGGCAGTGGAGTTTATACCGGCGATCGTCAAGGAATTCGAGCGGGTGCGGCCAGGCGCAATCCTCAAACTAAAGGAATACGATTTCTCGGATCCGAGTGCCGGTCTGATTTCGGGCGAGGTCGACTGCGGAATCATCCGCCCTCCGATTGGGGAGGACGACATCAATATCGTTGAAATCACACGCGAGAAGTGCGTCGCCTGCCTTCCGACTGGACACCCGCTGGCAGCTAAGAAATCCGTTGTTCTTGCGGATATACTGGACGAGCCATTGATAGGTGCTCCGACACCGGGAAAATGGAGGGACTACTGGCTCGCGGGAGAATATCGGGATGCGGAGCACCCGGCGCAAGTCGTGCTCGAGGTTGCAACCGTCGAGTCCGAACTGCAAGCCGTCGCCATGGGACGCGCCATCAGCATCACGGCAGATAGTACGGCGCGATACTACGCCCGCCCTGGCGTTGTATTCCGTGACATCACAGACATGCGAGAATGCATTATCGGGATTGGCCACCGCGGTTCTCCCACGGCGCTCATGGCTGACTTCATTGACGTCGTCAGGCGTATTTCGTCATCGATCTGACGGGAACTGGGAAAAGACAGGCCCGAGTGCATCGTATAGCTGACAAAACAGTCGATATTGCATGTCGGCTTCTGGATTTTGCAAATTCGGATAGTAAATCGTCTTCATCTCGACGCAGTGTTTTGCCGCCTCTTCATAGGTCGTATAGAACCCGCAGGACACCGCGCCGATGATGGCCGCACCGAGACTGGGAGCCTCTTCTTCAGCCGGAACTGCAACCGGCATTCCGCAGATGTCGGCCTTGATCTGGGACCACAAAGCCGATTTTGCGCCTCCGCCTGTCGAGATGATTTTCTCGAAGGCAATGCCCGACGACTGCAGGTTCTCGATGTTCTTTCTCAAAAGGCAGGCAACGCCGCACATGATGGCCAGGGCAAAGTCATAAGCGTCGTGTGCAATGGTCGCGCCGAAGAACACGCCGGTCGCATTGGGGTCGAACTCGGGTGGGTTTACGCCGGTCAGATAGGGCAAAAACGTCAATCGTGGATCGACCGTCTTTCGGCTGCATCGCGCATCCACATCTGCAAAGGAGATGTCGGGTAAAAAAGCGCTCTTGAACCATTCGAGGCTGATACCACCGGATTCACATACCGGAAGATAGATGTAGCTGCCTTTGAATGGCCCGCAATAGACTGGCACAGCCGTAGCTGCCGAAAACGGGTTTTCGACCAGGGTTGCGATCGACGACACTGTCCCCGCAGACTCGCTTACGATACCATTCACGGTGTTACCGGTACCGATCATGGCGGCGAAGTGATCCAGCGTCCCCGCGTTGACGACACAGTCCGGCGGCAATCCCGTCATCTCCCGCATGTCGGGCCGGATTTCCCCAATCACGGAGCAAGGCTCGACGAGAGCCGGCAGCTGGGAGACATCGACCCCGCAATACTTGAGGGGCGCTTCCCAATAGGTTTTGTTGACGATGTCGAAATAATGAGAGAACGGATAGATGGAGTGCTCGCCGACGAAATGGCCAGTCAGCCGGAAGATGATATAGTCCTTCAGGAGAAGGTACTTCGCAGCGTTGTTGAAGCATTCCGGCTCATGATGCTTTAGCCAAAGGATCTTGGTGAGCGGCCAGGTGGGAATGATCTCCGGCTGCCCTGTCACCTGATAGCATGTCGTCTTGTCGAACAGCGCCGACAGTTCATCGCATTCGCTTCGGGAGCGCATGTCCAGCCACGAAATGCCGTTTCGAAGCGGCTCCCCGAGCGCGTCCGAAACAACCAGCGATTCCGCCTGCCCGGTGATGACCAGTTGCTTCGGATGCCAGTCTGCAGCCGCCGCCGATTTTTGAACGCAGGACCGGATCAGACTGACGATATCGCTGAAATACTGCTTGGCATCGAACTCGATGAAGCCGTCCGCATGAATATAGGCTACGGTTTTGCTTTCCAGCGCGATCTGTCTCAGATCACGCGTGTAGCAGGCAACCTTTATGTTGGTTGTTCCCAGATCGAGGCTGATGATCCCCATCGGTGGCACAACTCCTTCTTCCACGATATTGTCGTCAGCCGGCTGCCCTTTAGCGTGGCTTTCGGCTCCGCTATTCGCCGACGATCTGCACCCGAACCGTGCGCTCCCGTGGCCGGGTCTGGTCCAGATCGGCAAAATAGATCCGGCCGAACTCACCTAGGGTCATTTTACCGTCCAGCAAGGGAATGCTTTCCGAGCGGCCGAGCAGGGAGGAACGGATGTGGCCATCGGTATTCAGGCACCAGGCATTGAGTTCGCCGCGAAGTTCGAAGGCCTGGCTGGTGTGATACGGGCCCGGATGGAGATACTGCCCTTCATATTTGCAATCGGGAATGATCTTCTCCAGGCAATTGATCGTGTCCTGGAGAATGAGGGGGATCTTCGCATAGGTCTCCCCCTCTGAATCCTCCTGGATCAGCACGCTGCAGCTGGTGTGCTGGCTGAACACGACCACGATGCCATCCTTGATGCCGGCCTCCGCAACGATCGAAGCGACCTTGTCGGTGACGTCTTCGAAATAGATGCCATGAGGCGAATTGACCGGTATCGTTTTATGAAACACGGGCATGCGTCCAACTCCTTTAATCTGTGGTTCTTTCGCGGTGCGCACGGCTCATCGCCTCAATCATCCGCGACAGCATGTCCTTCGGATCCGCGGCACGCATGATGGCGCTTGTCGAGCCGGTGCCATCCGCACCGGAACGAATGATCTGGTAGACGTCATGCTCGTCGGTGATGCCCGCCCCGTGCAGCACAAGAATGTCTTTGCCCACGGCCCGCACGGCCGCGTTAATTCTTTCGACCTCCAGCGCATCGTCGTCGCTGCGTTTGCCGCCACCGATGAGGGCCGGAGATTCCGCCAGCACCATATTGGGCTCCAGCACCGCCACCGCCGCGCTCTCAGCGACGGTGGCGGCGCAAACCAGCGTGGCAAGCCCGACCTCGTCGGCGCGGCGGATCGTTTCGTTGAGAACCGAAAGGCTCAACGGTTTTTCCGCATGGTTCAACAGAACGCCGACGGCGCCGGCCTGCTTGAGGGCTTCGGGCAACACCGCACCGACACCCCGGCCAACCGGATTGGCATCCATGTGCTGGGCAAAGACCTTCAAATGCGTGGTCTCGTGCGCGATCCTCGAAATATCGGTGTACTGCGCCGTAAAAATGATATCGACACCGAACGTCCGGCACAGCGCATCGGCGTGGAGCGCCAGATCAAGCGCTTCGTCGCCATGCATGTAGACCTTGGGGCCGATCTCGAAATAGGGCGCCTTCAGCTTGAACGGCCTGAACATAACTCAGATCCTGGCGAGAATTCTGTTCAGGTAGTCGGCAGCTTCGGGCAAGGTCACATCAGGCCTCCCCATCGTGCTGCATTCCAGGCTGATGAACTTGTCGTAGCCCGTTGCCTTGAGGGCCTTCAGGCCACGCTCCCAGTCAATGCTGCCCTTGCCCGGCGTGCACCGATTGTTGTCGCCCAGATGCACATGCCGGATTGAACCCGCGACCGCGGCAATGGCGTCGGCGATGTCGGCTTCTTCGATTGACATGTGGAAGAAATCCGGCAGGACACCCACCTCCTTCATGTCGAGCTTCGCAGCTACGCGGGCGCAGTCGACGATGCTGTTCATGTATGGGCTTTCGTAGCGGTTTATGCCTTCCAGAAGGACGGCCGCCTCGGTGCCTGCAACCGCTTGAGCAATCTCCCTGTATGCCGCCAGGAAATCCTCCTCCTGCTCTGGCGTCATTTGCTTGTAGACGTCGAACAGAGGCAGAGGATCCTGAGGGCCGAGCAAATATTCGATTTCAGTGATTGCGCCGATCTTGGCACATACTTCCGCCGCTTCGATATAGAGGGCCTTCGTCGCAGCCCGCTCGTCCGCATTGTCGCTCATCAGCTTTCCGGCTGCGGGGGACATGAAGAGAAACTCGCAGGGAACGACGCCGGTGTTGTTTTCAAGCGTCAGCAGTTCCTGGAGCTTCTCGTCGTTCCAGCCCGCGTGGTCCGCGAATACGGTCACGCCCCTGTAGCCCCAACGCCGAAGGAGATGTGCTTTCTCGGTCAACGTCTTTCCGGGGACCATGATATTGGTGCACGATAAAATCATTTCATTCCCTTCAGGACTTCATGGTCCATGCAGCACGCTCAGAAGCAGGTGTAGGCGCCGTCAACGATGAAGTCGGAACCCGTCGTGAAGGAGCTGGTATCGCCCGCCAGATAAACGGCGATCGATTGCAGTTCTTCCGGATTGCCCATGCGCTTGATGGGCGAAAGTTCGTTCCATTGATCGATGAGCGGAACGAGCGCCGGCGAGTTGAGGGTCATTTCCGTCGCCATGTAGCCGGGGCTAATCGTGTTCACGCGAACGTTTCGCGTTGCCCATTCCACGGCCATCGCCTTGCACATCTGAATGACCCCGGCTTTGGATGCCGCATAGGACGCTTCACGCTGAGGAACATTGACGATATGCGCGGACATCGACGCCGTGCAGATGATGGAGCCCTTGCCCTGCTTCAGCATGACACGCCCAGCAGCCTGTGCGGTGAGGAACGTACCGTTGAGGTTGACCTCGATGATCTTTTTCCAATCCTCGTAGGTGTCATCCTCGACAGCGACCTCGTTTGAGATGCCGGCATTGCAGAATGCGATATCGAGCTTGCCGAACTCCGACAGGATGCGATCGATCATTTCGCTCACCTGCTGAGGGCTGGTGATATCCGTCCTGATCGCTATCAATCTGTTTGAGGTCGCCGATGATATTTCGGCACATGTTTTTTGAGCCTCATCCAGATCGAGGTCGACGATAGCGACTTGTGCTCCGGCTTCGGACAAGGCCGTCGCAATGGATTTCCCGATGCCCCTCGCGCCACCGGTGACGAACGCGATCTTGCCGTCCAGCCGCATTTTTTCAAGAATACCCACAGTGAACCTTTCCCACAGTGATTTCGCCGTCTGCCCGTAGGCAAAAGGCTTTGCGAATTACGTCGTACGACCTTCCGGGCTCGGAAATCGGCGGATCAGATGGCAGGCACCAGGCGCGAAGACGCGCACCACCCCATGCCGTCATCGGTGAGCTCGCCATCGATGAATTTTCATACTGCTCATATTTTGGTGGCGGGCGTGGTAACCGGCCGGCCATCTGACCTGGCCAAATTATGCATGCGGCGATGGTGCCAACAATGACGAAGAGTGGAATGATTGATTGGCCGAGATTATTAATTAAGTGTCACGCTGGCGCGCATGACAGCACCTTTCTCTTGCATTTAATTAGGCGCCATATTATACGCCGCCATATGATAGAGCTTGAACAAAAGCACACAGCATTGCTTCATGAGGCTCAACGCAGAGGCCAGCACGGCGTCGAGAATATGCGGCTATGTTTCGAGGTCCTCGCGCTGGCCGCAGCCATCGACAGAGCTTGTGCGCACAGGCTGGCGCCGCACGGTCTGTCGGAAGGCAAGTTCGTGCTTCTTTTTCTCCTCCACGAAAAAAAAGACGGGCTATCGCCGCATGAACTGGCTGCACGGGCTGGCGTCACACGAGCGACGATTACGGGGCTACTCGATGGCCTTGAGCATGGTGGCCTGGTTGCCCGTCGGCCCGATGCCGTGGATCGGCGCAAACTTGTGATCTCTCTTACCACAGCAGGAGAAGCCTTGGCGCTTGACCTCTTCAACGAGCACAGCCGCTGGATTGCATCGCTTTTCAAAAACTTTGACGGCCCAAGCCGCAATACGCTGAGCGGTCTTTTGCAACGAGCACGGCTCAACGTCGATGCAGATACGGCGACGCAGCAACCTCTATGAACCACATACGCAAAACACGCACTGCGTTCACGCATTCCGCATGAAATGACAATAGAAAGGCGTTCGAATGACTTACTACCTTGCCGAACTTTATAGTCCCAGACCTGCCTGGCTTGCATTGGATCAGGCCAGCCGCGGCGAATTTTTCGAGACTGTCGGCGCGGGAATGGCGCCCCTCATCGCGCGGGGCATCGAGCCCCTTGCCTCGGGCGAAGTCGAAAGCACCGCACTCCATTCCGCATCGCAGCAGTTTTTCGCATTATGGCGTGCCCCCGATCAAGCGAGTATGGACGCGCTTTTGTCAGCAATTGCAGACACGGGATGGCATGAATACTTTGAGACCATCAACGCAACGGGCGTCGGCGGCGACCTTAATCGGCACTTGGGACAACTTGCAGCCGCGTAGCTCCGCCTCAGCACGGCAGTTGACCGCCCGCGACCTTATGGTGGCGGGCCTCTATCTCATTCATAGAAACCGCAACGTTACCGATGCAAACCCAGACCTCGCTGAGGCGGCGAGGCCATGTCAGCTGTGCGCAGCTGGCTGGCATACTCGCGTGAGGGATCCGCGGGTAAAATTGATCCAGGCGAACAGGAATTCTGCACTGAAGCCAGTCAGATATACGAGACCGGCCGGATAATGGGCGGCGCGGTTGCATCGATGCGTCTGCGTGGCGCTCTTCCCATCCGCAACCAAGCGAACTGGAATAATCGCGAATCCAGTCAACGCCCGTGAGAGTTCCGAAACTAAATCGCATGGCAGGCCGCATCACACCGCGTGCTGGTTTTCGCCCATCGCGCCGTCGCGTTTACTCTTGTATTTTTAAACTTACATGTGTATCAAATAGCGCGCAGGCCGAGAGTTACGGGATTCGAGGCCGCCATGCACCATTCAGGCGGGAGGAGACTTCGCCTGACCCACGGGAGACCATCATGAAGAAAATCGCCATACTTTTGGCATGCGCAACTGCGCTTGCTCTGCCCTTCACCGCGACCGCTCAGGACGCCGAAGGAACTACCAAGAAGGATGCCTACCGCTTCGTTGTCGTGCCGAAGGTCGTGCATCCCTGGTTCGACAAGGTGAACGAGGGTGCGCAGGCCGCAGCCGCGGCCATCAAGGCCCAGACTGGCTCCGACGTCGAAGTCATCTATTCCGCACCGCAGGCTGCCGACGTGGTTCAGCAGAACCAGATCATCGACAGCGCACTTGCGACCCAGCCGGACGGCTTGGCGCTCGACCTGCTTGACCCCTCTGGTAACCGCGCCTCCCTCGAGGAAGCCCAGAACCAGAAGATTCCGCTGGTCATCTTCGATTCCGTACCGCCGGAAGGCATGGCCATTCCCTATATCGGTTCGGATTTCTGCGAGCAGGCCAAGATTGCGGCCCGCCGCCTCGTCGAGGTTCTTGGCGGCGAAGGCGAAGTCGCCATCATGCAGGGTGTTCCGACGGCGCCAAACCACTCGATCCGCGCTGAATGCCACCGCCAGGTCTTCGCCGAACATCCGGGTATCAAGGTCGTCGCCGAAGGCATCGACAATGACAGCATCGAAACGGCCCAGCAGCAGGCTGCCGCCATCATGCAGGCAAACCCGAACCTCAAGGGCTGGGTTGCATCGGACGCTGCCGGCCCAATCGGCATCGGCCAGGCGATCGTCGAAGCCGGCAAACAGGGCAAGGTCACGCTCGTCGGTCTCGACAACCTGCCGGAAATGCTCGACATGATCCGGGAAGGCGTTGCTGACAGCTCGTCCGCTTCGCAGCCGGAACTGCAGGGCTACTGGTCTGTCATGCTGCTTTGGGCGCAGACTACCGGCGCAAAGGTCCCCGGCTATCTGGACACCGGAAATGCCTTCCTGACAAAGGAAAATGTGGGCGGCTGATCCGAAAGGATCGCATGGCCTGAGGCGCGGGGTTCCCGCGCCTCCTCCATTTCTTTCAGGCGCTGAGGTGCCCAATGGCTTATCTTGAAACCCGCGGCCTTGGCAGGGATTTTCCCGGCGTGACCGCGTTGAACGGGGTCGATCTGTCGATTGAACTCGGCCGCACGCATATTCTCGCGGGCGAGAATGGTGCGGGCAAATCGACCCTCGTGAAAATCCTGACCGGCACGGACCGGGCTTCCCGCGGCGATATCCTCATCGACGGTCGCAACCCCGTAGATGACCCATCCCTTTACAAGAATGTCGCCTACGTTCCGCAAGAGCTCAATCTCTTCCCCCAGATGAGCGTTGCCGAGAACCTGTTCATGCCGTTCAGCCGGACGGGACATGGCGGGCTTCTGGTCAACCGCAGCGCTCTGGTCGAGGAGGCACGCGGCTATCTCGAACGCTTCGGCATCGAGGCCGATCCGCGCGAACTTGTGGCCAACATCTCGGTTTCAGACCAGCAGCTGCTTCAGATCGCCCGCGCCTGCACCAATGCAGATATGAAGGTGCTGATCCTCGACGAACCGACGTCGTCCCTGACGCGCGTCGAGGTCGACAGGGTCTTCAGAGTGATCCGCAGCCTGCTCGATCGCGATCACGCCATCGTCTTCATCAGCCATAAGATGGATGAGGTCTTCGCTATCGGCAACGACTACACGGTCCTGCGCAACGGCGAGAAGATCGAAAGCGGAAAGATTGCCGACATTTCCGAAGCCGACCTGATCCGCGCCATGTCGGGTCGCGACATCGCCTTTGAAGAGCATTTTCGTCCGAAAGGTCCGATCAACGACACGATCATGAGCGTCCGGGGGCTTTCCGGACCGCGTTTCCAGGATGTCGACTTCGAGCTGCGTCGCGGCGAAATCCTCGGTTTTGCGGGACTCGTGGGTGCCGGCCGCTCCGAGGTCATGCAGACGATCTTCGGCTTCCTCAAAGCGAAAGCGGGCACTGTCACGGTCGAGGGAAAGGCCTGGACACTCAACGACACGGCCGCCTCGGTGGATGGCGGCATGCTCTATCTTTCTGAAGAGCGAAAGCATCACGGCATCTTCCCGCTGCTGTCGCTGCGTGAAAATATCGGAATTTCCATCCTGTCGCTGACGAAGGGCACCCTGGGAATCAGCAGCGGGCGCGAGCGTGAGGCCGTACAGAAGATCATCGACGAATATGGCATCCGCACCTCGGGAATGGGCAAGCGCATCTCGCAACTGTCCGGCGGCAACCAGCAGAAGGCAATCATCGGCCGGGCCATGGCAACAAGACCTCGCGTGCTGATCTTCGATGAGCCGACAAAGGGCATCGACATTCGCACGAAGACCGAGATCTACCGGATTATGAAGGGCCTTGCCGAAGAGGGCGTGGGCGTCATCCTCGTCTCGTCAGAGCTCGATGAACTCAAGAAGTGCGCAAGCCGCATTATCACGATGCATCATGGCCGCATCACCGGCGCGTTCGATACCGCCGAGACGAACAATGAAACACTCGTAGGCGCCATCTTTGGCACGGAGGCGAAAGCCGATGCAAACTAAACCCCTGGCACTTCTGACGCGCAGCCCGCTTGCCGGCGTTTTCGTCGCGCTGGCCGTCATCTTCACGCTTTCGGCGTTGATCTCCCCCTATTTCCTGACGCCCTACAACCTGTCCGTCATCGCGCGCGGCCTCGCCTTCGTCGGCCTCATCACGATCGCACAGTCGATGCTGATGGTGCTCGGCGAACTCGATCTCTCGCTCGGCGTGATCGGCGGCTTGTGCGGCGTCATCTCCGGCATTCTCATGGTGCGGCTAGGAGTGGAACCCTACTCCGCGATGCTTCTGGCTGTTCTGCTCGGTGCCGCTCTTGGCCTCGTGAACGGTCTGCTCGTGACCATGCTCAGGCTTCATTCGTTGGTGCTGACCATCGGCACGGCCGGCATCTTCGGCGGCGCGAACCTCGTCCTGACGCGAGGCGTGGCGATCACCGGCATCCCGAAAGACGTGCAGTATCTCGGCCGTGGTGATGTCCTCGGCATGCCCGTACCGTTTGTGATCATGCTGATGGCGCTGGCCGTCGCCACCTTCGTGATGCTAAAGACGCCTTTTGGCCGCTACATGTATGCGATCGGCAACAACCAGGCCGGCGCGCGCATGCTCGGAATCAAGGTCGACAAGGTCCGTCTCTTCGTGTTCGTGGTCGCCGGCGCGATCGCCGCCCTTGCGGGCGTACTCATGGTAGCCCGCCTCGGCACGGCCCAGCCGTCGATCGGCGAAACATGGGTGCTCGCGCCCATCGCGGCATCCGTCATTGGCGGCGTAGCCACGACCGGCGGCGTCGGCAGCCCGATCGGCGCCATCTTCGGTGCCGGCATCATCGCAATCATTGAGAATATCATCGTACTGTTCGGCGTCTCGCCCTACTGGCAGGGTATCGTCTCGGGCGCGATCGTCGTACTCGCCATTTCCTTCGACGCCATTTCCCGCCGCTATCTGCGTCGCGACGCGTGACGCATCGGCTGCATCGATCTGACGAAAGACAAGAGAATGAACCAGGAAGTCAAAACCAAGAAACTGATCAACGCACCAGAAAACATCATCGCCGAGATGATCGAAGGCATGGTCGGCGCGCATCCCGACATGCTGCGGGTGGAGGGGGAAACCGGACGCGCCGTTGTTGCGGTCGATGGTCCGCGTGACGGCAAGGTTGGCATCGTCGTGGGCGGCGGATCTGGGCACGAGCCAGCTTTCGCAGGCTATGTCGGCCGGGGTCTTGCGGATGCCGCCGCAGTCGGCAATGTCTTCGCCTCTCCATCACCGTCGCACATCGTTGAGGCCGCGCGGGCGGTGGATGGCGGCGTCGGCGTTGTGATGCTCTACGGAAACTATACAGGAGACGTGCTCAACTTCACCATGGCGGCGGAAGAGCTGGAGCAGGCCGGCATCGCGGTGCGTCATGTGGCGGTCGCCGACGACGTTGCTTCTGCGCCGGTCGAACGGAAGTCCGAACGGCGCGGCATCGCCGGCGACTTCTTCGTCTTCAAGATCGCTGGCGCCGCCGCCGATCTGGGCGAGCCGCTGGCGCGCGTGGAGGCGCTCGCGCAGGCCGCAAACGATGCGACCCGATCGATGGGCGTGGCGCTCAGCCCCTGCTCGCTCCCGCAGACAGGTAAGCCGAACTTCACGATCGGCGACGACGAGATGGAAATCGGCATGGGGCTCCATGGCGAACCCGGCATCCGCCGCCAGAAGCTCGCGACGGCAGACGCAGTGACGGATGAACTCGTCGATGCCATCCTGAAGGAACTTCAGGTGGAGGCCGGGCAGCGCGTCGCCGTTCTGGTGAATGGGCTGGGCGCGACCTCGCAGATAGAGCTCTACGTCATCTTCCGCCGCGTCAAGCAGCGCCTCGATGAACTTCGCATCGAAATCCACGCATCCTGGGTCGGTGAGTACGCGACATCGCTGGAAATGGCCGGCGCATCGGTCACAGTGATGAAGCTCGACGAGACGCTCCAGCCATTGCTGGACCATCCGTGCCGCACCCCCGCCCTCGTTGTTGGCACGTTCGAGAAGAGCAGTGGTGTCGCGTCGCGCACCCGCCAAAGCGCGAAACTGGTTGAAAGCACGGCTCCTTCCGACGGAAAGCCCGGCGTTCTCGTTACGGAGGGTGACGTGACGCCCGCCATCTTCAAGGCGATGATGGACACGGTGGGTGAGCAGATCATCGCCGAAAAAAACTGGCTTTCCGAACTCGACGGCGTGATCGGCGACGGCGACCACGGCGTGACAATGGAAATCGGCTGGAAAGCCGTCCAACTGGCGCTCAAGGATGCCCAGGACGACGAGACGATCGAATCCATCTGCAAGCGAATGGCCAAGGCGTTCCTCGATGCGGTCGGCGCATCCTCCGGCCCGCTCTATGCCACCGCATTTCTGCGAGCGGGCACTGCTGTCAGCAACCGCCTCAATCTCGACGGCGTGGGCATGGCGGAATGGCTGAATGCGGCCTGCCAGGGTATCCGCGACCGCGGGCGGGCCGAACCCGGCGACAAGACGATGGTCGATGCATGGGTCCCGGCTGTCGAAGCGGCCGCAAAGGCAGCGGCCAGTGGCGGCTCGTCGCTTGAGGTGCTGGTTGCGGCAAGAGATGGCAGCGAGGCCGGCATGAAGGCTACCGCGGCATTGGAATCGCGGCGGGGCCGTTCCGCCAAGCTCGGCGAACGCTCCGTCGGCCATATAGACCCCGGTGCGGCATCGACCTACGTCACTCTGCGCGCCATGACAGCAGCGCTTGAAGAAGCGCGCGGCTAAACGAGTTCAGCGCGGGCCCTGCAGGAGGGCCCGCGCAACCCCCTCATTCGTAACGAGCCGATTGACGTAGCCGGCGCGCAGAATAGCGCGGATGATCGGTATCTTGCGGATACCGCCCGAAACCAGCACAGAAATCGGCTTGAGCTTGAGCTTTTCCGGCGGCAGCGCAATGATCGACTCGTTCAGAAAATGATCGATGGGGCGACCTTGTGCGTCCAGAAACCACCCCATAAACTCTCCCACGGCGCCGCGCTTCAGAACCGTATCGAGATTGTCCTTCACGACGCGGATCTGGGTGAGCGAGGTGTCCTGCGTCAGCGCACCGCATGAAACGATGCCCACATCCGCTATCTCTGTTCGCGCAAGCACATCTGTGAGCTCGTCGTTCAGCAGCACCGCATCGCGGCTTTCGGGATTTGCGCAGTAGATTGGAGCCGTCAGATAATGACATTCGATGCCGAGAGCGCGTGCGAACGCCGTCGCAACCTCGAACGTGTTCGTCGACGAGCCGCTTGTCACGCCGCCGGTCAAGCCCACGACCCAGCTTTCCGACCGCGGACGCGCACGAAGCGCGCGAACGGCGAAGCTCAGGGTTCTGCCCGACCCGATGCCGACCCCCATGTCGCGGTCTTCTATGAGCTCGCTTGCGAGCGTTCCGGCCGCCTCGCCAATGACGCGTTTCTGCTCGATGTAATCATCCAGGTCCGGCACCACGACCGCGTCGGCGAGGCCATATCGATCGGACACTTCCTCCGCGAGTTCGATGCAGTCCGTCAAGGGCAGCGAAACACTCACCTGCACGGCACCGGAATCACGAACCTGGCCGATGATCTTGTTGACCTTCAACCGCGTGATATTCATCCTCTGGGCGATTTCCTGCTGGGTCTGCCCCCCTATGAAGTAGAGCCAGGCAACGCGCGCGCGCTCTAGGTCCTCGTCCAGAAATCCCGGTTCATTTGGCATTGAGTGGCACACTCCATATCGCGCCTCCTCAAATAGCGACTTCGCCCTGGACGGGCAACCGGGTGCGGACCGGTACCGATATCGGCAACGTCAAAGGTGCGCGACATCCCTGCATTAAAAGTGTGCCGGCGAACTTGCCGCCGGCACACTGTTGACATCACAGAACGAGAAACCCTGCATCGACCGGGTCATAGCGATTGCGGCCGGCGCCGCAAGCATAGCCGCCATCGTCTCCAACGCGGCAAGATCCCTGGGGTGGAAAGGCGAGAAAATTGTTCTCGGTGATCGACACGCCGATCACCACCACCAAAGGCAGCACAAGATAGGTCAGTGTGGTCAGCGCCATGAGACGAATGACCATCTCAGTTTCCTGTCTTGTCACGCACGCCGATGCGCGTCATCCAGGACGAGATGCCGATAATATCCACGGATGCGCCCGGCGAGTGTGCCGCAGGCGCATTTTTTCCAGTTGCCACCTGATGGAACCGACAGCCGCGTGCGCAAAGCGTTGCACTTCATGGAGCAGCAGCTCGACCAGCCACCCAACAGCCTTGCGATCGCACGCTATTGTGCGATTTCGCATCGCCAACTTGAGCGCCTGTTTCGAGCAAATCTCAATCAGACCATAGGACAGGCCTTCAGAAGCATGCGACTAAACTATGGGCGCTACCTACTCTCGGGTGGCTCGCTCTCGGTCATGGAGATCGCGAATATCACGGCTTCGCCGACACGGCACATTTTTCCCGCGAGTTTCGAAAAGCTTTCGGACAAACGCCCAGCAGCTTCCGGACATCGTCTTGTCTAAGGGACGCACTTTGAGCATGTTATCGATGTGAACGATCTAATCGGCGGCCCAGACATCCTGTTGCTTTTGAGCGACGTCAAGCACCCAGCCTCGCTTCACGCATATCACGGCCGGGCGGCATTCCGAACAGACGCGTGTAGTCCCTTGTAAACTGCGGCACGCTTTCATAGCCGACAAGGTGGGCTGCGTGGGCGATGCCGGCGCGTTCCATAAGCATTGTCCGGCGCGCCTCGATCAGCCGCAGCTGCTTTTGGAACTGGAGCGGTGACAGTGTGGTGACAGCCCGGAAATGCTGATGGAAGGACGATTCACTCATTCCCGCCTCTGTCGCAAGATCGGCGATGCGTAGCGTGCTGGCATAGTCCTGGCGGATCACTGCCACCGCCCGCGCTATACGATCGGCGTGGGTATCGGCCCTGCCAAGCGAGCGGATCGCAGCACCATGCCGCCCTGTCAGCAACCAGTAATGCATCTCGCGTATCAATGCGTCACCCAGCACCGGCAGAGCGGAGGGCCTCTCCATCAGTCTCATCAACCGCTGCGCCGCGTCCATCACGTCGGCGTCCGCCGGCTCGACATGGATCGGGCCGGAATCGACGGGACGCAGATCAGCCTCGGTGGCCAGAGCACGCAGGAGAGCCGCATCGAGCTCAAGCGCGACCGCGTAATACGGAGCTGACGGGCTTGCATCGAGAATCTGGCTTATCGTCGGCACATCGGCCGTGATGACTAGGGCTTCGCCTGCGCCATATTCGAAGCTCTTCGTCCCGATGGTCACGCGTTTGCGGCCCTGAAGGCAGATCGCTATCAGCGGCTTTTGCACCGCGACCTGCAATTCGCCTGGATGCAGCACACGAACCGCACCTAAACCGCGAAAGGGCGTGGGCGCAAAACCGGACCGGTCGGAATGCCCATTAGTATGACGACGAACCAGGTCGAGAAGAGTGTGCATTAGAACGTCTTATGAAAATTTCGTTGCCGTATCAGGCAAGGATATCGGCTCATTTGCAAGCCATATCATCGAGATTCGCAGAAACAGGCAAAACTAGGCGAGGAACAGGCAACTGTTCGGGGCGCTTCCGCGCCATCTTGGGCTCACCCCACCGACGGAAGGAGCATTCCATGAGTAAAATCGCACTGATCACCGGCGCCAATCGCGGCCTTGGCCGCAACACAGCCATCGCGATTGCCCGCCACGGCGGGGATGTCATCGTGGTCTATCGTGGCAATGCCGCGCAGGCCCGTGAGGTCATCGCGGAAATCGAGGCCATGGGCCGCAAGGCCGTCGCCCTACAGCTCGATGTTGCAAACCTGGCAAGCTTTCCGGCCTTTGCCGATACGCTGCGCAACAGCCTGCACGAAATCTGGAACCGCGAAACGTTCGATCATCTCATCAACAATGCTGGTCACGGCGAATTCGCCCCGTTCCGTGAGACGACCGAAGCACAGTTTGACGGGCTGTTCGACGTTCACGTGAAGGGCGTGTTTTTCCTGACCCAAGTGCTGTTGCCGCTCATCGCTGACGGTGGCCGGATCGTCAATTTCTCGACCGGCCTGACGCGTTTCTCCTATGAAGGCTTCTCGGCCTATGCGGCCGCCAAGGGTGCGGTCGAAACCCTGACGCGGTATATGGCGAAAGAGCTGGGCCCGCGCGGCATTGCCGTGAATACCGTTGCGCCTGGAGCTATCGAGACCGATTTCGGTGGTGGAGTTGTGCGCGATAACAGGGATCTAAACGCACAGTTCGCCCAGCTGACGGCACTCGGTCGCGTCGGCCTACCCGACGATATCGGTCCGATGGTCGCGAGCCTGCTCTCCGATGACAACCGCTGGGTGACTGCGCAGCGCATCGAAGTTTCGGGCGGTCAGGTTATCTGACCCTCGGCCGGAGCGGTGGCGAGCCCAAGAGGGCCCTTGCCCATCGCTCCGCTGGCCATACACCTTGTCATAACGCGATCGGCAGCTCGGCCACCGAGGGAACGCTTCCGTCCTATTTGTTCAATAAGCATCGGCAGGAAACTGGCCATCACCTACGGGGCCTCGAACACCCCACGTTTGTGCAAGCGACAAGCACTCCCGCCAGGGTACGATCGCGCCGGTTGTGGAGATGCTGCGAAGGGACGCGGCGGCGGCGGCATGAGCAAGTTGCAATGATTGTGACATTGGCCAATCCTCATGAAGGCCATAGATCATGCCAGCGGCAAAAGCGTCGCCCGCACCGTTTGCCCCCTTGATCTCGCTTTCGGGAATGGCAACCGAGGGCAGGACCGCATGCTCCCCGTCACGCGTTACGGCGATCGCGAAGCCCGGGCAATGCACGGCAACGAGCTTCATCGCGCCCCGCTGCATGACCGCCTGCGCCGCCCTGATGCATGCGTTCCTGTCCGGCGCACCGGCCAGAGCGGTCTCGATTCCGGCAATCGCCCCGATCTCCAGGTCATTTACAATGAGATAATCGAGATGCGGCAGGCATGGTGCGACAAGCGCGGCCATCAGCTTCGGCTCGATGCTGGCCAATTCCATATTCGTCAGCAGGCCGGCCGCGCGCGCCTTTTTCAGCACAGCCACCCAACCATTCGGCTCATCGTGCCAAGGTGCATCAAGAATGCGATGCACGCCCGGCAGCCCGAGATGCAAAAAGCGCATGCGTGTTTCGGTAAAATCGAAATGCTCAGGCGTTAACAGTGCGCCTGTTCCGGCATGGAAGATATGGGTGCGTCTGTGCGTTGCGCGCGACACGAAGGCATCGCAGAACTGGGTGGCGGCGCCTTCCGTTGTCCTCATCTGCCGCGTATCGATCCCGGCGGCCTTGGCGGTCGCCATGAGGAAGCGGCCATCGTCATCGTCTCCGACAAGAGCGATCGTCTCGACTGGGATGGATGGATCGAGCAGCTTGATGTCAACGGCGAGATTGCAGCCCGATCCCCCGCCGTGACGCTCTTCCTCGAACAGTTCGGCAAGGCCATCCTCGCCGGGCCAGTGGCTGACCGTGCGATTGTAATCGACACACCACGTGCCGGCTGTGAGAATACCCCGCCGGCCGCTGGTCATTTCGACTGTTCCGCCTTGAGAACGGCTTCGGTGACGACGTTATCCTCTGCGAGGTCGCGAATAGGTTTGATGCCGTCCTTCGCAAGGCTCGCGTGATAGGCCTTCACGGCCTCGGAGGGTACAATGGTTCCCGAAGCGACCTCGCGCATGAAACGCACCATTTCCAACGGATTTTCGGCAAGGTTGATCTTGCGGCCGAACAAGGCCACCCGTGCGCCGAAACGTTCGGCCTGGTGCAGGAGTTCGAAGCAATCGCGCGTCGTTCCAGCGCCGCCACCGAGGACGCCGACGATGACGCTCGGATCATAGGAGGCGAGTTCCTCCATTGCCTTGGCCCCGTTGAACGGGATTTTGAGGAACTGCGGCCGGTCCGCCTTCGTCACACCGGCAAGGCAGCGCATCATGACGTCGTTGACATAGTGCGGCACCATGTCAGGCGCGATACCGGAATCGACATTCGGATTGAAGACTTCGAGGAAGTATTTGAAATTGTTGCGCGCAGCGTCCTCCCGGAACGCATGGAACGCCTCCAGCGCCTGGTAGTCATGGTCGAGATCGTTGTTGAACGTGATGGAATAAAGCCCGAGGTCCGTGCCGGTGATCGGAGCGCCCGGCGCCGGGTCGATGGTGCCGGTGGCAACGCGCGAAAGAGATGCCGTCCGGAAAGGACGCGACGGCTGTTTCGAATAGGTCGCGCCGCGGCAGACCCAGACATCTGTCGTGTCGTTGGCGCGGATTGCAGGCTTCACCGCGCTGTTGCGGTAAACGCCCATCTCGATCAGCGCCTCCATGTTGGAGGCGGATGTCAGCATGATATCGACGAGATCCTGCTCGACAACGGCGCGGATGTTCTCCAGGAATTCGGGCCGAGTGTAGTGACGCGACCAGCTACCGTCTTTTGCGCGCTTGGGACCGCATGACGTCATGCTCGGCCCCATGTCGCCATCCTTGGCGTCGGCGATGATGAAGTCGTTACGCGTGTACTGACCGGCGCGGATGCGCGCAAGCTTCTGGTCGAGGCGGTACATGGGATTGGTTCCTTTCGTTGCGGCCCTGCCTTAGGCGGGCGGGAAGGCTCAGGCCGTCGCGGCACCGGTCATGATGGCGACGACATCGTTCATGGTATGGGTTTTCGGCGACACCACCGCCGCACGTCGGCCGAGCCGCATGATGTGAATGCGGTCGGCGATATCGAAGACGTTGGGCATATTGTGGCTGATTAGCACAACGGCCAGGCCGCGATCGCGGATCGAACGGATGAGTTCCAGAACCTGCCCGGTCTCCCGCACGCCAAGCGCGGCGGTCGGCTCGTCCATGATGACCAGTTTGCGGGCGAAGAGCGCCGCACGCGCGACGGCCACCCCTTGTCTCTGTCCGCCAGAGAGCGACTCGACAGGATTATCGATGGCCGGCAGACGGAACTTCAATTCGTTCATCGCGCGCCGGGCTTCCTCGCGCATCTTCTTCTTGTCAAGACGACGAAAGAGGCTGCCCAGGAGGCCCGGTGCACGCAATTCACGGCCGAGGAACAGATTGGACGCGATGTCGAGCGCCGGGGCGACGGCCAGATCCTGATATACCGTCTCGATACCGGCATGGCGCGCATCGAGCGGACCCTTAAAGTGGATCGGAACACCGTCCAGCAGAATTTCCCCGCTGGTCGGGTGCAACGCACCGGTCAGCGCCTTGATCAGCGTGCTCTTGCCGGCACCATTATCGCCGACGACAGCAAGGATTTCGCCGGCGCGTAGTTCGAAGTCGACGCCGTCGAGTGCAGTGACATGGCCATAGGTTTTCACCACGTTGCGTGCCTCGAGAACGATATGGGGCGTGGTCTCGGCAGACATCAGTTTTTCCTCCGGGACATCTGATCGAGCGCGACGGCGATAATGACGAGGATACCCGTCACAAGGTCCTGCCAGAGCGGATCGATGCCGGCGAGCGTGAGACCGTTGCGCAGGACGCCGACGATGAGCGCACCGATCAGCGTGCCGATGAGGCCGCCGCGCCCGCCGAAAAGGCTGGTGCCGCCGATGACGACAGCAGTGATGGAATCGAGGTTCGCGCTCTGCATCGCGTTGGGATCGGCATTGGGTATGCGGCCGAGTGCGAGCCAGGCGGCGATACCGTAGATCAGGCCCGCGAGCAGGTAGACCGAGAGCAGATGGCGTCGCACCGGGATACCGACGAGGCGCGCAGCCTCGGTGTTGTTGCCGATCGCATAGACATGGCGGCCCCATTTCGTCTGGTTCAGCAGATACCAGACAACGGCGTAGAGCGCGAACATGATCAGCACACCATAGGTCAGCACGAAGCCGCCGAGCTTCATCGTGTTGCCTGTCCAGGCGAGAAAGGGATCGCGCACCGGAAAAGCGCCGCCCGCTGAAATCAGCCGCAGGGCGGCCGTCAGAATGCCGAGGATACCGAGCGTCACAATGAAGGGCGGAAGCCGGAGCCCGCTGACGAGGCCGCCGGCGGCAAGCCCGGCCGCTGTGCAAAGCAGGATGGCGAAGCCCATCGAAAGAACGGGATCGTAGCCAAGGTTGACAAGCTTGCCCGCGACGATCGTGCCGAGAACGCAGATGGCGCCGACAGCGAGGTCAATGCCGGCCGTCAGGATGACCAATGTCTGGCCGATGGCCAGCACACCGATGATGACGGTTTGCTGCAGGATAATCGACAGGTTGTGCGTTGCTAGGAAGCGCGGGTTGCTGAGTGCGAAAATCAGGCAGAACCCGATCAGCACCAGAAGCGGCCCCGCCGAGGGCGCACCCAAGATGCGCGATTTCAGGCTTCGCGATGCGTCGGCTGGAGAAACGGTGGCTGTTGTCATGGCGATCTCATGCTGATGGTCATCTTGCACGGCATTGCCCCTTCGGCATAGGCAGGCTGCCAGCAGCCGGCTCTGTGCTCACGGACGCAAATTGCCCCGAAACGGGGCCACGCTCGGCACGAACGTCACGTGGCCCCACCGGGAGAAAGCGTTTAATCACCCCAGCAGTTTTCAAGTCCCCAGGCGGTATCCTTCGATTCCAGGCCTTCGACCGGCTTGTCCGTAATCAGGAAAGAACCGGTATTGACGAAGCCGCTCGGCTTTTTTCCCGTGGCTGCGTATTCCACTACGGCGTCGACACCCATAGCGGCCATCTTGTAGGGGAATTGCATGACGGTTGCGGCGATCTTGCCGTCCTTGACGTCGCGAACACCGGCACACCCACCGTCGATCGAGGTCAGCATGACCTCGCCTTCCTTGCCAAACGACTTAAGGGCTGCATAGGCGCCGGCGGCCGCGGGTTCGTTGATCGTATAGACGGCGTTGATGTCGCCGTTCTTGGAGAGCAGGTTCTCCATGCCGACCTGGCCCTTATCCTGTGCACCATTTGTAATGGCCGCACCGGCAATCGACGGATCGCCTTCGGCGATGCCGAAACCCTTCAGGTAGCCATCGTGACGGAAAGTGTCGACGGTACCACCCGGCGTGCCGTCAAGCATGGCGACGACGGCCGTCTTGTCGCCGAGCGCCTTGCGGGCATAAGTCCCCTGCTGCACACCGGCCTCGAAATTGTCGGTGGCGAAGGTCGCGTCGACAGCATCCGCCGGATCCGTTGCCGTGTCGAGCGCGATTACAAGCACGCCGGCCTCGCGTGCCTTCTTGATGACGTCGAGCATGCCTGACGAATTGTTCGGGGTGACCAGAATACCTTTTGCACCCGCGCTGATAAGATCCTCGATGGCGGCGACCTGGCCTTCATTGTCGCCGTCGAACTTGCCGGCGCGCGCTATCAGCTTCACGCCCTTTTCCTTGGCGCGGGCGTCGGCCGCCTGGCGCATCTTGACGAAGAACGGATTGACCTCGGTTTTCGTGACGAGGCCGACGATGACCTCTTCAGCCGAAGCCGAACCAGCAAAAAAAGCCAGGCCTAGCGCGAGGCCGAGCGCGCCGAAAGCCGTGGAACGCACGGATGTGCGAATGCGATGAAGCGACATGAAATCCTCCCAAATTTGATGACGCCGCCGAGCCTTTGGCTCTCGCGGTCGGCGCAGCCTCTCCTCAAAGGCCAAGAGAATTTGCGCACTTCTTTTGGATAAAGTCAAATACTAATAGCGTCCCTTTTGTATGTTTTTATCCAAAATAAGAACAACGCAAAGACACTGCTTCTTTCAGAGATTGCGAAGCGCATGCATAGCCGAGTGAACAGCGCCGCCTGAAGTAAGCCCGCGGTAAACTTCATAGACGGATCGGTAGCGGCAAGCGCTCTTGGCCCTCGGCTCGATGCGCGTGAACCGTTGCGCACCGATGCGTGTGGCACCTTCAGTATAGGTCTCGACCACACCACTGGCGACGGCACCATGGATTGCAGCGCCCACGGCGGTAGCGTTTTCAATATCGGGCACTTCTACGACACAATCGAGAATGTCAGCCATCATCTGCACCAGCAACGGATTTGCGCGCGCAAGGCCGCTTGCCATCAACACGCGGTCCACCGGCAACCCTCCTGCAGGAAAAAGGTCGAAGATCGTTCGCGCACCAAAACAGAGACCCTCCATGAGGGCAAGATAGATTTCGCCCGCTGTCGTCTGGCGGGTCAGGCCGGCAAGCAGACCCGAGAGATTACCGTCGGCGAACGGCACGCGGTTCCCGCCCAACCAGTCGATCGCGACAAGACGGCCGGCTGCAGGTTCGAGCCCGGCAGCCTCTTCGTTGTAGGCAAGGAAGCTTGCCGGCATATCCGCGCCGCGCGGAAACGTACGCACGAACCATGCAAGCGTATCGCCGAAACTCGGCTGGCCCGCCTCGTAACACCAGAGCTGCCGTACGGATCCATCGAAGGCAACGCCTTCGATGCCGGGTGGCAACGGACGGTACTCGTTCCCGAGATAAAGGTAGGCAGCAGACGTTCCCAGCGCACCGACAAAACAGCGCGGCGAAACAGCGCCGATGGCCGGCAACAAGACGTGCGAATCGATGACTGCCACCGCGACGACAGCTGCTCCCTGAATGCCCGTTACGTCACGCCAGCCCGCCGATAGCGCCCCCGCGGCTGACCCGACCGGCAGGGGGATTGAAAGCCGCTCCTGAAGATCACCCACGATGTCCTTCGGATAACCGGAAGCGGCGGAAAATTGTGCCTTGAAGGCGGCGAAGCCCAGGCCCCGCGCCTCGTGTCCGGTCAATTGCCAGACAAGCCAATCGCCGCTCTCGATGTACCGTTCCGTCGCCGTCCACACATCCGGCGCTTCGGCCGCAATCTGCGCGGCCTTCGCCAGCAGCCATTCGCCGGAAACGCGGCCACCGAAGTTGTCGAGAAATGGTCCAGGGCGGGCGTTTATGCTGTCCGCATAGGCCTGCGCGTTGTGCTTCCAGAGTTTTACATAGGCGTGCGGATCGCCAGGGTATAGTCGCGAAAGCGGCACGCCGTCGGCACGAGCCGGAAGCGGCGAACTGGCTGTAAAACCGAGCCCGATGCCGGCAATCGTTCGTCCGCGCCCCAACTGCGAGAGAATGTCGACCGCTGCCTCCGTATAATCATCGGCGTTCTGCAGCGAGAAACCGGAGGGGATGCGACTTCCGTCAAGCAGGACATCCGTCATGATCCCGTGGCGATAGGGATGGACATGATGGGCCATCTCTTGCCCCGTTTCGGCATCGACCAGCACGCCCCTTGCAGATTCGGAGCCGTAGTCCAACCCGATCAGATATTTACGCACGAACGATCTCTCCACCCGCAATCATGCGATACATACAAAAAAATACATAAATAGCAATGTTATGTATTTTATTATACATAATCGGCCAGAACATTGAAACGCGTCGCTTTATTTCGCCGACCTTTCCCGCTAGAGCGGGAACGACGGGAGCTTTGCATGAAAAAACCGAACCCTGATTTCGACAGGACGATGATCGATGGCGCGGGAAGCCTACTTTCCCTGATAGCGTCGGGCGTAGCGACATCGCGCGCCGAGCTTCTGGAAGCGTCGGGCCTTTCACGCGCCACGGTCACACAACGGCTGAACGGGCTTCTGGCAAGCGGGCTCGTGCGTGAGACGCAGGACACCCTTCCAAGTGGCGGACGCCCAACGCGGCTACTGGCGATCAACGCGGCCAGCGGGTTCGTGATTGTCGCCAACATTGGCGAAACGCATATCCATCTTGCAGCCATGGATTTGCAGCCAGCCGTTCTGGCCGAGACGACGCTGCCCTTCTCGATCACCAGCGGTCCCGACGACACGCTTACACAAATCAGCGATGCGATTGCCGCCCTGGCAGTAGAAGCACGGAAGGCGAACCGCCTGTTCGTCGGGATCGGGTTAAGCCTGCCGGCCCCGGTCGACTTCAAGCGCGGCTGCGTTGTCGGCCCATCCGTCCTGCCCGGTTGGGATGAATTCGACATCATAGGTTGGCTGAAGAACCGTTTCGCGGTACCGGTCTATGTCGAGAACGACGTGAACCTGATGACGATCTGCGAGCACAAGCGCCGTTTTCCGGCCATAGACGACATGGTCTTCGTCAAAATCGGGACAGGCATCGGAAGTGGCATGATCGCCGGCGGGCGGCTTTTTCGCGGCGCGCAGGGCGCTGCGGGTGATATCGGCCACATCCAGTTCCTGTCGGACGATGCGCCACTCTGCCGGTGCGGAAAATTCGGATGCATCGAGGCGCGCGCTGCCGGCTGGGCAATTGCGCGCGACCTGTCCGCGCGCGGCTTTCGCGCGGAAACGGCGCGCGACGTCATCTACCTCGTCGATCAGCGCAAACCCGAGGCCCTGATGCTGCTACGGGCGGCGGGACGAACCATCGGCGAGGTCGTTTCCGATGTCGTCAGCATCCTCAATCCGAGCCTGATCGTCATCGGCGGCACCCTGGCGCGAGGTGGAGACTTGCTGCTTTCGGGCATTCGCGAGCTCGTCTATCAGCGCTGTCTTCCGCTCGCGACGCGCAATCTCTCGATTGTGCTATCGACCGCGCAAGAGGACAGTGCGATGTTCGGAGCAGCATATCTCATATTGGACGACCTGTTTGGCGCCGCGAAGATCGATCAATTGCTTGAGCGATATTGCAATTGCACCGATTGAACATCGGTGGTTTCGACAACCTTCCGAGCCGTGTAAAACGTTGAGCGACTATGCTGGGAGTTGGCGTGTTTCATCATGCGCGAGCGCCTGTGCAACCGCTATTCTCGCCAATTCGAGCGCTGCCTCCCGCGTCCTTGCCGCTGCAATAAACCGCCCGTTGTGACAGAATGTTGCATCAGCGACTCCAGTCGCCATTGCGAGATCAGTGCCGGCCAGACCTGCCCAACTCGCCGGGAGATCGGCCCGCAGCTCGAACCCATCGCTTGATCGCCGGATGCCGGTAATGCACCAGTCGGTCTCTCGCGGATGAACGACGAACAACATATGATCCGCACCCGCCTTCACGATCGCCGGGCGGAAGGGCATTCCCATCGGAAGCTCCAATATCCGGTTATCGCCGGCCGCCGCAATTGCCTGAAGGACGATTGCGTGCGCTCGAAGTTTTGCGGCACTTTGGCGAATGGCCGCTTCTACGAAACTGCGCGCTATGGATAGTGCCTCATGGAAGGCACGATCATCGGCCCGTGGCCCGTTATCGTCGAAAACCGGTTTCAGTGTCTCGAGGAGGACAGGCAGCGTAAGCTTGGAAAGAACCCCAGCCGACGATGGACTAAGGGCACCATTGTCCATGAGGTCGACAGGCAGCACGAAATCACGATCGAACCCATCGTGAAGAGGGTCGATGTCCAGAGCGGGAATACTCAAGGCATTTAGATAATCGCGTCCAAACCGGCGCCAAATCAACCCGAAAGAACTGAAGGGCTGGCCGTCGTCGCGAAGCGGGGCACCTCGCTGGTGATGATCGAAAATCCCGGCATCCGGATCGTATGCTCCACCCACGTCATAGATGATCTTGTCGGAACCTGGGGTGATCCACTCCGGCGCACGGCTTCGGATGACGTTGGCGCGCGGAAACAGCCGGGTCAGGATGACGCTCGATAACAGTTCGTCAGCATGAAAGCCGCCGGAATGAGTGACGAGGAAGTCTGGGGCCATGCTTGGTCAGCCTGTCGATCTTGAGTGTTGCAAATCCAGTGTGGGATACGGATTGGACAACGAGCTTTCAAGAGGGCGGCGCAATGTAATCCTCACGATGGGCAGCCAGCTTACGCGGGAACACTCCGTTGGCGGAACTCGGCCGCTCGAATGATCCGGAGCGCGCAAAAGAAAGATGAGGAAAGTAATCTTGTTTTCCTCGGCGCTGGCGATTACAGGAGGCACATATTTGGTCGAGACCATGAAAAGGATGAGTGAGACGATGAACAGGATGTTTGCAGTTGCAGGAATTTGCGCGACTATCGGCATGCTCGCGACACCGACTCTTGCGGCGTCAACCGCCTATCCGCTCACGATAGACAACTGCGGTGCAAAGGTGACGTTCGACAAGGCCCCGGAACGCGCCGTCGGACTTGGCCAGAACAGTGCAGAGATCATGCTGCTGCTCGGCCTCGAGGACAGGATGGTAGGCACGGCCTTCTGGCCGAACAAGGTGCTTCCGCAACTCGCCGAAGCCAATGCGAAGGTCAAAGTGTTGACCGTCGAGTTTCCGACCTTCGAGGCCATTCTGGCGCAGACCCCGGATTTCGTCGCTGCCGCCTTGCCCAGCCTGATCGGCCCGTCGAGCAAGGTCGCCAAGCGAGAGGACTTCGAGAAGGTTGGCGTGCCAAGCTATATCTCGCCGAGCACCTGCGTCGCCGAAGGGGGAGCCAAGGACAAGTTCGGTTATGGCGACCGGTCGGAGCTCTGGAATCCGGACACACTCTACCAGGAGATCGATGAGATCGCCCAGATTTTTGACGTGCGCGATCGGGGAGACGCGCTCATTGCAGATCTGAAGAAGCGTGAGGCTGCGCTGCGCGCCGACGCACCGAAGGACGGAAAGAAGCTGTCCTACGTCTTCTGGTTCTCCAGCCCCTCGCCGTCGGCGGATGCCTATCTTGGCGGCAAGAACAGTGCGTCCGGTTATATTGCCGATGTGCTGGGCGGAACGAACGCCATAACGTCAGAGGCCGAGTCTCCTGCTCTTGGCTGGGAAAGCATCATCGCCAGCAATCCCGATGTCGTCGTCGTCGCGCAGGTCGATCGCAACCGCTGGGACCTGGATAAATCGGAGGCCAAGATCAAGTTCCTGACGACGGATCCTGGCACGAGCCAGATGCCGGCAGTCAAGAACAAGGCGATCGTGATCATGGACGGTCAGGCCATGAATCCGACCGTGCGCACGATCTACGGCGCCGAGCAAATCGCCGAGCAGTTGAAAACGCTAGGCCTGAAGTGACCACCGAAACCATCCGCAGTTCGTCTGGGAGACAATCGCAACACCTCTGGGCGGTCGTGGCGCTTGCCTTGGGCTCGCTGGCTGCCATAGCGCTGGTCGTCGGCATCAGCGTGGGGATTGGTGACATGCCGATCCCCTTGTCGACCACCTACTCGGCCATCACGAACAGACTGGGCTGGACGATGGTCCAGCTCAATCCGATCCATGAGACCGTGATTTGGGAGTACCGGCTGAGCCGTGCGCTGGTCGCGGTGTTCTGCGGCGCGGGCCTGGCGCTATGCGGCGCGATCATGCAGGCGCTGCTGCGCAATCCCTTGGCAGAACCTTACGTGCTGGGCATTTCCGCCGGTGCCTCCACCGGTGCCGTGGCGGTCGTCATTCTAGGCATTGGTGCGGGTACTCTTTCGCTCTCGGCAGGCGCTTTCGCCGGGGCATTCGCAGCATTTCTGTTCGTGGCGCTGCTGTCCAACGGTGCGCGCGGCGGAGCAGACAGAACGATCCTGGCCGGTGTTGCGACATCGCAGCTCTTCAATGCGGCAACGTCGTATATCGTCACCACCTCCGGCAATGCGCAGCAGGCGCGCGACGTGATGTTCTGGCTACTCGGCAGCTTCGGCGGCGTTCGCTGGCCGGAATTTGTGCTGGTTTCCGTCGTCGTCGGCTTGGGATTGATCGTGTGCCTCTTCTATTCTCGTGTGCTTGACGCTTTCGCCTTCGGCGATGAGGCGGCCTCCTCCCTCGGGATCGACGTCGGTCGAATGCGCATCATCCTTTTTGCGCTGACGGCGGTCATTACCGCGACTATCGTCAGCATGGTCGGCACGATCGGCTTCGTCGGGCTTGTGGTTCCGCATGCCGCCCGCTTCGTGGTGGGGCCACTTCATTCCAGGCTTCTCCCCGCCTGCGCAGTAACGGGTGCGGTGTTCATGGTTCTGGCTGATATCGCCTCGCGCACGCTGATCCCGCAGCAGGTATTGCCGATTGGCGTCGTGACCGCACTGGTGGGCGTGCCCTTCTTCTCCATCATTCTCTACAAGCTCCAGCGGGCATCATGAGTATCAGGGCGGAAAATCTGGTCTGGAAGGTCGGTTCGAAGACAATCGTCAACGATGTCTCGCTCATTGCTAAGCCGGGAGAAATGCTGGGATTACTCGGGCCGAATGGCTCGGGCAAGACCTCCCTGCTCCGGCTGCTGGCAGGGCTGAAGCGGCCTCTTTCAGGACAAGTCACGCTTGATGGGCAAAGCATGGACAGGATCCGGCGACGATCCATTGCGCAGCGCGTGGCCTTCATCGAGCAGCACGCCACGACCAACGCAAACCTCAAGGTCGTGGATGTCGTCAAGCTTGGTCGTTTCCCACATCGATCGATGTTTTCGGGCTGGACCAGCGATGACGACTCGGCCGTCAACAACGCGCTCGATCGAACGGAACTCACCGCAAAACGCAACGACACATGGCAGAGCTTGTCGGGTGGGGAGAAGCAGCGCGCCCACCTCGCCCGCGCGCTTGCCCAGTCGCCGAAAGAACTCATCCTTGATGAACCGACCAACCATCTCGACGTTCATCATCAGATCAGCCTTCTGCGGCTCGTCTCGGAGCTTGCCGTAACCAGCATCATTGCGCTGCATGACCTGAACCATGCGGCTATGTTTTGCGATCGGCTGCTTGTCATGCAGGCGGGAAAAATCGTCGCTTCCGGGGCGCCAGAAGATGTGCTGACCAGCGCGCTGCTCAGGGACGTCTTCTCCGTGGAGGCGCACGTTTCCCCCTCACCCTATCATGCCAAACCGCACATCCATTTCGTGCGTTGACCGGCGACCCGCCCCAGGGGCGGTGGTCACACGGCCGTCGATATGCTGTGAAGGATCGAGAGTGAACGAAGTATCCGAGAAGCCGTCCGTAGGAATTGCGCTTCGCATCCTTTCCGGCTTCCTGTTTGCCGGCATGTCGATCTGCATCAAGGCCATGTCGGCTGAGATACCCGTTGGCGAGATCGTCTTCTTCCGGTCGGCATTCGCGTTGATCCCGCTCGTTATCTTCCTTTGGCTACGGAAAGAGTTCCCGCATGGCCTGGCAACCAGGCGCCCCCTCGGGCATCTCCTGCGCTCCAGCCTTGGCGCCGCGGCGATGTTCGCGTCCTTTGCATCGATTGCCCGGCTGCCATTGGCCGAAGCGACCTTGCTCAGCTACCTGTCTCCCACCTTTACGAGCATAGCCGGCGTTCTCCTTCTCTCCGAACGCGTAACGATCTGGCGCGTCGGCGGTGTCCTGCTGGGGCTTACTGGGGTTTTGGTTCTCGTATGGCCGGAAACTGGCAACGGGGATCTCAACGGCGATCGTCTGTGGGGATATGTCTTCGGCCTGCTGATGGGCATTCTGACTGCATGTGCGCTTATCATGGTCCGGAGCCTGAGCCGGACCGAAAATCCGGGCGCTATCGCCTTCTACTTTGTGATTGCCTCGATGCTGGGTGGTATCGCAACCATCCCATTCGGATGGGTTATGCCGGATAGCTACGGACTGATGATGCTCATTCTAGCCGGACTTCTCGGAGGCTTTGCACATATTGCCATGACGCTGGCTTTCAGGCACGCCGAGGCTTCCCTGCTTGCGCCGTTCGAATACCTTGCAATCATCTGGCCGGTCATCGCCGACACGCTCCTGTTCGACACACCCTTGTCCGTGGCATTCCTGACAGCGCTTCCGCTCGTTCTGGCCGGAGCGGCGATGGCCGCGTTTGAAGGACGCCGTCACTGGAAAAAGCGATAGCACTCTCCGGAGAGTGGTCAGTGTTGCAGGAATTGCCAGTTTCCGCAGTGGTCGTATTGGAAATGCATAAACACCGGGTGAGATTCGGCCCTAGCTGCTTCTTGGCGGCGGATGCGTATCTTCCCGATCACCGAACCTTGGCGATGAACCTTGACGAGACGCCACCGTCATGATTGGATAAGTGGATACAAAAATCCAGAATACCTCCATGACCTCAATCACCGCCTCGTTCGACCAGCCCCCCACGACTGCCGAAGAGGAAGCTTATCTCTACCTTCAGAAAGGCTTGCGGCTTTGCCGCTACAAGCCAGGCGATCGGCTGAAACCGGAGGAGATTGCGGCCGAGATCGGCATGAGCCGTATGCCCGTGCGCGAAGCCTTCCGCCGTCTGGCCGCGGAGGGGCTCGTGACGCTACGCCCGAACCGCGGATGCATCGTCGCGGGTCTCACATTGGACGAGATTTATGAGATATTCGAGATCAGATCGGTTCTCGAAGGGCTGGCGGTGCGATTGGCGGCGCCGAAAATGGACCCCGATACATTTCTCGAACTTGAGCAGCTGCTCGACCGTATGGAACGTGCCGGACAGGCCGGCAGCAGCGATTGGGTCGTGCGGCATCAGGAGTTCCACGCGCTGATCTACAAGCTGAGCGGCCGACCGAAGCTTATCCGAAAGATCAACGCACTGCATGTCGTGATCGAGCCCTATATGCGCATCTGGTTCGACTACGCCGACAAGCCGCTGTCCGCCCGCGAAGAACATGAGCGTTTGATCCGCGCCCTGGCGCAGGGCAACGCACTTCAAGCAGATCAGATCATGCAGGAACACATTCTCGGCACCGCACCCTTGCTTGCCGAATTCGCAAGTCCCGGCCGGCGTTAAGCGTCGTTCGGCTAAAGTATCCAAAGCCGGGGAAACCATCCGGCAGGGACAGGGAACCGCCGTCTATGACGGCTTGAGCGAAGAGGAAAAGTCATGTCGATCCGTCGCATGGCCGTGCTGACGGCTGCCTTCACGACACAATGTTCGTTGCGGAATCGCTTGCACAGAGCACGTTGAAGCCCACACCCGCGTGGCCGACCGGCCCAACAAAATTCGTCGAACAAGGGGACGACAAGAATGCGCAACTTCGAAAAGCCGACCCGCTCCGTTGCTGTTGCCCGCCACGCAATGGCGGCAACTTCGCATCCCTCCGCAACACTCGTCGCATTGCAAATCCTCGAGGCTGGCGGCAACGCGATGGATGCGGCAATTGCTGCTTCGGCGATGCAATGCGTCGTCGAACCGGGCTCGACGGGCATCGGCGGTGATTGCTTCGTGCTGTATGCACCCGCCGGGTCCGACAAAGTTGTCGCCTACAACGGATCCGGCCGCACGCCGGCAGCGCTGACGCTCGACTGGTTCACCGAGCGCGGGCTTGCCGAAGTACCGCGGCAATCACCCTCCGCCGTGACCATTCCGGGCGCAATTGATGCGTGGACGCGGCTGCATGCCGATCACGGCCGAATGCCCTTTACCGACGTGCTGGCACCGGCCATTCGTTTCGCTGAGGATGGCTATGCGATCAGCCCGCGCGTCCATCATGACTGGATGCTGGAAGAGACGTTGCTGGCCTCGGACCCGGCCGCTGCGCGCATCTTCCTGCCAAAGGGGCGCGCGCCCAGGATCGGCGAGGTACACCATCAGCCGGAGCTCGCAGCCACGCTAAGGCGCATCGCGGCCGAGGGGCGCGACGGGTTCTATACGGGGGCAGTGGCGGATGACATGGTGTCCTATCTGCGCGCGCTCGGCGGCCTGCACACCCTTGAGGATTTCTCGGATGCGCGGGGCGATTACGTAACGCCCGTCACAACGGATTTTCGGGGCCATACCATCCACGAATGCCCACCGAACGGACAGGGCATCATCGCCCTGCTGATCCTCAACATCCTCGGTCGTTTCGACGCCAAGGGCGATCCGCAGTCGCCTGACAGGCTGCATCTGGAAATAGAGGCGACACGGCTCGCCTATGCCGCACGCGACGCCTGGATCGCAGACCCGGACAAGGCGCAGGTACCCGTCGAGGAATTGTTGTCAGGCGCTCTCGCCGACCGGCTGGCGAGCATGATCGACCTAAAGCGCGCCCTGACGGATCTTCCGCCCTTCGACATGCCGTTGCACCGTGACACGGTCTATATTTCCGTGGTGGACCGCGAGCGCAATGCCGTTAGTTTCATCAACTCGGTCTTCGACAGCTTCGGTACCGGTCTTGTCGCACCACGGTCTGGCGTTGTGCTGCACAATCGCGGTCAGAGCTTCTCCTTGAAGCCGGGTCATCCCAATGTCGTGGCGCCGGGCAAGAGGCCGCTGCACACCATCATTCCCGGCATGGTCACGCGAAACGGCCGCGTGGAAATGCCCTTCGGCGTGATGGGCGGCTATTATCAGGCAATGGGCCACGCTCACCTTATCTCCAAGGTCTTCGATTACGGCATGGACCTTCAGGAGGCGATCGATTTGCCACGCCTCATCCCTAAATCCGAAGGCACGCTCGTCGAAGCCGAACATACGCTGCCGGCCACCACCGCAAGCGAGCTCGAACGCCGCGGTTTCTCGCTCGTTGCTGCCGAAGGGCCGATCGGCGGGGCGCAGGCGATCCGCATCGGCTGGGAAAACGGTACGCTGATCGGCGGGTCGGAATCGCGCAAGGATGGCATCGCACTTGGGATCTAGGGGCAGGTTCCTTGCCTGTTGGCCTCGGCGCCCCGATGCCCCGGTGCCCCGGTGCACGAGCCCGATCGCATCAATGCCGCCCGAGAACCTCCCCTAGGAATTTTCGGGTGCGTTCATGTTTCGGATTGGAGAAGAACTCGGCGGGAGGGGCCTCCTCGACGATCACGCCGCTGGCCATGAAGACGATGCGATCGGCAACCTGGCGAGCAAAACCCATTTCATGGGTCACGCAGATCATCGTCATCCCCTCTTCGGCCAGTGCAATCATCGTATCGAGCACTTCCTTGACCATCTCCGGATCGAGCGCGGATGTCGGCTCATCGAACAGCATCGCCTTCGGCCGCATGCAAAGGGCGCGCGCAATGGCAACGCGCTGCTGCTGCCCCCCGGAAAGTTGGGCGGGATATTTCTCTGACTGCTCGGAAATCTTGACCCGTTCCAGCAATGTGCGGGCTCGATCCTCCGCTTGCGCCTTATTAAGACCGAGCGCCCGCATCGGGGCCAGCATGCAGTTCTGCAGCACGGTCAGATGCGGAAAGAGATTGAACTGCTGGAAGACCATGCCGACTTCGCGGCGAACGGCATCGATCGCGTTCGCTCCGTGCCCGAGCCGAACACCGCCGACATGGATATCGCCTTTCTGATAGGCTTCCAGATGATTGATGCAACGGATGAGCGTGGATTTGCCGCTTCCCGAAGGGCCGCACAGCACGATCTTTTCCCCCTTCGCGACAGACATGTTGATGCTATCGAGGGCCTGAAAAGCGCCATACCATTTGCCCACGCCGGACAGGCTGATCATCGGCTCGATGGAATTTTCGGTGGTTCGTACCTGGCTCATCAATGAAACTCCGGGCGTTCTCGCCATGCACGATCTAGCGGCTGGCAGTCAGGAACTTGCGCTCGAGATGGGCACCATAGATAGTCAGCGGGCAGCACATCAGGAAATACAGCGCTCCAACGATGCCAAAGACGGTCAGTGGCTGGAATATCTGGTTTGAGATGATGTTGCCTGCGCGGGTAAGCTCGGTGAAACCGACGATCGAGGCGAGCGATGTGCCCTTGATGAGCTGCACCAGGAAGCCGACCGTCGCCGGCAGCGAGATGCGGATCGCCTGGGGAAGCACGACGTCCTTCATGCGCGATATGTAACCAAGGCTCAGCGCCTTTGCCGCCTCCGTCTGGCCGCGGGGGACTGCTTCAATCGATCCGCGCCAGATTTCTCCAAGAAAGGCGCTGGCATGAAGCGTCAGGCCGACCGAGACCGCGGCCCACGCATCCATCTGGATACCAATCAGGGCAAGGCCGTAATACACCACGAAAAGCTGCATCAGGAGCGGCGTGCCCTGGAAAACCGCGATATAGCCAGCCGTCAGACGCTCGATGATGGCGACGCCGGACGTGCGCAGCAAGGCCACCATCAGCCCGGCAACACAGCCGCACACGAAGGCGACCGCGGACAGCGCGACCGTCCATTTGAGCCCTGTCAGCAGGAAAAGAAACTCCTCACGTCCCATTGGATCTCCTCCTATCTGAGCGGGTAGCTGAAGTAGCGGGCGGAGAAGAATGCGAAGATGCGCATCATCACCCACGAAATGAAGAGATAGAACACGGTCACGGTGAAATAGACCTCGAAGCTGCGGAAGCTGTCAGACTCGATCCGCTGCGACACCGACGTCAGTTCATAAGCCGAGATTGCAGATGCGATGCTCGTCGTCAGCGTCAGCAGGATGAACTGGCTGGTGAGCGATGGATAGATCGTCCTCAGCGCCGGCTTGAGGATGATCAGGCGAAAGACCTGGGCTTTGTGCAGCCCGAGCGCCAGCCCCGCCTCCGTCTGGCCTTTCGAGATCGATTGCACCCCACCCCGGATGATCTCGATGGCGTAGGCCCCGCCGTTGATGCCGAGCGCGATGATGGCGGTCGGGGTCGGATCGAGCCGGATACCCGCCAGCGGCAGCGCGAAGTAGATGAAGAAGATCTGCACCAGAAACGGCGTGTTGCGTATCAGCTCGACAAAGCCAATCACAAGCCAACGCAATAGCTTGACTCTTGACTGGCGCAGAATGACGCCGCCGATGCCGATGACGATCGCCAGAAGCATGCCGGAGATAGCCAGCGTGAATGTTCCGAGACAAGCCCAGAGAAGGTTGGGAAGACCGTCGATGACCGGAGTGAAATCAAGGGTGTAATTCATGACATCTCCTGCGGCACACTGTTCAGGACGGCCTTGCCAGACCCGCCATCGCCTCGATAGCCAGTTCGTAACCAGCTGCCCCGAAACCAATCATGACCCCGGTCGCCGTCCGGGAAATCAGGGAATTGTGATAGATGCTCTCACGCGCATGCACGTTGGATATATGCAGTTCGATCTTCGGGCCATCGAAGGTTTTCAAGGCGTCCAGAAGAGCTATGGATGTGAAAGTGTATGCCGCCGGATTGATGATGATGCCGCATGCATCCTTTCGCGCCTGGTGGACGGACTCGACCAGCTCCCCCTCAAAATTCGTCTGGCGGAAATCGACTGTGAAACCAAGGGACACGGCTTTCGCTTCGCATCGGTCCCTGATGTCACACAGGGTCGTGGAGCCATAAATGGAAGGCTCGCGTTCACCAAGAAGGTTGAGATTGGGGCCGTTAAGGACAAAGATCGTCTTGCTCATGGAAAAACTCCAGGCAGCATCGGCGCACGTGTAAACGGACGCCGACGCCTGCACCGCTGTCTGGTGCCGCCTCAAAAATACAGGCTTTACGAAGAGCCGTAGCTCAGTTCGCAGTGAACGGAATGCCTTCCAGACTGGTTGGGAACTCCGGCACGGGAACCTTCATCCACTTGTCATAGATCGTCTTCAGTTCGCCATTGGCCTTGATCTTGTCGATGAATGCGTTCACCGCGACGTTAAGCTCTTTCTCGCCGAGACGCGTGCACGCGCCATTGTAGAGCTTCTGGAACTCGAGCTTGTTCTCGAATTTGCCAGGGACAGCCTTCTCGACACGATCAAGATAGAAGATGTTGCCGCCGAGCGCGTCGGTCTGGCCGGAAACCAGCGCCTGAACACTCGCTGCATCACCGTCATAACGGCGGATGGTTGCGGTGGACGGTGCATTCTTCGTGACCTGGGTATCCTGGGCTGCACCCTTGGCGACGCTGATGGTCAAGCCGGCCATGTCCTCGTTCGTCTTGATGGATTTGTCCTTCGGGCCAATCAGAACGATGGCGTTGGCATTGTATGGCTGGCTGAACTGCACGGCTTTGGCGCGATCCGGCAACATGGCCATCGTTGCGAACAAAATGTCGACACGCCCTGAGGTCAGCGCGGGAATGCGATTGTTCACTTCCAGCGGAACGAATTCCACCTCGACACCGAGTTCCTTGGCGAACAGGGCGCCCATATCGGCATCGAAACCATCTTGCTTGCCGGCGCTGGTGACGAAACCCCATGGCGGGTTATCGCCCTGAATGCCGACGACCAACTTGCCCTTCGCCTTGATTTCCTCAGGCGTGATCGCTGCTGCCGGCTGCGAAAACGATACTGCGGCGACAATTGCCGCGGCGCCCATCAGGGCGTGACGCCGATTCAATTTGAATCCAAACATAAAGTACTCCTCCTCCAGTAACCAAGGGGCCGGCAAGCTCTCCTCCAACCGGCACCACACAAAAACTGGCATAAGGCCAATTGCAAATCAACTGAGTTTTTATAAAATCTCCGATAAAATTCATTTCGGCATTCACATGGAAAATTGCTATACGGATTTAAGAGGTTGAGACGACTGCCCGAGGGAAGGATGATGAAAAACGTCGGTCGTCACCGCCTCGATCGGTTGATTTACCGAAAACTGTGAGTAATGCCGGCCCAGTCGGGTGGGAATCGCACAGCGATTGCCCTAGGGCCATGCCGGGCCACATACGAATAGACGCAGATCACTACGCCTGAATTGTTCCGATTGCTTTGCAGGCGGGTTTAAATAAGCGGACGCAATATGTATGAGGAATTAGAAAATCTCTGAGATGAGCGCATGCTGTCCGATCTAGCAACCGAAACCATCGCCGAAAGTAGCTACAAGCGCATTCGGGCCGACATCATGTTCGGACGCCTTGCCCCAGGGCAGAAGTTGAAGCTTGAAAAGCTCAAGGAAGCCTACGACACCAGCATCAGTACACTCAGGGAGATCCTGAGCCGGCTCGCCTCCGAAGGTCTCGTCGTGGCGGAGGGCCAACGGGGCTTTCATGTGGCACCGATGTCTTCAACCGACCTGAAAGAGATTGCCGCGCTGCGTCTGTTGCTGGAGACGCACGCGCTTGAGCAGTCCTTCGCACGGGGCGACGTCGATTGGGAGGCCCGGCTCGCATCGGCCCATTACAAACTGGCACGCATGGAAAGCATCATGGCCAGCGGGGATACCAGCCAGACAGAAGCCTGGAAGCGTTACGACTGGGAGTTTCATCAGGCTCTGATTTCCGCCTGTGGGTCCAGACTGCTGATGGAAACCCATGCCGCCGTCTTCGACAAGTACCTGCGCTACCAAATGGTTGCCCTCTCCTATCGCGGCAAGATCGCCGAGGACGAACACAGGCAGCTCCTGGACGCCGCCCTCAAGCGAGATCAGGAGACCGCGAAGAAAATCCTCGGTCTGCACATTCAGGGTGGTGTCGAACATGCATTGGCGGGCAAGTCCCCCCTTCAGGATTGATCATGCACGAAGAACGATCAGGTGAGCACGAACGGGTGAATGACCTTGGCGAAAGCATCAGCGATGCGGTCTTTCGGCGTTTGCGACACGACATCATAATGGGAATCCTGCCGCCCGGCTCCAAGATCAAGCTGGAGAGGGCCCGCGAGCGATATTCGATCGGCATTTCCTCACTGCGCGAGATCCTGTCCAGATTATCGGCAGAGAACCTCGTGCTTGCGGAAGGGCAGCGCGGGTTCGAAGTGAGCCCCGTTTCCAGGCAGGAACTGACGGAGCTGGCCGACCTTCGTACCGTGTTGGAATGCCATGCAATCGGCCTGTCATTTGCAGTCGGGGATCTTGAATGGGAAGGATCGATCGTCGCTGCCCATCATCGACTGGCGGCAGTGGAACGCCGGCTTCTCGCTGGCGATACTACCCGTACGATCGACTGGGTCCGATGCGATTGGGAATTCCATCGGGCGATCGTTGCCGCGAGCAATTCGATGACGCTTCTTCAAAGCCTATCGTCGGTATTCGACCGCTTCCTGCGATATCATATGCTTGCTGGAAGCTTCCGAGGCAAGGCTGTCGTTGACGATCACAAGCTGCTCTTTGAACGAGCGCTGGCAAGAGATGCCGATGGCGCAAGGCAGATCATAACAAGCCACGTGCAGAGAGGAATTGACCATATCCTGAAAGAACCGAAATTTCTTTCAGGAAAATGAGGCTCCCCAATTCGATAGCTTGATCTGGCCTGAACCAATGGCTGTGCGAACGAATTCGCAACCGCCTTTTCGTACATCTCGCTTTATCCGAGCAAGCGACTAAAGCCTCTAACAGGCGATCCCAGATCTGTATGGTGCATCGGGTCACCAAGGATCCGCTTGTCGACGACTTCTCGATGATCGGGAGGCGCGGCATGATGAAGTCACGATTGTCAGCCTGAGGATCTGCGGTGTCAAACCACCGCCAGCTCGTGGCACGTTCAGCGCTCGAACCTGTCCAGCATCTTCCTCAGTTGCGTATTCTGCAGGCGAAGCTTGTTCGCCAATTGCTCCCGAAGAAACCTGATCTCGTCGTTCAGGCCGCTCATGTCCTCGGAGATGGTGCGGGCAACCGGGTCGGTCTGCACGACAGCAGCGGAGGTCTCGACTGCTTTGGGACGTCCTGATCGCCTGCGCGAGACGGCCTTGGCGGTCTTCTTGATCTTTGGAGCAGCATCGTCCAGCGAGGCTGTGTTGTCTGTCGGGACGTCGGCATTGTCTTTCTCCAACGTCCCGCCAGTCGCCTGGTCGCTACCGGTCTCTTCGAGAGGCCCGTGCGCGGCGGAGGGACCGTCAAGTTCATCGACGGCCCCTGGCTTATCCGTCGAGCCAACGACCGGCGAAACGGCCGGGCTTGCGCCCTCGTCCGTCGCCTCGTCCTGCGCTGGCTGGCGTCGCGGCGACACTAATCGGGCAAGCAACTTCCATGGAGACGCCATTTGTTCGACCCCGCATTTATCCGTTCGCAGACTGCGCGTTCACCGTTGGTCGCAGCCAGGCGCCATCAGAACACTCGTCACGAAACGCATGACCATGCGGCCAACAATTGGCCACCTGCCTCGATCAGTCGAGCTTCAGCCGCTTGCGCAGATCGGCGTTTTCAGCGCGCAGCTTTTCGGCAAGCAGCTTGCGCAGCTTCTGGTTTTCTTCTTCCAGCTGCAGCAGATCCGCGATGTCGTCAATCGCCGGGGAGACGGCAGATGCCGCCTGTACCGTCTTGGGAGCACGCTTCACGGGCTTGCGCTTTGCAGGGCTTGCAGCTTCGACCGCTTTTGCTTTGCGACCCCGCTTCTGCTTTCCAACGGCTTCCGTTGAAACGGCGGCCGTTTCCGCCACAGTGCCAACAGAAGCGGGGTCTGCGGCCACTTTCTTAGCCCGGGGCTGGCGTTGCTTCTTCGGCAAGGTGGGCGTTTCAACAACGGCCGGGGCATCACCAGTGGTCATCGTTTCGCTTTCATCGGCCATGTTCGTCTCCTCGTTAGCGGCTTCAGTTGTGTGCTGTCGAACCGGTTGTGTCAAGAACGGCCCGACCGTCTCGGTGTCTGTCGCAAGCACATCGCCAGCGGATTGGCCATCCGGTTCATCTGCTGGCGGGTATGGTGCCGCCTCGACATCGCGGGCAACAGACTTGAGATCGATGCCGCCCCAGATGGAGTTGGACTTGGGGTCCGGCTTTCGTCGACCCTTATATTCGACGGAAAAACTGCGTTGCGTTTTTTTCAAAGTTGGAAGCCCTGCATATCCAAGGAAATGTTCGGCGGCGCATCAGGCCAGCCGCAGACCTACTGCATAATGATTGGATGCCTATCAGTCCAGCCCCACTGTGACCCTAGAATTACTCTGTGTTTGCGGCTGATGCCCGTTAAGGACGGCCGCCTTGCAACGAACAACACTTCTCAGGTGTTGCTTCTGTTCGCGTCACCTTTCTCATTAACGCGAAATTGGCATGACGGAGGACTTTGCAAAGACTGCGCAAAGCTAACGATAAAGAGGTGAACTATCATGAACGCCTGCTCCCTTGCGGCAACGCTGCTTCTTGCCCTCGCATCAACCACCAGCCATGCTGCGGAAAACGCAGTGAGGATCGACAATGGCGGAAGGGCCTCGCCGGCATCCTGAACCTGCCGGACAATGGGAAGAACCCGCCTATCGTCCTCATGCTAGATGGATTTACCGGCAGCCCACCGATCTGTGGTTTTCCCGATGGAAAGGCTCATCCTGCCTATCAAGGCATCACTGGCTTGCGGCGCAGGATCATACCGCCATGATGCAATGTGTTCGCATCCACGAAGTCGCCATCGGCAGTGAAGCCCGTGTCGTCCCAGTACTCGATATGCGTCCCATCGACTTCGTAGCGTCCTTCATAGGCACGCTCTCGCTGCCCGCGGGCCTCGACGTAACGCCCGCTCGGTAGAAGTTCGTGTCGAACACGGTTGTCGTCGGTGACCCACATGCCGACATAGGGGTGGTTGGGTTGCAAATTGGTCTCCTGCGCTTCTGCGGATTGAAAGGAAAGGGTGGCGGCCATGAGTGCCGCAAGTGACTGTCGCATGATGTGGCTCCGTCAAGCGTTACTGTTGTCGGTCTAGAGGTGACGGCGCATGGGGCGCAGTTTCGGTTCGACAGACATCAGGTCTGCCGAACCGCAGGCACCGGTCATTGGGAACGCGGGGCGTTGTTATCGACAACCTGCTGATAGGCAACGAGGTCCAGGAAGGCTTCCGCCTTGACGACGAGGCCATCCTTCATCTGAAATATCCAGACAAACTGATTGCGATAGGGTGCGCCGGACGTCGTGGTCGCCGATCCGTCGAAGCGTATGATGATCGTGTCGCCGTCGGCGAAGATGTCGCGCACCTCCGGCACGACCGGCGTCGCGAGGCGGCTTGTCAGCGGAAGCGAGGCCTGCTCGATAAAGTCCTTCTGGTTGCGATAAGTGCCCGCCACCGGGCCAGAGCCATGGATCGTCCAGACGACGTCGGGAGCAAGAAGGTCCCCAAAGACGTAAGTGCCCCCGCGCCATTTTTCGAAGGCGGCTTCGACGATCGCGCGGTTCCGTTGCTCGATTGTGGCATTGTCTGGGGACTGCACCTGCGTTGCCGTGGTGATGGCGTAGGCTGTGACCGGCAGGGTGAACGAGATCAGCGCTATTGTGATCACAGCAATTCTGCTCACCCTGGCAACCCGTTGGTGTGTAGGAAGAATGGTCATGGTATCGGTCCTTTACTGGTTACTCATTGCCTGTCGAGCGCCCCATCGACCCGCACTGACGTTGCATGCATCGTCGCCGGGCCAAATGTCGCTCGAACGGTCATTCGCGGCGTTCGACGGCAGAACCGCCAAAGATCAATTGTTGCACGAGGGGACGCTGCGTGAAGCGATCGGGAAAGACGGGACTCGGTTCGCTGATCCGGTTCAGTCGGTCGAGTTGCTCCGACGTCAGCCGAAGATCCAGCGCTTTGAGATTGTCCTCGGCTTGGCCAAGCGTCCGGGCACCGATGATGGAGGAAACAACAGCTGGATTGGCCAGCGTCCAGGCAAGTGCCACGCGCGACGGCGTGGCGTTTGCTTCCTCCGCGACGGCCTTAACCTCGCTCGATATTTCGATCGCACGTTTGTTCAAATGTCCGGACGCAGCGATGACACCTTTCCGGCTGGCAGACACGGCCGCCTCGCGCGAATCCTCGACATCGGCAAGCGAGTACTTGCCGGTGAGCACGCCTCCGCCGAGCGGCGACCACGGGAGAACCCCAAGACCAAGCGCGGCAGCCGCCGGCAGAAGTTCGTGCTCGACGGTCCTCTCGACGAGGCTGTATTCAATCTGCAGCGCCACGAACGGAGACCAGCCGCGGATGTCGGCAAGCGTCTGCATCTGTGCAACGCGCCATGCAGACGTGTTGCAGATGCCGAGGTAGAGCACTTTCCCAGAGCGAACGAGGTCGTCGAGTGCCCTCATAACTTCATCCGGCCGGGTCGTCATGTCCCATGCGTGAAGATAAAGGAGGTCAATCCGATCCGTACTGAGTTGTGCGAGGCTCTGTTCGACGGAGCGCACCATGTTCAGACGGTGGTTACCGCCCGAGTTCGGGTTGCTCGGGTCGCGCGCCATGGTGAATTTCGTCGCAAGGACGATACGGTCGCGCTTGTCGCCAATGAAGGTGCCAAGGAGGCGTTCGGCGCCGCCGTCGGTATAGTTCACCGACGTGTCTACGAAGTTGCCGCCCCGGTCAACATAGAGATCGAAGATGCGGCGCGCCTCGTCACCGTCCGCACCCCACCCCCAGTCGGACCCAAAGGTCATCGTTCCCAAGCTCAACGGCGAAACGCGCAATCCCGACCGTCCAAGAAGTTTGTAATGATCAATCGCCATGTCAGCTATCTCCTGGTTGCGAAACCCAAGTTAAGCGCGTCGATAGGATCGGACAATTTGCCCAATGATTTCCAATCTGGTAAATGTATCTAACCAATGGCAATCGATCTGAACGGCATTTCAGTCTTTCTGGCAATCGCGGAAGCGCGCAGCTTCCGCGTGGCCGCGGAGAATCTCGGCGTGACACGGCCAGCAATCAGCCAAGCGATCCGTCGTCTCGAGGATCGGCTGGGAGTCGCGCTGGTACGGCGCACGACGCGCAGTGTCAGCCTCACGGAGGCCGGTGAACAACTGTATCAGCGGGTGGCGCCGGCGATTTCCGAAGTCGGGCTGGCGCTCGACGCGACGGCAGATCGCGACAGCGCACCAAGCGGGCTGCTGCGGCTTGCGGTGTCATCCATCGCCGAACAGTTCATCTCCGGCCCGCTTCTGGCGCGTTTCGCCGACGGCTTTCCCGCCATTCAGATCGACGTGACTGTCACGGACGAGGAATTCGACATTGTCGCGGAAGGTTATGACGCGGGGGTACGGCTGGGGGAAGTCATTGATCAGGACATGATTGCCGTTCCGGTGTCGGGCGATCAGCGCCAGGGCGCCTTCGCTGCGCCGTCGTACATTGAACGTTTCGGCGAGCCGGACCACCCTTCTGAGCTCTCAGCGCATCGTTGTATCGGCTGGCGCCCCGCGCCGCACAGCGCACCCTATCGCTGGGAATTCGGGCAGCAGGGGCGCGACTTCGATGTGGCTGTGGACCCGCAGGTCACCACCAATGACATGTGGCTTATGATCCGCATCGCCTGCGCCGGCGGCGGCATTACCTTCGGCATGGAGGACACCTTCAAGCCCTATGTCGAATCCGGCCAGTTGATCCCTCTCCTTCAGGACTATTGCCCTTCCTTTGCCGGCTTCTTTCTATACTATCCCAACCGTCGCAATCTCCCTCCGAAACTGCGCGCACTTGTCGACCATGTGAAGCGGTGGCGGTAGTGTCCACGCTTTATGGCGATCACGCGAATACCATGCGCCAATCGATCGATCTTCTGATATGATGATCTGTCAGCAGGCTACGCAGTTTGTGCCTAAAGGTACGCCTCCGGCGTGGGCCGCCTTTTCAGTTTGATGTGAATGTGGCCGATTGTCCTTATGGACGTGAATAAGGACA
>NZ_JAKVIN010000007.1:0-390427 GCF_022601905.1 Shinella sedimenti
GGGGTGGCCCAGCAGCGAGATCGACGCTCTCATGCCATGGAATTACCAGGCCTAAACGGCCTCAGCTCCCCGCTTACTTAAGATCGAGGTTGAGCGGCTACCAGACCACTGGAAGAGCCGACAAGACTGGCATGGCACCACACCGCAGTCTGTGAAACGCTAGCCCTTCCTCGTCCACCGGCGCATGCGCAAGTGCAACGCGGGCCTTCGCGTGTTGCCGGGATATCGCCTGGGTGGCGTAACGTCGAGTTTTGCCCTGCCCCTGCCGATGCAAAACATACCTCAATCGAGAGGCCGTATGCGACGATGATCGATCAGCAAATCAGACCCGTCAGTTGATGATGCCTGAAATCGATTAGTCGGTCTCGCGGGTAGGCCCGACGGACGAGCTGTGATCCGCGCTTTCCCTGGATCGCTGGCGAAAGCGATAGAAAAACCGCTACTTACACGAGGCTCATATATTAACGTTCCGTAACGTTAGACGGTTGCACCGCCGACGCCTCCTCTAAAATAGCGTGCAACTATTCATCATTTATTAATTAGAATTGATCAAATCTGTAACCACAGTAACGTAGGGTTGCAGCAATTGTCTAAGGAGGAACTGTCGATGGATAAAACGGTTGTACGATTGCACGTCACGGAATCCGAAGTGCCCGAAGCAAAGCCCGCGAAGCAGCCTGTCGCGGTTCCAACACCTGCCGAAAATCTCGCATACATTCACACGATGCTTCGTGAGTTAAGGGAAAAAGCGAGCGAATGTGACTGGCAACTCGCGCATTTCATCGAGATCGCGTATCTCCACAACGCCGACCTTCTCAACAATCCTACGAAGATGCGGCGTCATCGGAAGTGAGAGTTGCGTCGGGCGTCGGCACGGCACCGCCACATGAACTTTCGAGGGCATCAACTATGGCGAGATGTTCCTTTAACTTCTCAAGTGATGCCCTCGCATCATCGCCCTGCAGGGCTGAAACGCGCGCCACTCCCAATGCCAGTCGCGCTTGAGCTTCATTTTTTGTGCGATGCGGCATTTGCCCATCCTTATATGATCAGAGCCGGAAAAAGATTTTCAGAAAGTTTCATGGAATCGAACGCGCGTCAAATCTGACGCAACGGATTCAGTGTTTCTGTTTGGGTGTAAGGAGTAGCGTCAAGAGGGAGCGTCTGGCACATCCTCGACCGCGGCCTCCGCAATTGTCTTAGGGTTTCTCGGCCACGCAAGTCTTTCATTGTAGAGGCGCTCAAACGCATGCTTGGTCTCAGAGGCGGTCTTTCCCTCGTGAAAATTTTTTCGGACCATCGCCATTGCTGTCATAAAAAATTCAGTGTCTGCATTGTCGTTCGCTTTAGACATCGTCCCCTCCAGAGCCCAGCCCCAATTATAGGACGGCCAACTGTAAAATGCAATTTTTGGTCGCGCGCAACTTTCACGATCCAAGAATCGCGGTAAGCCTATAACGCGTTCCCGCAGCCGTCTTCAATCAGCAGGGAGCCGTTGATTGCCGGGTCAAAACCGTTATTTTGCGGATACGAATCGCTACGTGCGTATGCGGTTGGTTCAATGAGGCGGTAGCGGGTACGGCCCCACAACCTCTCCGAAGAGCCCCAGGTAGAAGAGTTGCGGCGGCATCATCAATGCTCAGTGTTCTGCCACCGCCAGCTCGTGTCTCGTTCCGCATCCAAACCTATAAAGCATCGTCCCCAACTGCGCGCTCTGCGGGCAAAGCTTGTTCGCCAATTGCTCCCGTAGAGACCCAATCTCGGCCTCACGGCTGCTGATGTCCTCGGGAGTGGTGCGGGCAACTGAAAGCTGAATTTCAAAATCAGGCCATGAGATCCCACGATTGCTTCTCCTGCGCGTCCCACTGCGCGAAAAATTTGCAAATAATGCTACTGAACTGCCCCCCATTTCGACCGGACAGTCGGCATAAGCAGAAAGGCTCAAGCACAGGCTTGGGTATAGGCTTATGTCTAACGAGTATCGACACGTTGAATTGCTGACGGGTGATGTTCGCCGCAGGCGGTGGACAACCGAGCATAAGCTGACGATCATTGAGCAGAGTTTCGAACCAGGCGAGACGGTATCGTCCACCGCTCGCCGCCATGGCGTCGCGCCCAATCTGCTTTATCGGTGGCGCAGGCTCTTGAGCGAGGGAGGTGCTGCAGCCGTGGATTCTGACGAGCCGGTGGTCGGCAATTCGGAAGTGAGGAAGCTGGAAGATCGCGTCCGCGAGCTGGAGCGCATGCTCGGCCGCAAGACGATGGAGGTCGAAATCCTTCGGGAAGCCTTGTCCAAAGCAGACCCAAAAAAACGGATATCGCGGCCGATCTTGTTGCCGAAGGACGGTTCGCGATGAAGGCCGTCGCAGATACGCTGGGCGTATCCCGTTCCAACCTCATCGAGCGGCTGAAAGGCAGATCGAAGCCGCGCGGCTCCAATCACAAGGCCGAGGATGCAGAGCTTTTGCCCATCATTCGCAGGCTGGTAGATCAAAGGACAACCTATGGCTATCGGCGGATCGCCGCGCTCCTCAATCGCGAAAGGCGAGCCGCCGATAAGCCTGTCGTCAACGCAAAACGGGTTCACCGCATCATGGGCAACCACGCCATGTTGCTGGAGAAGCATACGGCCGTTCGCAAGGGCCGCATCCATGACGGCAAGGTCATGGTCATGCGTTCGAACTTGCGCTGGTGCTCGGATGGGCTGGAGTTCACTTGCTGGAACGGCGAGGTCATCCGTCTCGCCTTCATCATCGACGCTTTCGACCGGGAGATCATCGCCTGGACGGCAGTCGCCAAGCGGTTCGCAGCAACCCGAGCCCCGCACGCAATCGAGCATCTCTCGGACAACGGCTCTGCTTACACCGCGAGGGACACGAGGCTGTTTGCGCAAGCACTCAATCTGACACCCTGCTTCACGCCGGTAGCCAGCCCGCAGTCGAACGGCATGTCGGAGGCCTTCGTCAAAACCCTGAAGCGGGATTATATCCGCATCGCAGCACTACCGGACGCAGAAACAGCGCTCCAGTTCATCGACGGATGGATCGAGGACTATAATGAAATCCATCCACATTCCGCGCTCAAGATGGCTTCCCCTCGGCAGTTCATCAGGGCTAAATCAAACTAGCCGACTTGTCCGGCGAAACGGGGAGCACTCCAGCTACTCTAGGCCGATTTGCATGCAGAACTAGGTAAGGTTAGGCCTCATGATCAGCGTCAAAAGATCAAGGGTACGGCGAGAGTGTTAGCATAGAAAGGCCATTGGACACCGATCGTAGCGCGTAGTGAAACACCGCCAGTCTTCGAGACGCCCAAACATGTCCTCGATCCGGATGCGCTGTCTGCGGCGCCGATTGTCTTATTTGCTTGTGTTGTTACGGGATTTCCGGCGCGGAATGCGATGAGTGTTCCCCTTCCCTTGTAACGCATCGCGAGAGCTGTCGGCATCACAACCACGGTCTGCCGGCAGCCATTTGCGGCAGTGGCGATGCTGCCCGCGCGGCAGGTGACAGCGACGGCTCCAGCGTGATCATGCCTTGGACACTTCGGTCATGACCGAAGCTTTTGCATCTTTGAGGCTGCGATAAGGGCCAATAACCATTGGAACCCTGTCATGACATCTAGAACCTCATCATTCTTCGGCTGGCATGTGGTCGCCGCAACCTTCCTTCTCGCCATGTTTGGCTGGGGTGTCGGTTTTTATGGACCGCCGATCTATCTGCAGATGGTGGTTCAGCGGACGGGATGGCCGGTCGCGCTCGTATCTGCCGCTGTCACGCTGCATTTTCTCATCGGGGCGGTCGTCGTTGCAAATCTGCCTCGGCTTTATCGGCATTGGGGCGTTCCGGTGACAACGCTCGCCGGAGCGGTTCTTCTTGCCATCGGGGTCGGCGGTTGGTCACTGGCCAGCCAGCCGTGGCATCTGTTTGCGGCCGCTCTTTTGAGTGGATCAGGTTGGGTTGCCATGGGGGCTGCGGCCGTGAACGCAATTGTCGCTCCATGGTTTGTCCGCAGACGACCTGCGGCATTGTCGATGGCCTATAATGGGGCGAGCGTGGGTGGCGTGGTTTTTTCGCCACTGTGGGTTGCTCTCATCGCTTGGAGTGGATTTTCACAGGCTGCAATCATTGTCGGCATTTCCATGATCGCCACAGTCGCCGCCCTGTCTGTTCTGGTGTTTTCAAAATCGCCTGAGGCCCTGGGGCAATCTCCGGATGGAGCGCAGTCGAGCCAGGTGGATGCGGTGGCAGCGTCTTCGCCCGCTCCGTCCTTGCCACGCGGTTTGCTGTGGCGCGATCGGCGATTCATAACCCTCTCAGCGGGTATGGCCGCCGGATTGTTTGCGCAGATAGGACTGTTGGCGCATCTGTTTTCGATCGTGGTTCCGATCTTTGGCGCGGAGGGCGCGGGCGTGCTGATGGGGGGTGCAACCGTTGCTGCAATTGCCGGGCGCACGGGCATGGGCTGGTTTATGCCGGCTTCCGCGGACCGCCGTCTTATCGCTTCCGCAAGCTACGGCGTCCAGATCATCGGCTCCCTGACGCTTCTTGCGACGGGTAGAGAACACGCTGCCGCGATAATTGCCGGTGTCCTGCTTTTCGGCCTGGGCATTGGCAACGCCACGTCGCTCCCGCCTCTCATCGCGCAGGTGGAATTCGACAAGGCCGATGTCTCGCGCGTCGTGCCGCTGATCGTGGCGCTGAGCCAGGCGACGTATGCCCTTGCACCCGCGCTGTTCGGCATCGTCAGAACGCTCTCCGAACCTGCCGTTTTTATAGTGGCAGCGGCAATCCAGATCTTCGCAGTGGCGGCCTTCCTGTACGGACGCAATAAATGATTGTTTCGGGCAGCCGAGGCAACTGGCGGGGTTGGCTTGCGCAAACAGCTGCCATGACGACCGCCCGCCCGGATACCGACCAGTCGTTATCCGGGTGACGTCACCGAACCGGGAAAGCTCCATCGACGGTAGGCATAAAGAGTGGATATCCGCCTCAAGCGGAAGCCAATCACAAAATAATGCACTTGAGCAAAGTGAGATGCTGGGTGGACAACGTCAAAGGGGATAGGCGATCGGGTATGATGCGTTCGAGGCAGCGATGACATTCATCTCGATCCCATAAATGGCATGCAAGGTATCCGGGACGAGAATGTCCTGCGGCAGCCCGGTGGCGACGACGCGTCCGCGTTTCAATGCGTGAATTCGATCACAGAAGCGCGCGGCCATGTTGATGTCGTGTAGAACGATGACCACACTCTTTCCGCTGTCGTGAGCCAGCTGGCGTATGAGTGACAGCACGTCCATCTGATGTGCGATATCCAGCGCCGCCGTCGGCTCGTCGAGGAGCAGGCAGCTTGCGTCCTGGGCAACGAGCATCGCGATCCAGGCCCGCTGCCGTTCGCCTCCCGAGAGCGTTCCCACCAGACGATCAGCGTAGGCATCGATACCGGTTGCGCGAATTGCGGCATCCACCCTCTCGCGATCTGCAGCGGAAAAGCGGCCGAGAGCGCCATGCCAAGGATAACGCCCGCAAGCAACGAGTTCTCGCACCGTCATATCCGAGCCCGTTCCCAGGTCCTGGGGAAGATAGGCCACTGACCGTGCAAACGACCTGTCATGATAGGTCGCGAGATGGTGCCCGGCATAGGTAGATATTCCCGCCGTCGGCACAAGCTGCCGAGCAAGTATTTTCAGGAGACTGGATTTTCCCGACCCGTTATGGCCCACGAGCGCGACGACTTCACCCGATGGAAACTCAAGCGTAACATCAGATAGAATGTCCCTCCCATCGATCGTCAAGCCGATGTTGTTCACTGCGAAGGCGATGCCCGCGTCGCTCTCACCCAGGTTGCCGATCGATTTCTTGATCTGATTTCGCAAGCCCAACACAGACATCTCCCCGACGTTCCTCGACACCGTTTACCGTTGGTAATCCTGCGAGATCAAGTCTGGAGCTCTGACCGCGCAGCATGATAAATCGTCGTAGACAACCACATTAGATTGCTAAAGCGCCGCCAAGTCTATAAGCGGAGTGGCGTAGTCCAGTTATATCAACGATGGCCGACCGTGACGACCAAGCAATCCGAATTTGAGGCTCTTTACGCATCGGAACGCTTCCGGCTCGAGAAGCTGGCCGGGCGCCGGATCGGCCGCTCGAATGCAGCCGATGTCGTACAGGACGTTTTTACCATCCTTTGGGCTCGCGCCAAGGAGCATGCCTCGCTTACGCCGGCATATCTCTCGCGAGCCACACAGTTTACGGCGATTAGCCATTTTCGGGCTGAGCAAAGGCGCCAAAAGCTCGCTCACGGCGTGACCGAAGAGCAATATATCCAAGCTGTGATCCCGCCAGACCAGATCGTTGGCGCGCGCCAGGAACTCCGCCACCTTCAGGCTGCCATTTCCAACCTGCCGGAACGGACGCGGCAGGTTTTTATGCTGAACCGCTTTCACGCCTGCACCTATGACGAGATCGCGGTTGCGCTGGATATCTCCTACAGTACCGTCGAACGCGAGATCGCCAAAGCCCTTCTTGCCTGCCGCCAGTTACGATAATCAGGCGGGCGCCGTGAGGGCAATCGCTCCTCGTGCACGATATGTTTAGAGGAAGGCCCGTTCAGGCGGGTCGGATTGCGAGCCGAGGCGATTTCATTCGATGGACGACAGGCAGATCTCTCCGGATGAGGCACGGATCGAGCGAGAGGCAATTGCTTGGTTTACTCGTATGAACGGCAAACCTTCCCGTCAGGACAATCTCGACTTTCACGACTGGATTACCGCCTCCCCACTGCACCAGCAAGCTTTCGAGGATGTTGGCGGCCTATGGTCTGATCTCGGCGCCTCCGGTTCGGCAAGAGGCACTGCGGACGGCGATCTTGCTCTTCCGCTGGAAAAAATCCGTCAACTGCGTGAGAAACGGGCCAGAGGCAAGGCCGGCGCTTTCGTCATCGGCTGTCTCGTGCTCCTGCTGGCCGGATCTTGGGCCTGGCTGGAGCACCCTCATCTCTTGCAGAACATGCAGGCCGATTTCGTCTCGCCGCGCGGCGACCGTCGCGAACTGGCGCTTACCGATGGGTCGCATGTGCTGCTCGATGCCGATAGCGCGCTCGACGTCGCGATTTCTGCGAGTGAAAGACGTGTGAGGCTGCTGCGAGGGAACGCCTTTTTCCGGATCTCTCATACCGGCGCGCCCTTCATTGTCGAAGCTGCGGGCGGGGAAGCGAAGGTTCTAGGAACCGAATTCGATGTCTCGCTGAAGGAGGATCGGCAGGTGACGGTGACCCTTGCCGAGGGCAGTTTGCAGGTCGGCATGATCGGTGCCGGACAGGATGTCATCCTCAAGCCGGGAGAAAGCGTCGATTACGGATCTGAGGGCCTGAGCCCCATCAAACAGGCCATCATCGAAGACGAGATGGCTTGGCATGATGGGCGCTACATTTTCACCAATGCCAGGCTCGCGGACGTGCTTGCCCAAGTTGCACGTTATCGCGCCGGACGCATCGTGCTTCTGGGTTCGAGCATCGCCGAATTCAGGGTGAGCGGCAATATCGCGCTCCACGATACCGACAAGGCGCTTGCTGCCCTGCAGTCGTCGGTCGGTTTCCGCCTGAACAGTTTTGGTCGTGTGACCGTGGTCAGCCCCTGACATCTGCCATAGAGCCACCCAAGAATTTTTTTGAGAGAATGTGAGGGTGGTACGTCTGCTCGGACGACACCCCTTATGAGAGGCTAATGCCGAACACCGGCAGGCTACGCTCGTTTTATTTGGCATGAGGGCGACTTATGAGGGGCAACGCATTGAAAAACAGGACCATGGTCCTGCTGGCTGCAACGATGATGGCAGGGTTTGCCGTTGGCGACATCGGTGTCACACCAGCAGCGGCACAGGCGCTCGCGGGTCGACAGCACAGTTTCGACATTCCCGCCAAGCCGATCCGCCAGGCGATGAACGATATCGTTCGCGCCACCGGCATCAATGTCGTCTTCCCCGAAACGCCGGCCGCCTCGGCATCCGGCCGCAGCGTGCGCGGCACGATGAACACGTCGCAGGCGATCTCCACCCTGCTCTCCGGTTCTGGGCTTGAATTCAGCTTCACCAACGCCAACACTGTTACCATCATCAGCGCCGTGCAGGCGGATAGTGCCGGTGTAACGGGTGACGCAACCGCGCTGGCACCGATCATCCTGGCGGGTGAGGCGGGAGGCGTTGATGGCTATGTTGCAGGAACCAGCACGGCCGGCACCAAAACGGACACACCGATCCTTGAAGTGCCCCAGACGATCAACGTCGTGACACGCAAGGAGATGGACGATCGCGGCGTTACCGATTTCAATTCCGCCGTAGCTTATACACCCGGCGTGCGTATGATCGATTATCCTGGCGGCCAAGGAATGCCGGACATCTATTTACGTGGCTTCAGGGCTATCGGCCAGTTTGCCAACTATCGCGATGGGCTGCGCAATGGCTTCAACAGCTATGACAGCGATATCGAGATGTATGCTTTCGACCGCCTCGACGTGTTGAAGGGCCCCTCCTCTGTCCTTTACGGCCAGGCAACACCAGGCGGCCTCGTCAATGCGACGACCAAGCGCCCGACCGAGACGCCCTTGCGGGAAGTTGAGGTCCAGTATGGCAGTTTCAACAGAAAGCAAACAGCGCTCGATTTCAGCGGGCCCGGGAACGAAGACGGCACCTTCCTTTATCGACTGACAGGTCTTTACCGCGATAGCGGAACGCAAATTGACCACTCCCCCGACGACAGCCTCTACGTCGCACCGGCATTCACCTGGAAGCCGGACGATGCAACGAGCTTCACCCTGCTCACCAATTACCAGAAGACGTCGAAGGGTGGCGGCGAGCAGAGCCTGCCGATGGACAACACGATCTTCGACAATGGCGTGCGGATCCCGTCCAGCACTTATCTCGGCGTACCTGGACTCACCGAATGGAAGGTCGAAAGCGCATCGGTCGGCAACGAGTTCAAGCACGAATTCGAGAATGGCTGGACGTACAGCCAGAACGCCCGCTTCAGCCATTCCAAAGTGGATTATACCGCCGGTTTCATCTGGGACTGGCCGACGACGCTGGTTAATGGCCATTTCGCCAATATCGGCACCCAGAAGCGGCCTAAGACTACCAACAGCTTCCTCTTCGACAACAATGTCAGCGGCGAGGTCGAAACCGGGCCCGTCAGCCACACGGTAACGCTTGGCGCCGATTACGGTTATTATTCCGGCAAGGAAAGCCGCGCCAACTCTTCCAACTTCATCACGATCGATGTTCTCGATCCGGTCTATGGCGGCCCTGCGCTGACTTATGATCCGCTCTGGTCGGATGATAGGGTCGTCACGTCGCAGTTCGGCATCTATGCGCAGGATCAGCTCAAGTGGGACAACTGGATCCTGTCGCTCGGCGGACGTTATGATTGGGTGAACGGTAAGCTCTACGACAATCTCTCCAACAGCGTGACGAAAACAGACGATGCCGCCTTCAGCGGCCGGATCGGCCTTGGATACGTGTTCGACAACGGCGTCGTACCCTATGTCAGTTACGCGACCTCCTTCCAGCCGGACTCATCAATCGATTTCTCGGGCAACCCCTTCAAGCCGACAACGGGCCAACAGTACGAAGCAGGCGTGAAATACCAACCACTTGAGTGGAACGCGTTGTTCACCGCCTCGGTCTTCCAGATCACCCAGCAGAACGTCTCGACGGCAGACCCGCTGCATGTCGGTTATGCCGTGCAGCAAGGCGAGGTACGCTCGCGAGGCTTCGAACTCGAAGCCAAGGCAAGCCTGACCAACGCGCTCAGTCTGACGGCCGGCTATTCCTACACGGATGCGCGTGTCACTGAAGACAACCCGAACATGAGCGGCGTCAGTGCAATCGGGTCCCGCTCAGCGTCTGTGCCCTATCATACTGCATCGTTCTGGCTTGATTATGCTATTCAGGACGACACGTTCGACGGCCTGAGACTTGGCGCGGGTGCGCGCTACGTCGGCAGCTCGATGGCCGTGATGGACACGACAACAGGATCGCAGATCAAAGTTCCCGGCCATACCCTTCTCGACGCTTCGATCTCCTATGATTTTGGCGCGAAAAATCCCGACTTGAATGGCCTGACCCTTGCGATCAGCGGCACCAACCTTACAGACGAGAAGTATTTCACGCCCAGCTTCTACTCCAATACTGTTGTTTACGGCAACCGGCGCGCCGTCAACGCCACCCTCGCCTACAAATGGTAGGCGCTTGATCCAACGACGGACATCCCGCCACCTCATCCCCCGCCGGGCTTTTCTCGGCGGGCTGATGTCTTTTGCATTCCCATCGACATCGGGTGCCCGTAAGCCTCCGCCGTATCGAATTGCCGCCTTGGACTGGACCAGTGCACAAAACCTGCTGGCGCTCGGCGCAAACGTCATCACGCTGCCCGAGCGCACGCGTTACGGCGAGCGCGTGGTGGAGCCGGCAGCGCCGCCGGGCACCTACGATCTCGGTCTTCGTTCGGAGCCAAATCTTGAGCTGCTGAACAGCCTGGCGCCGGATCTGATCGTCATGCATCCGGAGCTCGACATGCTGCGACCGGTATTGGATATGATCGCCCCTTCCATTCTCTTCGATCCTGATGCCAATGACGATCCCCAAAACGCCAACAAACTTGCGAGTGCCCGCGTAAAGCTCGAAAGACTCGCCGACGAGATCGGAAAACTTGACGCATTTTCCTCCTACATGAATGTCTACGACGCGGGGCTATCCGAGGCCGCAGCGAGATTGCGGAGTTATGACGGGAGGGCGGTGTATATCGTGACGCTTCTCGACACCCGCCGCGCCTTGGTCTTTGGGAGGAACAGCTTGTTTCAAAGTCTGTTCAGCCAGTTTTCCATTGAGAACGCATGGGATGGCCCAACCTCTACCTATGGTCATGCCACCGTCACGATCGATGCCCTTGCCCGACGGCCCGATGCAAGGTTGTTGTCAGTCGGACGCGAAAGCAGATTGCTTTTGCAGGCGGCACTGCGATCGCCTGTCATCGCCAGCCTTCCCTTTGTCCGGGAAGAGCGAGCCGTCGCGATAGACGACGTGCTATTTTACGGCGGCCTTCCTTCGGCAGAGCGTTTTGCGCGAATGGCATCCTTCGGTTTGACGGGCACCGCTGCCCCATGAGGCCGGGCGATGTGCTCCGCCATCCGGCGGCCGTTCTGGGCATAATGGCGATATCCGCCGCAGCCGTCTGCCTGCAAAACATCCGCGCCATCCTACCTCCCGGGGCAGGTTTGAGCACGATCTTGTTTCCCAACCCATCCAGCACGGCGGAACTGCTGCTTCACTACACGGTCCTGCCGCGCATCGTGATGGCCCTGATGGCCGGCGGGGCCCTCGGCCTCTCCGGCGCACTTCTCCAGCGGATCCTGAAAAACCCTCTGGCAGAACCCGCAACGCTTGGCGTTTCGGCGGGCGCCTACCTGACACTTGCGATTGCCGGCGTTTTCGCACCTTCCATCCTGCTTGTCGCCCAGACGTGGATCGCGATTGCTGGGGCAGCACTCGCGCTTCTTGCCGTTCTGGGTCTATCGTGGAGAGGCGGTCTTTCACCGGAGACCGTGACCTTATCCGGCCTGATCGTCAGCCTTTATTGCGGAGCAGCCAGCGCCGTGCTGACGCTGTTCAATCATGAACTGCTGCTCGGACTGTTCATCTGGGGCGCGGGGTATCTGGACCAGCAGGACTGGACGGGCGTGCTTTTTCTGGCCCCCCGTGTTGGATGTCTGGCAATCGCCGTGGCGCTCATTCTCCGCCCGCTGACAATCCTTTCCCTCGACGACCGCAGTGCCCGCAGCCTGGGTCTGCCCACCACGACATTCCGCGTTATCGCCCTGGTTCTGGCGACCGCGCTCACCGGGCTGGTAACAGCACAGGTGGGTATAATCAGTTTCATCGGCCTTGCGGCGCCGGCCATCGCGGGCGGTCTCGGCATGCGACGCACCGGCAAGGGGATTGTGTGGGCGAGCCTGATCGGCGCGCTGCTCCTGCTGCTGACGGACCAGATCGTGCTTGCCTTTCCCGTCACCTATCGCCTCTTCCCTGTTGGAACAATCACAGGTCTGCTCGCGGCACCTTTGCTGATCGTGATGATCCGCCGACTGAGACCGACCACTGTGCCGGAACAAAGGGCGCGGCCAAGGCTGGCTCAAATGCGACGCCCTGCCCTACTGTTGGTAACGTTGATCGTTGTCAGCGCACCACTTTTCTGGTTTGCGGTCGCCTTCGGTCGCGGGCTGGGCGGCTGGGAACTCTCCAGCGGTGACGCGCTGATGAGCCTTTCGACCTGGCGATTGCCGCGTGCGGCCTGCGCATTTACCGGAGGTGCGATGCTGGCGCTGGCCGGCGCCATCCTGCAGCGCATGACATCCAATCCGCTGGCCTCTCCGGAAATTCTCGGCGTCTCCTCGGGCGCAATGGTCGGCACTATCCTGTTCATCATGACAGTCGCGCTGCCAACACGATGGGGGCAGATCGGCGCTGGTGCGGCAGGTGCACTGATCGTGCTCGTGGCCATGCTGATCCTGTCGCGCCGCCCCGCCTATGGCGGAAGCCGGCTTCTCCTTCTTGGCGTATCGCTGAGTTCGATCTCGAGCTTTATCATCGCGCTGCTGATGACAAGCCAGGATCCCCGGTTGGGGCAAGTGCTAAGCTGGCTCTCCGGATCGACCTATGCCGTGACGCTCTCCGATGCCATCTCTTCCACCACCGTCCTGTTTCTGGGCTGCCTCACCATTCCGCTGATCGCGCGCTGGCTTGAACTTCTGTCGCTGGGCGAAGCGGCGGCATCCTCGCTGGGCACGCCTCTGATCGGAAGCAGATCGATCCTGTTTTCAATCGCAGCCGTCATGACCGCCACGGCAACAACGCTGGTTGGCCCACTTAGTTTTTCGGGCTTGATGGGACCACATCTCGCCCGCCTCGTCGGCTTTCGGCGCGTGGCGGGTCATCTTTTTTCATCTGCCCTGATGGGTGGGCTTATCCTCCTGATTGCCGACTGGGCCGGGAGAAACCTGATCTTTCCTTACCAGATCCCGGCAGGCCTTCTGGCGACGCTCATCGGTGGGCCTTTCCTACTGTTCCTGATCGGAAGAAGAACATGAGGCGCAACAGCGGTTTCCGAGCGATGCATGTGCTCTCCGAGGGCGAATATTGCATGGCGGGCCCCGGTAACAGTGGAAGTCCGAAGGAAACGAGCGCGTGTTTCCCGATTGTATGTTCAGCGGTGCCCTTCTCGCAAGATCTCTCAGGTGCATACCTGGATTCTGTGTCGTGGTGACTGACCGGCCCGCAGCCTAGACATTTCCGAATGACAAGCCGATCCAACGTTAAACTGATTTACTCTGGACCAGCAGCCACAGGAGATAGAAACCGCCCAGGAAGCCTGTGGTTAGACCGATGGGCATGTGGATTTCGAGCGGAAGGTGCTGGCTGAATAGGTCTGCAGCCATAAGGAGGACCATGCCCATCAGCGCACTCGAGAGAACCGGCACGTCCGGCGATCCGCCAAGCCGGCGGGCGAGCTGCGGTGCAGCGAGCGCGACGAAGGCGATCGGGCCGGCGGCGGCGGTGGCGATCGATGTCAATCCGACGGCAGCCATGATCATCAGCAGTCGCGTACGCTCGGCATCCACGCCGAGTTGACGTGCAGCATCATCGCCCATCTCAAGGAGATTGAGGCTGCGTGCATGCGCGATCGCCACCGGCAGGACGAGGACGAAGCCTATCGCCGCCGGCACCACGTGCGCCCAGGTCCGTGTGTTGAGCGAGCCAGCAAGCCAAAGCTGGGCGGAGGCTGCTTGATCGAGGTCGCCGCGCACCAACAGGATCGTGTTGATGCCCGAGAGCGTCGCGCCAACGCCGATGCCGATCAACACGAGGTGGTAGCCGCCGGTAGAGCGTCCCTTGCGTGCCAAAAGGAAAACCATAACGGCGGTCAGGACGCCCGACACCACCGCCGCTGCGGATGTTTCGAGCGGCCCGGCATCAAGCAGCATGATCTGAACGATCGCGCCCGTGGCTGCGCCTGTCGTGAAGCCGATAATATCGGGGGAGCCGAGCGCGTTGCGCGAGATGGACTGGAAGATCGACCCCGACATGCCGAGCGCGCCGCCGACGAGAATGGCCGTCAAGACGCGCGGAAGCCGGATACGCAAGATGACGCGCTCGACTTTCGCGTCATCGCTCTGCCCGATGAGCGTCGCGACAACATCTTTCAGACTAAGCGACAGAGACCCACTGGACAGCAGCAGAACGGTAAGGACAGCGAGCACCAGGATCAGGAGGCCGCAAAACACGGCGACGCGCGGATGCCACCGCACGGACAGTTGCCCCAGCCGGCACACGGATGCAGGCGCTGTTTTCATAGCGGCCTCAGGCGAAACCTGCGGACAATGAAGATAAAGAACGGCCCACCGACCAGCGCGGTGACGATACCGGTGGCAATCTCGTCCGGTGAGGCGATCATACGACCGAGTAAATCTGCTCCAAGCAGGAGGAGGGCCGCAAACAGAGCAGAATAGGGAAGAATCCAGCGATAATCCGGGCCTGTGACAGCACGCGCAAGATGCGGCGCCACCAGCCCGACGAAGCCTACCGGTCCGGCCGCCGCCGTCGATCCGCCCGCCAGCAGCATGACGGCTAGACATGCAAGGAAGAGTGTGCGGCCCGTATGCAGGCCGAGGACCTTGCCGAGGTCGCTCCCTAGCGAAATCGCGTTGAGGTTTGCGGCAATGGAAAATGCCAGAACGAGCCCTATAGTCGTTACGATGGCCAGGACGCCAGCGACATCGAAGCCGCGTCCGGCCACCGATCCCGCCGCCCAAGTGCGAAAGTCGTCGAGCACGGCCGTTGGTGCATTGATCAGCACGATGCCCGTAACGGCGCCGAGCATGACCGACAGCCCTGCCCCGGCCAGCACCAGCCGTACCGGATTTGTGCCGGTTTCATGTGCACGACCAAGCAGGAGGACGACGACGCCCGCAAGACCCGCCCCGGCAATACCGAACCATACACGACCGGCCATTGTCGCGACGCCGAAAAAAGAGGCCCCGAGCACGACCGCAATGGCTGCGCCTGCGTTGACGCCAAGAAGCCCCGGCTCGGCCATCGGATTGCGGGTGATAGCCTGCATCACAGCACCGGATGCGCCGAGCGCGAGGCCGGCGAGCAACGCAACGGCGGTTCTGGGAACACGCAATGACCAGACAATCAGATGTCGGTCATCGCTCGGGTTGTAGGCGTTAATCGTGTCGAGAACGACACCGAGCGGAATGGGGCGCGATCCGAAGGCGAGGCTGAGAAGGCCTAAACCGACGAGGGCAACAAGGCCCGCAAGCAGGCCCGCAAGCCTGTACTCGCGCCTGCGAACTCTGCGCGCGGCAACCGCAAACGCCTCGCTCATCGGCTCTTCAGCGCGCGGGCGGCCGCGTCGATCATCTGCCGACCCGAATAATAGTCGATACGGAAGGATGTCGGCCCCAGTGGGTAGACACGCCTGGCTTTCACGGCAGCCAAATTGGCGAGCACGGGATCGGCCAGGAAGGCCACCACATCCTCATCCCTCGCCCGCAGCAGGAAGACGCTATCGCCCGTGATTGCCGCCGGCAGGTTCTCCTGCGAAATGAACTCGAAATCGGACGTGCGCGTCACCTGACCGCGCAGGCTTTCTGGCAAGCCGGTCACGGTCATGCCAAGCGCCGCGAGGAGCCGTGCCTGCGGGCTTTTGGGTTTGCTGACGGAGTAGCTGCCACCGATATTGTAGCCGACGATGCTGACCGGACCTTCTACAGGCGGCAATGATGCGGCGACATCAGCCGCATAGGCATCAAAACGGGCGATCGCATCTGCCGCTTCGATCTCAAGGCCAGTGGCCTTGCCGACCTGGAGGGCAATATCCTGCCAACTCTGGTTGGAATAGTTGATGACGATGGCCGGTATGCCCTGCGCCACCAGTTCGGCATAGTGCTGCACGACACTGTCAGCGCCCGTCGCCGAGATGATCAGGAGATCCGGCTCCGCGCCGATAACAGCCTCGATATCGAACTCGAGCTTGCCGTAAAGCACCTCCACCTGGCGCTCGTCGGCGACCTTGGCCCACTGCGAGAAGAAGCCCTTGTCGTCTGTCAGTATGCTCGGCGTCGTGGCAGCGCTGGCCACGACAGGCGCGCCTATGGCAAGCAAGATTCCCGTGAGGCTTGGAGCGGTCGAGACGATCCGCCGGGGCTGCGCGGGGAGTGTCAACTCACCGGCGTCATGGCGTATGACACGCGGCCACCCCACCGTTGCGTGCCCTGCCGCTGGCGGTAGGAGCGTCGTGGCGGCAAATCCGAGGGCGGATGCGAGAAGAGCGCGGCGATGGATCATCGTATGCTGGTCACGCGGGAACGTCGAGATCACCCATCTGCCGCAAGCCTCCGCCTGCTGCGCGCACAGCCTCATACTGTTGGAGGCGCGTCCGATCGATTTCGGAGCTGCTGACACCCTTGCGCCAGTACCCGAAGACGCGGACGTGCTCTTTCGCGAGGCCGCATTCTTCGGTGAAATAGGCACGAATAGCGCGGACATCCTGACGCTCTCCTGCTGCCCAGATCATGCGTCCTTCGGGATTGGGCAACGCGCGCGCGGCCGCGACCAACCGTCCGGTCGTGCCGGCTGCCTCATGGGGCTCGCGAAGCAGCAAGTGGCTCACCACACCCTCCACCTCGGGCAACTCTTCGAAAGCGGCGGGGTCGGCGGTCTCGACATAAAGCTCGCCGCGGCTTCCGCGCTGCCATGTGCTGAGGATCGCGTGGATTGCCGGAATAGCTGTTTCGTCGGCAAAAAGCGCGACACCACCCTCGGTGTCGTGATCGGGAAGATAATGGGCGCGCGGTCCGACAAGATGGATGATGCCACCGATGGCTGCACCATTCAGCCAGCGCATGGCGGGGCTGTCGTCGGCATGGATGACGAAATCGATCTCGATAAGGCTCAGAGCTTCATCAAAGGAACGGATGGTGTAGACGCGGGAAACCGGACGCTGGCCCTCCGGATTTTCGACTTCGAGGCGCACTGCGATATTGGGCCGACGCCATGGAGCCGGATCGCTCGGAGAAATGCGTCCCGTCACCCTCATGACCGAGGGAACCGGACGCTCCAGCGCGACGACTTCCATCGCGAGCCGTTCCATGCTGGCCATATGGTCGTCCTGTGCGAGCAGATTGTTGCGATCCTCGACGCTCTCAGTGCGCTGCATGTCGCCATACTCCTAACTTTCATGTTGATCGAAGCTGGTTGCACGGATGCGTCCCACAGCGATAAACATGACTATTAAAGTCTATATTATTTTGGCCATATTGCAGAATGCATTCCGCAATGCAATACGAATTTGAGATATCGCGGGACAGAAGAATGCCATGACCCATCGCCTGCAAGCCCGTTCCGTAACGCTGCGTTATGACGAACGAACCATATCAAACGATCTAACAATCGCGTTCCCCGATGGAGCTTTCACCGTGATCGTCGGGCCCAATGCCTGCGGCAAGTCCACTCTCCTGAGGGCCATGGCGCGGCTCTTGAAGCCATCGACGGGCGACGTGATCCTGGACGGAAGAAACATCGCCGATTTCCCGACACGCGAGATCGCACGCCGGCTTGGTCTCCTGCCACAGAGCGCCATTGCACCTTCGGGCATCACCGTCGCCGATCTGGTGGCGCGGGGGCGTTACCCGCATCAGTCGTTCTTCCGGCAATGGTCGAAAGCGGACGAGACCGCCGTGGCCGAGGCCATGCAAGCCACCCGCATTACCGAGCTCGCCGACCGACCGGTCGACGAACTGTCCGGCGGTCAGCGGCAGCGTGTGTGGATCGCCATGGTCCTGGCGCAGGAAACGCCGATCCTGCTTCTCGACGAGCCAACAACTTTTCTCGACATCTCCCATCAGATCGAGCTGCTGGAGTTGCTTACCGATCTCAATGCTGGGGGACGGACAATCGTCGCCGTACTGCACGACCTCAACCACGCCTGCCGATACGCGAGCCATCTCGTCGCCATGCGCGATGGTATGATCCTCGCCGAGGGCCATCCGTCCGAGGTGGTGACGGAGTATCTGGTTGAGGCCGTGTTCGGACTTCCATGCACCGTGATTCAAGATCCGGTTTCGCATACGCCGCTCATCGTCCCACTCGGGCGCAGCCGCCCGGCACAGAAGCGGAACTCTGCACCATGACAAACAGACAGCTCCATATCGGACTTTGCCTGACGGAAACCTGGCTTCAGGGACGTGAGCCTGATGATGCCGAGCTTTCCGAGCAGCGGAGCGACCCGGCCGGCTTCTACATCCGGCTGGCACAAGCGGCAGAGAGGGCCAAGCTCGACTTCGTCTTCAAACCCGATGTCCTGGCCATGCGGCGCGGCAAGTCGGGCACTGCGCCGTCCTTCGTCGGCTTGGATCTTACTGTCCTGCTCGCTGCTATTTCCACGGCTACAAGCCGCATCGGGCTTGTCACGACAGCCTCGACGACCTTCAATCCGCCCTATGTCGTCGCGCGGCAGATCCAGTCGCTGCATTGGGTCAGTAACGGGCGCGCCGCCTGGAATATCGTGACCTCGATCGACGGCGCGGAGAATTTCGGGGATGCACCAATGCCGCCGCCACTGGAGCGCTATCGCAAAGCCACAGAGTTCACCGATGTTGTCCGCAGCCTGTGGCAGAGCTATCCGCATGAGGCCCTGGACAATTCTGTAGAGCCGGTGGCGCTCGACCATCGCGGTGCTTTCTTCAGTGTCAAGGGACCGCTCAATGTGCCCGGTCATGCGAGCGGACCACCGCCGCTGTTTCAGGCGGGCGCTTCGGAGATCGGACGGGATTTTGCCGCCTCTGTGGCGGATGCGACTTTCGCCTCCACGCCCGACATGGCCGCCGCCCTCGACCTTCGGAACGATTTGCGCATCCGCGCGCGGAAACAGGGGCGAGCCGATGCGACGCGTGTCCTTCCGGGTCTCTACTTTTTCCTGGCGCGGACGCGGGAGGATGCCGCGGCCATGCACCGGCGCGCCCATGCGCATTTGACGCGGGCGCAACGCCTCGACGCCGTAAAGACCATTCTCGGCCTCGATCTTTCCAAAATGGAGTCAGGGGCTCGCGTGACTGCCGACCTGCTGCCGTCCGACGACCGGCCCGTGCGTAGCCGAACCCATGCCGATCTGCTGCGCCGTCACATTGAGAACAACGAGCCTCTGCTTGAGGATCTGCTGGCGCGGCCGGAAGTCGTTGGCTCTGCCCATTGGGTTTCCGTCGGCACGGTAGAGGATGTCGCAGCCGACATTGTGGATTGGTTCGAGGCCGGAGCGATCGACGGGTTCATCGCGTTACCGGGCGGTTCTCGCGAATCGCTGCGCCTGTTCCTTGAGGAACTCGTGCCACTGCTGACGCGGCGAGGCCTCTTTCGCCAAGACTACGAAGGAGAGACATTGCGGGCGCATCTGCGAATCGGGTCACAGACGTAAACCAATGCGGGTTCAGGCGCCGCCCGAATCGCGCGTCGCCTGTTTTCCCGCTTCGATCAAGGCGCCGGCGTGCCCCTCGCTCTCAGCCGTCTCGACGAAGGATACGGTGGTGACCACACAGCAGATCTCGCCGTAGACATCGAAAACCGGTGCAGCCTTACCCGTCAGCGCGGAAAAAAGCCGTTCGTTCAGTTGGGCGCCACCGGCATGGCGAATGTCCTCCAGAACACCCGGTACGGGCGCGGGCCCGCGAAACGCATCCGGTTGCAACCGCCGCACCGCCTCGATCCGCTCCGCTGGCAGATAGGCCTGAAACACCAGACCGCAGGCCGTGTTGTCGAGCGGCAGGACATCGCCCAGCGTGACGGTGCTGATGGCGAAGCGCGCGCTGCGATACCATTGCACGATGGTCGGTCCACGATCCGTCCAGATCGCAACACCGCAGCTGGCCGCAAAGCGGGATGCCATCATCTTCATATGCCGGGCTGCGACTGCGACCGGATCGATTCGCTTCAGCGCGCTGATGCCGATATTGAGCGCGGCCGGGCCGAGGTCGTAACAACCGGTAACCTGATCCTGTGCCACCAGCCCCTCGCGTACCAGGCTTTGCATGTAGCGATGGGCGGTGGAGCGGCCTGTGCCAGCACGCCGGGCCAATTCAACCAAAGGCAATTCACCATCGGATGCGGCAAGGATGTTCAGGAAACGTGATGCGATAGAGACGGACTGAATGGTGCCCGCCCGCTTCTCGCCTGCAATATCGGCAAGCTCGTCGGCATTTTCTTCAAATTCGCTCAACAGCATCCTCCCAACGACTTCGCTTGCAAGCAACCAGCACCCACACTGTTGCAGATATGACACGGCTCGCCTCCCACGACAATCCGTTCTATACGTGGAATGCATTCCCTATTGCGGAATGAAGTCGACCTCGCTACGCCAACATGAGTTTTATACTCATGTTTAGGGGTTGATATGGGCACTCATATTCATCGTAGGCTGGCGGCCGGCGTCAGCGTCGCCGCGTTGTCGTTGCTTCCCGCCCTCGCAGCGTCCGCACAGGACATCGCGTCGATTGGCGCGACCGTCCTCGAAACCATCACGGTGACAGGCGAGAAGGTTTCGCGGGACATGAAGAGCACTGCCTCTTCGGTATCGATCAAGACAAGCCGCGAGATTGACCGGGAAAAGACCGGCAACGCAACGGTCTCGGAAGTGATCGCTGATGTGCCGAACGTCGTCTACTCCGATACCGTCAGCGCACCTGTCATCCGCGGACAGGACAGCCAGGGTCCTTTGACCGGACAGGGCTCGTTCTGGGGCGGCACGGTGCCGCGTGCCACCATCAATCTCGACGGCCACTACCTGAATTACAACGAGTTCTACTTCGGCGCGACATCGGTCTGGGATCTCGACAGTATCGAGGTCTTCCGCGGTCCGCAGACCACGTCACAGGGTGCCAACGCCATTGCGGGCGCCATCATCGTCAACACGAAGGACCCGACCTTCACGCCAGAGGCGGCCTATCAGGCGGAGATCGGCAATTACAACAGCAAGCGGGCATCCATCGCCCTGTCCGGCCCCATCGTCGAAGACCAACTGGCCGCTCGTCTGGCTATCGATTATTCCGGGCGCGATACCTTCATCGACTATGTTAATGCCGGCTTCCGGCACAGCGGCACGGATCAGGATTTCAGTGCTCTAAACGCCCGCTTCAAGCTGCTTTGGGAGCCCACCGACATTCCCGGCCTGACGGCCAAGTTGACTTATTCGCACACCAGCAGCAACCGGCCATCGCAGGAGGCGGCGTCGCGCCCGTTCAACGAACTCGAACATATCACCACTACGATGCCGAGCTGGGAGCAGCACACCAATACCGGTATCCTGGACATCGCCTATGACTTCGAAAACGGCGTGAAGGTCTTCAACCAGACGCAATATTCGTCTTCTAACGTCCAGCGGGCCACAGGGATCGTCGACGGCGGAAACGCCGACATCGATCAAGCCACCGTGTCGAACGAGACGCGCGTTGCATTCGGCGACGAGAATGACACTGTCAGTGGCGTTGCCGGTCTCTACTACGCCCGCACGCAAACCGACGAGGCGCTTTACCTCTCCGGCCTGTCGTCCTTCGACGACACCAAACGCAATCTCGGTCTCTTCGGTGAGGTCAGCTACCGCTTTGCGGAAAGATGGACGTTGACGACGGGTCTGCGCTATCAGAACGATCGTATCGAACGTGCCGGCTCTTCGGTCTTCGCGCCGACGCCGGTCGATTTCGACACAACCTTCTCTGCACTTCTACCCAAGGCCTCGCTTGCCTATGCCGTGAACGACGACTGGACCGTGGGCGCGCTCGTCAGCCGTGGCTACAATCCCGGCGGCGTCTCGCTCAATCTGAACGCCCGGCGCTGGCAGCCCTTCGAAGAAGAGACGATCTGGAATTACGAGCTCTTCACCCGCGCGACCCTTCTCGATGACCGGCTGACGGTGAACAGCAACCTGTTCTACATGGATTTCAAGAATGCCCAGTACACCATCCCGGTTGTGATCTCGCCAGGCGTAACGCAATCCTACACGATTAATGCCGAAGAGGCGCACGCTTACGGGCTGGAAATCGGCGCGGACTACCAGTTGCTCGACAACCTGACTCTCAAGGGCAGCGCCGGCATCCTGCGTACGAAGATCGACCGGATCGCCAGCAACGTCGCCTATGAGGGCAATGAGTTCGCCAAGGCGCCGGGCTACATGGTCACGTTCGGCGCAAGCTGGGACGTGACCGAGAAGTTGAACCTGTCCGGCCAGGTGCGCCATCTCGACGGCTACTATTCCGACACGTCCAATACGGCGGCCTATGCGATCAAGCCCTACACGATCGCCGATATCCGAGCGAGCTACAAACTGCATGACAACATGGAAGCCTACGGTTACGTGAAGAACGTCTTCGACGAGCGCTCGCCCACCTACATGCAGCAGAACCGCGGCATCGGCGGCATCGAAGCCAGCATGACCGCTCCACGCATGTTCGGTATCGGCGTCAAAGGCACGTTCTAATCGATGGCAGGAATCGTTTTCGCATAACGATCGCGTTCGATCCCGGCCGGCTCAACAGGAGCCGGCCGCAGGTGGTCGAGATCACCGCTCGAACGTTTCGGCTTAGACGGATGTCGCCAAAGCCCTATGTCGCGACATCAGGCTTTTTTGGAATGCCGCCGGGCAAGTTTCGATAGCCGCTCCTTGTCCATGTCCATGTTGAGAGCGGCCTGGGCCCGGTCGAAAGCCAGTCCAGCCTGTTTCAGTGCCGCAGCCTTAAAGCCATCGTCCCCCATAAGAGCAAGGGCGGCCAAAGTCTTCTGGATGCGCAATTGTACCTCGATCAAGCCGGCGCCGTCCCGCGCCATCAGCATGAAGGCATCCTCGAAAAGATCATCCGAATTGAGCGGTGGCACATGGACACGCGGATAGTCCGGCTCATAGTCACTATCGTCGCGTTTGCTCGCGCTCCAAAGACTTAGCAAGCGTGTGTTGCGACCGATGACGTCGATCGCCGTTCCTGGATCGTTGGTGGCGGGCGAAAGTGCACGTGAACCGATCTCGCTCATCACCGCCAATCCGAAACGGGGATCCTGATCGAAGGACCGCTCGTCTCCGACGGTGAAAGCAGCTCTTACCCGCTCCACAGCCGCATCTGCATTCTCGATTTCCCCATCTGCGATCCAGGCGAGGGGCGTATGCGGATAGACGAAGGTGCCGGGAACCGCGTTGACATACAGATCTTTGTCGTACTCTTCAGCGAACCGGGCAAGTGCGGGCATGTCCACATGCTGGATATACCCGATCGTGTCGGTCGTCACTCCAAAGGAGGCTGGCGGATCCTGCGCATCCGCATTCCGCAAAGGTACACCACCGAGATAGGGCTGGCGCAAACGGCCCTCAAGAGCTTCGCGTGTCGCCTCCTCTACCCTGTCGGTCGTTTCCCCGACGCGGCCGAGCCGAGTCAAATGATCGATCCATCGCAACAGAGAGATGACAACAAGCGCGATGACGGCGATCGTCACGATGAAGAGAACAACCCGCCCACGTTCGCCATAGGCACCCGTTCTGAGGACGATCAGACCGACGATACCAAACAGGAAAGAGCCGATGAACGTCGACAGAACCGTTTGTGTCAGCCGGTCCTCGATAAGCAGCTTGGTCGCGCGCGGCGTGACATTGTTCGTTGCCGAACCGTAGGCAGAAACCATGATGCTCAACGAAAACGTCGTCACGGCGAGCATGCTGGAAGCAATTATCGAAAGAATACTGTCGACGGCATCCGCTCCGATGCTACCCGGCATATCCCAGGGAATATACTTTTCCGCGACAGCAGCGAGAATGGCTGCGAATATCCCTAGAGCCCCGATCAATGTCGCCCGAACCCACAGCCGGCGCGCCATTTGCGCCATCAACCATTGCCATCTCGGCATCTGTTAGCCTTTCATAACGCAGCATGAGCAAACAATGTAGCGCGGCGACACGGCTTGTGAACAATCGTCTTACGCAACCGGTGTTTTCGACGGTTTGGGAAGCTCGCGTCAATCAGACGCTGGTGCTGCATGCAACGGTTCGCGAGCCCACACCATCGGTCTTGATGATGCCGATCACTTGCATTGTCTCGCCGGCTAAATCCATCCTCAGCCTCCGGTCGCATCAGTCTGAAGGAACTATGCCCGTTCTTCCAAGCATGGAGACGATACCTGCTGCGGCTGCGGCCGCGATAATTATGGACAGGCCCTCGACGGTGACTGTTCTAAGATCCGTGGCGGCAAGAACCGACCCTTGGCCAAGCAGCAGAAAAATCATGTTTGCATCGAGTGCAGCGCCAGCGGTGGGCGAAAATGAGCGGGCCACACCCCCGAGGGCGAGGAAGGGCAAGAGGCTCAGGATCGCGATTGTCTGGGACGATATGAATGGCAGGATACCGACACGATAGACCATGGCCAGACCGACCCCGATAACGACGCCGGAAAAAAGAAACGGCGCGACTTTGCCCGGATGCTGCAGCCCGCCCAGAATCAGCGCAAAGATGGCGAACCCAAGAGCGCTAAGTTCGGCGGGTCTGTAGGCTTCAAGGATGCCCATCAGGCCAAACGCGAATGTCCCCAACCCCGCGGTCGATCCGGCGAGCAGCGCTCGCACACCAGAATCTGAGTTTACAACGAGCCTTGGCTGTCACGGCGTGTTCACTGGATCTGCGCGCCGCGCCAGCACCTCTGGCGATGGCGGCGTCGTAACCCCAATCACCACAATGGCGGTGACAACACCGACGAGCACCGCAAGCACACGCTCGAGCCCGACGACCACGTCCAGCGTAGGCGAAAGCAGGCCCGGCAGCACAACCACGGCTGCCGTCATGCCGGTCATCAATGCCAGATAGCGGCCCCGCCCATGCCAGAGGTTTTGCGCCCCTCCCCAGACCGCGATCCACAGGCACGTCAGCATCAATCGGATTCCAGGGTCCGGGCACGCCCAAATCATCAGCACCCCGAAGCCGGCGCCGAGGATCGTGCCAATCAAGCGGAATGCGCCGCGCTCCAGAACATGGTCACGATAAGGCTGGGCCACGACCCAAACCGACATAGGCGCCCAATAAGCATGAGAAAGCCCCAGGGCATTGGCAATGATCAAGGCGGAAAAGGCTGCCAGCGTCAACGCCGCAGCGGCCTTCAGGCCGATCAATCTTGTCGCTACGATCACTGTACTTTCTCTCAAACACAATCGCGTCGCGCATTCTTGGGCAATGGCGCAGCCATCGTCAAACGCCTGCATCGTCTCCGCCTCTTTCCGAGCGAAAAACGAGCCATCATCGCCAACGGCGAAATCAGAACCGACCGGCAGCGCGCCGCACAGGGATTGCTACGCCCGAGGGATGCCAGGGCATCAAATAGCTGGCAACTCTAGGCGATCAGTCCGATCAACCACAGGGTCATGGCCGGGGGAGCCCCCCGGCCCGTGCACTCAGAAAGGATAATGCTGATGCGGGTCCTCAATGGTGATCCAACGGAGATCTGTGAACTCCGCGATCGCTGCTTTGCCGCCGAAGCGACCGTAACCCGAATTCTTGACGCCGCCGAAAGGCATCTGGGCCTCGTCGTGGACCGTCGGCCCATTGATGTGGCAAATGCCGGTCTCGATCTGTGCCGCGACAGCCATCGCTCGTTGGACATCGCGGCTGTAGACTGACGAGGACAGTCCATACTCCGTTTCGTTCGCGATGCGGACGGCCTCGGCCTCGTTCTTTACGCGCACGATCGACTTTACCGGTCCGAACGACTCTTCCTCGAAGGTGCGCATGCCAGAGGTCACGTGATCGAGCAGTGTCGCATCGACGACCGAACCATTACGGTTGCCACCAGCGATAAGCTTTGCGCCCTTTCCAACGGCATCGGCAATGAACTCTTCCATCTTGGTCGCAGCTTCCGGTGTGACCAGCGAACCAAGCACGACGTGCCCGCGCGGATCGCCTGCCGGCAGCTTGCTTGCGCGCGCGGCGAGCTTCGCGACGAATTCGTCGGCGATCTTCTCATCGACGATGATGCGTTCGGTGGACATGCAGATCTGACCCATATTGGCAAAGGCGCCAAAGATCGCACCGTTTACAGCTGCATCGATGTCGGCGTCATCCAGCACGATCATCGGCGCCTTGCCACCCAGTTCCAGTAGCGCCGGCTTCAGGTGACGGCCACAGAGCTCGCCGATGATGCGACCGATCTTGGTCGAACCGGTGAAATTGACGCGACGGACCTCGGGCGCGGCAACAAGCGCCTCGACGATCCTAGCTGCATCCTCGGGCGCGTTGGTGATGACGTTGATAACGCCATCCGGCAGGCCTGCCTCAACGAGAGCCTGACCGATAAGCACGTGGAGACCTGGGCAGGTTTCGGAAGCCTTGAGGATGACGGTGTTACCGCATGCCAAAGCCATGGCGATTGCGCGCGTTCCGAGAATGATGGGGGCGTTCCAGGGCGCAATCCCCAGGCAGACGCCTGCAGCCTGACGCATCGCCATCGACACGGTGCCGGGCTTATCGGAGGGAATGATCTCGCCCTGGATCTGCGTCGTCATGCTCGCTGCCTCGCGAAGAATGCCTGCCGCGAGCATTGTGTTGAAGCCGGCCCATGGCGCGGTTCCGCCAGTCTCCTCAATCATGATCCGGGCAAACTCATCCGCCTTGGAAGCAAGAATGTCCGCCGCTTTCAGGAGCAATGCACGGCGCTGTCCCGGGCCAGTCTTCGACCAAGCCGGAAACGCGGCAGCTGCGGCCGCCACGACGGAGTTCACATCATCCAGATCGGATGCCGGGGCGCGGCTTGCCACTTTGCCGGTGAACGGGTCCATGCGATCGAAGGTCTTGCCAGAAATGGCGGGCACGAACTTGCCGCCGATAATCTGCTTGAGTTCCAACATGGTCTTTTTCCTTTTTCTTATAAGCCGAGGACGTCTGCATCGGTGGAGGGTTCGAGGCCACCATCATTGGCAATGTTCACCACGCTGATCCACCGTTCTTCGTCGCAGCCATAAATTCTTTCAGAAGATTGCATCAATCAACGGCCGGACGATACCAGGAAGTTCGGACCTACTTAATGGTCGAAAGCTTGGCGGAAAATCGGAAGCCGAGAGCGTGAACAGCGTGCACCGGCAGCTCTGTATCCACAGCCCTCGCCTTTTGTCTCAACCGACGCAGGACGGCATCGACACGGCGACTTTCAATGTCGATCTCCCGGTAGCCAAGCGCCAGCGCCAGCTCTTCTCGGGACGCTGTTTCCCCTCCCGCCTGAGCCAGCCGATCCACGAACGCCGCTTCCCTGCCCGAGAGTTTGATTGACACACCTGTCGGGGCCATAAGGCGTTGCCCAGCGCGATCGAATGTCCAAATGGCGTTTGATGTCATCTCGCCTTTCGCAACGACCTCGGCCCGACGAAGACGGCGCGCAAGGTTCCTGATGGCGAGAACGAGTTCCGCGCCATCCACGGGCTTGATAAAGAAGAGGTCCGCACCATCCTGGTAGCCTTGAAGGCGGTCCGCGCGCCCGCTTCTGGCTGTAATGATGATCAGCCCGATGCCGGTGCCCCGCAGTTCACGTGCTACGTCCAAGCCGCTTCCGTCAGGCAAGCCGAGGTCAATCAACGCGACGTCAAAGTCTCCATCCACGATCGCCTTGCGAAACGATGCCACAGATGCAACATCGACCACCGAGATCGAGTTCAAGCTGAGGAAGTCAGCCAGACTTTTTCGTAAAACCTGATCATCCTCCAGGAATATGGCCCTGATTGGCCTTTCCCTCATGCTACTCAATGTACTTGTCATGCTCATGCTATCAATCGGTCTCAACAAAAGGGCGCATTACCTTCCCTACGCTCCCTGGGCTCATCAAATATGGCGTCACGCCGTAAAACTCGCCATGTTCGCCGCTATCGCGCTTGGCCTTTACGTGTTTCAAGCATCACAGTCGATCGCGGGCGATCCAAAGACAGCTTCGATCAGAGCGCTTGAGGTTCCCAGCAATTTCCGCGGCAATTTACCCTTAGATGGCTATGTCGATGCAACCGCGCGCGAAGCTTACGATATCAGTTTCGACGAGATGTTTCACCATCAGTCGGAAAAGTTTCACCCTATCAATGGGCACGGACTCAATCTCGGATTTGTAAAGGCGTCTGGTTGGCTACGATTTGCGATTGAGCGTAGCCCATACGCGCTGGACCAGCGGGAGCAGACGGTCCTTCTGTCCCTGCTGCCGAATATGACAAATTTCATCGATGTGTTCGTGGCAACCGACAGGCCCGGGCTGACGGCAAGGGATTTCACAAAATTCGAGATGGGAGACTATGCACCTCTCCTGACGTCGAGCTTCAATGGCCTGGACAACGTTCTCAGGCTGCACTTGCCAGCGCGTGGAAGGCTTCTGGTCTACATTCGCGCAGCCAATATCGATACGAGCCTCAATCTCTCGGCGACCCTTCATTCTCCGGAGGGCTATGGCAAGCGCATCCTCAACTCAAATCTCGTTGTCGGGCTCTGGATGGGCGGGATGCTGATCCTGATTGCGGTACAGCTTGTGTTTTTCTGCCTCGACCGCAGATCGCTGTATGGCTTACTCGCGCTCCACATATTTTTTACGACCCTGGCATATTTTGGGGGACTTGGACTTTCGAGGCTATTGCTCTTTCCATCAGGAGGAACGGGGAACGACCTCTTCATCGGGACGTCCAACTGGCTTGGTCTGACGACCGGCACGCTGTGCATAGCAAGTATTCTCGACCTGCAGCAGCGATATCCTAGGCTTGCGCTTTTCTATCGACTTGGCGCGGTCGCCGGGCTTGTTGGGGTAGCGCTGGTCCTCACAGGGCATAATCGCTGGTTCACACCGATCTCGGGTCCTTTGATCCTTTTCGTCACCACAACGGCGCTGGGCGTGACGATGATTGATTTCTGGCGTCTTCGCCACACCGAGGCAGCGCTGAAACTTGCTGCCTTCGCATTGCTTTGGGCAGGCCTGCTTTTGACCAACAGCCAGCGATACGGCGTGCTTCCGCTGCCGAACTGGGTCTCAAAATCCTACGGAACGACGAGCATCATCTATTTTATCCTGATTACGGGCTCGCTCGCTATTCGTCTTCGCATGGCCGAGGAGACGAGCAGGACGGCAGACCGGAAGGCAATAGAAGCAGCGTCTGCCGCCGAAGCACTCGCAACCCGCCGCGTTGCGGAGCGAACTTCACAACTGGAAGAGGCGAAACGTACGGCAGAAACAGCACTTCAAGCCGAACTAGAAGCTCAGAAAATGCAGGTTCGGTTCATGGAGGTTATCTCGCACCAATACCGAACACCGCTCGCGGTCGTTCGGTCCAATCTGGAGAGCGTGAGGTTCACCTTGCCAACAGATGACGCCGCCAATCGTGAGCGGCTGGACAGGGCGCAACACGCAATCCGTCGCCTTGTCGAAGTGATCGAGATCAATCTTTCCCGCAGCGTTTTCCAAGGTAGCTCCTTTGATCCCGCCTTCGCACGGTCGCCGTTAGGCGAAGTGATCGACCACGCCGCGAAGCGCATAAAGGACCTTTTTCCAACAGCGATCATCGACCGCGACGACAGCAAGGTGCTCGGCATCCGCCCAGTCTCGGTTGATTGCGAAATGCTGTCGCTCGCTCTCGTCAATCTCCTTGAAAACAGTATCAAATTTTCACCGGCCGACACGCCTCGAGTGGTTATTTCGCTGATATCTCATGACGATTTCGCCGTCATCGAAATCCGCGATTTTGGAATCGGAATCCCAAAGAACGAACTCCATGATGTCATAACGCTGGGAGGTCGGGGGTCGAATGTATCCCATCTAGAGGGTACAGGAACGGGCTTGTCTTTGGTCGCCCGAATCGTTTCTGCCCATCACGGCCGATTCGAGATTTCCAATGCCTTGGACGGCGGCACGATCGCCCGAATCTTCCTGCCCGCGTAACCACTTCCTAATGAACATCAGCGATTGCGCGCCCACTGATGCATAGACAGCACGCTGTCCGTTCCAACCCGTTCCAATCCGTTTCAATTGCGTCCTATCCCGGTATGACCCACCCGCCTAATCATTGGCCTGAACAAGAACTGAAGATCCAGGCGGGTGTTTTCAAACATGCATTCCTCTTTAAAATGCCGTTCCCTTCTTTCGAGTTCGGCGATTGCCGTGCTCGCCTTTGCAGCTGCGTCGCAGGCCAATGCTGCCTCGTCAAATTACGTGGGATTGAGCGGAGATGGGCTCGTTCTGCTTGAGCGAATTCATGACCCTCACACGTTTAATTCGTATATTGTGCTGACTAACACGCTGACTGGCGCTCAAACTCGGTTAGACATCCAATCGTCCAACTCGATGTATGCGAACGCTCTCAGCGAAAACGGCAAAACGGTCGTCGGTTCGTACAACAACGGAAGTGCCAATACGGCATTTGTCTGGACCGACGGTGTGTTCACAGACATCGATCTGGCTGGCGCGTCATCATCCTCCGCCGTCGCGGTCAGCGCAAACGGCACAGCCGCAACTGGCTATGCTTACATTATGAACGACATGGAAGCGTTCTACTGGACCAAAGCAAACGGCGCCCGCCTGATCGACGGTCTTGGAGGAGATCACACGTATACTTACGGCATTAGCGCGGACGGATCGACCGTGATCGGCGAATCGCAGCGCGCGACGGGAAACCCTTTGCACGCATTTGTTTGGACAGCGAATGGCGGTGCGGTCGACATTGATACCATCTTCGATTCTTCCAAGGCTAACCTTGTTAGCAAAGATGGTTCGGCCGTCGCGGGGATCGGCATCACAGGGCATAATAGATCACTGTTCCATTGGACATCAGCCGGGATGGTCGATGCGGGCAATCTAGGCGGTAACGGCAATGACCTCAACGCCACCGCGATGAGCAGGGATGGTGGTGTAGTGGTTGGCTACGGTGCGGATGCTACCGGCTACTATCGTGCGTTCAAGTACACCGCGGGCGCCGCTGGGCTTACAAACCTCGGCACCCTTGGCGGAGTCGCTTCCAGAGCTTTCGATGTCAATGCTGATGGAACAGTCGTCGTTGGTGAATCGAGAGATGCGTCCGACGTAGCCCGTGGCTTCCGCTACACGGAAGCCACGGGGATGCAGACCGTCGAGCAATGGCTCGCCGCAAACGGTGGAACGGTCGGAGACCTCAAGACCGCGAGCGCGGAGCTCGTTTCCGACGATGGCAATGTCATTGTCGGGAGCACCAGCGACTACAAGACTTACATTGCCAGGGTCGAAGGCGAACACGTCGGTATCATCGATACGGAAAAGTTCCTTCCGACTGTCGCAGCTGTCGGCGCCGTCGTCGGCCAGAACGGGATTCTGCACGCCGATACGGTCATGTTCGGCGCTCAGGGTGCGCCCATGCGCAACCTGCTGTCCGCCGGCCAAGCATCGGCCTGGGGCACTGTGGACGGCGGCTACGACAACACCGACTATTCCGATGGCGGTCTCGCGCTTGGTGAGTTCGGCCTAGGCTACGGCATCGGCGGCGGCGCCACGGCCCGTCTTTCACTCGGTGGCGTCTACACCAATCAGGATCTCGACTCCGGTGGCGACATCAAACAACGTGGCTTCTACGTCTCGCCTGAAGTGTCGGTCGACGTCGGGAGCAATGTCTTCGTCACAGTGGGCGGCTATTGGGGGCGGAGCAGCATCGACACGCGTCGTGGCTACATGAACGGGGCAGCACTAGACTTTTCCGATGGCAACACGGACGCGACGACGTGGGGTGCCAAGATCCGCGCCGATTGGCTTGATGCCGTAACGATCAATGATACAGCAATTACGCCGTACACAGCTCTTTCCTATGCTCGAACCAACGTCGATGCGTATACGGAAGAGGGTGGCGCCTTCCCAGTCAGCTACGGCGCCGCGAAGGATCACGCGACCATCGCGCGTCTTGGTGCCGACTTTGTCCACCCGATGACCGAGACGGTCAGGCTTCTGGCGAAGGTGGAAGCGGACTATCAGTTCGGCAATCGTGCTGCAGGAACGCAGGCCACTGTCGCCGGCATCAATTTCGATCTCGACGGGGCCGATACAAGGAACTTCTGGGTTCGCGGCGGTATCGGTGCTGAATTCGACGTCGGCAGCGGCACGGCTTCCCTTATAGTGAACGGAACCACGAAAGGCGCAGATCCGGAGGTATGGGTTCGTACCAATTTTACAGTGAAATTCTAACAATTTTCGAAACTACTCAGCCCCGGCAAACATGCCGGGGCTGAGTACGCGTACCTTCTCTCGGGACCTATTGTCGCGCGACTGAGGTCTTAAGGGAAACTTGCAGGTCAAGTTCGCCAGACAAGCAGAAAATGTAAGGTGGACGCTCTAACTGATGCGCTCATTCCGGGTTAGCACTAAGGACACCCCACTTTATTTCTCATAAAATCAAAGCGACATAACCCACAGAGAGTTAGTTTAACCGTATCCATCCGGCTTAGACCGCACCGCTTATGATTTTGGCTGGTCTGCCATGATGCGCTCGATCTTTTCCTGGTCGCATTGCTCGTCGGCAAGGAACTGGCGAACGCCTCCCTCCCAGGTGCGGATGTCGGCGAGGAACTCTTTCAGGCTCTCGACGCCCCGGTCGGTGAATGTCGTGATGCCCTCTTTGCTGCCGTCATGGGCATGGATCATCTCGCCATAGTCGATATTGTCGGAGTTGCTGGCGATTTCCTGGATGAGTTCGAGGTTTTCGCCGATCAGCACAGCGACGTAGCCGATCGTGTAGACATGCGTCGGGCGGCTCATCAGGCGGCCATCTGTCGGCCGCTGCCAGCGGCGAACCAGTTCCAAGGCAGCAGTTCCGGCAGTCGTGATACGGGAATGTTGGGCATGCGGGCGAGGATATCCGCCAACCAGGCCTGCGGATCGATATCGTTCATCTTAGCCGTGACGATCAGGGAATACATGAAGGCAGCACGCTCGCCGCCGCGCTGGGAGCCAGCGAATAGCCATGCCTTTCTTCCCAGAGCGATCCCGCGCAGGGCTCGCTCTGCCGCATTGTTCGACATGCAGAGCCTGCCATCGTTGAGGAACCGGGTGAAGGCTTCCCAGCGCCCGTCCTTCTCGAACATGTAGTTGATCGCCTTGGCGACGGGATTGTGCTTCGACATCTGGGAACGCTGGGCCATGAGCCAGTCGTGCAGGTCCTCGACAAGCGGACGAGTGTGCTGTTGTCGGGCAGCTAATCGTTCCTCTGCGGATTTACCGTTTATGCCACGCTCGATCTCGAAGAACGCGTCGATGCGGGCCACTGCTTCAAGCGCGACAGGCGATATCTCATGGGCAGGTTTGCCTTTGCGCACGTTGCCGGCGATGTCAGCCAGCTCGAAGAACTTCCGTCGCGCGTGGCTCCAGCAGAGGGCGCTGATCACCGCCGCGGGGCGGCGGTCGGCGCGATAAAGATCGTTGTAGCCGCCATAGGCATCCGCCTGCAGGATGCCGTGCCATCCGGCAAGATGCGTGTTGGGATGGGTCTTCTCCCGATCCGGCGAGAAGTAGAAGAGTGCCGCAGGAGGCGCACCACCCGCGAAGGGACGATCATCGCGAACGTAGGTCCATAACCTTGCCTGCTTCGTTGCGCCCCTGGCCAGCAGCGGCACGGTAGTGTCGTCGCCATGAAGCCGCCCGGCGGCCAGCACATGGGCGCGGATCAGATCATGAATGGGCTGCAGCGCCGTTGCGCAGGCTCCAACCTGGTCGGCCAGCGTAGAGAGGCTGAGATCGACGCCCTCCCTGGCGTAGCGCTCAGCTTGGCGGTTCAATGGTTGATGCTGGCCGAACTTCTCGAACAGGATAGTCGCGAGCAAGTTCGGTCCCGCCCATCCGCGTGGTGTCGCATGGAAAGGTGCCGGTGGCTGGCTGATCTTCTCGCAGTCCCGGCAGGTGAACTTCTCGCGCACCGTCTGGATCATCTTCCACTGGCGCGGGATCACCTCCAGCGTCTCGGTGATATCCTCGCCCATCTTAACGATCCGGGCAGAGCCGCAGCAGGTGCAGGTCGAAGGCGCTTCAATGATCAGCCGTTCGCGCGGCAGGTGCTCGGGAAACGGCTTGCGGACCGGGCGGCGGCGTTCAAAGGCTGGAACCTGCACAACCTCAGCCGCCACGCGTTCCGCGGCGATCTCGTCCTCGGTGGCGTCGGCCTCAAGTTCTTCGAGCTGCAATTCCATCTGGTCGATCAGCCGGGCGCGTCGTTCCGAACTCTGACCATATTGCTCGCGACGTAACTTGGCGATCTCGAGCTTGAGGTGCCGGATCATTGCCTCGGACGTCGTCACGACGGCTCGCACCTGAGCGAGATCAGCCTCGGCGGAGGCGGCACGCGCCTCCGATGCCGCAAGCGCGGCGCGTAACCTGGCTATCTCCGAAGCAGCGTCGTCCATGGCCGAAAGCTACCATGCCGCTTGTCAAAAGCCCAACAAAAACAGGGGAATGTTCGCGATCAGCCTGCCGTTGCAGGTCGCTGCGTCCAGCGTGGATTACGCCAGTCGATCCCTTCCAGAAGATAGCCGAGTTGAGCCGCCGACACCGGCACGGCGGAGCCATTCTGGCTAACCGGCCAGATGAACTTGCCTGCCTCCAGGCGCTTCAGGTAGAGCGACATGCCGACGCCGTCATGCCACAGGACCTTGATCAGGTCACCTTTGCGACCTCGAAAGCAGAAGACCTCGCCGCCGTGGGGATCGCGGCCAAGCCCCTGTTGCACCTTCAGCGCCAAGCTGTTCATGCCACAACGCATGTCCGTCACACCGCCCGCAATCCACACCTTCACCCCGGGCGGAAAGGCGATCATGACGCGTCCAGAACCGGCAACAGCCGAGCAAGGATAGTTGGATCAAGCGAAGCCGGGATCGTCAGGCGACGGCCGTTCGGCAGGCCGATCTCGATCATCCTGTCGTCTTCAAGCCGCCGCCGGTCCATCTCGAAAGATGCCGCCGGCGGTGGCGAAATCGAAAGCGGCACGAAGCCCGTTGACGCGGAAACATGCAGAAGCCCGCTTCGGTATTCCCGACGCCAACGGGTCAACAGTGACCGCGACAATCCATAGCGCCGCGCCGTTACCGAGCCCTGCCGAAAGCCTTGCAGGCTCTCCTCGACGATCCGAACCTTCTCTTCGTCCGACCAATCCCGCCGGCGACCAACATCGTCGACAGACATAAGCTCAATGGGGGAAATCACTGTAGTGCATGACATAAGCCATGGACTTAGAGCTAATCACCAAGTCAAGACAGACGGCCTTCGCCGCAGGCATACGTTTAACCAGTTCACCTGGTCTTGATGCTCGCCAACATAAGGATGGCCAGCAAATTTCCACTCCCCACGTTTTTCGATACACATGGAACACACTCGCGCCTGGACGATCCCCACGCTGCGTCAAGATCGCATACGCAGTTTTTGTAGAAGAGGCCGCCTGCAATCTTCTCTAAACGGAAAGCGTAGCAGTTTGCTGTGTAGACTGCCTGACGCCCAGTGGCGATCTCCTCGATTGGTATAGGATGGGAAGATCGCTTCTGGGCATGCCCCAAAGCTTTGGCCTGACGCGATGAGAGGCGTCACGCTCCTTGGAAGCTGACGGCGTCGCGACCCTTTAGATCTAGGATTTGGCGGGCTTGGTCCGGCGTGGCAACGCTCAGGCCTAGACCCTCGATGAGCTGCACCACCTTACGTACCTGTTCGGCATTCGACTTGGCGAGCACCCCCTTCTCGATCCATAGGCTATCTTCAAGACCCACGCGCGCGTGTCCGCCCATCGCGATTGACTGGGCCGCAACGCGGAACTGGCTGGCGCCCGCACCAAGAACCGACCATTCGAAGTCGCTGCCGAAGAGGCGGTCAGCCGTGCGCTTCATGTGGGACACATCTTCCGGGTGGGTACCAATGCCGCCCAGCAGCCCGAAGACGGACTGAATGAAGAAGGGCGGCTTCAAAAGGCGCCGATCGGCAAAATGCGCGAGATTGTAGAGATGGGCAATGTCATAGCATTCGAACTCAAATCGAGTACCGTGTTCGTAGCAGGCCTTGAGGACATATTCGATATCGGCGAAGCTATTGCGGAACACGAGGTCACGCGTGCTCTCCAGATGCGCCGGCTCCCATTTGTGCTGGAACGTCTTGTATTTGTTGAGCAGTGGATAGAGTCCGAAATTAATCGAGCCCATGTTGAGCGAGGCGAGTTCCGGAGCAAATGATACGGCGGGACGAACACGCTCTTCCACCTTCATGAACGGGCTTCCGCCGGTCGTGAGGTTGACTACGGCATCCGTGCCGGCTGCAACGGACGGCAGAATCCTCGCAAAACCTTCGGGGCTTTGGTCCGGCCGTCCGTCCTCACATTTGCGAGCATGGATGTGCAGGATCGCGGCGCCTGCGTCAGCAGCGGCGAGCGCTTCAGCGATGATCGCCTCCGGCGTCACCGGCAAATGTGGCGACATACTCGGGGTGTGGATGGCACCGGTCAAGGCGCAGGTGATAATGACAGGACGGCCCTTGGACATTGTTCAATCCGTATTAAATTGATTTATCAGAGAGTTTCGACGTTCCCGTCCACACCGATGAGCTGGCCGGAGATGTTACGCCCGGCCTTCGACAGTAGAAATGCTGTCGTCGTCGCAACATCCTCGGGATCGACCATCCGGCGCAGGGAAATGTTGCTGAGATAGCGAGCACGCATCTCGTCCGCTGTGACGCCGACTTGTTCCGCACGAGACGAAATGACGTTTTCCATCCGCGGACCGGCAACAATACCAGGCAGAAGCGCGTTGACACGAATATTGAACGGACCGAGTTCCTTCGCGAGGCTGAGCGTGAATCCGACCACGCCAAACTTTGCCGCGGAATAAGGCGTGCGATAAGCATAACCGTGCCGTCCGGCAGATGACGACATATTGACGATGGCTCCACCATTGCCCGCCTTAAACAACGGCACTGCTGCACGTGTGCAAAGGAACTGGCCGGTCAGGCAGATATCAAGGGTTCGCCGCCACTCATCTGGATTGATCTCCTCCACGCCGCCGGTCGGACCTGCAATACCGGCATTGTTGACCAGTGCATCCAGGCCGCCAAACTCATCGCTGACTTGAGAGAATAGCCGCATAACATCGCGTTCTTCCGACACGTCTGCCTTCATCGCCACGGCGTTTGGTATCGCCCTTCGAAAGGCATCGAGCGCCGTTTCCGATACATCACACACGGCAAGGCGACACCCATGCCCAGCGAGCTCGCGTGCGATGGCAAGGCCAATGCCACCAGCTCCCGCGGTGATCAAGACGCGCTGCCCAGCGAGCCCAGACGCTAGGGACGAAGCTGCTTTTTTCATTAGCAACTCTCCCACGTCACGTTGACGACTTTTCTCATGGCATACTCCTCCAATACACTTGTATGATTTGATCATAGATCAAAAATCAATCTATCTTCAAGTCTGAAAGTTTTTGAGCTATGACGTAGATCTTTCCACGAAGTGAGCCACTCAGGGTGGCAGGGGTAGTTCATGAGTCCATTGCCGATCACGCCAATCGCCCACGCCACAATGCACGAGCATGTCTACAAGCGGCTCTGCGACCTTCTCCTGGACGGCAGCATTGCGCCCGGCCAGATGGTCACCATTAACGGACTAGCCGAGTCTTTCGGTGTTAGCGCCATGCCCATCCGAGAGGCTTTAAAGCGTCTGACTGCAGCCAATGCACTCACTGTTGTTTCCGGCCGCACAATTGGCGTGCCAAACCTCGATGCCGACCGAATTCGCGACATGCGTCGCGTACGCCTTCTGCTTGAACCAGCGGCCGCCCGTTGGGCAGCAGAGCGTATAGACGACGCCTTTATTACCGATCTGGCAGAGGCGCTCTCAGAGCTGGAAAAGGCCGCAGCCGACATGGACCGCGCTCGTTTCGTGCGAAGCAACCATCGCTTCCACTTCACGATTTACCGCCACGCCAACTCCGAGACGGCGCTCAGCGCTATAGAGATGTTGTGGCTGCGGGTTGGTCCGTCATTCCATCTGTTGCGCAAGGAGAACCAGTACCGCTACTCGAATATGATGCACCAGGCGGCGTTTGAAGCCTTTAAGCTGGGCGATGCGGACGCCGCCGCAAAGGCTATCCAGAACGATATAGAAGACGGAATGGATAGCCTTTTGGCGCTTCTCTGATCAGCCATTCGACGAGTAGCCGCCATCCACTGGCAGCACGACGCCGGTGATGAAATCCGCAGCCGGCGAGCACAGAAAGAGTGCTGCGCCGGCAAGATCATCCGGCTTCCCCCACCGGCCGGCCGGCGTTCTGGCGAGAACCCGGCCATGCAGTTCGGGAATCTGGACTTTCGCGCCAGCCGTCAGATCTGTGTCGATCCAGCCGGGCAAAATTGCGTTCACCTGAATTCCGTCCTTCGCCCATGCTTGCGCCAGCGATTTCGTCAGTTGAACAACACCGCCCTTCGCCGCTGCATAAGGCGCGGACATTGCCGATCCAAATAGCGATAGCATTGAGCCCACGTTCAAGATCTTCCCGCCATTGCGGGCCAGTTGTGGGAACACCTGCTGCGAAACGAGAAAGGCCGTGGTGAGATTAATGGAAATCAGCGCGTTCCACTCAGCCAGCGAGTATTCCTGTGGCAGCTTGCGATCGTTGGTCCCGACATTGTTAATCACGATGTCGAGCCTACCGTAGTGCGACACCACCTGCTCAACCATGGCAGCGACTTGCCGCTCGTCCGTTGTGTCCGCGACGAGTGCTAGCCCCGGATCACCATTTACGGATGAAAGCAGTAAGGACGCTTCGTCATTCTTCCGCAAGTCACGCCCGACGATTGCAACAGTCGCCCCTGCACTATGCAACGCCTTCGCCATGGCAAGCCCAATTCCGCCATTGCCGCCCGTGACAAGCGCCACCTTGTTGGATAGATCGAACATTCAAGCCTCCATGGTTGAACAAGCCGGGAGGTAAGTCCCCCGGCTCATTTGTTGACTTTACAACGCCGGATTACCGACCCGTCCAGCCGGCATAGTCGTTGACGTTTTCGCGTGTTACCAGCTTGGGCTCGACAAGTGTCAGTTTGCTTTCCGGGACCTTGCCATTGATGAGGTCATAGCCCAGCTTCACGGCAAGCTGCGCCATGCCGTAAGGGTCTTGGCTTGCTGATGCCTGGACAAGCGTGTCGGACTTCAGCGCCTCAACGATGTCTGGTGCACCGTCGACGGACGTGATGATGATGCCGCCACGGCCCAGCTGCTTGGCCGCTAGATCGCTGCCCAGTGCTTGCGGGTCGCAGCAGGCGAAGACGCCGTCAATATTCGGGAAGCGTGTTAGGTCGCTCAGCATGACGGCCATACCGCCTTCGCGCGAGCTCTTGCCGTCTTGGTTATCAGCAAGCACGTTGATGCCGCTGTTGGCCGAAAACACCTCCTTGCACCCCTTTACACGATCGATGACGGCCGAGTTCTGCGGGCCGTTCTGGATGACAACGTCACCTTTACCCTGGAGCTGATCGACGATGAACTGGCAAGCAATCGCGCCAGCCTTCACGTTGTCTGTCGTGACGATGATATCGGCATTGGCAACGCCGGTATCGACTGCGAGGACCTTGATTCCGGCAGCCTGCGCCCGAGCGACAGCGGGCTCGATGGCAACCGGGTCACCGGGTGTTATCACGATCAGATCGACGCCGGCGGCGATGAAATTGTCGATCTGCTCGAACTGTTTATTGAGGTCGAGCTCGAAACCGAGCGTCGTTGTGCGTACGTTCGGATTGATCTCCTTGGCCGCGTCTTCGGCGCCCTTGGAAAGTGCGACGTAGTATGGATTGCCGAGCGATCCAACAGAGACGCCGATACCGTTCAGGTCTTTTGCCTGGAGCGGCATGCTGCTCATGGCAAGAAACGCCAGAGCCGGAATGATACGAAACTGCATATGAATTCCCCTTTTTGTTTGCAGCAGATGATCCCTGCAGAGCAGGATTTCCGGCCCTCTGGGGGCGGAAAGGTTACTGGCGCAGCTTGTCAAGAATGACGGCGCCGATGATGACAAAACCCTTGATGATGTACTGCCAGACGTCGCTGACACCGAGGAGCACGAGACCGTTCGTGAGCACGGCGATGATGAGCGCACCGACGAGCGTGCCCCAAATCGAACCTACGCCGCCAACGAAGCGCGTGCCGCCAAGAATGACTGCGGCGATGGCGTCGAGTTCATAGGATTGACCGAGCTGCAGGCCGTTTGCCGCATATAGGCGCGAGGCTGACATCACACCGCCGAGACCGGCGAGTAGTCCAGAGATCCCATAAGTGAACAGGATGACCTGCCAGACGCGGATGCCGCTCATGCGCGCCGCTTTAGGATTTCCGCCAACGGCGTAGATCCTCACGCCGAGCACGGTGAAACGCAGCACCAGCCATGATAACACAACGACGGCAAGTGCGATTAGCACCATCCACGGAATACCCATGACGGTCCCATTGCCAATCACAGCAAAGGGAAGTTCGCGGTTGAAAACCGTCTGGTCGTTACCGAGCAGGCGCGCGAGGCCACGCACGGCCGTGAGTGCTCCAAGGGTGACGATAAACGGCTGAAGATTGAACACAGAAATCAGCGCGCCGTTGGCAAGGCCGAGCACAAGCCCAACACCAAGCGCCAAAGTGACCGTCCCGAGCGCACCGAAACCCGGATCGATCGATGTCAGTACGCCCACCATTGCGGCAGCGGCCAGAACAGACCCGACTGATAAATCAATGCCGCCGGTAATAATCACGAATGTCATGCCCGCGGCCAGGACGATGTTAATCGAAGCCTGCTGGGCCACGATGGCCATGTTCTGAACGGAAAGGACACGCCCCGCTCCCCATGCCGTGGCAAAATTGCCCGTCAGCAAATAGCCGCTCATCAACTGAAAGGCGATGGCGAGAATGATCAGGATCGGCAACATTCCCACGGCGCGCACGAAGGAACTGACACGTTGCCGCTCATTAGCGGGTGGCGAAAGAGAATGGGTTTGGCTTTGCATAATTCCGGCCCTTCTAGGCTCTTGCAGTGATGGCGTCCGACCCCGTGGCAATGCCGATGATCGCTTCTTGCGATATCGCCACGCCGGAGCTGCCGTCCACTTCACCGGCGATCCGCCCCTCACGCATCACAAGGACGCGATCCGAAAGCCCGATAAGTTCTGGCAGTTCGCTCGAGATCACGAGCACCGCGGCCCCCTCGGCCGCGAGATTGTTGATGATCTTGTAGATTTCCGACTTCGCGCCGACATCGACGCCACGCGTCGGCTCATCGAGTAGGATGACCTTCGGCTTGCGCTGAAGTAAGCGTGCTAGCAGGACCTTCTGCTGATTGCCCCCCGAGAGTGTGCCAACGATCGTATCTGCGCCACGAACACGGATGTTCATCGCGGCGATCGCCTCGGCGCTCCGTTTCGCCCCTGCTGAAGCGTTCAAGACAGCGGTTCCCCAAGCGTCGTCTGCAAGGACGTTGAGATTGATGTTGCTGTGTACCGACATGTCCAGCAGCAACCCTAACCCCTTCCGGTCTTCCGTCAGATAGGCGATGCCGGCATCAATGGCGTCAACTGGTGCGTTTAGCTGCAGCGGCTTTCCGTTTAGCGTGATTGTTCCGCTTTTCGGACGCTCGGCGCCGAAAATGAGGCGAGCAAGTTCCGTTCGACCCGCGCCGACAAGCCCGGCAAGGCCCACAATTTCCCCTGCGCGGAGTTCGAGACTGCAGGGACCGAGCCCCTTCCCATCGCCGACGCCGTCGACGGAAAGAACGATCGGTGCGTCATACCCGACCATGCGACCGCTCCCTCCTTTCGTGTAGAAGGTGGAAAGATCGCGGCCGACCATCATAGAAATGAGCTTTTCTGCGCCGAGCTCTCTACGGTCGAGTTCACCTATAAATGTACCGTCTCTTAGAACGGAAACGCGGTCGGCAAGTTCGTAGATTTCGTTCATGCGATGGCTGATGTAGATGATAGCGCGCCCCTCTGCCCGTAGCTCGCGGACAATACCGAAAAGCCGATCGGTTTCGCGCAGCGAAAGCGAGGTCGTTGGTTCATCCATGACAATGACACGCGCATCAGCCATGAGGGCCCGGGCTATCTCCACCATCTGCTGTTCGGCTATTGAAAGAGTGCCTACCTTGCGGTCTCGAGCCCATGCGAGACCGAGGCGCTGAAGGACGGGTTCGCAGCGCGCGCGCATCTTGGCGCGCGCTCGAAATCCGAAATAGGCTGTTTCATCTCCAAGTGTCATGTTTTCCATGACGGTAAGATTGTCAGCGAGGGCCAGCTCCTGATGTATGATAGCAATGCCCAGGCGCCGTGCGTCGATCGGATTGCGGATCGCTTTGGCAGCACCACTGATGACGATTTCACCACCCGGGTCGGGAGGAATAATGCCGCATAAGATACTGGTCAGCGTGGATTTGCCTGCGCCGTTCTCTCCCATAAGGGCGTGAACTTCGCCTGCGCGGACGGCGATGCGCACACCATGCAACGCCTTGTGCGCACCGAAGGATTTGCTGATATTGCGCATCTCGAGGAGGATCGGCGCTTCGCTCGCCGCTGTTGCCCGGCTGCTCATGGCCATCTCTCCTTTTTTCACGCGAGGAGCGCGCGGCGCGCATCGTTTGTCGCTTTACGATCTATTTCTCCGTCAACACAAAAAATGACACCGAAGAGTTCTTTTGCCTTCTCAGGGGAGAAGTAGCCTTCACGGACATCGCTCATTACGAGGTCCTCGTCGCGCTCGGCCGGGTTGCCGTAGCCGCCGCCGCCCGAAGAGATCGATATGATGCGTTCGTTTTCGGACAAAGAGACCCCAGTACAGGCCGGCTGCGGCTCGATGCTACCATCGCACAGCCGTTTCAAGGCGCCTGTCGGCGCGCCAGAAAGACCGCCCACCGCCCCCTGCGCAACGTTGATCATGCCATCAGCATTATAAAAGACCTTGAGGCTAGCGCCTTCCGCCGGTCCGAATTCTACACGGATCGAGGGAGCACCGCGAAATTTCCCGGCGCCTGCCGTGTCGGTGAGGATGCGGCGTTCCCAAACCGTGATGGGATAGCTAAGCTCGTCCACCTCGACGCAATCGTGGCGGCAAAGGCCGGCATTGCCGACGTGGATCAGTGTCAGCCAGCCATCTTGGCGCGGCGTTGCAGGACCACCCGTGATACCGAGATGCACCTGATTGACATAAGCGGTATCATCGCGGCGCGGATCCCGCCCAGAGATAACACCACCTGCTGGCGGAAATATAGGTCCGCCCTCGGCCATGCCGAAACCCGGTGATATCTGCGCGATCGCCACCTGGACGGGGCTCGCAACGCGATCCGCTAGATTGGTCGTTGCCACCGAGCAGCTGAACGGATGCCGCGGGATGCCAACCACGCAGTTTTCCCGCAAGTGAACCTTCAAGCGTCGAAACGCACCGGCATTGGCCGGGATCGTATGATCGCCGAGCGCATTGAAAACGCCGACCAGCGCGGCACTGCGCGAAGTGCCTTCCGTAAGGTTGAGACCACAGGGAAGGCAATCTGGATTGTCGCGAAGATCGACTTCGATCCGCCCAGCGACAGCATCCACGGTGACCTTTACGTCGACGGGTATCCCGTCCGGTGCGCCGGGAAAAGGATCATGCTTAGAGGAAACGATCGCGGTGCCGCTGTTCAGGCGGCCGATAGCGGCTGTAATGCGCCTCTCGGAATAGTCAAACCAGTTCTCGACATGTTGGGCGAGCTTTTCCCAACCCACTTCCTTGCCAAGATTAAGAAGTTCGTGCTCACCGATACGCGCTGCCCCGAGCGAGGCGAGGTAATCGCCCCACCAAATATCTGGCACGCGAATGCGCGCCTGGCACATTCGAATGACGTCGCCAACGTCCTTGTAGTTGCGCTGAATCTGCACAGCCGGGAAGATGAGCGCGCCCTCTTGATAGACGTCTTCGGCGTCACCGATATAGGTGGTGGGCTTCGAATTGCCGCAGTCGGCCTGATGCGCCTTCGCAAGAACCGTGTAGCGATGGACACCCTCATCATCAATGACGGGCACGACAAGACAATGGTCGGCGGCATGTGAATTGCCGTGATAGGGCGAGTTGTGCAGGAAAGCGTCGCCGCGTTTGAGCACAGGATGCATCTCGCTAACATATCGGGCAATCTCATCAGGACCGGCCATGACATGAGCGGGAAGGCTCACCGCCCCCGCGATAAGGCGGCAGTCCGCCGTCAGTACCACGCAGGAAAAATCGTGACCGCTGTTAAGAACTCCCGAACGAGCTGTACGGAATAGCGTGTTGGCCATTTTTCGGGCGATCGCATCAATTCGGCTTGCGAGGATCGCCATCTGGACGCCAGATTGGCTGTCTGTCCTGGTCATTGCTAAACTCTCCGGCTTCATAGTTGCACCACCAGACCGCCCCCCGCGCTACGCTGCGCGGTAGCACCTGGATCGATCACCACTGTCGTCACGGCCGATTCAACAATCGCAGGACCGTCCAGCACCTCGCCCGGCATCATCTCATCGAAACGCCTGACGTTTACTTCAGTCCAGCCCTTACCTGCGAGATAGATCGGCCGGCGCAGATCATGCTCGGCCACCTCAACGACAATCGGCTGGTGTTCGCTCTCATTCTGCAGCTTGCAGCGCACATAGGCGCGCCAAGCGATGATCTCGATGCCCGACTGGTCGTCGGAGATCTGGAAAAGCGTGCGATGTTCGGCATGGAAGGCCTTCACAAGCTGGTCGAGCGCTTCGGACTTCGAAAAGTCTTCATCCGGCACGGCGATCTCGATTTCCCAGACCTGTTTGGGATATCGAGCTTCAACGGCGATCTCTATGGACGTCGATACGGCGCCCTGGCCATAAGTATCAATGAAGGCCTTACACCGCTCCTTGAGTTCGGCTATCACCTTTGCGGCTGAAACAGGCTCGAAGGCTGCGCTCGACATGTAGCGGACCATCGTGAACTCACCATAGAGGTCAGACATTAGTGCTCCTACCGCACTCAGCGTCGCGCCCGTCTCCGGCACCAGAACCGAGCGGCAGCCCAGACGCTGACCGACTGCGACGGCGTTCAACCCGCCAGCACCGCCTCCGCCAATGAGTGCTGCGGATGATGCATCCACACCCTGGTTGACCGAAATTTCTTCGATCGCGCCCACCATCTTTTCGGTGGTCAGCGCCATCACAGCCAGTGCCGCCTCTTCGACACTGACGTTGAGCTTGCTCGCGACATTAAGCTCCAATGCTTTGCGAGCGTTTTCCACGTCGAGCACAATCTTGCCGCCAAGAAAGAACCTGGGATCAAGGTAACCAAGGATGACCGCACAGTCGGTAACCGTAGGCAATAGACCACCGCGGCCGTAACACACAGGACCGGGCGTCGAGCCTGCGCTCTGAGGCCCCACATGCAGCAGCCCGCCCTCGTCAACCCAGGCGATTGAACCACCGCCAGCGCCAACGCTCGTTACGTCCACGGACGGGAAGCCTGTCAAATGTCCCTGGAACGGCTGGCCAATCCACGTTTCCTTCGTACGCGGGATGCGGCCATTGCGAACTATAGAGACGTCATAACTCGTGCCTCCCGTATCTGCTACAATGGCGATCTGGCTTTCCGCGTCACGCCGGGCATAGAAGCGGCCGGCGACCGGTGCCATGGCAGGTCCGGAATTCAGAGCATGTATGGGCGAGCGAACGACCGCGTCGGCATCCATAACACCACCCTGCGAGGTCACCATCAAAAGGCGCCCCTTGAAACCCGCGCCGATCAGGCGGGATTTGAGACTGCCAAGATAGGTCTGCATCGTGGGCTTCAGTGACGCATCCATGCAAGCAGCCGAAGCGCGGCGATATTCGCGCAATGTTGGGTTCAGCTCATGTGACAACGTGTAGGGAACACCCGGGAGCACCTCCTGGATCAGTTGGCCGATGCGCTGTTCATGCGCACCATTTGAGACGGACCACATAAGGCAAACACCGATTGCCTCGGCGCCAATTGTTTTGGCCTTGGCAAGCGCGTCTTGCACCGATGTCTCGTCAAGTGCCTCAATGACTGAGCCATCAGAACCGATGCGCTCGGCGATCTCGAAAGTTTGCGCGCGTGGGACATAGGGTGAGGGATAGGGAACGGAGTAATTGAATGGGTCCGACCGCCCCCCCTCACGGATAACGAGCACATCCGGATGGCCCTTCGTCGTAAGGAAAACTGTCTTGGCTACATTGCCTGTCAAAACAGCGTTAAGCGAACGTGTGGTGGCATGCATAAAGCTGTCGACGCGCGCAAGCAGGTCAGTCTGTTCTTGTCCGAAATGTTCGGCGGCTAGCGTTATGGCATTGAGGATGCCCTCGACCGGGTCATGCGGTGTCGTCAGGCTCTTGAATATTCTGATTTCATGTTCAGTTGCGACAGCAAGGTCCGTAAAAGTCCCGCCCGTATCGCACGACATACGAATGCCCATTGGCACAGTTCCCACTCTTTTTTTGCGTACCGCCCAAAAGGGCTCTGATTGACTTTTGATCAATGATCATATTGTTCTCGCTGTTGAGCGGCGCTGTCAAGACCGTTTTCAAATCTTCCGCTCAACGAGCCCGCTGGAAAAGAGCCAGGCCGTCACCCACTCCCTCGGGAAGCACAGCTTCTCAGGCAACACAGGAGAAATGCGATGTCAGAAGATCTGTTGTGGGCGCCTAGTGCAGATCGGATGAAGGTATCGTCGCTTTATCAATTGATGAAACGGGCGTCCGCAGTTGCCGATAAACCACTTACATCTTATGCCGCTCTACACGATTGGTCGGTTGAAGAACCTGGCCTTTTCTGGTCGCTTGTATGGGACTTTGTGGGCGTGATCGGTGAGCAGGGTTCACGCTCGCTAGACGACCCTGGGCCGATCCAGGCAGCTCGTTTCTTCCCCGAGGCTTCCCTGAACTATGCCGAGAACCTGTTACGCAAACGTGGCACAGATGACGCGATTGTCTTTTGGGGTGAAGACAAGGTGAAGCAGCGTCTCTCCTGGGACGAGTTGCAGGCGCTGGTTTCCCGCCTGCAACAACTTTTGAGGGCACATGGCGTTGGGCCGGGAGACCGCATTGCTGCAATGCTTCCGAATATGCCGGAAACGATTGCGGCCATGCTAGCGGCCGCCTCCATCGGTGCCGTCTGGTCGTCTTGCTCACCCGATTTTGGCGAACACGGCGCGCTCGACCGCTTTGGCCAGATCGAGCCGAAGGTGTTTTTCGCAGTCGATGGTTACTGGTATGGCGGCAAGAAGATCGACATCCGTGATAAAGTTGCTGCGATCGCCGAGCGTCTGCCCGATCTCAACGCCACGATCGTCGTCGACTATCTGGGTAGCGCGAGAAAGGTCGTCAGCATGATGCGGAACGGTGCCGACTTGAACACGGCTCTCGCCGCTTTCGAAACCCGCCCCGTAACGTTCGAACGGTTGCCTTTTGCTCATCCGCTCTGCATCTTGTTCTCATCAGGAACGACGGGCATTCCCAAGTGCATTGTCCATTCGGCCGGCGGGACTTTGCTGCAGCATGTTAAAGAACATCGCTTCCACGCAGACATCCGTGAAGGCGACAAATTGTTCTATTTCACCACATGTGGCTGGATGATGTGGAATTGGCTCGCCACAGGCCTCGCATCCAATGCCACATTGCTACTCTACGATGGCTCGCCCTTTTCACCGGACGGCAACATACTCTTCGACTATGCCGATGCCGAGGGCATGACTTTCTTCGGCACTTCGGCGAAGTACATCGACACCCTGCGCAAATCCGGGCTCCGACCAATCGATAGCCATAACCTGACAACGCTACGGACCATCTCCTCGACAGGGTCTCCACTCTCGCCGGATGGGTTTCGTTTCGTCTATGACAGCATCCAGTCCGATGTTCACCTCGCATCCATTTCCGGAGGGACAGATATCGTGTCCTGTTTTGTGCTTGGCGTTCCAACAGAGGCGGTCTGGGCTGGAGAAATCCAGGGACCCGGCCTCGGCATGGCGGTAGATGTCTGGGATGATGAGGGCAATCCGATCCGTGTGACGAAGGGCGAACTCGTCTGCACAAAGCCGTTTCCATCGATGCCTACGGCATTCTGGAACGATCCAGACGGCATTAAGTATCACGCAGCCTATTTTGAGCGTTTTGAAAATGTATGGTGTCATGGCGATTATGCGGAATGGACGAAGCATGAAGGCTTAATAATCCACGGGAGGTCGGACACGACGCTCAATCCTGGCGGAGTCCGGATCGGAACTGCGGAGATTTATAACCAGGTCGAGCAAATGCCGGAGATTCAGGAAAGCCTTTGCATCGGCCAAGAGTTCGATGGTGATGTGCGTGTGATTCTTTTCGTCCGGATGGCTGGCTCGAACCGGCTCAACGAAAGACTCGTTGATACTATACGACGCAAGATCCGCGCGGGCGCCAGCCCCCGGCATGTCCCTGCAAAGATTATCGCGGTTGCGGATATCCCGCGCACGAAATCCGGCAAGATCACGGAGCTTACGGTCCGCGATATCGTGCATGGACGATCTGTCAAGAACAAGGACGCTCTGGCCAATCCAGAAGCCCTCGACTTCTTCAAGAACCTACCAGAATTGCAAGCCTAGTACGCCCCGTGTCGGCTCCGAAAAAGTGACGCAAAGTGTGAAAGGTCGGGCCGCATAAGATCAAATAAGGGGAACACCCGACGGTGCTCAACAAAGGGTGCTCAATTCAAGACAGGCGTGTTCGACTTTCCGTTCCGATACTACTTAAAGTTAATGGCCTTGCAGTACCCTCACGGGCAGCGACCTCTGGCTTGAGCCGATTATAAAGAGCCACACCCGCGAAGGGTTCAAAGCCCAGCGTCGTCGTGAAGAAGCTCCCCACTGAAACCGCATGAGGCGCCGTGATAGCCAATGCAGCCGCTTCGCTCCTCCAACAGCAACTTTCGCCCTTCTGTAAAGGTTAAGCCAATTTCGCAGTACCGCTCCTTGAGACCGGGAATCGAAGAATCAGGATCATAGGATTCGTTTTCGACGAAGAAGTTTCCGCCTGTCTTGTCGAGCTTAACCTCTCCGCCGACTCCTCCGCCACACCCCGGAAGATCGCCTTCCATGGCGACTGTTGTCTCGATCGAAATCTTGTAAATGTCGTCTTGTAGGTGCTTCAGATCGACGGTGAGATCTCCTTCTCCTTGGCCGGACCATATCCCCTGGACGCCAGCTGGATCCTGTGCATGGGCGGGCACAACCGCGAGATTGAGCGAGGCGGTGAGAAGAAGGTATTTGAACATATGCTCTCCGAAGGCAATCAGCGCTGACAACTACAATATGGTGCTTAAACCTTCCATGGAAATGCATGACCAATCAAGTCGGACTTTGGGATTTACGCTTCGGATTCCCACGCCGGTTCCCAATGGACGTAGCGCCTCAACGGCGGCGGAACCTTAGCCGCCGGGAAACCATCCATAACGGCGCTTCGGGTGCTCGATCGCCGGCCTCTTCGATCAGGACTTCATGGTTGAGTGCGATGTGAACCCATTTGCGATCGTCCCATTGCCCGTCGTGAACATTCGTGATGTCGATTGCGACGCTTCGAACCGCGGCTTTTTGAAGCTCTGCAAGAGCTTGCCCGTGACGATTGCGCTTTTCCATATGATGATTGGCTGAAACCCCCAAGGAAACGCAAAATCGGCATACTCTCATGATGATTAGGACAATCGCCTGCGCCGATGAACGTATATCGGTCGCCACGAATTTGCCATAGTGAAAAATTCGTGAAATAGTGCGCGCTTAAACACCCCTTGCTGGAGGAAATGTGCCCGGATCGGCCTCCGGGTTCAAATTGAAAGGACTGTTCGTGACTGTTGAGAGAGAGATCGACTATGAAGTCGGTCAGGACGACGTCGACTTTATGGGGCTGGACATACATATTCCGGTCTTCTTCATATCAGGCGGCATAGTTGTTCTTTTCGTATTCTTCGCCGCAACACTCCAGGCTCCGATGGCCGATTTTTTCGGGTGGCTCCGACCGACCGTCACGGGTCCGTTTGATTGGCTTTTCGCCGTTACGGCCGACATGGGTATCGGGGTCACGTTTTACGGTGTCTCCGAGCCGGTTTCGCATTTCCCCGCATCATTGTCATCGCATGCCGGAACATCTGAAGGTTGGGCTCCGCTCGGCGGTGCTGCGGGAATCCCCTTCGCAATAGTGCTGCTCGGCGTGTGCCCAGTTCTCTGGAGAGGTCTGGCTCCCGAGCGCAACAGGCTGCAAACCGCCTAACCCCTACACCTGTGATCCAACCTGTTCGCCAAGCATATGCATGGCGAGCACCTCTCGTTGTTCGATCAACAATCCAGAAAAATGGAGACTGAAGATGTTTACTGAAGACCTTGAATTGCATGCCGAGGACACACTCGGGGGCCGCATCTCACTTGCCCGCGCGACAAGTGGCCTTTCTGTGGAAGAGGCTGCCGAGCGCCTCGGGGTTCTTCCCGAAAGCTGGAAAGCATGGGAATGCGACCGGGACGTCCCGCGCGCAAATCGCTTGACGATGATGGCCGGCATTCTTGGGGCGAGCCCATCGTGGTTTCTGACCGGACAAGGGTATGGGCCGTTGGCCGCCCCTGAAACTGAGAGGCAAGTGCTTCGCGATGCGTTGCGCCAGGCGACGGCGGACGCAGAGGCACTGAACAGACGACTGCGGTCGATCGCATCGCGCATCGAAGCTTCGTAAGACGCCGGGGGGCGTTCCGCGCGCCGGTTTTTCGGCGCGCGTCGACCATACGCACGACATCTCCAGGACACGACATTGATCTCCACCTTCCCAGAACTACACCCGGTCCTTACCACCGGAATTGCCCTTTTCGTTCTCGCGGTTGCCGCGCTGTTTGCGAACTACGTGGTGAAGGCGCTCCTTGTGCGGATGCTCAATCGCGTCTTGAGCTTCACCGCCTATGGCCGGGATGAGGAGTTACGCCGGCACGGTTTTATCGAGAGGCTTTCGAACATAATGCCGGCGCTCGTCATCTCGACCGGCATTGCAATCGTGCCGAACCTCCCGGCATTTGTCGTCGTGGTTGTGCGCAATGTTTCCAGCGCATTCATGATCCTGACTGTCGCCATGGCTATCGGCGCTGCCCTCAACATCATCGACACCGTGTATCATCGCCGACCCGACGCACGGTTGAAGCCGATCAAGGGCTATGTGCAGGTCGTCAAGATCGCGATATATGTGATCGCGGCGCTCCTGATGATTGCGACGCTGATCGATCGCTCACCGTTGATCCTGCTGTCCGGTCTCGGCGCCATGGCTGCCGTATTGATACTGGTCTTTCAGGACACTTTGCTGTCGTTGGTCGCAGGTATCCAAATTTCCTCCACGGACATGGTCCGCGTCGGCGACTGGATCGAAATGCCCGGCCAGAATGCAGACGGCGACGTCATCGAAATTGCTCTTCATACCGTCAAGGTCCAGAATTTCGACAAGACAATCACGACGGTCCCCATCCGCAAGCTGGTGACCGACCCCGTCAAGAACTGGCGCGGCATGCAGGAGTCCGGAGGACGTCGCATCAAGCGTTCGATCCATCTCGACCAGAACAGCATCCGGTTCCTCAGTCCGGAAGATCAGGAGAAGCTGAGGCAGTTCGGCCATCTGGAGACATATCTCAAACGAAAAGAAGCTGAACTTGCGGCATGGAATAGCAAGCTCGGCGCACGCGCAGATGTCCCCGCCAACAGGCGGCGTTCAACGAATATCGGGACGTTCCGCGCTTACGTGGAAAACTATCTGCGCAACCATCCCGGTATTCATCAAGGCATGACGATTATGGTGCGGCAGCTACCACCGCAAGCAGAAGGTCTGCCGCTGGAAGTTTACTGCTTCACCAACACGACTGCCTGGGCTGCATATGAAGGCATACAGTCGGATATCTTCGACCACCTTCTCGCGATCTTGCCGGAGTTTGACCTGCACGTCTTCCAGAATCCGAGCGGTCGCGATTTTCAGGCCTATCGTCAAGAGACTAAGCACACATCCTCCAATCTGTCGGATTCGCGCACTGCTAGTCTGGCATCGTCTTCGCAATAGAGTCGATGGGGCGCGGATATGAAATCCGCGCCAACGGCCTCGTACTGCATCCGTTATCATCTCCAGTCATGTCGTGCCTGGATTTTCTGGTGGCGAACACGACTTGGAATCGATGTCGGTCGCGCCTATGCGCATACGGTAGGCCCTAAAGCCTGTAGCCCTCGCGCGCGAGGCCATCGGACAACAACGGTGCAATTTCGTACGCTTCCGCCTCGTCCAGTCGATGGGTGACGATCAGTTCTGCAAGGAAGGCAGAGTCCACGCGCCGGCTGACGTCGTGGCGTGCTGGGATCGAACACAATGCGCGTGTATCGTCGTTGAACCCTACCGTGTTCCTAAACCCGGCCGTTTCTGTCGCCAGTTCGCGGAACCGACGGATACCTTCGAAACTGTCGTGAAACCACCATGGGGGCCCAAGTCGCAGCGACGGGTAGGCTCCTGCGAGCGGCGCAAGTTCACGGGAGTATGTGGTTTCATCCAGCGTGAACAGGATCAGCCGAAGACGCGTATCCATTCCCACCGCATCGAGAAGCGGCTTCAACGCGACCGTGAAGCTGACCGGCACAGGAATATCAAAGCCTCGATCGCGCCCATAGCGCGAATAGACTGCTGCATTGTGGCTGCGGAAGGATCCGGCATGAAGCTGCATCACCAGCCCGTCCTCGACTGACATGCGCGCCATTTCCGTCAACATCTGCGCACGAAAAAGTTCAGCATCGCCGCTGTCGATCTTGCCGGACCTCACACGTGCGAACAGCGCAGCAGCGGCGGTTTCGGCCAAATCAGCCGTACGTGGTGTCGGGTGACCGTGATCGGTTGCTGTGGCTCCCATTCTGCGAAAGAATGCACGCCGTGCACGATGCGCTTCGAGGTACCCCAGCCAAGAGCCCGTATCGCAGCCGGTGAGATCACCCAGCCGGTCCAGGTTCGCGGCGAAATCCTCGCTGTCAGGATCAATCACTGCATCGGGCCGGTAGGTCGGCACCACCCTGCCCTTCCATCCGCTTTCGCGCGCCATAGCATGCCAGCGCAGATCATCCAGCGCGGAATCGGTGGTGGCAATCACCTCTATGCCGAACCGGTCATAAAGTTCGCGCGGGCGATAATGCGGGCTCGCGAGTTGCTCGGCGATGGCATCATAATGCGCGTCGGCATTGGCCGGCGAAAGTCGCCCGGCAAGGCCGAACACGGTGGAGAGCGCATGGTCCAGCCAAAGCCGTGAGGGTGTGCCTTGGAAAAGGTGGTAATTGGCGGCAAAGCATCGCCATATCGTGCGAGGATCGCGCTCCGCCCCTTCACCAATGCCCAGTTCCTCATAGCGCACCCCCTGGCTGACCAACATCCGCACGACATAGTGATCTGGAACGATGAACAGGTCGGCCGGATTGGAAAAGGCGGAATTCTCCCCCCACCAGCGCGGATCGGTGTGTCCATGTGGAGAGACTATCGGCCTATCTGCCACCGCGGCGTAAAGGCCGCGCGCAATGGCTTTTGTTGCGGGATCGGGGGGCAGCAAACGGTCGGAATGCAACAGCATGTCAGTGCCCGCCCATCATCAAATTGGGCAAAAACATAACGATATCCGGGAAGCAGATCATGATCGCCACGACCCCAAGCACCGCAGCGGCCAACGGAATGAGTTCGACGGTGTAATCCTTGTAGGAGCACTTGAGAATGCCGCAGACCGTGAACATCGATACCCCCACCGGCGGTGTCATCCCCCCGAAGGTGACCAGCGTCATCATGATCAATCCGAAGTGCACCGGATCGACGCCGGCAGCCGTGATGACCGGCACCAGGATCGGTGTCAGCAACATAACAATCACCGTTGCCTCGACGAGCATGCCGAAGAACAGCAGAAATGCCGAGATGGTAAACAAGAGTGCGATCTTTGAGGAAAAGAGACCAAGCGTCAGTTCCGCGAGGGTCTGTGGGACGCGTTCGAAAGTGATGACATAACCGAACGCGCCCGAAAGCAAGATGATGAACATGATCATGCCGATATCGCGCACCGACATGATCAGTGCATCGATAACAGCAGCGAAGCTTAGTTCGCGATAGATCAGCATACCGACAATCAAAGCGTAAGCCACCGCAAAGGCGCCGGCTTCGGACGGCGTGAAAATACCGAAGCGAATGCCCACGATCAGCCAAACCGGAAACAGGATCGCCCAAAAGCTGGTTTTTACCGCTGAAATCACTTCAGAAGATGTGGGGAGCCGGTCATGGACAGGCTTATAGTCGCGCCGCTTTGATATCCAGGCGGTGGCGATCATCAAAGCAATGGTTAGCATGATGCCCGGCACGATGCCGGCGATAAAAAGCCGTCCGATCGATACCTCTCCCAGAAAGCCGTAAAGGATCAGGCCAAGGCTCGGCGGGATTGTTGCGGTAATCAGCCCGCCCACGGAAAGAAGCGCCGCCGTAAACCCCTTGGAATAGCCTTCCTTGATCATCGGGCCGCCCAGGATGCGGGACTGCATCGCCGCATCGGCGACGGCGGAACCGGAGATGCCGCCCATCAAGGCCGACAGAAGAAGGCTGACCTGGGCAAGGCCACCCCGCATCCAGCCCGCAACGGTCGAAGCCAAGGTCATCATGCGGGGCGTTATGCCTGATCCGTTCATCAGATGGCCAACAAGGATGAACAACGGCACGGCCAAAAGGGGAAAAGACTGGCTGGACGCTATTATCCGCTGCACCGCCGTCGCATCGGGCATGAAGGTTGAAGGCAGCAGGAAATAGACAAGGCTCGCCACACCGATGGCGAAAGCAACCGGCATTCCGATGACCATAAAGCCAAGTGCAAGGCACAGAAGAAGAAAGGAAATCACAGGAGTTGTTCCCCGTCACGGGTTTCGGGCTCAATCGAGTACAGCAGGCCATGGCCAAGAATCCGGCGCAGCAGCGACAGGATCATCAGGGCGCAACCTACCGGGAACGCCAGGGTCACCCAGCCGTAGGACAGGCCGGAGGCGCCCATCTCACGGGCCCAGTTCGACATTGCCAGCATCCAGCCCAGCCATCCGCAATAGCCCAAGAAGCCGAGCATGCATATGACACAGACCAGGTGCAGGACGCGGCGGCCTATAGGTGGCAGTGCATCCGGCAAGGCCGAAATGCGGATATGCCCACCGCTCTTAATCATCAGGTCCGCACCCAACATACAGGTCCAGATGAGAAGAAGCTGGGCAATCTCGGGTCCTGCCGGTACCGGATGACCAATTGAGCGCCCGATCGCCCCCGCCAAGACGGCAACGACCGTTCCAGCAAGCAAAGCGACCGCGGCAATTTCCTCTGTCCGGTCGAGAATTTTCAACATGATCTTCTCCTGGGCTTGGCATGTCGGCTGCAGGGCAGCGGGCGGCCGTGCCGCCCGCGCCAGCCGCTCACGTCAGGGTTTGGCCGCGTCGATCGCGGGCTGTAGCGCGGCGCGTGCTTCCTCAAGCCCGAGTTCGGCGTAGACACCGGCGGTCAGCGACTTGAAGTCCTCGGGATTGACGTCGTTCACCACCATTCCGCCCGCTTTCATCTCAGCAAGCACTTCCTTGCCCTTTGCAACGGTTGCCGCCGAAGCCTCATCGCCCGCACGCTCCAGTTCCTCGACCAGAATCGCCTGATGTTCCGGGGACAGCGACTTGAACCACTCTTCCGACGTCGTGAGGCCGGTGACGAGTTGTACATGGTTGGTGAAGGCAAGATTTCCCGTCACCTCGTGCAGCTTGATCCCGTAGGCGCCTGTCAATTGGGCCTCGGCGCCATCAAGCGCACCCAGCTGAAGAGCCGAATAGACCTCGGACCACGCCATCGGCACGGCGGTCGCACCCATGGCATTTACGGTGGCTAGCCAGCCGGCGGCGTCGATTGTGCGAACGCGTACGCCCTTCAGATCCTCGGGCTTCGTCACCGGGTTCTTGGAAAACATCTGACGGGTGCCCTGGAACCAGTTGTAGTTCAAAAGCCGCAGGCCGGAAGAGGCCGCCAGTTCTTCGACCCACGCCTTGTAGGGTTCGGATTTCGTGATGGCAGCGTATTGGGACCAGTCATCCACGAGGTAAGGTGCCGAAAGGATGCCGAGCTCTTTCTTGAATGGCGCAAGGCGACCCGCGTCGACAAGTACGGCGACGGCTGCGCCGTTGCGGATCTGCTCCAGAACGTCGTTGTCCGAGCCCAGCTGCGAGGATGGGTAAACGGTAACGTCGATCTCCCCCTTGGTCCGCTCTTCGATACGCGTCGCTGCCGCCTCCATCGCAATGGCCAGAGGGTCCGTTGCGTTCTGCGAAGTCGAAAGCGCGAACTTGATTTCGGCGATCGCGCCGGTTGCGGTTGCGGCAAGCAGTGCGGCCGCAATACCGATTGTCTTAATGTGGAACATGTCTTTCCTCCTTTGTTAAAGTCAGTTCCCCCGGGGCACTGCCCACAGGCCCGCGCGCGCACCCTCCGTCAGTGCAAGCGCGAGATGGTAGAAGAGGCGCGTCAGAGTTTCGGGCCATAGAACGAGGCCTGCACTGTCCACGCGATTGATCCAGAAGGGCGTGGCGCTGAACCAGCGATCGAATACCAGCGCCACGAGGTCCAGCGCGCGGGGGCCGGCCGCGATATCGCCATAGGCGTGGCGCTGCGCAAAGACCTTTATTGCTTCGGTCTGCGGCCAGAGAAGAAAGGCTTCTTCCTGAATCTGACCGGTTGCGGAAACGGCATCGAGGGCAGCACCCCGCATTCTTCCGGATTGCGCAAAACCATGACGGTCGGCAAAATTCATCAGGCGCACGGCAAGATCATCCAGGGAGGCATTTCCGCTGAAGGAGGCTTCACGGCGCAAAAGCCAGGCCCATTCACATTGATGACCGGGCTCGCGACGCAAGCCCGCAGCCCCGGGCAGGTCAGCAAGATCGGGTGCAATCCATTCTCGAATGCTTCCGGTTTCCTCATCTAAAAAATAGCGCAGGGCAACATTGCGAAGCATTGATGCCCGGTCGAGCCAAACCGCGGCACCGGTCATCTCAAACGCCTGCAGACATGCCTCATAGAGGTGCATATGTGGATTTTGCGCGCGCGGTGGTGCGTGCGGAGCAGCCGGATCAATGACGCCATCGTGCTCCAAAAGCAGGCCGGTCGTCGCATCCGTCAACTGTGAGCCAATTGCGCTCCAGCAGGCCTCGATTTCGGTTTCCGTGTCGACCGAAGGCGCAATCCGGTTCCATGTCACAAGACCCAACAGCACAAAGCTCTGGTCGTAACTGCGGGCGATGCCGTCCTCCCGACGACCAGTCGGGGTGCCATCACGCCGCACCGCCCGGCAGTACAACCCCGCTGCCTTCCGAAACGCAGCAAGCGCACCCGCCTGACGCTTTGCCAGTTCGACGAGTTGCGTTTCGCCACCCGTGATTAGTGCGAGGTGGGAAAGGGTGAATAGCATCCGGGCCTGCACGAGAATGGTCTTATCGGCCCGAAGTTGGGGCCTGCCCGCCGCATCCAGCGTATCGAAAAATCCGAAATGCTCGATATCTGCGGCCTGGGTCAGCCAATGGGAAAGCAGCAACGCCCATGCCCGCCCAACCTGCTCCGGCACATCCCCATCGCTTGCAGAACTCTGAAGCTGCCCGCTCACGTCGGCATCTCCAGCAAATCGGCGCCCAGGAAGCATTCAGGCTGCTGCTCGACGATACCGGGCAAATCGCTGACGATTTCCATCAGATGACGGCGCATTGCCGTTTCTGCCCGACCGGGATCATGGAAGCGAATAGCCTCCACGACCTCTCCATGCTGGGCGATCAACCGATCACGGGAGAAGTTGCGCGCACTGATGTGCCGAACGCGGTTCATCTGGGTTTTGAGCTCTTCCAAGTGATCCGCCACTGCTGCATGGCCCAGCAATTCGGCAAGGCAGCGGTGAAACTCCTCGTCCAGACGCATGAACGTCTCTCCGGATGCATCGGGAGCAAGACTGCGCTGTTCGGCCATGTTGGCATCGAGGCGGGCGATCATCACAGCGTCGGCCTTTTCGGCCAGCCTGCGGACGATATCGGCCTCGATCGCCTCGCGCATGAAGCGCGCTGTCATGACGACGGGAAGCGATATCAGGGAGACAAAGGTGCCTCGCTGGGGCCGAACTTCAACCAGCCCCTCCTCCGCAAGCTTGATAAAGGCTTCGCGCACAGGCTGGCGCGATACGGAGTATGCGCTGGCAATCTCGGTTTCGGAGATCCGCGCACCGGGAGCTAGCTCGCCGCGAATAATGCGATCACGCAATATGCGATGAAGCTGCGGCCCAACCGCAGCACCCAACTCCAGAACTGTCGCGAGCTTTGCTTCCATTCATTTCCTCCCTGACTGAACTTACCTCCATACTTCCATACTAGTCAACAAAAATGCCGTGTGCTAGATGGAGGAAACGTTTGGAGAGAGGAGAAAGCGCGCGATGCGGCAAACCTGGCGTTGGTTCGGTCCAAAAGATTTGTGTTCAGTCGACGATATGCGGCAGGCTGGCGTTGAGGGGGTCGTTTCTGCGCTGCACCATGTGCCGACCGGAAATGTCTGGTCGCCTGCCGCGATTGCCGAACGCCAGAGCGTCATCGCGCGAATGCGCGATGGCAGTCCTTCTGGCTTGGCCTGGGAGGTTGTCGAAAGCCTTCCGGTTTCAGAGGACATCAAGAAGCAGAAGGGCGACTGGCGCGCGCATATCGATAACTGGAAGATCTCGCTTCACCATCTTCGCGATGCTGGGATCGAGGTCATCTGTTACAATTTCATGCCCGTCCTGGATTGGACACGAACCGATCTTGCCTGGCGCCTGCCCACAGGTGGTACCTGCATGCGCTTCGATATCATCGACTTCGCCGCCTTCGATATTCATATCCTGGCGCGCGATGGTGCCGCTGATGACTTTTCCAGCGAAGTGGTAGAGGAAGCCAGGCGCCGGATCACCGATATGACGGATGACCGGCGCGGCGAACTTGCCCGCAATGTTGTCTTTGGCTTACCGGGTTCGGCGGAAAGTTTCAGCCTTGACGACGTGCGCCGCCACATCGCGGAGTATGATGGCTTGCCGGCCGAGCACTTGCGTCGTCACCTCATTGATTTCCTCTCCGAGGTCTGTCCATTGGCGGAAGAGCTTGGCCTGCGCCTTTGCTGCCACCCGGACGACCCACCGTTCCCGCTCCTTGGCCTGCCACGGGTGATGTCGACGGAAGACGACTACGCCACGATCATGCGGGCGGTCGACAGTCCGGCCAATGGGATCACGCTTTGCTCGGGGTCTCTCGGCGTTCGTCCTGACAATGATCTGCCCGGCATGATGGATCGGCTGGGAAGTCGGGTGCATTTCCTGCATCTTCGAAATGTCCTGCGCGAGAGCGCCGATCTGAAAGGCAGCTTCCACGAGGCCGAGCATCTTGGCGGGAACACCGATATGGTCGCGCTGATGGCTGCCGTCCTGCGCGAGGAACGCCGCCGCAAGGCAGCGGGACGTTCGGACATCTCCATCCCATTCCGCCCCGATCACGGGCAAGACATCCTCGACGATCTCGGACGCAAGGCGCAACCGGGTTATCCGTCGATCGGCCGGTTGAAGGGGCTTGCGGAACTACGCGGCATCATGACTGCCCTCGATCATCCCGCGGAGGGATTACGGTGAAACGGCTTACGTCTCCTGATTTCGTCACCGGCCCCGCAAAGGTGCCGGGCTACGATCCCGATGCGCATGGGCGGGGCATTGTCCATCTCGGCATTGGCGCCTTTCATCGCGCCCACCAGGCCGTCATGACCGATGACGCGCTGGCAGCGTCAGGTGGCGATTGGCGGATCACCGGCGTCAGCCTTCGTTCGGTCGAGGTTGCCGAGGCGCTCAACGCGCAACACGGATTCTACACCTTGATAGAGCGTGGGTCGCAAGGTACCAGCGCGCGCGTTATCGGGTCGATCCGTGATGTGATCGCCGCGGATTCGACCGCCACGCTTGCCGCGCTTTGCGCGCCTGAGGTCCGCATTGTCACCCTGACGGTGACTGAAAAAGGATATGGCATCGACCGCTTAAGCGGCGGGCCGGATCTCACCCATCCTGCTGTTGGCGCCGATCTCGCCTCACCGGACACGCCCGCAGGCGTCTTGGGACTACTCGTGCGCGCCCTTGCCCAGCGGCGGTTGTCCGGGCACAAACCATTCACCGTGCTTTCCTGCGATAACCTGCCGGAAAACGGCCGCCTGGTTCGTAGCGGCGTTGTCGGTTTTGCACGGATGACCGATCCTGGGCTTGCCGACTGGATCGAGGCAGAAGTCGCCTTTCCGTCCTGCATGGTCGACCGCATCACACCTGCAGCGGCACCAAAAACGCTGTCGGAAGCGGAACTTCAGACCGGCTGCATCGACCTCGCTGCGGTAGAAACCGAACCCTTTGTGCAGTGGGTGATTGAGGATCTGTTTCCAACTGGCCGCCCGGCGTGGGAAGCAGGTGGCGCTCTTTTTGTCACGGACGTAGCACCCTATGAGCAGATGAAACTCACCATGCTGAATGGCAGCCACTCGATGCTGGCCTATGCTGGGTTCCTGTCCGGACGGCAGTATGTGCGCGATGTAATGGAGGACCGGGCGCTGGCACGGCTGGTGAAAAGGCATCTGGCGGCCGCCGCCGCCGTCCTTCCAAGACTACCTTCGATAGATCTTGCAGATTACGCCAGATCCCTCGAAATTCGCTTCCGAAACCCTGCCATCGCACATGAGACGCGCCAGATCGCGATGGATGGCAGCCAGAAATTGCCGCAGCGTATTTTCCAGCCGGCTCTTCTGGCGCTCGAACGGAACTTGCCGATCCAGGCTTTCGCTTTCGCGACGGCCGCGTGGATACGCTACACGCTCGGCCGCAATGACGCAGGAGAAGTCTATCCGATCCGCGATCCGCGCGAAGCAGAGATCGCCGCCGCACTCAGCGATACTCCACGGGAGGCTCCGGCGATCGTGGCAGCGCTTTCCGCCCTGCCAGGATTGATTCCGCCGGCACTTGCAGAGCATGCCAGATGGACTGCCGCCGTTGAGCGCGCGCTGGAGCGCATGCTCACCCAAGGAATGCTTGATGCTATCGATCTGGAAGCGTCAGATTGATCTTTCGATCACCTTCGCCCACACGGCCGATCGCGTGAGCCGACTGTCTCGGGATCTAGTTGAGCTGCATAGAACGACGGTTGAGACGGGTAATTCTGCCCATGCTGCTGCCGAGTGGCAGGTCAGAGGCCGCCAGGATTGGCAAACGTTTCACGGCTTGACAGAGGGCTCAGCGCGTATAGATCGGCACCATATTTTTCCTGTTGGAGCAAAGACGTGAAAGCACTGACATCCATTTCGACCTTCGTTGGCAAGACGTTTGCTGCCTGGGTCATCCTCTTCGCAGTCCTCGGCTTCTTCTTCCCCGATACCTTTAAGCAGTTTGGCCCGTGGATCGTGACGCTGCTGGCAATCATCATGTTCGGTATGGGCCTAACCCTGTCGATCGACGATTTCCGCGAAGTGGTGAGGCGGCCATTCGACGTCGCAATCGGCGTCCTCGGCCAGTTCCTCATCATGCCCCTTCTCGCTGTCCTGCTGACGCGCATCATCCCCATGCCACCAGAGGTCGCGGCGGGCGTAATTCTTGTCGGCTGCTGCCCAGGCGGGACCTCGTCCAATGTGATGACCTATCTGTCGAAAGGTGACGTCGCGCTGTCGGTCGCCTGCACATCCGTCACAACGCTGGCTGCACCGCTCGTAACACCTTTCCTCGTCTGGCTGTTTGCCAGTCAATATCTGCCTGTCGATGGCTGGTCTATGTTCCTCAGCATCGTCAAGGTCGTGCTCGTTCCACTCGCCCTCGGCGCGCTCCTCCAGAAACTGCTGCCCGGCGCCGTTAAGGCGGCGGTTCCTGCACTTCCCCTTGTCAGCGTCGTCGGCATCGTTCTCATCGTCTCGGCCGTCGTCGGTGCATCGAAGGCTTCCATCGTCCAGTCAGGCCTGATGATCTTCGCAGTCGTGGTGCTTCACAACGGTCTCGGCTACCTGCTCGGTTTCTTTGCAGCGAAAGCCACGGGGCTCTCGCTTGCAAAACGCAAAGCGATCGCCATTGAGGTCGGCATGCAAAACTCTGGACTGGGCGCTGCGCTCGCGACCGCTTACTTCTCGCCCCTTTCAGCCGTTCCCAGCGCCATTTTCAGCGTCTGGCACAACATTTCCGGCGCGCTGCTGGCCAATTGGTTCGCTGGGCGCGAGGAAGAAGCCTAACGGCGACGCATTCAAGCGTTGCGGGCTCACAACTATCGTGCAACGATCTGACTGCAATGACAACCACCGTGCCAAATCGTGCGGGGGTTGTCATGATGATCCAGCGTTCTTATCGAAAGAGTGCCGCCGTGACCGTTTTGAATGCAATCGTCGATTTTCTGAACATGATCTTTTGGGGCTATGTCCTCATTTACGGACTGATTGCCGTCGGCATCTACTTCACGCTGCGGCTGGGCTTCATCCAGTTCCGGCACTTCCCGGAGTTGTTCCGCTCGGTCATGCGCGCACCAGCCAGCGATACGAGCGGGATCACACCATTTCAGGCGTTATGCACGAGCCTCGCCTCACGTGTGGGCACCGGTAATCTCGCCGGTGTCGCCGTTGCCCTGTTCCTCGGCGGCCCTGGTGCGCTATTCTGGATGTGGGTCGTCGCTGCAGTCGGCATGGCAACGGCCTACTCAGAAAGTGCGTTGGCTCAGCTCTACAAGGTCACGGACCATAACGGGCAGTATCGCGGCGGCCCGGCATTCTACATCGCTCGCGGCCTGAACGCGCCGTGGGCCGGCATGATATTCTCGGTCTGCCTGATCATCGCGTTTGGTCTCGTCTTCAATGCCGTACAGGCAAACTCGATCGCGGACGCCATGCAGGGCGCCTTCGGGCTCGAAAAGATCTGGGTCGGCGTCGCCCTGGCGGTGCTGACGGGTGTCGTGATCTTCGGAGGCATCCGTCAAATCGCACAGGTGGCTGAGTATGTTGTCCCGTTCATGGCCGTTGCGTATCTCGGTATGGCCTTCTATGTCGTTATCGCCAACATCACCGAGGTTCCGGGCGTCATCGCCCTGATTGTCAAAAGTGCCTTCGGCATCGAGCAGGCGGCAGGCGGTGTAGCGGGGGCTATGCTCAACGGCGTCAAGCGCGGCCTCTTCTCCAATGAGGCCGGCATGGGCTCCGCGCCGAATATTGCAGCCGTCGCGACGCCGTCTCCACATCATCCGTCCAGCCAGGGTCTCGTGCAGGCGCTGGGCGTCTTCATCGACACGATCCTGATTTGCACGGCAACAGGCATCATGATTCTGCTGTCGGGTGTTATGACACCCGGATCCGAGCTCACCGGCACGCCGCTGACACAGGAAGCGATGGTCTCACATATCGGAGAGGCTGGGCGCTACTTCATCGCCATTGCTATCTTTTTCTTCGCCTTTACCTCGATTATCGGCAACTACGCGTATTCGGAAAACGCCATGGTGTTTTTGAAGCTCGACAACAAGGGCGCGGTCGGCACACTTCGCGTTGCCGTATTGTTGATGGTGATATGGGGCGCCTATACGACGGTCGCCGTCGTTTTCAATCTGGCCGACGCTGCGATGGGCCTCATGGCCTCTGTCAACCTAATTGCAATCCTGCTGCTTTCAGGAACGGTCGCCAAACTCACGAAAGATTATTTCGAGCAGAAGAAGACACGGGAACCGCGTTTTGATCCGGAGGCCTATCCGGAACTCAAAGGCAAGATCGAGCATGCCATCTGGGCGCGGGAGTGATATCCGCTACCAGCGCAACCAGCGCCGGCCAAGCAATGCGCCCACGGCGCTCACGCTGGCAATGGCTATCACATACCAGGTAGCCAGGAACAGCGGACTGTCATCCGGGCAGTGCCAGGCATAGATAGCGGCGGCGATGGCACCCGCAGCTAGCCCGGCCGCGGCGCCCGCAGCCGCCGGGTTCTCTGGCGCCCCTTTCTTCAAGGCCCAGAACAAGCCGGCGAACGGCGCAAGCGAAAGGACCGGGACGAAAAACAAGCAAAACAGCGCGTTTTGCCCGACGAGGCTCGCCCGCCACGCATGCTCAGGCAAAACAGAAAGCTCTACGACAACAGCGGCGACGACCGTGACGAGCGGCACGCCGAGCGACAGAGCAGTCAGGCGGATTTCCGCACCTGGCCGGCCGATACGTACAGCAAGACGGGCGGCGAGAACGGCGAGCACGAGTGTGATGACGATCTTGAACAGCACGCGCCAGGTCTCGAAGACGCTCGCCATATTGTGCCGCAGCCCGACGGTGCCGACGAGCAGCACGGCAGAGAAAACGACGCTGGCGCCGAACGCGAGCGCAAGAACCCGACTGTAGCGCATGCTTACGGGAGCGTCGTGCGTCATCAGGGTGATCAGATCGTCCGTTTTCATTTCATTCGCTCCGATACAGGGCCGCCAACGATTTCAGCGCCCGGTGGAGGGCGACGCGCACCGCCACCTCCGTCATTTTCAGCCGCGCCGCCGTTTCGCGGATGCCTTGCCCTTCAATCGAGATCGAACGGACGATATCGCGTTGCGGATCTTTCAATCGCGCCAATATTGTTTCGGTGTCGATTCGGTCGGCGGCTTCATGCGTTTCATCGACCGCCTTCAGGAAATCGGCAACGTCCTCGATCGGCACATTCACATGCCGGCCGCGACGCCTCAGGCTATCGACCAGCTTGTTGCGCACGATGGTCGCCAGCCACGGTCCGAGCGGTCGGGACGGGTCCCAGGTGCCGCGCTTCAGGTGGATGGCGAGCAGCACTTCCTGCACCACATCCTCGGCTTCGCTTGCCGGCGCACCGAACTGATCGCAACGCCGACGCGCCATGCGGCGCAATTGCGGCGTCACGTCAACAAGGAAACGGTTGTAGGCCTGCGCATCGCCCTTGATGGCGAGGCGCAGCCAGGCTGCCCATTGCTCTTCACGCGTCGATTGTTTCACCGTTTCATACCCTACGCGAGGCAACACGAGTTTGTTACCTCCCGCGACAAGAAAACTGTGATGCGCCCAACAGCCTGAAGCGCAGGGTCTTTTTCCTATGCCGCGTGCCCATCCGCAAGAGGTGTCCGGAAAAATACACTTCAGCTCTGTAACGAAGCGCAATCGCTCTCCGTAGCCGTCTATGCACAGCCAATCGTGGCTGCCCCGAAAAACGGAGACAGAGAATGAAAACCTCACTCGCCACTCTCGCCCTTGCCGGTTCGCTCGCTACCGCACTTGCTGCCGTCGCAGCACCCGCAAACGCCGATGACAGCAAGGAGAAGTGCTACGGCATCGCGATGAAGGGTCAGAACGACTGCGCCGCGGGTGCTGGCACCACATGTGCCGGGACATCAAAGATCGATTACCAGCAGAACGTCTTCAAGCTCGTGCCAAAGGGCACCTGCGTTTCGATGACGACGCCGAATGGCCACGGCATGCTCGAGCCGGGCATGGCACCGACCTGACACGCACCGGCTGCTACCCGACGGGCGGCGCCATCCGGCGCCGTCACTTCCCTTTCAGAAAAGGTGTCCCATGCTTTCCTCCGCCCTTCCACGCCGCGTTGGCGTCGGCTTCAAGCCTGAGCATTTTGCTGATATCCTGACCGAGTCGCAGCCGGTCGGCTTCTTCGAGGTCCATGCGGAAAACTACATGGGCGCTGGCGGCCCGCCGCACGCCCAGCTTGGCCGACTGCGGGAGGATTATGGCCTCTCGGTGCACGGTGTCGGTCTCTCCATCGGCTCCATGCAACAACTCGACCGTCACCATCTCGCCCGGCTGAAGACGCTCTGCGACCGCTACCAGCCGGAGAGCTTCTCCGAACATCTCGCGTGGTCCAGTCACGACAGCGTTTTTCTGAATGACCTCTTGCCGTTGCCTTATACGGAGGAGACCCTCGCCCGCGTTGTCGAGCACGTTGATCAGGTTCAGATGACACTGGGCCGTCAGATGCTGCTCGAAAACCCCGCCACCTATTTGCTTTTCGCAGACAGTACGATCGAGGAGACGGCTTTCCTTGCGGAGGTGGCACGACGCACCGGCTGCGGTCTGCTACTCGACGTCAACAATGTGTTCGTTGCCGCAACGAACCATAATCTCGATCCCGGCGACTATATTGACCGCTTTCCGCTGGCGGCGGTGCGGGAAATCCATCTGAGCGGTCATTCCGAAACGGCGGACGAGCTTGGAGCACCGCTTCTGATCGACAGCCATGATACGCCGGTAAAGGATCCGGTCTGGGCGCTCTATCAGGAGGTCCTTGGCCGCATAGGCCCGGTCGCGAGCCTGATCGAATGGGACAATGACGTACCCGCCTGGCCAGTTCTGCGCGCCGAGGCAGTCTCGGCACAGCACCTGCTTGATGCGGCCGACCGCAGCGTGGCTGCCTGACGATGTCCGCGACCCTCCAAAGCGCGTTCGCCGCAGGTCTTCTCGCCACCGGGCCCGTACCCGGGGGACTGACGGCATGGAACAACAAAGCGCCGGAAAGACGCTACGGTGTCTACCGCAACAATGTCATGGCAAGCATAACCGCGGCACTTGCATCGCGTTTTCCAGTTGCTGAGAACATCGTCGGGCAGGCGTTCTTCCAGGCGATGGCACAGACCTTCATCGCGGCCCATCCACCGTCGTCGCCTGTCCTGCTGGCTTACGGTGACGATATGCCCGACTTCGTCGCCAACTTCGCGCCGGTCCGGGAGGTCGCCTACCTGCCCGACGTGATGCGGCTCGAAATCGCCCGTGGGCGGGCGTATCACGCGGCCGATGCCCCGCCGCTCGACGCAACGGCGTTCGCCGCAATCGACCCTGCCCGACTTGGCGGGCTGGTGTTTGAACCGCATCCCACTTTGTCTGTGCTCTCCTCACTCCATCCGGTGATAACGATATGGGCGATGAATGCCGGCGCGCGACCGCTGGCAAAAATCGATGTCTGGCATGGCGAACACGCCCTGATCGCCCGCCCGCAAATGACAGTCGAAATAACCTCGTTATCGCCGGGCGGTGCAGCGTTTTTTCACCAGCTTGTCGCGGGCGCGACGCTCGCCATCGCCGTGGAAAGCACCATCCGTAAACACGCCGATTTCGATCTTTCAGACAACCTGGCGACGTTGCTCCGCTCGGGAGCCTTCTCCGCCATCCATCAGGACAAAACCAATGAAGACCGAAACCATGTCTGACCACGCCCGGGTCTTGCCGCACCGGATCTTTGAGCAAGGCCTGAATGCCCTGAACGCCATCCCGAACAATGTGATATCACTCATCGCCCGGCTCTCGATAGCCGCCGTCTTTTGGCAATCCGGGCAGACGAAAGTCGAAGGATGGCGGCTCTCCGACAGCGCCCTCTATCTCTTCGAGAACGAATACAAGCTACCGCTGGTCGACCCATGGCTCGCCGCCCACCTCGCCGCTTTCGCGGAACACCTTTTTCCAATCCTGCTGGTTGTCGGCCTCGCCAGCCGACTATCGGCACTGGCGCTCTTAGGAATGACGCTGGTGATCGAGATTTTTGTCTATCCCGCCGCCTGGCCAACCCATGGAACCTGGGCCGCCTGTCTCCTGTTTATCATCGCCCGAGGGCCAGGCTCGCTTTCGCTCGATGCCATCCTTTTTCGCATCTGGTTTTTGCGGCGCAGGCTTTAAGACCATGACTGTGAGAGGCTGGAATGTCCGTCGCACTTAGGCAGCCAGAGTGCCCCTCCGGTTTTGAACGAAGGGTTCGAGCCGGAATTCTACAACGCTCATGGCACGACCTAGCCTATCGGCGCGGCAGACCGCCTAAAGGCCTCGCAATATCTCCGCGCGTAGGTTCGCAAATTTAGGAACTGGCGACTGGTCGCCACAAGGGATGAGCGCCCGGCAGTCAGTTATTCCGCAGCCGGGCGCATCCATCACACTAGGTTCTGGGAAAGTCCGCGAGCCGGCCATTCCCAGTGCTTCATTCTAGAGTTCAGAACTCTTCCCAGTCATCCTTTTCGGCGGCATTGCCACCAAAAGCGGATGACAGCCTGCGGCTGAGCTTGCGTGCTGGCGAGGCGACAGGAGCGCGCTGTATTCCCGCGCCGGCCTGCTGCACAGGTACCGGCCGATTGATCGCAGCGCCTGCCTGTGAGAGCTTGAATTGCCCCAACAGCTCGCTCAGGGAGCCCACCTCTCTGGCGAGGCCATGAGTGGCCGCGGTCGTCTCTTCCACCATGGCCGCATTCTTCTGCGTGTCCTGGTCCATCTGATTCACGGCCGTATTGATCTGCTGGAGACCGGACGCTTGTTCCTGCGCCGAATCCACGATCGCAGACACATGCCGGTTGATCTCCTGCACTTCGGACACGATGGTCTCAAGCGCACGACCCGTTTCTCCGACCAGTTGCACGCCCTCCTGCACCTGACTGTTGGACGCGGTGATCAACGCTTTGATTTCCTTGGCCGCGTGGGCCGAACGTTGCGCAAGCTCTCGGACTTCTTGCGCAACCACCGCGAAGCCCTTGCCGGCTTCACCTGCCCGCGCCGCCTCGACTCCAGCATTCAGAGCGAGAAGGTTTGTTTGGAAAGCAATCTCATCGATCACGCCAATGATGTTGCCGATTTCGTCAGACGATTTCTCGATACGCTCCATCGCGGTGACCGCCTTGCGAACCACCTCGCCCGACTGCTCAGCTCCGGCCCTGGCGCGGCCGACGAGCTGGCCCGCCTCCTGAGCCCGCTTCGTCGAATCTCTCATGGCTGTCGTGATCTCTTCGAGTGCGGCGGCGGTCTGTTCGACGGCTGCTGCCTGCTGCTCGGTGCGCTTGGAAAGATCCTCAGCCGCAGATCGGATTTCGTTCGTGCCCGCATCAATGCCACGGGCGTTATCCGCGACGTTTTTCAACGCGCTCTCCAGTTTTTCGGCAGAACGGTTGAAGTCCTGCCGGACATAATCGACTTGGGAAACGAATACGTCATGGATGCGATAGGAAACATTCCCATCGGCAAGCGCGGCAAGACCTTTGGCAACGTGGTTAGAAGCGAATTCGATATCAGCGGCATCTTTCGCAGCCTGGTCTTCTCGCTCGGAACGTTCCTTTTCCGACAAACTGCGATTGGCGGTGGCTTCTTCTTCCAGGCGAATACGGTCGCGAGCGTTTTGCAAAAACACTTCGACGGCCCTCGCCATTTCACCGACTTCGTCGGCACGCTGTTTGCACGGGATGTCGTCCGCGATATTTCCCTCGATGAGAGTTTGCATACGAAGACGCAGTCGGTCGATAGGCTTGGTTATCCCCCGTGCTGCAACAAACAGCGACAACCCAACAAAAGCAACGAACAAAAGAATCACGACCGCGAGGGAATTGATGATCGTCGAATTGGTTTGCGCCGTGAGAAAATTGCTCTTTGCGACAATGGCATCCAGATTGGCATCGTTCCACTTCCGCAGATCGGCACGCCATTTTGCCACAGCAGGATCGCTCTGTGCCAGCAGAGACTTGGCCGCTGCTTGATCTCCCTTACTGGCGCTGGCGACAGCCTGATCGAGTGTCTTCAGAACATCGACTGCCTTCTGACGGAACACCGCCAGTTCAGCCTGATTTTGCGGCGTCAGGGCCGCCGCCGCGTCGAGAAACCTGACAAGGGCAACCTTGCTCGCATCATACTCGGTACGGATATCAGGTATATAGGCGGAATGTGAATCATACTCGAGCAGCTGATAGGCGTTGTACGTTACGCCCACCAAGGACGTACTGGCGCGCGCAAGGAGCGTGGCAGCAGCATTATCCTTTGCAATGAAGTCGGAATACCTCGTGTCGGCGTTCTTGTAGCTATTGGCCACAACACCCACACCAACCAGTCCAATCGCGCTGACCGGAAGGATCAATAGGAGAATTTTCGAACGGATTTTGATTTTTTCAAGAAGGGACAAGGAAACCTCTCAACTCAAGAGTTTACCGTGCTATCCCCGTGTCGGCAGCGATCGGAAAATGGAATTCAAACAGTTCACGGTCGACATTCAGTCATTGAATGTTGCGGTCTCCTCCCAAGCATCTGTCGGGTCGTCAGCGCACAACGACCGAGCCAAAAGCATGCGGGCGACGCTATCAAGGAAAAGATTAAAATTTTACTGATACGGGCACACCTGTGTTCAGGCCAAGCTTCCTTGGAGCGACCCAACCCGATGTGAATGCAGAGAGCTTCCAAGAGGCCAAGTGGCCGTCATCCTATGATTTTCGACTTTCTTGAAGATGACCGCGTGGAGAAGCGGTAGGCGCACAGCTGGCGAAGCAAAGGAATAGACACAGGACTCCCGAGGGAGACGTTCTTTATCTTTCGGATGACCAAAGAATGGGGAACTTGGATCGGGTACCCCCGCCTACTGCTATACGATCTCGACATTCAACTTGGAGGCGCGGATCAGGTCGAGTTTGGCGGGTGGGATGTCTCCGGTAAGAATGACCAGATCGAAATCCGTGATTTCAGCCACGTAGTTGAGAGCGCTGAACGTGAACTTCGTGGCATCTGCCAGCAGGATACGCCGTCTCGCAACCTTCATCATCGCCTGCTTGGCACGCACCACGATTTCGTCCGGTGTGTACATCGACAGCCCCTGGATCGTCGTCGTCGACAGGATGGCGACGTCGACATGATAGGAAAGGATCGCTTTTTCACAATTGGCACCGAAATAGCCGTTATAGCCGGGATGATAGCGACCACCGGTTGAGATTAGGTCGATTTCTGGGAGATGACGCAGCCGCTCCAGAATTGGCGCAGCATTGGTAATGACTGTCAGCGGCGTGACCTCTGGCAGGAATTCTGTTAGATGATACGTGGTGGTGCTGTCATCAATGATCACCGCGTTTCCGGGCTCAAGATGCGCGAGCGCAGCGCGGGCGAGCCGCCTCTTGTCCTCCACATTCTTGCGGCCGCGATAATTGTAGCTGCTTTCGAACAGCAATGACTTTTCCGCTGACACCGACCCGCGAAGCCGCCGAACGAGCCCCTCTTTTTCGAGCACGGCGAGGTCCCGGTGGATCGTCATCAGGCTGACATTCAACGACTCCGCCAGATCGCGGATCAGCGTGGACGAGCCGCTCATCAAGGTCTGGATGATCGTTGTTCGCCGACGCTCAGCCTTGGAGGCGGCCACCTCTTGATCGGAATTGTTATAATCACTCATCGCAAATCGCACTCAATTTAACATTTCCCCTTTTATCAGTTGATTCATCGCTGCTGTCCACACAATTCGCGCGCGCAGCACGAATCTACGAAATACGCGAAAAATACAGCAAGAACAGATATTTCTCCGATAAGAAGAAGCTGCATCGTGCATCCGCGCCGTTTATAAGCATTCATTGTTATGCGGCATTGCAACATAAATTACGATATAAATAACAAAAATATTGATATCTACCGTGCGACTTGCTAGAGATTATGTCAGCGAGGTGGGAGGTCACCCGAAACCGATTACAATTTTGCCGAAAGGCGAACGGGCGCCGCCCAGCCGTGGATGAGAAAGCCCGGCCGAAGGGTGCGCACGACAACGGACGGCCGCCTTGAGGGCGGCGATTGAGAGGACGACATGGCAGATCTGGACGATATCAAGGATGGCAAGGACTGGGGCCGCGACCGCCCGGCGGACACATCGCGCTTTTTCCTGAAAGGCAATGCGCATCAGGACTGGGGTATGAAAGCGCGGCTATCGCAGGTGTTCCGCCCGGATACCGGCCGCACGGTTATGCTGGCCTTCGACCACGGCTATTTCCAGGGACCGACCACCGGCCTGGAGCGCCTAGACCTGACGATCGCACCGCTTGCCGAGCATGCCGATGTCCTGATGTGCACGCGTGGTGGTCTGCGCAGCTCTATTCCACCGGAAGCAGGTAAGCCCGTCGTGCTGCGCTGCTCGGCCGGCAATTCGATCCTGACGGAACTCTCCAACGAGCTGGTGAGTGTGGACATCGAGGACGCCATCCGCCTCGGTGCGTCCGCCATGGCCGCACAGGTCTATATCGGCGCGGAATACGAGCACAAGTCCATTGCCAATGTCGTCAAGTTGATCGATGCCGGCACGCGTTACGGCATTCCCACAATGGCCGTCACTGGCGTCGGCAAGTCCATGGCCCGCGACGCCCGCTATTTCGGCTTGGCAACACGCATTGCCGCCGAAATCGGCGCGCAGTTCGTCAAGTCATACTATGTCGAAGAAGGCTTCGAGCGCATCACGCTCGGCTGCCCGGTTCCGATCGTCATTGCCGGCGGCAAGAAGTTGCCGGAGCGCGAAGCGCTGGAAATGGCCTATCGCGCAATCGACCAAGGCGCCGCCGGTGTCGACATGGGCCGCAATGTGTTCCAGTCGATCGATCCGCTCGCCATGCTGGCCGCCCTCGCTGCAGTCGTTCATGAAGGCCGCACGGGTGCAGAAGGCTACGAGCTGTTCCAGGACCTGAAGGCCAAGGCCTGACGCCATCACCGCATTGGCGAAGAACCGGGCCAACATTGGCCCGGCAACCAAATCGAGGATCATTGCATGGACAATCTCTGGAACGAGGCAGAGGCCGCAAAGGCTGGAACGGGGCTAGACCTTCGGGTCTACTCATCGCGGCTTATCGGGAGCGACCCTGCGCTGGTGCTGCACGGCGGCGGCAACACGTCCTACAAGGGCACCGTTACAGATCGATTTGGAGCAGAGCGCCCGGTTATCTGGGTCAAGGCCAGCGGTTTCGATCTTGGTACGATGGGCGCCGAGGGGTTCACCGCGCTCGACCTCCCCGCTTTGCTGGCGCTAGCCGAGCTTGAAATCCTGTCCGACAGCGACATGGTGGCGGAAGTCAAACGCGCCCGCCTTGATCCACAGGCCGCCGCCGCCTCCATAGAGGCCATCGTACATGCCCTGTTTCCCGCCGCCTATGTTGACCATTCCCATGCTGATGGCGTTCTAACCGTCTCAAACAGCCTCAATGGCACCGCGCTGCTTCGGGAGATTTACGGCCCGCGGGTGATGATCCTTCCCTATGTAAAGCCGGGTTTCGATCTGGCGCGACAGATGCGCGAGGCTTTGCTTTCACCGGCTTTCGCGCAGGCCGAGGCCATCATCCTCGAACATCACGGCGTCTTCACCTGGGGTGACACGGCGCGCGAAAGCTACGAACGCATGGTGGAGATCTGCGCGCGGGCCGAAACGTGGCTTGCCGGCCGTATACCCTCTCTGCCAGCGTCCCAGCGGATCGAAACCGATCCGGTCCTTATCGCCCGGTTGCGCGGTGCAGCAAGCAGATTGGCGGGTCGCGCACTGGTTTCGCGCCCGGTGGCGGGCGTCCCGGTTGCGGAGATCGCCGATATCACACGACTTTCCCGTCACGGCACCTTGACGCCGGAACATGTCATCCACAACAAGCCCTTCCCCGCCATTGTCGATGACGAACCCGAAACGGCGCTGGAAGACTTCGCGGCCGAGTACCGGGCCTATGTCGCACGCGCCGACGATGCAGGTCTGACACCCTTGCCGCCGCATCCCCATTGGGCGCTTCTCGCCGATGGTGCGGTGCGCAGCTTCGGGCCGACGCTGGCGCGCGCGCGCATCTCGGCGGATGTCGCCGCGGCCAATCTGAAGGCGTTGCGTTATTCCTCCCGTCTCGGCGGCTGGCAGGGATTGGCTGAAGGCGATCTACGCGCACTCGAATATTGGGAACTGGAACAGGCCAAGCTGCGCGCCCAGGGCGCGCTGCCGCCGCTGGTAGGTAAGATCGCCGTCGTGGGCGGTTGCGCAACTGGCATCGGCCGCGCAACGGCAGAGGCCTTGCGCGACCGCGGCGCGGTGGTCGTGGGGCTGGATATCAATCCCGCCGTAAAGGACCATATGAACCGTCCCGGCTATGACAGCATCCTTGTCGAACTGACAGACGAGGTTAAGGTGCGCGCCGCCGTACAGCAAGTGGTCGCCGATTACGGTGGCCTCGACATTCTGGTGTCCAATGTCGGCATCTTCCGTGCCGGGGCCAATATCGAGTTGCTGGAGGACGCCGCCTGGGATGCATCGCTGGCCGTCAACCTGACATCGCATCGCAAACTCCTGAAGCAGGCTATACCTTTTCTGCGCCACGGCGTCGATCCGAGCGTGGTTCTGATCGGTTCCCGCAACGTGCCGGCACCCGGCGCAGGCGCTGCCGCCTATTCCGTCTCCAAGGCGGGGCTCACGCAGTTGATGCGCGTTGCCGCCCTTGAACTCGCGCCAGAGGGTATCCGGGTGAATGCCATCCACCCCGACGGCGTGTTCGACACCGACCTCTGGACTCCGGAAGCGCTCGCGACATCCGCCCGGCGCTATGGACTGACGGTCGAGCAATACAAGGCGCGAAACCTGATGCGCACGGAGGTGACGTCGAAGGATGTCGCCCGTGCCGTTGCAGCGCTCGCCGACGCCACGTTCTCCCGAACCACGGGGGCACAAATTCCGGTGGACGGTGGCAATGACCGGGTCGTCTGAGCCGAGAGGAGCACACCACCAGAAAAGATGGCTGCGCGAAGCCAGCCATCGAGAAGCAACAGCAGGATGATCCGGTTGTGAAGCAAGCACCAGCACTATGGAGGATATGATGCGAGGCTTTTTAAAGGGAATGACAGCGGTATCGGCGCTCTGCCTGATGGCAGGCACTGCCATGGCCAAAGACTACAAGGTTGCCGTCATCCGGTGGGAACCGAACGATATCTATTTCAACGGCGTGGCGCTGGGCCAACAGCAGGAGGCCAAGCGCATCCAGGCTGAAAACGGTGACACTATCACTTTCAACGTCTTTGGTGCGAACGATGCGGGCCAGCAGCTCAAGGCCCTACAGGCACAGTTCGACAGCGGCGTTGACGGCGTACTCTTGACGTCCTGGCGCGGCGAGGCAATGCGCAGCATTGTCAAGCAGTTACAGGAGGCCAATATCCCCGTTGTAACGACCAACGCTTGGGTTCCCGGCGTCAAGCAGACCTTCGTTGCTTTCGACAATGAGACTGCGGGACGCCTGGGCGGCGAGGCCTTGATCAAGCGTCTGGACACGCTGCGCGGCAAGGATTGGCCGGAAAAGGGCGGAGTCTTCATCGAGCTGCGCTGCATCATCACCGCCTCCTTCGACATTGCCCGCCACACAGGTTACCGCTCTGCGCTCGATCCGATCGCCGCCAAGTATCCGGGCGTCAAGATCGTTGAGCAGGAAGCGGGCTGCGATGGCGGCAAGGCACGCAAGATCGTCGATGACGTGATCTCGCGTGAAGGTGCGGACAAGATACTCGGTATTGCCAGCATCGACGGTACGATGGGTATCGGTGGTGCCGTTCCAGCCTTCAAGGCGCAGGATTTGCTTTTCCCGCTCGACGATCCCAAGCATATTCCGGTCGCCACGATTGATGGCACCGTACCGGAATTCCAGTCTATGGCGCGTGGTGAAATCGACCACATCTCCGTACAGCCGGCAACCGGCGAAGGCATCATCTCGATGCGCATGCTCTACACGTTGATGACAGGAAAGGAACTGCCCGACGAGGCCAACGTCCTCTTGAACGGCGAAGAGCCCGTCTGGGCGCCGGTCAAGGTGCTGAAGCCCGAGGCAATCGAGGGCTCTTGGTATCAGACGCAGGCCTATAGTGTGCCGGGTGACGCTACGTATGACGACAAGCGCAACTGGGCGAATGAAATGACGGTCGAGCAGACGGGCAACATGCCCAACTTTGGCAAGTAACAGCGACAAGGCTGCGAGCGCCCTGGCGCTCGCAGCCGAACCGCAACAGGAGTTTCCATGACACTGGACCCTTCGCTGAGCTTTGCCGTGCAAGGCGTTACGCGCCGCTTTCCAGGCGTTCTCGCGGTCGACTCGGTTGATCTCGATGTACGCAAGGGCGAGATCCATGGTCTGATCGGCAAGAATGGTGCGGGGAAATCGGTGCTCGTCTCTATGGTGGCTGGATTGCTGGCGCCGAGCCAGGGGCAGATCGTCACCAGCCGCGGCGGCCTCACGCCATCCCAGTCCGGGCCGTCTCGTGCCAAGAAGCTCGGCATCGCGCTCGTCACCCAGGAGCCGGCCTTCGCCGCGGACCTGTCGGTCGCGGACAATCTATTCATGGGTCGCCATCCGGCGAGCCGGCTGAATTTCCTGTCCCCAGCCATAACGCGGCGGCAATCTTCCGAGGTGATCGCGCAACTCGGCCTGCGCGCCCGGCCGGAGGATCGCATGGGCGACCTGCCGCTCGAAACCCAGCAGCTTCTCGCCTTCGGCCGCGCTGTCTTCATCGAGAAGGCAAGCACCATTCTGTTGGACGAGATTACCGCGTCGCTGACCAGCGAGCGCAAGGACAGCCTGCTTAAGCTGCTGCGCCGTCTGATCGTTGAGCAGCCCGATCTGTCTTTTACGCTGATCTCACACCATGTCAGCGAAGTCATGGGCTTTACGGATCGTGTTTCGGTGATGCGCGACGGCGAGCGCGTCGCAACGCTCGAGACCTCGAAAACCACCGCGAGGGAACTGGCCGACTGGATCGTCGGCGACGTCGCACGCACCGAGATCAACTATACCGACGAGCCCGAATTTGCGTCCCCGCCCGTCTTGACGGTGCGCGCGCTCAAGGCCGGACGCTCGCTTTCCCAACTTGATTTCCAACTTCATCGTGGCGAGGTGCTGGGCTTTGCCGGGCTGGAAGGGTCCGGCAAGGACGCCGCCATCGAAGCGCTCTACGGGCTGGTCCCGACCTACAGTGGTTCGATCGTGATGGACGGCAGGGACGTCCGTCTTAGAAGCCCGAAGATGGCGCAAACGGCGGGTGTTTCCTTCCTGCCCAAGCACCGCGAGGAGCAGGCGGTTATCCAGAACCGTTCGGTGCTGGAGAACGCGATCATTGCGGGGCTTCCCGTGCTCACCAACCGCCTGGGCTTCGTGCGGCGCGCGGAATGCGAGGCTGTCGCCCGCTCCATCGTCACGCGCCTCAAGGTCAAGACACCGGGGCTCGACGTGCCCATCGACGGCTTGTCGGGCGGCAACAAGCAGAAAATCCTGCTCGGACGGCTGTCACTGACGGCGCCGCGGCTGGTGCTTTTGAACGAACCGACGCGCGGCGTCGATATTTCCGCCAAGCCGGACATCCTCAAGATGATCCGCGAGGACCTGTCGGCCAATGCCGGCGTCATCATGATCTCGGAAAGCGAGGAAGAGCTGGCCGAGATCTGCGACAGAATCCTGATCTTCTATCAGGGACGTGTGATCCGGGAGTTGAAGCGCGGCAAGCCGGGTTTCGACGTCGAAACGATCTACAAGGCGATACAGGGTGTTGAGGTGCCAGCATGACTTCGGTGAATAAATTCGTTTTCCTGGTTCTGGAAAAGCATCTGATCTGGGCCCTTCTCGCGCTTCTGTGCCTCGCGGGGCTGGCCGTTCCGGGCTTCTTGTCGACGCGCAACATCCTAAATGTAATGTGGGCGGCCGCACCGCTTGGGTGCATGGTGCTCGGGCTGTTCTTCGTGCTGCTGACCGCCAATGTGGACCTGTCGCTTGAATCGACTTTCGCGCTGGCGCCTGCACTGGCCATCGTTATGTTCTTCCAGGGCATGGGTCTGGAGAGCTACCCAATCCTCGCCGTTATTGCCACGCTCGTGTTCGGCGCACTGGCGGGATTGGTGAACGGGGTTTTCTCCGTAAAGCTTAGGGTAAGCTCGTTCCTTGTCAGCCTCGGCACCATGTTGTTGATGCGCGGCATTGTGGTCTATCTCATCCCGGAAGGCATCTACTACCTGCCGGAAGGCTATGTTTATCTCGGTTCGGCCAAGCTGTTCGGCATCGTGCCGGTGGCCGTTCTGGTGTGGATCGCGATCTTCCTCGTGGCCTGGCTGCTGATCGACCGCCATCGCCTCGGCAAGGATATCCTCGCACTTGGCAACAATGAGCACGCCGCCTTCGTGGCCGGGGTTAACATCGAGCGGACGAAGGTCGTCTGCTTTGTCATAGCGGGCTTCCTTGCCTCGCTCGGTGGCCTTCTCGAAGTCGGCCGTCTGGAGTCCGTGGTCGCCGACATGGGTCAGGGCGATATTATGATGGTGTTTGCCGGCACCATTCTCGGCGGCACGGCGATGACCGGTGGCAAGGGCAATGTCGGCGGGGTCTTCGCAGCGGTGCTGGTGATCGCAATCATCGAGAACCTGATGAACCTGCACGGCGTACCGCCATCGATCCGCCAGGTCGTCTTCGGCGCCGTGCTTCTCGTGGCGATCTATTTGGCGAGCCTTCAGGAAAGGCTGCGTCACGCGAGGCTGGAATCCTGACATGACCCCCTATCTTCTGGGGCTGGATAGCGGGCTTACCGTCACCAAGGCCGTTGTCTTCCGGGACGACGGAGCGGTGGTGGCGCTGGCCCGGCGCGAGGTCGCGCAGATCAAGACTGTGCCCCGCCATGTTGAACGCGACATGGCGGGGCACTGGCAAGCCTCTGCAGCGGCTATTCGCGAGGCGCTGGAGCTTGCAAGCGCAAGCGTCGGCAGTGAGGTGCGCCCGGCCGCCGTTTCGGTGGCTGGGCATGGCGACGGGCTCTACCTGCTCGACCGCGCCGGCGCACCGCTTGGCCTTGCCGCCACCTCGCTCGACAGCCGGGCGCAGGCCCTGCTGCGGCGCTGGGACGAAACCGGCGTCTCGGCTCGCGCGCTGGAGCTGACCGGCCAACGCCCCTTCCCCTCCTCCCCTGCACCGCTGCTCGCCCACCTGCGAGAGGAGGAGCCCGAACGCTACGACCAGATCGCCGCGATCCTCTCCTGCAAGGACTGGCTGCGCTACTGCCTGACCGGCAAGGTGGCGACCGACTTCACCGAGGCGAGTGTCGCGTTCTCCGACATCCGAACGCAGCGCTATAGCGACGAGGCGCTAGCCCTCTTCGGCCTGGGGGCGATCGCCGGCGCCCTGCCGCCGGTCTTCATGCCGGGTGACGTGGCGGGCCATATCACCGAGGACGTCGCGCAACTGACCGGTCTTGCCATCGGCACGCCCGTTGCGGCGGGCCTGCATGACGTGACCGCTTGCGCCGTCGGGTCGGGCGTGACGGAAGCGGGCACGATCGCGGTGATCGCCGGAACTTATTCGATCAACGAAATGCTGGTTGATACAACCAAAACCTCTATCGGCTGGAACGCGCGCAACGGGCTGCGTGCCGGCCAATGGATGAACATGTCGGTCTCACCGGCCTCCAGCGCCAATCTCGACTGGTTCGTGCAGACATCCGCTCGCGACGCGCTGGCGAACGGCGATCCCTTCGCCACGCTACAAGCCGAACTGGATGCCGTTGCTGGCGATCCGTCCGATATCATCTACCTCCCCTACCTCTACGGCTCCCCCCATGCCGAGGACGTGCCGGCCGCCTTTGTCGGGCTGCGGGGGTGGCACGGGCGTGGCCACATGCTGCGCGCCGTCGCAGAAGGCATCGTCTTCAATCACCGGCACCATATCGACCTGATTGATCCGCATGGCGCGGTCGGCCGTGTACGGCTTACGGGGGGCAGCAGCCGAAATCCGTTCTTCGGGCAGCTCTTTGCCGACGCGTTGAACCGCCGCGTCGAGGTGCCGGAAATGCCGGAGGCTGGTGCCTTGGGCGCAGCCATCGCCGCAGGGATCGCAGCCGGCGTGTACAACGGCTGGGAGGAGGCATGCCTTCGCACAAGGCCGCAACTTCGCATCTACGAGCCGGGTGATGCTGTTGCGCGGCTCGGTGCCGGTTATGGCCGCTACTGCGATGCCATCGACACGATTATGCAACGGCGAGACGAGAAGGCAGTGCCATGACCGCAGTGAAAATCACCCGGGAAAACGCCCTGGCAGCCCTGCGCACGATCGGTCATGTTCCCGTCCTCATCGTCGGCGGCGGCATCAACGGCATGGGCACGTTTCGCGATCTCAGCCTGCAAGGTGTCGGGTGTCTTCTCGTGGAACAGAGTGATTTTTGCTCGGGCGCCAGCCGAGCGCCGTCACGGATGATCCATGGCGGGCTCAAATATCTGGAGACGGGCGAGTTCCGCCTCGTGCGCGAATCCGCGGCCGAGCGCAACCGGCTGCTGCTCAACGCTGCGCACTATGTCCGCCCGCTGGAAATGATTATCCCGATCCATTCTTGGTTCGACGGCATCGTACCGGCCCTGCGCAAGTTCCTACGCATGCCGGCGAAGATCACCGAACGCGGCGCTTTGGTCATCAAGCTTGGCCTGTGGCTCTACGATCTATACGGCGCCTTGAACCGGGCCATGCCCCGCCATCGCATGATCGCGCGCCAGGACATCCTGCGCGAAATTCCTGATCTCGATCCCTCGTTGAAGGTTGCGGCCTCCTATTACGATGCCTGGATCACCTCGCCTGAACGTCTCGTGCTTGAACTGGCGCTCGATGGCATGGCCGCGCATCCCGGCAATCTCGCCCTCAACCACCTTCGCTTTTTGAGGGTCGAAGGCAATGAGGTCGCGTTACAGGATGTGGAAACCGGCGAGATGTTTTCCATGACCTGCGATATCATGGTGAATGCCGCCGGCGCGTGGATCGACCGCGTGAATTCAGGGGCCTCGTCGGCTCGTCGTATGATCGGCGGCACCAAGGGCAGTCATCTCATGCTGGAGCTGCCGGCACTCGCCGAAACGCTGAACGGCCGGATGATTTATTTCGAAGCCGCAGGCGGACGCATCTGCATCCTGTCGAATTTCATGGGCCATGTACTGCTCGGCTCCACCGACATACCGGTCGACAATCCCGACGGGGTAATCTGCGATGATGACGAGGTGGATTATCTCCTCAGCGCGTTTCGGCGCCTGTTTCCGCAAGTTCCCGTTGATCGTTCCAGCATCTTCTTCAGCTATGCCGGCGTGCGTCCGCTACCGGCAAACGATGCGAGCGATCCCGGCGGGATAAGCCGCGATCATTCCATGCCCGAATTGCCGCCAGAGGGAGAGCGGCGCTTCCCGATCCTCTCGCTGGTCGGTGGCAAATGGACGACGTTCCGCGCTTTCTCCGCTGAAGTCACAGATGAGATCCTCAAGCGGCTGGACAAGCGCCGTTTGTCTTCAACCGAAAACACGCCGATCGGCGGTGGCGCCGGGCTCTCGCAGGCAGCGACACATACGGAGCGGCTGCTGACCACGATCGCACAGGAACACAAGCTCGATAGGAGCAGGGCGCGCCAACTTGTGTCCCGATACGGCTCGCGCGCGAAAAGCATTGCCGAGGCGCTAGCCGGAGGCGAGACGTTCCTGGCTTCGCTTCCAGAGTTTTCGAGAGAAGAAATCGCCTTCGTCAGCAACACAGAACTGGTCCTCCACGCCGAAGACTTCCTGTTCGGCCGTAGCTCGGTCTTCATGGAGCGCCCGCTCAGGCACGCTGCTCTTCGCGAGCTTGTCGAGACCATGGCGGCATTTCGTGGCTGGGATGCCGCGAAGCAATCTGCGGAGCTTGGGCGGCTGGTGGACCGGTATCGAAGACTTCACAGGATCGACATTTCCGCGGCAACGGCACCGCATCCAAGCTTCATCTGAGGCCCGCGGTTCATAGCTGTGAGCGTCGCCAATGCGAAGTGACAACCGAAGTGTGGATCCGGCCGAATTGCTCTAAAAGGTCTAGGACCAGCCTGGAAAACCACGCGAAGGTCATGAGCAATTGAGGCCGGGTTGTCGGCGAGTGCCTTGAGAGATATTCGAACCTATGACCCCTCTGATATTCCACGCTGATCTCATCTGAACTCTTAGAAATGCCCCACACCCGAAATTGTCGTTCGATCACCCATGCATTACCAATAGACATAACAGGGAAGTCTCAACGCGACGATAGTTATCAAAAAAGCCCTTCGGTGAGACGATGTTGGGATCGGTTGTCGTGGGAGGCGGGTAACGCCCGAATTCTTCTGTTGACCTAACACCAGACGGGCTCCTGCGAGCAGGCGTGTTACGATCCTGGATACGCTGGATGGTGTGTACCACCTCGACCTAAACTTACCGTCCCGGCAGTCGCGAGTTGGCCGTCGGGTGTGACAGCGCATACAGCTCTGCCAAATGCGATGGAAATTCATGATGAACCATCATCAAGTCTGCGGCCTGAATTGGCCTGAACTACACTTTTCCAATAGCACGGCGCTCTCCGCAGCAAAAAGCGACTTAAACTTACAATACTCTTCTTGAGATTAATCTAATTGAAGGAAATTGCCCCTATATCTGGGGTGTCCTCTTGGACGCGCGATGGACGGCATGATGTCGATCCGGCACAACAACGGCGCCGATATGCCGCTACCACGTTTGTGCCAGCAACTCTTGGCCTTTGGGCACTTCCCTGAAGATATTGACGCTGAAGCGCGCGTGAAATTGCGCGGGTTGCCGCGTAAAAGTGGAGTTCATGATGCAAATTCGCATGCTTTTTACGTCTTTGGCGTTAACAGCCTTATGCTTCCCGACCTTAGCTTTGGCGCTCGATAAGCCAAAAGGGGAAGTCATTTTGACGATATCTGCTGCCCACCTGGATCATCCCAACATAGACGAGACGGCACAATTTGACCTTCCCATGCTCGAGGCTCTCACAAGCCGCACAGGGGAGATGGAAACACCCTGGACCGAAGGCAAAGTAAAGTTCTCCGGGCCGCTCCTCAGAGCCGTCCTGGAGGCGGCTGGCGCTCATGGCTCGACATTGAAAATCATTGCCTTGAATGATTACTCGGCCGAAGTTCCGGTCGAAGATGCTGCAAAGCTCGACACCATTCTTGCGACGCGCATGAACGGAGACACCATGTCAGTGCGTGACAAGGGGCCCCTCTTTCTCATTTACCCGTTCGATAAGGACGCGAGCCTCTTCAACGAGAAATACTTTTCTCGCTCCGTCTGGCAAATCAAGTCCATAGAGGTTTCTGAGTGACGGCTTCCACCCGAAGCAGCGGCGACGTTATCCGCAAAGCCAGCAAAGCGACATTTGTTCTCCAGAGCTTTTCGGTCGTGCTGCTGATGGGCCTTATCTTCCTGCTGACGGACATTTCCCGCCGATACGCGTCGTTTCAGGACGGTGTGCGTGAAAATGCTCTGTGGTCCGTCTATCAACTCGACCGTGAGGCTCGGCGCCTGCATGAAGTACTTCACGTAATGCTGGCTGAGCAGGACTATTCCAGCGTGACAGTGAAGGCACTTGGCACCCGTTTCGACATTCTTTATTCGCGGATAAATATCCTGGAGAAAACCTCGTTCGAGAGGAAGTTTAAACTCGATTCTGCAGTGGAACGTCAGATCGCAGACATCCGCTCGATCGTCCTCGGAAAGGTCGGTGTTTTTGACGCCCTCGCGTTGCACGGATTATTTGAACCTGCGACGTGGACACCGATTGATAACGAACTTGAGAAACTGGTGTCAGCAACAGAAGCCTTGCTGGTCTATACCAATAATACCGTCAGCACTGACCGAGCCGAGGCGCGTGAAGAAATACTCGCCCTTCAATTGAAGTCCGCCTGGCTTGTGATCCTTTTGGTATGCTGTGTCGTCGTGCTGATCTTCACCTTGCGCCGCCAGTTGAAATCCGTGCGACTGGCGGGGCTTAGCCTGGAGGCGGTTTCCAACGAACTGAATGACGCCTATCTCGATGCCGAGGCTGGCAATCGAGCGAAGTCCCAGTTCATGGCAACGATGGGACATGAAGTCCGTACACCCTTGAACGCAATTCTCGGAACCGCTGAATTGCTCGAGCTTTCGCCCTTGCCGCCCTCGGTCGCAGCCGGGATACAGACCATCAGACGCTCAGGACAAGCGCTACTTGAGGTCATAAACGAGATCCTGGATTTTGCGAAGATTGAGCACGGAAAACTCGACATTGAGATCAGGGCCGTCGACGTCCTAGCGGTTGTGACAAGCACCATCGAGATGGTCCGTGATCGTGCAACCGAGCAGGGCAATCAGATTGCACTTCGTGTGCCGGAGACGTTCGGCTCCCCTGTTGTCTCAACTGATCCCACTCGATTGCGACAGGTGCTTCTCAATCTTCTCAGCAATGCGATCAAATTCACGTCAAACGGGACGATCACCCTAAGCGTGAGGGAAATTGAAACATCTCAGAATTCGAGCCTCCGATTTCAAATTTCGGACACGGGTATTGGCATCGATGACGCCGGCCTTTGCAAGCTCTTCCAGCCCTTCTCCCAAGTGGACGCCTCGATCAATCGTAAATACGGAGGCACAGGGCTCGGCCTGACGATCTGTAAACAAATCATCGAAGCGATGATGGGTCGGATTGGAGTCGAAAGCAGGAAGGGGCAGGGAAGCACATTCTGGTTCGAAATACCCTTGGTTATCGCTGCTCTGCCAATTCCGTCAGCTATGGCAAGCGACCATGACCTGTCCAGAACACTTCCGACTCTCAAGATACTTCTTGTCGAGGACAATCTCGTAAACCAACAGGTGGCGGTTGGCTTCCTCAATCACCTCGACCAAAAAGTCACGGTTGTCGGCGACGGCTGCGAGGCTGTTGATGCGGCTGCTCAGGAAGCATTCGACCTGATTTTGATGGATATGCAGATGCCAAGAATGGACGGCATCGAAGCGACGCGATTAATCCGCGAAGCCGAAGGCGGCCGGAAAAAAGTGCCGATCATTGCGATGACGGCGAACGCCTCCGAGCAGGATCGCACGCTGTGCGAGGAGGCGGGAATGACCGGCTTCCAGTCCAAGCCCATTTCACTGCAACATCTCCGCGTAATAATCGAAACGCAGGGCCTGCTCATGTCGAAAGCACAGGCCGAAGACGTGCAAGCCGTCGATAGCGAAAATTCTTTCGCTATGCGAAAGGCTGAAATCGAGGCTGCGCTTGGAGAGGGAACCTTCGAGGAGCTTCTATCAAGCTTCTTCGATGATGCCACCAAACTTCTCGAAGGGCTGCACGCAGCGTTGGCTACAAACGATTATCGCAGTGCCGACCGTCTTCTTCACACTATGAAAGGGGCGGCTAGCAGTATCGGGCTCCAGCGGATCGCGGACACCTCCCAGCAACTTCGCAGCGGGGACATGTCTGAAAACAGCATCACACGACTTGCAGACACCATAGGCGAACTCAGGCAGCGCCTCGCCGCATAGGGGAACGGTTACATGCGTATTCTTCTGGTAGATGACAACAAAACCAATCTCTCGCTGCTTACAAAGTTGGTTGAAAAGCTTCCGAGTTGTGAAGCGATTGCCTATTCACAGCCCGAACACGTGCTGACATTGGCGGACCAGCTCGATTTTGACATTGCCATCATCGATTTCCAGATGCCGGTTTACAACGGCATAGAGTTGGTGAATGAGTTGCTTCGTTTTGAGAGGCACCGCGACAAACCAATCGTGTTCGTGACGGCCGACACGGATACCGCCACTCGAATAGCAGCGCTCAATGCCGGCGCGATTGATTTTCTAACAAAACCCGTCAATCCACTCGAGTTTCAGGCTCGCGTTCGAAATCTGGTGGCGCTCGTGGATGCGCGCAAGAAGTTAGCCGACAAGGCTGAGTGGCTGCGCACGGAGGTTGACAAAGCGGTTAGTGAGTTGCGAGCGCGCGAGGAAGAGATTATCGACCGGCTTACGATCGCGACAAGCTACAAGGACTTCGAAACTGCCCGCCACACCCGCCGTGTGGGTTTGTATTCCGAGGCGATTGCGAAAGCTTACGGGATAGAGCCGTGGCTTTGTTCGGATATCCGGCTTGCCTCGCCGATGCATGATATCGGCAAGGTGGCAATCCCGGATGCGGTACTCCTGAAAAACGGCAAGTTGACGGACGAAGAGTTTGCCGTCATGCAGGGGCATACCGTTATAGGATGCGACATACTTCGCGAGTCAAAATCCGCCCTGCTACAGCTTGCCGCTGAGATCGCCAGCAGCCATCATGAGCGCTGGGATGGACAAGGATATCCGTTTGGTCTGGCGGGTGAAACCATTCCGATATCGGGGCGCATCGTCGCGATTGCCGACAACTTTGACGCCTTGACGACCGCAAGGCCCTACAAGGACGCTTGGTCAGTAGAACGCACTGTAGCGCATATTCGCGAGCGAGCTGGTAGCCAGTTCGACCCGAAGTGCGTTAGCGCTTTCAATATTGCCCTGCCGGCTTTGCTGGCGATCATGCAAACGGACGGCGCATCCGCCGAACATGAGGGTTGCCGGCTTTGCGATCCCATTCACGCTGCATGCTCGCAATCTTCCAACGCTCACAAGGCTTGCCGGTCAGCAATCGACCGCACTCGGGTCCAGAAAATGCTACAAGTTGCTTGATGCCTTGGTGCGAATGCGGGATCGATCCCGACCGGAGGTACAAAATCGCAACAGAGGAAGCGCTAGGTGAATGTTTTCCATCAGCAGCTGAGCACACGGTCAGGCGAGGCTGTCGAATTCATAGCATTCCAAAAATATTCTGATGGGATCACCGTCAAGCCGGACGGCATGAACTGCTTCCTCAATCTTCAGCGTATGTTCGAGTTTATCAACCGGAAGCAACTGACTGCCGGATCGACGTCAACAGCGGCACGCAGTCAACGCTGTATGAACACTTTTGCGACAGAATGGATCCCCTGGCTTCATGCCCGGGCATGAAAGACGTGTGGAACGGCGCCTCAATACTTCAGAAGAATCTATCCGTCGCAGCCAGACTTATACTTTAGTATTCCACATATTAGACTTAACTCAAAATTAATCGATTGGCCCTACTAATAGGGTGTCCGGGCAGAAACCTGTCGAGACCGACATGACGTCGGCACCTTCGGGAACTTTCAAGTCGCTTTCGCGGCAGGTTCCTTGGCAAAGGGCGGCAATGTTCAATTCTCCAAAATTCTAGTCGCCCGTCAGGAAACAACGTTCTCCCACGGAAAGCCGAAGAAATTGCGCGGTTTGTTGGTCGCGTGAGATTCAGAAACGGAATCGACGCTGTCGACTGGTAATCCCGCGCAATCAGTTCACTTGCTTACGACTACTACCACGATAAGAGACCGTGTGATCGTCTCTTCTACAGGATCGCCAGAGGAGAGATCTGAAAATGTTCGGCAGTTCTAAAATTACGCAAATGCAGACAAGGTCTTTGAACTCCATTACTGCCAATATCATGATCGCCGACGCCGATCTGAACATCCGATATATGAATGAGGCCGTCACTGCGCTGCTCAAAGAAGCCGAATCTGACCTGAAGAAGGAATTGCCGCGGTTTGTCTTTGACAAACTTGTAGGAAGCAACATCGACATTTTCCATAAGAATCCGTCCCATCAGCGAAACATGCTCGCGGCGCTGAAGACCCAGCACCGAGCCACGATCTGGATCGGCCACCGTGCCTTCGACCTGATTGTCACACCGCTGCTTGAAGGAAACAGGACGACGGGCTTCGTCGTGGAGTGGGCAAACGCCAAAGAACGGTTGCAGAATATCGATTTCGCAGGCCAGATGGTGGCGATCAGCCGTGTTCAAGGGATCATCGAGTTTACCATCGACGGTGAAATCCTGACCGCGAACGATAACTTCCTGAGAGCGATCGGCTATCGTCTGGACGAGATCAAGGGTCGTAGCCACAGCATGCTGGTTGATCCGGAATACGCCCGAACACCGGCTTACAAGGAATTTTGGGACGCGCTGCGCCGTGGGGAGTTTCAGGCTGCCGAATTTACCCGCTATGGCAAGAACGGTAAACTTGTCGTCATCAACGCATCGTATAATCCAATCTTGGATTCCAAGGGCAAAGTCACCAAGGTCGTGAAATTCGCGACCGACGTGACAGAGCGAGTGCATGCGGTGAAGACCATCGGCGCAGCGCTGACCAAGCTTGCACAGGGAGATCTCTCATTCAGCATCGAACATCCGTTTGCGCCCGATTTCGAGGGGCTGAGGAACACGATGAACGAGGCGCTCAGCCAGATGCGGAACACCCTTGGCGATGTCGCGCATGCGACCGATCAGATTGATACTGGCACGCGCGAAATCAGCCAAAGTGCGGAAGACCTTTCCAAGCGGACCGAACAGCAAGCCGCGTCACTTGAAGAGACCGCCGCAGCACTTGATGAGATCACAGTCAATGTGAGCAACGCCGCAAAGCGCGCCGACGAAGCCCGTCATGCTGCTGCAACGGCGAGTGAAAATGCAGCACGCTCCGGGAACGTTGTTGCCGACGCGGTGGGCGCGATGTCGCGGATCGAAAGTTCGTCCAACCAGATCTCCAACATCATCGGTGTTATCGACGAAATTGCCTTTCAGACGAACCTTCTCGCGCTGAACGCCGGGGTCGAGGCTGCACGTGCCGGCGAAGCCGGAAAGGGGTTCGCTGTAGTGGCGCAGGAGGTGCGCGAACTTGCGCAACGCTCTGCTCAGGCTGCAAAGGAAATCAAGGGGCTGATCCGTAACTCCTCGGAGGAGGTCAGCACCGGCGTCAGGCTCGTCAGCGAAACTGGCGAAGCTCTGCGTACAATCCAGCAGAACATTGTGGCGGTTAATGACCACATGGAGGCGATCACCAGTTCGGCCAAGGAACAGGCGACTGGACTGTCGGAAGTCAATTCCGCGGTCAATCAAATGGATCAGGTCACGCAGCGCAATGCCGCCATGGTCGAAGAAACCAACGCTGCCAGTGCAACGCTTGCTCAGGAGACAGCGCGTCTACGGGAACTAATCGAAGGCTTCCAGCTCGGTGGGGTTTCAGGCAGGCCTTCGCTGGACAAAACATCAAGCCGCAGACCTGAGATTGCCAAGCCGGCTCATCGACCTGTTCCCTCGCCGGCAAGGCAGATGCTCTCCAAGATATCTGGGAAAGTCGGGAACGGAGTTGCAGCTGAAAGCTGGGAAGAGTTCTAAGGGGCCTGTCGCAAACTTTCTTGGTTAAAGGCGTGTTGACCATCAGCGGAGACATTCTCGCCCCACTGTGGCGGATCGTAGCCATGATTTTCAATGCCATTGCCGAAAAGCTGAAGCGCCAGTCGACGGACGACTTCAAAGGGCGGCATTTCGAGGCACGGCTCCATTGTTCGGGCCGTTGCCTGGTACTTGCGCCGTCCGCTGAGCTATCGCGATTTGGAGGAGGTGTTTCGAGAGCGCGGCTTAGAAGTGGATACCAGCACGATCAATCTATGAGTCCCTGCCTACGTGCCGACGATCGAGAAACGGCTGCGGAAGGGTTCGGCTTCACTGGCGACTGGACCATCAACGATCAGAACGATCTACTCGCGTGGCTGTTCGACCTTGCAAAAGTTAACACAGCATAAACGCAGGGTGTACTTCGCTCCAACGCGTCCCATCACCAGCTTCGCGACACGCCCTTATCCCACCTGTTGAAGTCGGATCAGATTGCCTTGACCAACCAATCCGCAAACATGCGCGATTTGGCGGTGGCCTTGGCATGGATTCTCAAATGGAACGGCACGGGTGAGGAAACCGATTGTGGCACCAGCGCAATAAGCCGCCCCGCCGCCATCACGCTGCTCACCAGCCCGTCCCAGCCCAACACGGCGCCGACGTCGTCCTGGGCTGCTTGTAACGCGATCATATAGTTGTTCACGAAAAAGCCCCGCCCTTTCGGCGCCGCATGTCCGAGCGCCTCGAACCAGTCGGTCCAGGTCGTCCAGCCGTTTTCCTCGTTGTTCATATGGATGAGCGGCACTTTGCGAAGGTCCGCAATGCTCGAAACACCGTGCTGCGCGGCGAAAGCAGCGGTCCCCAGCGCTACAATACGGTCCTGAAAAAGAAGGCGGTGCTCCACGCCGCTCTCGTCGGGATCGCCATAGTGGATGCTGAGATCGCAGTGCCCGCTGGTGCTAGGAACATCACTCGTAACCTGGGAGACACTCACGGATGGATGGATTTTCCAGAACGCCGAGATTTTGGGCATGAGCCACAAGGAGCTTATCGCCGTGGTCGTACGGATTGTCACGTCGACCGTCTCATGCCGATCGCGGATCTGTGTCACCGCCTCCGATATTCCCTCGAAACCACGACGGATCGAAAGAAACAGGAAAGCGCCCTTTTCCGTCAGTTCGACACCGCGGCTGCGCCGAACGAACAGGCTGCACCCGAGATCCAGTTCCAGTGCCTTTATTTGATGGCTGACCGCCGCCGGCGTTACGCTCATCTCCTGCGCGGCATCCTTGAAACTTGCCTTGCGAGCAGCGGCTTCGAAACAGGACAGAGCCGTCAGGGACGGAAGATCGTAAGGACGGCGCATCGATCACCTTATCAGTCACTGACATTAATCCATCTAATCTCACTTCAAAAAAAGTGCTGTTGTCAATTGGTCTTACCATGATGACACTCTCGGCGAGTTGAACCATTCGAATGCTCGCCCTCCAAGAGGTCTGTTCAGATTTCTTCCCAACCTGGCCGTTTTGTCGACCATGGCCACTTTCTTGAGGCTTCCATGAAGATCACGGAAATCCATATTTATTCGCATGCCCTGCCTGTCGTGAACGGCCCCTATACGATAGCCAGCAGTAAAGTGTTTTCGCTCGATACCACACTGGTCAAGATCGTCACCGACAACGGCCTTGTGGGTTGGGGCGAGACCTGTCCCGTCGGCCCCACGTACCAGCCGCACCATGCTGAAGGTGCCAGGTCGGCACTGCGGGTGGTCGCTCAGGGTCTCATTGGCGCGAACCCGCTTCAGCCCGTCGTGCTCCGCCGCACCATGGACGGCCTTCTGAACGGCCATCAGTATGCGAAAGCCGCTATCGATATCGCCGCCTACGACCTCATGGGCAAGCATTTCGGGATGCGCGTAGCAGATCTTCTGGGGGGCGTGGTAACCGAGCGGGTGCCCTCCTATTACGCGTCCGGTGTCGGTGAACCGGATGACATTGCGCGCATTGCCGCAGAACGTGCGGCAGAAGGTTATCCGCGCATGCAGATCAAAGTAGGCGGACGACCAGTTGAGATCGACATCGCGGTCGTGCGGAAGGTCTGGGAACGTGTGGGGGGCAGAATGCGCCTCGCCGTCGATGGCAATCGATCGCTAACAACGCGTGATACGCTGCGTCTCAGCCGCGAATGCCCTGACATCCCGTTCATCCTGGAACAACCCTGCAACACGCTCGAGGAAATCAAAGCCATTCGCGGACAGCTTCACCACGGCGTCTATCTCGACGAGAACGGAACCGATCTCTCGACCGTAATCCGCGCTGTCGGCGAGGGCCTTTGCGACGGTTTCGGCATGAAGGTCACCCGCATCGGCGGTCTGCAACAGATGGCAGCGTTTCGCGATGTCTGCGAGGCCCGCTCGATGCCCCACACGTGCGACGACGCATGGGGTGGCGACATCATCGCGGCCGCCTGCACCCATATTGGCGCAACGGTCCTGCCGCGCCTCAACGAAGGTGTATGGCTGGCTCAGCCCTATATCGAAGGTCATTACGACCCTGAAAACGGCGTGACCATTGGGGGCGGCTATATAGAGCTTCCGATTGGACCGGGTCTGGGCGTGGTACCCGATGAATCGATTTTTGGAACTCCTGTCAGTTCCTACGGATGATTTTTGTGAGAATGAATAAGCAGTTCCTTGGCTAGAGGGGATTGCAGTTGGGTAAGATAAAGGAGCTCTCGATGGGGACGAGCCGCTGGTCTGGCGCCACTATGACTAAGCTCGCGGAGTGGATCCGGCTAGTCACCGAACTCGCTCAGGTTGCCCGATCCGCTTCCACAATCCGTAGATCACTAGCAGTCGCCGGCGCTGGCCACCTGGCCAGGCGAGACGGAGGCGCATGAGATGAGATCATGCATCGGGGCACCGCGTGGGCGGCATTGCCGGGCTCCGTCTGGCGGCGGGCGGCGGCAAGACGATACCGATATCCCGGCGATGGGGGCTCGAATGTGATATCCCGATCGCCAAGATGGATCGCCCCCGAGGTCGGCTGCACGCGAGGCGAACGGCAGGCATCACATGGCCAGCGTGAACGGACGATCGTTTTTGAAGATCAGCCGCTCAGCCGTTTTTCAGGCCGTTGCACGCCCGGAACGCTCCGACATCAGTTTCCCGGCGATTGCCATAGCCTCTTCGCGAGAGGAAGCGAGCTTCAACGGGTAACCCCAGAACTTGGCGAAGGCGATGCCGAAGGGCTTGAATGCCAGACGCTTGGCGGCGCTCGGTTCGATCACGATCATCGCCAGCACCAGCGTTCGGAGTTCGGCCTTATGCTTCTTCATCCAAAGCGACGTGCGCTTCTTTTCTTCCTGGCTGTGCTGGTGCTCTTCGGTCGGTGCTGAATCCGTCAGGAGCACGAAAGGTGTGCCGCGTTTCAGATTGGCTTCCAGCGCCTCGAAATCCTCATCGTGATCGTGGTCCGGGCCCTCGTCATACGTCATCCAGACGAGGGGGAAGTTCGTGCTGTCCAAAGGCATATGTTGTTTCCTTGCCGAGATGGATGGGTTCAATTCGAGCGGATGTGCCGCCACGACATGATCACCGCGACCGCACCCGGGAGCGTGACGGCCAGCAGTTCCAGGCCAACGAGGTGGCCGCCGTCGCGCAAGCCATCCCAGACGCCGCCAAGGGTGCTCATGGCGAAAAGCAGCCCGCCGATGACGAGCATTGCCCAGTCGGTCGCGCGCCTTGCGGCAAGCGCCAGCAATGGCGGGATGACCCAGGCACCGTAAACGATGGAGATTGCCCACAATTCAGCCGGGCCGAATGTAATGGCCTGCATTGTCCCGCCGCTTCTGACGTAATCGTTCAGAAAAGAGAAACACTGGACTGTGACGAAGATCGCGGCTCCGACCGCCGGGACCAGCCAAACAATTGCAAGGCCAACTGGCTTCTTTTCGCTCACTGCAATACTCCTACCTGAATTTTTTTGATTTGGCAGTCATAATCTGCCCACATGAAGAAGAACGTGATCACGCGCGCTGTATTTTCTTCTGTTTGAACAGCAATAAGTCAGTCCATAAGGGACGTCATTGCGCAATCGTGACATTGTATTGTTCGATCCCGCCGCAATGAAACGCGGACTCCGGTCTCACGAGGGGCGCTCTTCTCCCAGACTGTAGGCCTGATCCATGAGGTAGCGCGCCGGAGGTTTTCCCAGGGTCTTTCGAAACATTGTCACGAAACTGCTCGCACTTTCATACCCGAGATCGATCGCGACGTTCTGAACGGTTTCGCCGTCACCAAGTCGTTGAAGAGCAAGGACAACATGCAGATGGCGTCGCCAGCGACCAAAGCTCATACCAGTTTCTACGAGCAGTGACCGGCTCAAGGTGCGCTCACTCAATCCGATCCTTGCTGCCCATTGGGCGAGGGTCGCCTTGTCCATAGGATGTCTGAGAAGCAAATCTGCAAGCTGGCGAAGAGGAGCCGATTTCGGCATGGGAAACGTGAGTTTCACTTCCTGCGCCGCATCAATTTCATCCAGCAAGACTGCCAGGATGCGAAAATCCGCGTCGAAAAATGGCGCATCGACTGGCGACTGCGCGCATCTGAGAACCAGTTCCCTCAAGAGAGGAGAAACGGAAAGAGTTGCGCACGAATTTGGCTGCTTGGTGATCAATTCGGGTTCGATGAAAACGGCGTAGCATTCGATGTTACCGGACAGACGCCCAGAATGAGCTTTCCCAGCGGGCATCCACAACGCAGAGTGGGGAGGAACGATCCAAACACCATCGTCTGCTTCGCACGTCACCATTCCGCGCAGATTCAATAAAAGTGAAGCCTTTCTGTGCGCGTGTTTTGCCTTTTCCCAGTAGGATACCGCTCTTTTGGCACCAACGACGATGAGAGGTTTATCCACCGTATCAGGATCAAATTCGGTCTCGAATTCTTCCAAGATAGGCATTGAAAAACCTCTCATCTTCAGTCGGTATTGGCGCAGGCGTACATGCCATCTAAGCGCTGATATAGCGTGATCAGCTAAAAGGACTTTGAAATCCCGACCCCCAGGACGCGGCCCTGGCTCACCGAAACAACCTGGCTTCCGAAGTAACCGGCGGCGCCGAACGTTTCAAAACGTTCGTCAAACAGGTTGCGTCCGAAACCATAGATTTCAAAATCACCGCTCGCGCTTTTCCAGCCAACCCGCGCATTGACGATGCTATATGCGTCAAGGTTGAATGTGGATTGTACATCAGCGGGGCGAGAGCTTCTGTACTGATAATCGATGGCGGCACTGAACGAGCCGGGCAGGCCTACCACTTCAGCATCCGTTTCATAAGCCAGGCCCGCCGAGACACTCCATTCTGGAATATTGGGAACCCGGTTCCCTTCGAAAATCGAGCTCGCTCCGTCCGAGCCGAGCCGGGTATGTGTATAACCCACGCCCGCATTGAAGCTTAATTCGTCCGTAATTGCAGCACGCGCCTGCAGCTCGAACCCCGACGTCTCGTAACTCTGGAAAGTCGTGGCAAAACCTCCAAGGCCCGGATCATAATAGCTCAAGACACCGTTCTTCACGTCGTTATAAAAGACACTCCCGTCCAGTTCGAGACGGTCGTCGAAAAGCGCAACCTTGGTGCCAATCTCATAAGTCCAGTTCTCGGCCGCCGGGTAAGCGTCGGCCACGATGCCATTGTTCGGATAGGAAAACAGCGGGTAGATTCTGGTCCCATGGCCCCGAGCGATGGAGACGTAGCTCTGTGCGGTGTCGTTCCATTTGTAAGCGAGCGCAGCGCGTCCCGTGAGATAGGTCCCATCCGCATCGCTGTCGCCCGTCAGACCGGGCACCCCAAGATCGTTGGTCTGCTTGAGTTTGATGTCATCATGGCTCAGTCGCCCGCCAAATGACACTTCCCATTTCTCGCCAAGCGGGATGGAGGCGTCACCGAACAGGCCGAGATTCAAAGCTCGAAGATTCGTGTCCATGGTGACGAGACCGGAATAGGGAAATGGCGCGCATTGTGGAGCCTCGCAGCTATGGTCGAGATCCGAGTAGTTAAGGCTCCCTCCCACGACCCACCTGATATCATCTCCTTCAAGGGAGTTAAGCCGGATCTCCTGACTGAAGATCTTTTCCTTGTCGACGCCCTGCCATACATTGCTTCCTACCAACGGGAATGGCGACGGAATGAGGACATCATTTGCTTCGGTCCGGGCCGTCATCTTGTTATTCTGAAAGCCGGTGATGGACGTGAGGGAAAAGTCCTCGAACTCGTGCTTGACAGTCAATCCCACATCCGCATGCGTCGTAACATAGTCAGGTTCTGTTACGACCCCACTGATCGGGAACCCAGGCGCTCCGCGCAAAAGCGAAAACGGGGCGTTTGAGTTGTCACGAAGATAGTTGCCCGTCAGTGTGACAGTCGTGTCATCGAAGCCATTGAATTGCAGCCCTCCGCGGAAGGCCCCGATTTTTCTTGCGCCGAGATCGTCGGTGGACAGGCTGTCGATATCACCGTCGAAGCGGTTGAAACGAATTGCCATTCGCCCGTTCAGAGCATCGGGGATCAGGACGCCGCCGAGTGTGGCTTCGCCCATGGCGTAGCCATGTTCTCCATATTCCGTTGTGATTTTGGCCTCGTGTTCGCCGTCCGGCTGTTTGGTGGTCACATTGATTGCGCCGCCAAGCGCATTCGTGCCCCAAAGCGTTCCCTGCGGCCCGCGAAGAACTTCCACATGATCGATGTCGAAGAGCATATTCTGTGAACTCAACATGCTCTGGGGCATGCCATCAACCGTGAAGCCGATGGTGCCATCGGAGAAATTGTTCGGCACGCCGAGAGAACTGATGCCGCGGATCGAAAAGAACTGTCTGCCTACGGATGCACTCTGCCACACGACGTTTGGAGACTTCGCCGCGATCGCCCCGCTTGGGTCGAGCGCATTGCTGTCGATGTCTTGGAATCGTACCACGGTTATGCTTTGAGGTACGTCCTTTATCTGTTCTTCCGTTTTTCGGGCAGTTATGATGATCGGCTCAAGCACGGTAGATTCCTGTTCGGACGCCTCCTGAGCGTTTGCAGGCACAGCCGCCGTGGCCACGATTGCAAGCAACGACACGCGAGCTAGGCATCTGAAATCATATTGCTTTTTAAATTTGTTCTGCTTGATTTTCTGGCCACCCAAATTGCCGCTCATGCCCTATCGCCCCGATTAACTTGACCATTTTAGTCTTCTAATCGGATTGATGATCGCGAGCATGTCGATATTTGGACAAAATATTTTTCATTCCGGCCAACTTGGATCCGGAGACGAACCTTTTGGCATTTTCGACGACACCAAGGGCTGTAGCATTCAATCTTTAAGCTGGGTCTGGAGAGTCTGATTTGAGACGCGCAGACTTCCACCTATGGCATAATCACACCGAAAATTGCGCGTGGCGACAGCTTAACTTTCGGCGCAGAACTCCTCCACTGGCCGGCTTTCAAGCTCCGCTGCACCACCCTGGCATAGGGATTGGAACAAGGCTTTTTCGAAACCGGCCTTGCCGGACTGCGAGCTGTTGCACCAGCGCGGCGCGGTGACGCTTGCCCAACTCGACATAGTGATCCGGATTGTGCATCCATTGCAGCACTTCGTCCGGTGTCATCACCCGCACGAGACGCGCCGGATTTCCCAGCCACAATTCGCTCGGTCCGATACGCTTTCCGGGCGGCCATAACCCGTTGGCACCGAGTATGCCTTCTTCTTCAATCACGGCGCCATCCAATACGATAGCGCCCATGCCGACAACGGCATAATCGCGCAACGTGCAAGCATGAATGATGCATGCCCGACAGTAACGTCATCACCGATGATCGATGGAAGCGTTCCACGGGCTACGTGGACGGCTGTGCCGTCCTGGATGTGCTGCGTGCTCCAACGCGATTAATATTCGTGTTACCGAGCAACACCCAATACTGATTTTATCGTCGCCAATGACCGCTGCAGTCGGTGCGATGAACGCGCTGGGATCGATGGTCGGGAGGCGCCCCTCGAACAGTATCATGTTGTTCATGTCATGATCTTCCTACTCGTGTAGGATGAAGGTTTCCGAATGACCAGTATCAGTAAATGCTCGTAAGGTAGTGGCCTGCCCCCTGAGGTGACCCGTTTAAAATGTTAGGCTCAGGCCTCATTGCTCATAGCCAGAAGATGACGGTTGCAGCGACAGCGATGGCGGAGAGGAAGGCCGTTGAACAACTGTCGTAGCGCGTAGCAACACGCAGCCAGGCTTTGAATCGCCCGAACATGATCTCGATCCTGTTGCACCGTCAATTGAGGCATTTGTCGTATTTGATGGTCTTTCTGCGCGATTTCCGACCCGGAATGCAGGGAGTGATGCCCTTCGTCAGCAAAGGGTCACCATACCAGCCGGCATCATAGCAACGGTCGGCCAGCCGCCTTTTTATCTTAAGAAGCTCATCAAGCAAGGCGGCAGCACCGGGGTAATCGCTGACCTGCCGGCCGTTATGAAGAAACCGATCGGGCGAACGCTCGCATACGTTACGGCATGAAGCTCGGTGTTCATGCAGCCTTTCGTGCGTCCAATCAAGCGGTCCATACCCCATTTTGCCCGCAGGCTGGAAGCCGTGCGGTGGGCCTTGAGATAGATCGCATCGATCATGATGGTCTTGTGCTCTGCAGCGTCAGGCACAGCCAGGCCCTCTATCATCCGGATAAAGATGCCCTTGTCGCCCCCGCTTTTCCAGCGATTATAAAGCGTCACCGCGCCGAAATCGGCCACCGGCTGAAGGTGTCTACCCAGGACATCGTTGGCCTGCTTGGCCATATCGGACGGGATACGGCGGGCGCATTGTCAATTGTCGCACCCCGCAAGTCGGGTATTCGTCTCCAGCCCGTGCCGGATGCGGCGGCGCTGGAGCGCATTCTGGACGAGCTTCCCGCAAAACCTTTCCTGGTTGGCGAACGCGGCGATGTCAGGCCGGTACGGAGCGCGGCCTTAGTATATGAATACAATCTTTTAATGCTTTAGGATCTGGCTAAGGAAGAGTTTTGTGCGCTCATGTTGAGGGTTTGAAAAGAAGTCGTCGGGCTTGCCTTGCTCGACGATCTGGCCTGCATTCATGAAGATCACTCGGTCGGCCACCGCGCGCGCGAATGCCATTTCGTGGGTAACGCAGACCATGGTCATGCCGTCGCGTGCCAAGCTGGTCATCGTGTCAAGCACTTCCGACACCATTTCTGGATCGAGGGCGGATGTCGGCTCGTCGAACAGCATAACGGCCGGCTGCATGCAGAGCGAACGAGCGATAGCCACGCGCTGCTGCTGTCCGCCGGAGAGTTGAACAGGAAATTTGTCCGCCTGTTCAGGAATGCGCACGCGTTCCAGGAATTGCAACGCCGTCTTTCGGGCTTCGGCCTGTGAAACTCCCTTGATCCACATCGGCCCGACCATGCAATTCATTAGAACGGTCATGTGCGGGAAGAGGTTGAAGTGCTGGAAGACCATTCCAACGTTTTTGCGCACCTCGGCGACATTGCGCATCTTATCGTGCAGAGGGATGCCGTTGACCACGATGTCGCCTTCCTGATGCGCCTCCAGCCGGTTGAAGCAGCGGATCAGCGTCGACTTCCCCGAGCCGGAAGGGCCACAGATGACGATGCGCTCGCCTTTCTCGACCGTAAGGTTCACATCGGTAAGCACTCGGAAAGAGCCATACCATTTTGAGACCTTGCGGACGTCGATGATCTTTTCGCTCATCGGATTTTGCTCCTCGCATAATGACGCTCGATGCGTGACTGGATGAGTTCGAGGCAGATCGAGACGACCCAGTAGAGCATCGCGGCGGAGATCAACATTTCCATATGCTGGAACGACTTCTGGCCAAGCGTGCGCGCCAGGAACATCAGTTCCCACACGCCGATGACCGAGACGAGCGAACTATCTTTCAGCATCGAGATGAACTGGTTGCCGGTGGGCGGGATGATGACGGGCAGCGCCTGCGGCAGGATGATCTTGCGCATGGTGATACCGAAGCCGAAGCCGATCGAGCGCGAGGCCTCCCATTGACCGCGGTCGATGCTTTGGATGCCGGAGCGAAAGATTTCCGTCATATAGGCACCGTAGCAGAGCGACAGCGCGAGGATGCCGGCCGGCACCGCATCGATGACGAAGCCGAGCTGTGGCAGGCCGAGATAGATGAGGTAGACCTGCATCAGGAGTGGCAGGCCGCGGAAGAACGAGGTGTAAAAACTTGCGATCGCATAGGCGAACCCGTTCGTCGAAAGCTTCGCCACCGCGCCGAGAATAGCGATGGCGGACGCGATGACGATGGAGATCGCCGAGACGTAGATCGTCGTGAAAAGCCCCTGCGTGACGAGGAAGGGCAATTTCTCGGCCATGAACGGCAGGCTGAGATTGAACGTCTTGAAGAAGGCGAGGAACAGCAGCAGGAGTTCAAGCCAGACGATCGTGATCTGCACCCTAAGCGAGGCGAAGCCGATCAGGACGACGTTCAGGCAGAACAACGCTGCGATCACGAAGGCGATGGCGAAGCGGCCGTAGATGCCGCTTTCTAGGGGCTCGCCGATCACTGGGCGCATCAGCTCGCCCATCAACGTTCCCGAGAGATCGAAGGCAAGGAAAAGGGCGAAGATCGCCGCAAACATCACCCCAACGAACCACGGCTTGTGAACGAGCACTTCGGACTCGACGGTATCCGGATACAGCATCTCCGCTCCCTGAATGTAAGGCGCGGCCCGGCATTGCGGGCGCGCGCGAACGGATGGCTCTTTTACTGCGTGACCGTGTAATCGACACCGTACCACTTGACCGACAGCTTGCTCAGCGTGCCATCGGCACGGATCGCATCCACAGCCTCCGCGATCTTCTCGCTCAGCTCCTTGTCACCATGTTCGACAGCAACGGCAAGAGGCTCGAAGAAGACCGGCTTGCCGAGCTGCTTGATCGGATAACCGGCCTTTTCCGCATCGAGAATGCTCGGCAGCGTCGAGACGACGGCGTCAAGGCGCGTTCCATCGCCCAGACGCAGATCGTCAAAGGCGGTGGTGGAGTTGGCGTAAGATTTCACCTCACCCGCTTTGAATTCATAGGTGAAAGGCGGTGCGCCGGCGGCGTCCAGCGTAAGGTCCTGATTGGCATAGGCCTCAAAGGTCGAGGTTGCCGTCACGCCGACGACCTTGCCTTCGAGATCGGAGAGCTTTTCCGCCTTGCTGTCCTTGTGCACGGCGACGGCGGCGGGCGTGTAGTAATAGACCGCCGGGAAATCGAAGATTTCGGCGCGTGCCTTGGTCGGCGTCATCGAGCCAACATGCATGTCCCAGCGGCCCTGCCACTTGCCGGCCGTGATAATGTCCCAGCCAGGCGTCACAAATTCGACGGAGACGCCGAGGCGCTTGCCGATCTCCTTGGCAACGTCAATGTCGAAACCGTCCATCTCGTTCTTGTCGTTGACGAAGGATTGCGGTGCCCAGTTGGCATCGGTCGCGACCTTCAGGGTTTTGGCGGCGAGCACCCGGTCGAGAACGGCGCCGGCCTGAGCCGGCACGGCGGCGAGCGAAAGCGAGAGAGAGGCGACGAGCGCCGCGAGTGTCGATGTCTTCGTCATGTGTTTGTTCCCTCTGTCCATTGTCGTTTCTGTTGACGGCGCGGGTTCCTCTCCCTGCCGATGGTAACAATCTTGAGGCTTATCGCCCCTTCCCGTCTTCCGGCGTTCCCAAGCAGCGCGCGGCCCCTGGCTTCATCGAAATGACGGAAATCAAGTCGTGCCCTCCCCGCCCACTTCCGCGCGGATGGCGCGGGCCACCCGGAACGCCTCAACGCCCGCCGGTACGCCGCAATAGATCGCGATCTGGAGAAGGGCCGCCTGCAATTCCCTGTCCGTCAGGCCATTGCGGATGGCGCCGCGGAAATGGATGCCGAATTCATGCATGCGGTTGCTGGCGGCAAGCATGCCGAGGTTCAGAAGGCTGCGCTTTTTGAGGTCGAGGCCGTCATCCGTCCACCCGAGGCCCCAGCAATACTCATTGAGGAGGTCCTGCAAGGGTGCGGAGAAGGCATCGGCGCCTGCCTTGGCGCGATCGACATAGTCGTCGCCGAGCACGCGCCGCCGGATCGCTTCGCCCTCTTTGCGCAATGTCTCATCCATGGGCGGCCTCCGTATTCGAGACGAAATTGTCGATGGCTTCGGCCACGACGCCCGGTGCCTCGATGAGGATGGAATGGCGCAGGCCTGGGAAAAGGTTGAGCTGCGATCCCGGGATGCGGTCGTGCATGTAGCGGGCCATGCGCGGGTTGGAGCCGACATCGTCCTCGCCGGTGGCAATCAGGGTCGGGCAGCGGATTTGGTCGAGGAAGCCGCCGAAATCCGTCTCGGCCAGCACCCGATAGGCGGCCGCGTAGCAGTCCGGATCGTTTTCCGCGTCGCGTGCCCGCAACCAGGCGATCACGTCGGGATGTTCCTCCTGAAACGCTTCCGTCAGCCAGCGCGAGAGCGATGCCGTGTGGTGATCCGCCGGCGTTCCGGCCTGAAGCGCCGCGAGGCGGGCGAGGACCCGTTCCCGCTCTTCAGGCGTGCGGCCCGCAACCGTGGACAGTAGCACGAGCCGGCGCAGACGCGGCAGATGTGTCAGCGCGAGGCGTTGTGCGATCAGGCCGCCCAGCGAAAACCCCGCCAGATTGAAGGTCGAAAATCCGGCCCTGTCGGCAAGCGCCAGCGTCTCGGCCACGAAGTCGTCGATCTCGTAGCGGCCCTTGACGCGGCTCGACCGGCCATGGCCCCGCAGGTCGAAGGTGAGGATCGTGAAACGGTCCCTCAATCGCTCCACCGCGCCCGACCAGGCCTCCAGATAGGAGCCGACGCCGTGAATGCAGACGAGCGGCTCACCGCCATTGCCATCAATGCGATAGTTGAGTGTAACCTCGCCGACCGTATGCTCTCGTGCCTCCGCCATGATCAGCCCCCCGCAGCCGCCCGCTTCCGGTCGTTCTCGCGCGCAGCAAAGAACGGCATGACCTCTTTTACGAAAAGCTCGATCGTGCGCTTCTGCAATTCGAAGGGCAGGTTAAAGGTGAGGCCGAGGCAATATTGGTCGACACCTGCCGATTCGAAGACGAGCAGCTTCTCGATCACCTCTTCCGGCGTGCCGAACATGAGGTTCTTGCGGATGCTCTCAGGATTGTAGTTCTCCTTGCCCTTTACCGCATCATAGGGCACGGCCTCGGGAAAACCGTTCTGCACGGTGCCGGCATTCTGCATGAGGTTCTCGAAAGCGCGGCCATAATCCATGCTGTGCTGTACGGCCTTTTCCCAGCCGTCCGGCCGGTCGTAGACGCAGGTGCGCCGCTGCATCATGAAACGCGGGCGCGGCACCTCCGGATGGTCGGCCACGGCCTTGTGGAACTTGTCGGAAAGCACCTGGATTTCGGCGGCGGGTGCCGAAAGCGGCGTTGACAGGATACTCGCTCCGTTCGCAATCGCCCAGTCGAAGGTGCCGGGATCGCGCGCGGCGACCCAGATGCGCGGATGCGGCTGCTGCAAGGGTTTCGGCACGGAGGTGGCCAGAGGGAATTTCCAATAATGCCCATCATGGGCGTAATCGCCGGCCCAGAGTTTCCTCACCGCCGGCACGATCTCCTTCATATACGCGACGCCTTCCTGCTGCGGCATGCCGCCCGCCATCCGGTCGAACTCGTACTGGTAGGAGCCGCGCGCGATGCCGAATTCCAGCCGGCCGTTCGTCAGGTGGTCGCAAAGCGCCGATTCGCCGGCAAGCCGGATCGGGTCCCAGTAGGGTGCCACTAGCGTCGAGGTGCCGAGCCGCAGTTGCTCGGTGTGCTGCGCGAGCCAGACGAGCGTCTGAAACGGATTGGGAGAGATCGTGCATTCGATTGTGTGATGCTCGGCGGTCCAGAGCATCTCGAAGCCGCCCTCGTCGGCCATGCGGGCCAGCGTCAGCAGGTTGTTCTTCGCGGTCGCCATCGGCACATCCGGCGAGAAGCGTTCCATCGTGAGCGAGACTGCGAACTTCATGGTTCTGCCTTTCGATGTTTGTTACTTGAGGCGGATGACGAAGGGGTCCTGCATCGCGCCGGAATAGTCGATGATCACGTTCTTCAGCCGCGAGAACTCGTGCATCACCTCGAAGCCACCGCGCCGGCCGTAGCCGCTTTCCTTGAAACCGCCATTGGCGGACATGAAGGAGGCGGAGCGATAGGTGTTGACCCAGACGGTGCCCGCCTCGATCTCGTTGGCGAAACGCAGCGCCCGGTCGATGTCCTTCGTCCAGATGCCGGAGGCGAGGCCGTAGCGCGTATCGTTGGCAAGCCGGATCATCTCCCCCTCGTCGCGGAACGGCATGACGCCGACAACCGGGCCGAAAAGCTCGTCGCGCATGAAGGTCATGTCGTTTTGCGCATCGACCATCACGGTCGGCTCGAAATACCAGCCGCCGGGCGCAAGCCCATCCTTCTGCGGCCGCCGGCCGCCGGCAGCCACCTTCGCGCCCTCCTTCACACCCGAGGCGACGTAGGATTCGACCTTGGAAAGCTGGTCGGCGAGCGCCAGGGGGCCGATATCGGTGTCATCGCCGGTCGGAAGGCCGACGCGGATACGCTGTGTGCGGGCGACGAGGGCGTCGATGAACCTGTCGTAGACGCTCGCCTCGACGAAACAGCGCGAACCGGCCACGCAGGTCTGGCCAGCCGCGGCGAAGACGCCGGAGACGACGCCGTTCACCGCATGCTCGATATCGACGTCGCCGAAGACGACATGGGGCGACTTGCCGCCGAGCTCCATCGAGCAGGGCACGAGGTTCTGCGCGGCGTTGCCGGCGATGCGGCGACCGGTGGCGGTGCTGCCGGTAAAAACGTATTTCGCAACGCCCGGATGGCGCGTCAGCGCCTCGCCGGCGCTCTTGCCGGTGCCCGTCACGACGTTGACGACGCCGGCCGGGAAACCCGCCTCGTGGATGAGTTCGGCGAGCGCCAGCGTGGAGGCCGTCGCATGTTCCGAAGGCTTGATGACGATGGTGTTGCCGATCGCAAGGCAGGGCGCCAGCGTGCCTGTCAGCAACATCAGCGGGGAGTTCCATGGCGTGATCATGCCGATGACGCCGAGCGGCTCGCGCAGGTTGATGTTCAGCGTGTCGAGCCGGTTGATCGGGATCGTGTCGCCCTGCAACTTGTCGGCCATGCCGGCGAAGTAGTGGTAGCTGTCCGGCATGGCGCGCATCTGCGCCCGGGTTTCCTTGAGAAGCTTGCCGTTGTCGCGCGTCTCGATGTCGGCGAGCGTATCGGCATTGGCCCGCACGAGTTCGGCGAGACGGCGCACCAGCGCACCGCGATCGGTCTGCGTCATGCGCCGCCATTCGGGATTGCGGAAGGCGGCATTGGCAGCCGTGACGGCCGCCTGGACATCGTCCGCATCGGCCTCGGCAAATTCATACCAGGGCGCGCCCGTCGTCGGATCGTAGCTCGGGATGTAGTTGCCGTTCTTCGGGGCCACGAACCGGCCGTCGATGAACAGCAGCTGGCGGGAGCCCTCGATTGAGCTGGCTGTCGTCTTCATGTCATTGTCCTTGGTCTTGGGAGGCCTGAAGCCAGGCGCGAGCTTCGCCGTCGATCATCGCGACACGGCCGCCGTCGTCGGAATCCATGTAGATGCCGAAGCGGCCCGCCAGCCGCTCGCGCCCATAGCGCCGCAGCATCGAGCGCAGTTCATGGGTCGCGATCGTGTCGTAGGGCAGATCGTCGATTGGGAAGAAGCGGAGGTCGGCGGGGAGATTGCCCGCGGCGCCCTCGCCCGCCAGGCGCGCCCGGTAGACGAGATAACCGGGATCGCTGTCGGCGACATCGAAGACGGAATAGAGGAAGGTTTCCTCCGGCACGAGACGCAGCGCATCGCCGCCGTCGAGCACCAGCTGGCTGTCCGCCTTGCGCCGGCGCGCTGAGGGCAACACCCAGCCGCCCTTGCCGTCCGAGCGCAGCAGCAGGCTGTCGCCTGCCTCTATGAGGTAGCCGATGATCATGCCGTGCGAGGCGAGCCAGCCGGTCGGCAACGGGTCCTTCACGCTGGCGTAACGGCCACGGCAGAAGCCGAGCGGTGCGGTGGGGCTGGTGCCGAAGGCGCGCACCTGGCCGATCAGGATGGCATGGTCGCCGGCATCCACCGCGCTGTGAAGGCTGCAATCGAACCATGTCAGGCTGTCCGTCAGAACCGGCGCACCCGTATGCACGCGGTCGTGGTTGACCGACTGGAACTTGTCCTGCGCCTTCGAGGCGAAGGTCGCCGATACGTCGACCTGCCCCTCATGCAGGATGTTGACGGCAAAACAGTCCGCCGCCTTGAACACCGCATAGCTGGACGCCGACTTGGCGACGCAGACGAGCAGGAGCGGCGGATCGAGCGACACGGAGGTGAAGGAATTCGCGGTCATCCCGCGCGGCGTTCCATCCGCTTCCAAGGTGGTGATAACCGTCACGCCGGTGACGAAGGTGCCGAAGGCCCGGCGCAGCGCGATCGGGTCGATCGGTGCACCCTGTGCTGCCGCTTGCTCCACCATCCCGACCTCCTCTCCGGTTCATTGAGAGGAAGCTACCGCCGCCAGCCGGCCGCTTCTTCCTCCTAGGCGGAGGAGAGTGGCAGAGAGTTCTCCTGCGCTTCGAAGGAGAGCCCGAAGGCGTCAGCGGTCGCTGAAGGCGTGGTTCTCGATGACGCCGTAGAGACGCAAGGCGAGCTCGACGGAAAAGCGTCTTTCCGCGGTTTCGACATCTATGCCGAAGAGTTCCTGGATGCGCGAGAGCCGGTAGCGCAGCGTCGTCACATGCAGGCCGAGGCGGTCGGCGCAGGCCTGGCTGCGGCAGCCTTCTTCGAGATAGGCCGACAGCGTTTCCAGATAGGGCGTGCCGTTCTCGCGGTCGTGCTCGGCAATGGCGCCGATGCTTTCGCGGACGAAACTGCGCACGTCGCCCACATCGGCGGCGGAAACGAGCATGGGCAGCGGACCGAAATCCTGCGTGGAGAGTGCCCCCGTCAGACCGAACGACCGGCCGATGCGGATCATCCGGCTGCACCGCTCCCAGGCGGTGGGGTAGTCTTCCAGCCCGGCGCAGCGGTTTCCGGCAACGATGACCGGCGCCTCGTCGAAATAGCGGCCCAGTTCATCGGCCATGCGGCGCATGAGTTTCGTCGTGCGTTCCTGCTTGCGCCCCGCTTCATGCGGCACGAGGCAGACGACACCGCCATCGATAGCGACGAGGCTCGCCTCCAGCGAAGCCTGCCGCAGGATGCGCGACAGGGTGTGCTCGACATCGACGGAACCGCCGCCGAAGGCCTTCGCCTTCTCCGGAAAATCGACGACGATCATCTGCTGGGTCGTGGAAAAATCGAGCCCGAGGCGCGTGGCGCGCTGGGTGACATCCGCAGCATCGCGCCAGCGCCGCTCGACGACTTCGAAAAACAGCTCGCTTTGCGTGCGCGTCTCGAAACGGAAGCGCAGGAAGGAACGCATCATCTGCACGCTCAGCGCAAACTTGGCGCTGTCGAGCATGAGTTGGTCCAGTTCGCCCTCGGCGACAGCACCGGGGAAGATGACTAGCGCACCGACCAGTTGCCGGTCCACCGTTAGAGCCTCAGTTCGCGCTAAAACCCGCTGCCGCCGCGTGCCGTCGTCCAGCAGGATTGGCGCCGTTTCCAAGGTGCCACGCTCGACGGCGTCGCGGGCCGCCTTGATGATGGTGCGACCAAAGACTGTCTGGGCCGCGTCTTGCCAAGCCGCATCGTCGAAGACCGCTATCAGTGGTGAGCGCCCAGCGATCACCTGATTGACGGTAAAATCGACGACGACCAGGGGGTTGGGCAGGAGCCTGTCGACCATGGCGGCAAGTGAGGAGACAGATCCGTCGCTGAGCACATGTTCCAGCAGTGAGGTATGCGCTGAGAGCGCCCGGTCCAGTCGCACTGAGGCGCGCTTTTCCGCTGCGAGACGGTGTTCCTTTTCCACCGCAATCGCACCGAGATGGATGATGGTTCCGAGAAAGGCGAGATCGTCTTCCGTCACCTCCGTCACCGTCCGGGCAATAACGCTCAGCACCATTGGCCGCCCCTCGGCGTCGGCGCAATTCATCGGCATAACCAGCACGGTGCGGTAATCCCGCTCGAAGGCTTCCTTGCGGTAGCCTGGAAACTCGGCACTTTCGCGCGCATCCCGCAGATAAACCGGCTCGTTGCGCTGGAGCGCGATAAGCGATGGGCTGGTTGCCAGTTCCCAGCGATCCGGCAGGTCGCGTTGGATAAGCGTGGGGTCATGCCGCACGATGACATGCGCATAGCCATGCGCGGCGTCGATGCCCATAATTGAGCCGAGCGCCCAATTCGCGTGTCGGCAGGCAGCCGCAATCAAATGTCGCAGCACGGTCGTCAGATCGCCGCCACTGTTGATTTGGCTTGCAACGTCGCGAAGCGAAAGTATCCGTGATTTGTTGTCCAACCTGCTCCGCACTCCCTCTCAAACCCGCGATAATGCGGCGCGAAATCCACGAATGCTACTTATTTTCAGAGGAGCACCACGGCCCCATTTCCTCCGAGTGATAGGAAGATCGTGAGCCGCTGCATACTAAGTTTGTGCAACGTTCAACAAACGGCGGAAAAACATGGCGCTCAGCATAAGAAAGTTCTGCACCTTCCTTGAAGAAACCCACATCGAGGGTGGCAAGGCCGCGCCGCGCTGTCTCAATCTCGTCGTGGTCGCCGCCGTCATAAAAAATCCGTGGTCCGGCAAGGGCTTTGTGGAGAACCTGCGGCCCGAGATTATCGACATTGCAGGGCCTTTAAGCGAGGAAATGACCCGCCGGCTGCTGGTGCAAATGCCAGCCGAAAAAATCGAGGCTTGCGGCAAGGCGGCAGCGGTCGGCGTGAATGGAGAGATTGAGCATGCCTCGGCAATGATCCACACACTGCGCTTCGGCAATCCCTTCCGCGAGGCGATTGGCGGCACGAACTATCTGGAATTTGCCAACACCCGTAACGCGCCAGGTGCGCTGCTCTCTTTGCCGATGATGCATAAGAGCGAAAACGGCAAGCGTTCCCACTTCCTCACCGCCAATTTCCAAATTGCCGACGCGCCCCATCCAGACGAGATCGTCATCGCCATCGCCGCCGCCGATGGCGGCCGCCCGCACGCACGCATTGCCGATCGGTTCCAGGATATCGCAGAAATGGAAGCAGAGGCCGCCAATGCAGCTGCCCGAAATTGAACCACGGCGGATGGAGCCCTTTTGTGGAGATACGGCACTCATAGCCGCGCTATTCCGATCTGGCGCCGGGACTGGTGTTCGGCCTGAGACTGCGCCAGACCGAAGACTTTCTGGCTTCGACCTTACAGCTGATGAGCCTCGATCTGGCGACCCCGATCACTCGATCGCTGATCCATGCACCAACGCCACTCTATGCAATTCTTCCCGCCTGGCGCGACAGCGACAACTCATTCCGTCTTAGGAGGTCCTTCAGGCGTGATGGTTTCCCGGCACCAGCCGCTTGGCGGCGGCGACGGTGCGGCCAAGCCAAACATGCTCCATCTGGCGCGTTTCTTCCATATCGCCGGACTGCGGCAACCAATGTTCAAGGATGACACTCATATCGTCAGGGCAGTGCGTGAGCATAGCGAGGATTTCTTCAATTTCGGCCCTGCCTTCAGACAACGGCGTGCCATGGATACCGAACCCGACACCATAGGGGTCAGGTGTGATATCGTAATCCTTGAGATGTAGGTTGATCGTGTAAGGCGCCAGCATCTTCACCGTGGTGATCGGCCATTCGCCGGCGCAGATCGAATTGGCGACGTCAAGGCAGACGCCAAGCGCTTCGTCGGACACAGCATCAAGAAGTGCGACCATGCGGGGCGATGGATAGTTGAAGTGGTTTTCGATGGCAAAGCGCAGCCCGGCGCGCTTGCCGTCCGGCAGAAGCTCGCGGATTTGCGCAGCAAGCTCCGGAATCGGAATCAGGGCGTCCTCGGCATCGAGCGCCACCCGCAGGATTTTCGAACCGATTCGCTCGCCGATGGGGATGTATCGGGCGAGCTCTTCCGCATCGAAGGACTGGGTTCCGAGTTCCAACGTCATGTCGTAGCTGTCAGCGCGCGCCTTCAGGGCAAGATGGTCTTCAGCGGTCAGCCGGTCGAGCGGGAGGTTATCGGCATATTGCACGAGCGACAGCCCATGTTGATGCGCGATTTCCAGAACCTCCATTGCGGTCATCGGTTTTGCGGGCCGTAGATCCTTGATCCCGATCGACCAACGAAAGGCGTAGCTCCCCAATCCCAGTTTCATGTATTCCTCCTCGGATGCGGGGCCGGCACATCGAAACGTGCCGGCCGACAATATCAATGAATGAGCGAGCCGCCGTTAACATCGACTTCTGAGCCCGTGACATAGGCCGAGAGATCGGATGCCAGGAACAGCGCGCAGCCAGCAACGTCATCCGCCGTCCCGGCGCGGCCCATCGGGATGCCAAGCTTGATCTCTTCCAGCTTTTCCGGCGTCAGCATGCCGCCAGTGATGTCGGTGGCGATGAAACCCGGGCAGATCGCATTGACACGAACATTGTCCGGCGCCAGTTCACGCGCCATCGCCTTTGTCAGGCCCAGCACGCCCGCCTTGGCCGCGGAGTAGTGCGGACCGCCGAAAATCCCGCCGCCGCGCTGCGCGGAAACCGACGACAGGTTGACGATCTTGCCTTCCTTGCGTGAACGCATATGCGGAATGACCGCCTGGCTGCAATAAAGCGTGCCGCGCAGATTTACATCAAGGACCGCGTCGTAGTTCTTCGGCGCGATGTCCATGATCTTCAGCGGCTGAGTGATGCCGGCATTGTTAACGAGGATATCGATCCGGCCCCATTTGGCGGCCAGCGCGTCGAAGACTTTCTTCACGCCTTCGAGATCGGTGACGTCACACGCCATGCCGACATGCTGCGGACCGACATCGCCGGCAGCCTCCTTCGCCGCTCCCTCGTCGAGGTCGAGGATGGCGACGGTCGCGCCGTGTTCGGCAAAAAGCTTCGCCGTCGCCTTGCCGAGACCGCGCTTGGATGCCGCGCCGGTGACGACGGCGAATTTGCCCTGAAGCAGAGCAGTAGCCATGAGGTTTCTCCCTGGGTAGCCGCGCCCGGCCTTCTGCCGGGGCGCAATTCGTTGAAATGAAGGTCAGAGCCAGCCGCGGATCTGCGTGATCATGGCGGCGGTCGAGATGCCGTAGCGATCATGCAGGGTCGGAAGCGCACCGGCATCGAGGAACTGGTCCGGGAGGCCGATCATGCGGAAGGCCGGTGTCACACCATGCGTCAGCAGCGTCGATGCGACCGCCTCGCCGAGACCGCCGACCTTCGTGTGGTTTTCCGCCGTGACGACCAGACGTCCTCCCTTGCCGGCTTCCGCGAGGATCGTCTCGGTGTCCAGCGGCTTGATCGTCGGGCAATGCAGCACGGCGGCGGATATGCCCTGCGCTTCCAGTTCGACGGCCGCGTCAAGCGCGCGCATCGTCATGAAGCCGGAGGCGATCACGAGCACGTCCTTGCCGTCTCGCAGTAGCTTGGCCTTGCCGAGCTCGAACTTGTAGTCCGGGCAATGCTGGCGGATGACGGACGGTACCTTGCCGCGCGGCAGGCGCATATAGACCGGCCCTTCATGCGCCGCAATGGCCGGAACGGCTTCCACCACATCGATGGCATCGCACGGATCGACGATCGTCAGATTGGGCAGGCCGCGGAAGATCGCGAGGTCTTCGGTCGCCTGGTGGCTAGGCCCGTAACCGGTCGTCAGGCCCGGCAGGGCGCAGACGATCTTGACCGGCAGATACTCCTCGGCGATGGCCATGGCGATAAAATCATAGGCGCGGCGCGAGGCGAAGACGGCATAGGTGGTGGCGAAGGGTATGAAGCCCTCACGCGCCATGCCGGCAGCGGCCGAAATCATCACCTGCTCGGCCATGCCCATCTGGTAGAACCGTTCGGGAAAAGCCTGGGCGAAGATATGGAGGTCGGTATATTTCGAAAGATCGGCGGTGAGGCCGACGATGCGGTCGTTCTTCTTCGCTTCCTCTACCAGGGCGTGACCGAAGGGGGCGGAAACCGTCTCGTAGCCTTCGGCGGCCAGGGAGGCGATCATTGCCGACGTGCGTCCGCCTTCGCCGGGCTTCGGCGGCGTGCGGGCTTCCCATTTGCGGTGCGGGTCGTATTTATGCGTGGCGTTCATTGCGTGATCCTCCCTCATTCCGGCCGGTTCGCATCGAGAACGGCGAGCGCCTTCTGCCACTCGTCCGCCTCGACCCGCACGAAATGCGTGATCTCGCGCTGTTCGAGAAAAGGCACGCCCTTGCACATGATCGTGTCACAGATGATGACGCGGGGTTTGGCTTCCTTGAGGTCTCGCGCCGCATCGAAAGCCGCGACGAGCGCAGCGATGTCGTTGCCATCCACACGCTGAACATGCCAGCCGAAGGAGGCCCACTTGTCGCCGAGCGGCTCGGAGCACAGCATGTCCGTCGCCTTTCCGTCGGCCTGCTGGTCGTTGAAATCGACGATGCAGACGAGATTGTCCAGCTTGTGATGGGCCGCCGACATGGCGGCTTCCCAGGTCGAGCCCTCGCCGAGTTCGCCATCCGACATCAGGTTGTAGACGAAGGCCGGGTTCTTCTTGGCCTTGAGGCCGAGCGCCATGCCGACACCGATGCCCAGTCCCTGGCCGAGCGATCCGCCGGTGATTTCCATGCCGGGCGTATAGGCCGCCATGCCGGACATCGGCAGGCGGCTGTCATCGGTCCCGTAGGTTTCCAACTCCTGCTCCGGCAGGATGCCGGCCTCGATCAGCGCCGAATAGAGCGCGATGGCGTAGTGGCCGATGGAAAGCAGAAATCGATCGCGGCCTTCCCATTCCGGTTCGTCCGGCCGATAGGCAAGCGCGTGGAAGTAGGAAACGGAGAGAACATCGGCAATACCGAGCGCCTGCCCGACATAGCCCTGTCCCTGCACCTCCCCCATGCGAAGGGCCTTGCGGCGGATTTCCCAAGCGCGGCGCGCAAGGCTCATGTTCGACAGCGTCGCCGCCGTGGCCTGAATGGTCATGCTTCCTCCCGTCTCGTCCGGCGCGTCACAGCGCCAACGACTGACACTACTGCCGCGGAAAAAAATGACCTTCAATTAAGTTATTCAAACAAGTTGTTTAGAAAAACTTAGATGACGCTTTCGTTCAGATGAGCGAGGTTCATGGAAGCGGGCGAGGAGGACGTTCCGCTGCATGATCCGGCTGATCGCCGCCGCCACTGTGACGGCAGATCAACAATCGCGGATCACGCAGTGTCGGAGGCTTCCCTTTCGCGTAGACAACCCACGCCCCAGGGAGGAGCGACATGAAATTTCGCCATCTATTGACCGCCGTTGCCTTTGCGTTGTGCGCCAGCACGGCCAATGCCCAGACGTTCCAGCTGTCTCACAATGCAGGCGCGGGCAATCCAAAGGATGCTGCCTCGCTGAAGTTCTCCGAGATCGTCAAGGAAAAGTCGGGCGGTCGCCTTCAGGTCGACGTCGGCGGTGCCGCACAGTTCGGCGACGACGCCGAGACCATCACCAACATGCGCCTCGGTACCATTGCGTTCTCGGCGAATTCTCAGGGCACCACCTCAGCCGTTGTGCCTGAGATCGCGCTACTGGGGCTGCCGTTCCTCTTCCAGAATCTCGAGCAGGCCGAAGCCGTGATGGACGGCCCTGTCGGCGACAAGATCGCCGCGGCGGCCGAAAAGCAGGGCCTGGTCGTTCTGGGCTGGTGGAACAACGGCATTCGCGAAGTGTCCAACTCCAAGAAGCCGATCGTGGCGCCGGATGACCTGAAGGGTATGAAGATCCGCACGCCGCCGGATCCGATGACCATCGACATTTTCGAAGCGCTTGGCGCGTCACCGACTCCCATGGCCTTCTCAGAGCTTTACATCGCGCTCCAGCAGGGCGTGGTTGACGGTCAGGAGAACCCGCTGATCAACATCTATTCGTCGAAACTGCATGAAGTTCAGCCTTTCATCTCGATGACAAACCACAAGTACGAGGCGACCCCCTTTCTGGCGTCGAAGATCGTCTTTGACGGTCTCTCCGCCGAAGACCAGGAAATCGTCCGCGCGGCCGCGAAGGAAGCTGGCGAACTGAACCGAAAGATGGTGCGCGACCAGTCGACCGAACTGCGCACCACGCTTGAGGCCGCTAGCATCAAGTTCAACGAGGTCGATCCCGCACCGTTCGTCGCGGCCACGCAGCCGGTCTACGAAAAGTGGCGCGCCCAGTACCCGGAACTCGTCGACGAACTCATCGCAGCGGCCAAGGAAGCCGCCAAGTGATGACGGCGGCTCCTGTTCGGGCAACCGATGGCAAGGCGGGTTCTCCCGCCTTGCGCTTCGCGAATCTGATCGGCGAGGTCCTCGACCGGATTGCGATCCTCATTGCCGTCTCCGCGGTCGTCGTCATCTTCCTTGCGCTGATGGCGGAAGTCGTCGTGCGCTATTTCACCTCTGCCGGCCTCGGCTGGCCGAACGAAGTGCCCAGCTTGCTCTTTCCGTGGCTCATCATGGGCGGCATCGTCGTGGGCGCGCAGCGCGGAGCCCACATCGCGGCCGAAGCACTGCGCTCCATGCTTGACGCGGCGAAGCTGCGCCTTCTGCTGATGGGCATCAATCTGCTCGTGGCCATTTCGTTCGCCTATCTCGCCTGGCTTTCGCTGCAGGTCATCCAGATCACGAGGGTCCAGGTCTTCCCCATGACCGGATTTGGTCAGGCCTGGGCGTACAGTTCTCTTCTCTTCGGTTTCGGCGGCATCGCGCTGGCGGCCGTCGTCAATCTCATTCGGGTGGCCTATGCAGCGGATCCGCGCCTCGTCCACCAGACGGAAACGGAGCATATGACATGACCGCCGTCATGACCGGCATTTTCGCCGTCCTTCTGGCCCTGTCCGTCCCAGTCGGCTATGCGCTGATCATCGCCGCCGGTACGGCCATTCTCTTCCATGGCGGAACGCCCACGGTGCTTGCCGTCGTCAAGCTGTTCCAGCCGACCCAGAGCTTCCCGCTGCTGGCCATTCCCTTCTTCATCCTCTCCGGCTCGCTGATGATGTCGGGTACGCTCGGCCAGAAGCTCGTGCAATTCGCCGCCGCTCTCGTCGGCCGCTTCCATGGCGGCATGGGCCAGGTCACCGTCGTCGGCTCTACCATATTTGGCGGCGTCTCCGGGTCCGCTGTGGCGGAAGCTTCCGCCCTCGGCTCCATGCTCATCCCGTGGCAGAAGCGCGAAGGTTATCCGGCCGGCTTTGCCGCCGCCGTCACAGCCTCGTCCTCGACGATCGCGGGCCTCATTCCGCCGTCGATCCCACTCATCCTCTATTCCACCGTCTCCAACGCCTCCATCGCGGCACTGTTCTCCGCTGCCGTACTGCCCGGCCTAATGCTCGCCGCCGGCATGATGGTGGTCTGCTACCTGTCCGGCCGTATCCGTAATTTTCCGCGGCTTACCGACCAGACACATCTGCGCTCCATTGGCAAATCGATCCTTTCTGCCCTGCCCGCGCTCCTGATGCCGTTCTTCATCGTCGTGCTGCTGCGCGCCGGCATCGCCACGCCGACCGAGGTCAGCGTCATCGCGGTGTTCTATGCACTGGTCGTCAGCATCATCATCTACCGCGACCTGACCTGGGCGCGCCTGCACGAGGCACTGGTGGGAACCGTGATTACCACCGGCATCGTCATGCTGGTCATCACCGCCTCCAGCCTGGTCGGACACGTGCTCATCACCGAGCGGGTACCGACCATCGTGGCGCAGTGGGCGCAAGACACGCTGGTCAATGCCATTCTGATCATCCTCATGATGAACATCATCATGCTGGTGGTCGGCATGTTCCTCGACCTGCCTGCAGCGATCCTGTTACTGGGGCCGACCTTCGTGGCCATCGGGCACGCCATCGGCATAGACCCAATCCAGCTCGGCGTGATGGTGTGCATCAACCTGTCGATCGGCCTCTTCACTCCGCCCATCGGCACCACGCTGTTCATCGGCGCGGCCATAGCGCGCGTTCCGATCGGCGCTGTCGTCAAGGAGCTCTGGCCTTTCTATCTGGTCGCGTTCACCGTGCTTATACTGATGTCATACGTTCCAGCACTCACAATCTATTGAGGATAGCATGAGCAAGACCATCGCCTTTGTCGGGCTAGGCTCCATGGGCCTGCCCATGGCCACCAATCTGGTCAAGGCCGGGTACTCCGTCCATGGCTTCGATACGCGGCCGCAAGCCATGGACGCGCTCGCTGCGGCCGGCGGGGTGCGCGCCGAAAGCCTTGCATCGGCCTGCCAGCATGCCAATGCACTGATCCTCATGGTGATCAACGCCGCGCAGGCGCTGACCGTGCTGATCGAGGCCGGAGCGCTCGCCGCGCTTCCCACGGGCGCGCATGTCTGCCTGATGGCGACATGCCCGCCGGACGAGGTCACGGCACTGGAAACAGAGATTCGGGCAAGCGGCAAGCGCCTCGTCGACTGCCCGGTCTCCGGCGGTGTCGTCGGCGCGAAGGCCGCGACGCTGACCATCATGGTGGGTGCGCCGCAGGAGGACTTCGACGCGGTCGCTCCGATCCTTCGCAGCATGGGCGACAAGCTCTACCATTGCGGCCAGAAGGTTGGCCAGGGCGCGGTGGTCAAGGCGATCAACCAGCTTCTCTGCGGCGTTCATCTCGCCGCGGCCGGGGAAGCGCTGGCGCTGGGCGAAAAGGCCGGCGTCGACGTCGCCACGCTCCTGGAGATCGTCTCCGGCTCGGCGGCCTCGAGCTGGATGCTGAAGGACCGCGGCCCGCGCATGCTGATGCAAACCCCGCCCGTAACGAGCGCGGTCGACATCTTCGTCAAGGATCTCGGCATCGCGCTGTCCGCCGGGCATTCGGCCGGCATGGGGCTGCCGCTTGCCGCTGCTGCCCACCAGATGTTCCTTGCCGAAAGCGGCAACGGCAATGGTCTTGCCGATGACAGCAAGGTCATCGCCGCCTATCGGCGTCTCAACGGGATCTCTTGACATCCACGGCACGCCGCAGCCCATTGGCGGGCGGCGTTCCGGATTGTCTCCGGGGCGCCGCATACACTGCGGAGACCAGCGTGGCCATCAATCCCAATCTGAATTCACTTGCCTATTTCGAGGCCGTCGCCCGCACGGGACGCGTATCGCTAGCCGCTGCCGAACTCGGTGTGTCTGCCGCCGCCGTCAGCCAGCAACTCAAGCAGCTTGAGGAGCAATGGGGTGTACGCCTGTTTCGCCGCAAGGACCGCCGCCTGAGCCTGACGCTCGACGGAGAGACGCTTTTCCAGGCAACGACGAACGCATTTCGCATGATCCGCGGCGCCCGGGCCGTGGTCCTGCGCCAGCGCAACAGCCGGCAGCTGACGGTGCGCTCCAGCCCCAGCTTTGCCGTCCGCTGGCTAACGCCGCGCCTCAAGCATTTCCTCGACGCCAATCCCGACTGGGGTATTCGCGTCGATGCCACGCCCGATTTCTCAGACTTCGAAACGGAGGCGATCGATCTCGACATGCGATATGGCGCAGGTGCCTGGGACGGCCTGCATACCGAATGCATCATCAACGATTTCTTCCTGCCGATGTGCAGCCCGGCCTATCGCGAGCGCCTGACGGCCGACGATGCGGATCCGGCCGGTCTTCTCGCCCATGCAAGACTGATCCATTCGGTGAAGACGCTCTATCAATGGGACGCCTGGCTGCTGGTGCATGGCATCGACCCGCCGCTGGAGCAGGCACCGCTGCGCTTTGACCGGTCGTCCATGGCCATCCAGCTTGCCCGCGACGGCGCGGGCGTAGTGCTCGATTCCGCCACCCTTGCCCAGGAAGATCTCGAGCGCGGCACGCTCGTCCCGCTATCGGCCGCCTTCGATGTCGTGGAGTTTCCCGCCTACTGGATCGCCTGCCCGCCCCGCCATGTCAACAGGCGCAATGTGCGGCTGTTTTCCGACTGGATCCGTGAGCAGGGCCGGAGCTTCGACCATCAGGCGCGCGGCCTTCTCAAGGGTCTCGGTTGCCGGATCCGCTTCGCCAACGACGGCGAGCCGGTCCTGCGCTAGCATTTCCGGCCGCGCCCGGGGGGCGCGGCCGACCGACACTCGTCCTCAATAGATGGTCAGGGCCGGGACGTAGGAGATGAGGCCAAGGGCAAGCGCTGCGACGAGGTAGAACGGCCAGAGTTCGCGCACGACGACTCCGATGGGAACGCGTGCAATGGCCGCGCCGATGAACAGCGTGGTGCCGATGGGCGGGGTGAACAGGCCGATCGACAGGTTGATGCAGATCATGATGCCGAGCTGGATTGGATCCAGGCCGATCGCCTGGCCGATGGCCACGAAGGTCGGGCCCAGCAGCAGGATCGCTGCCGGAAGGTCAAGGAACATGCCCACCACCAGCATAATGATGTTCATCATGAGGATGATCAGGATCATCGTGCCCAGCGTCTGCTGCGCCCATTGTGCCACGATGGTGGGGATCCGCTCCGTGATCAGCACGTGGCCGACGAGGCTGGAGGCGGTGATGACCAGCATGACGATGCCTGTCGTGACGACGGTCCCGACCAGCGCGGCGTAGATGCTCTTGAGGGTCAGGTCACGGTAGACAACGGCACTGACGACCAGCGCATACGACACCGCGATGACGCTGACCTCGGTCGGCGTCGCGATACCGGCGCGCAGAAGAAGCACGATGAAGAGTGGCATGGCGAGCGCAGGCAGAGCCGAGACGAACAGCCTGCCGAAGGGCGGGAACTGCGAGCGGTCGGTCAGCCGCGGAAAATTACGGATACGGCCGGACAGATAGCAGACCAGCATCATGCCGGCGGCGAGCATCAGGCCGGGCAGGATGCCGGCGGTGAACAGGGCCGCAATCGAGACATTGGCAACCGTCGAATAGAGGATGAGCGGGATCGACGGCGGTATGAGGCCGGCGATCGTGGCCGAAGATGCGGTGACGGCGGCGGCAAAGCCGGCCGGATAGCCCTCGCGCTTCTGCCAGGGAATGAGCATGGAACCGAGGGCCGAGGCCTCGGCGACGGCCGAGCCGGAGACGCCACCGAAAATGGTGGAGCCGACGACGGTGACCTGGCCCATACCGCCATGGAAGCGACCGACGAGGGCGGCGGCGAGCTGGACGAGCTTCTGGCCGAGCGTGCCGGACATCATCAGCGAGCCGGACAGGATGAAGAAGGGGATGGCCAGCAGCGGGAAGCTCTGGGTCGGCTGAAACAGCTTGACGACGGCCAGCACCGTGGGCGTTCCACCATGCCACAGGATGGCGCCACCCGAGGCGATGATGAGGGCGTATCCGACCGGCATGGAAAGCGCCAGCAGGACCGCGAAAACGGCGAGCATGATCGCAGTCATGGCGCGTGCTCCGGATCGGTTTGATTCAGGGATTGCGGGTCCTGCGCAAAGGCGACCCGCACGATGTTGACGACCGATGCAAGCGCGATGCCGCCGAAGCCGAAGAGCAGTGCCGAATAGGCCCAGGCCTGCCCCAGCCCTGTCATCGGGAAGACCTGCGCCTTGGTGATGGCGATGACCTGCAGCGAAAGCCAGGCGAGATAGCAGAACGCGACGGCGACCATCGCATGCAACAGTATAAGGAGCCTGCGCAGCTGCTCGGTGCTGAGATAGCTGCGGATGGCTTCGGCGGCGATATGGCTGCCGCGCTGCGCGCCGATGACGATGCCGCCCATGATAAGCCATGGGAATAGCAGGTTCGGCACCTCGCTGGGCCAGCCGAGGCCGGCGGAGGTGAAGTAGCGCACGAGGACCTCGGCCATCAGCGCCAGGAAGATGACGACGATGGAGCCGACGGAAATCGCGATGGCGGCGTAGCCGATGACGAGGCCAGCCCAGTTTGAGACGCGCAAGGCGGGTGGACCCGCCTTGACGTCATAGAAGGGGGAGTTGGCCAGCCCCATTATTGCGCCGCCGCCTGCCTGGCCGCCGCAACCAGCTCGTCGACGAGCTCGGGATACTGCGCGCGCCACTTCTCGTAGACCGGCTGCGTCGCTGCAACGAACGGTGCAGGGTCCACATCGTTGAACGTTACGCCCGCCTCCTGCAGCTTGGCATAAAGTTCCTCGCTCTGCTCGCGGACCATCTTACGGTTCAGCTCGCCCGCCTCGATGGCGGCCTTGCGAATGATGTCCTGATCCTCCGGCGAGAGCGAATCGAAGACGATTTTCGAAGCGAGGAACGGCGTGGATTCGAATTTGTGGTTGGTGCGGCTGATATAGGGCTGAACCTCGTAGAGCTTCGAGGAGAAGATGTTGATCAGCGGGTTTTCCTGACCGTCGACCACCTTCTGCTGGAGCGCGATGTAGAGTTCGGAGAAGGCCATGGGGGTCGGCGACGCGCCGAGCGCTTCGAAAATGTCGATGGTCATCGGGTCCGGCGGCGTGCGGATCTTCAGACCGGCGAGATCGCCCGGAGCCAGGATGGGCTTGCTGGAGTTCGACGTCTCGCGAATACCGTTGTTCCACCACGCAAGAACCAGGATGCCCTGCTTTTCAGCCGCCGCCGCGATCTTCTCACCGACCGGGCCGTCCATGACGGTCTCGGCCTGCTCAAGGCTCTGAAACAGGAAAGGCAGGCCGAAAAGCCCGATCTCAGGAACCGCGCCCGACGTCGCACCTTGCGCATTCGCCGAAAACGCGATGGTGCCCAAGCGAATATTGGTAATGCTCTCTGCATCATCGCCGAACTGCGAACTTGTTCCGACGTCGATGGTGATGCGTCCGTCCGTACGCTCCTTGACGAGTTCTGCGAATTTCAGGGACGCGGTGTCTTTAGGATTGCCGACGGCGGCACTGTGCGAGATCTGGAACTGCTGGGCAGCTGCGGAACTGGCACACAATGAAACGACCAGAGCGGCGATGATATTACGAACTTTCATGACTATCCTCCACTTGTTGTCACGAGCTGTCTAGTTGGTGTTTTCGGGCTCCCCTCCCGAAGACCGACCTGTCAGGGGCGACGGCGGGCCACGCGCACCTGCGTTACAGGTGTCGCTGCCATGAAACCGATCTGCCGGGTCGAACGGGCCTCCCCTTGGGGGCGCCGATCAGGTGGTTCGACGAACGACGCCGAACCGGCTTGTCTGGCCGACTGGCCGGCGGGCATTGCTGCCTGCCACGCACCGCGCGATGCGCCATTCTGGCTGCCGGACTGTCTTCCTCATATACCTCCCGAACCGTCTCTACATCTGAAGCAGCAGCTTCTTGAGGATCTCGCGCACGAGATGGCGGTGATCCTGGCAAAGCTTGCGTGCCTTCTCGCTGTCACCGGCAGCAATGGCCGCGATGATCAACCGGTGCTCCCGGACGGAATTCGCCCGGTCGACATAAATCGGGCTGACAAAAGACAGCACCGATTTCATCTGGTCGCGAACCGAATAATAGCTGCTGGCGATCAGCGCGTTTTCGGACATGTCGAAGATGATCTGGTGGAATTGCCCATCCAGCTCCGCCCATATCCGCGCCTGGTCGCGGTCCAGATTCTCCTCCATCCTGTCGACCAGCGGCGTCAGACGCGCTTCCAGTTCCTGTCCATCCACGTCGCCGGCGGCGACACGTTCGGCCAGCAGATATCCCGCCATGCCATCGAGCGCCTCGACCAGTTCGTACCCCTTAATGAGGTCCTGGATCGTGAAATGGCGCACAAACGTCCCGGAGCGCGGAATGACCTCCACAAGCCCGTCGGCTTCCAGCCGCTTGATGGCGTCGCGTACCGGCGTGATGCTCATTTCGAATTCACTGGCGATGCGGTGAATGTCGAGGGGAGCCGACGGACGCAGACCACCATTGATGATCCTGTCCCGCAGCGTTTCATACGCCTTGTCGGAATAGTTTCGCGTCATTACCTTCCCTCTGGACACCGCAGGGCCTCTTTCACATAAGTTCGCTATATACCCTCGCTATATCCTGCGCCGACAGCGGAACATAGTTGTTCACCAGCAATCGTTGCTGCGTCTCGATCACCTTGTCGGCGTACCGGCCCGCGTCACCGGCGGTCATGCCGTATTCACCAAGCCGCCGTGTCGGCACCACCGCGGCAAGAAGCGCATCGAGCGCATCGAAGGGATTGCTGCCATCGCTCACGCCCACGACATCCTCGATCAGGCGCGCGATATCGGCGATCTTTCCGTCCGGGGCCTTCTCGTAATAGATCTTGAAGACCGGCGGCAGGAAAAGCCGTGTCGCCTCGCCGTGCGGCACGTGATGCGCGCTGCCGAAATGCATCGCGATCGCGTGAACGCCGCCGGCGAGCACGTTTGCCAATGCGATGCCCGCCATGTTGCTGGCGGTCAGATATGCCTTGGCGTCTTGCTGGATGACATCGCGACCATGTTGCACGATGCGCATGTAGCCCTGCAGGATCGCGCGGATGGCCGCCATACAGAACATGTCCGTAAAGGCGCTGGCGCGCGGCGCGAGATAGATTTCCAAGGCGTGCACGAGCGCGTCGGCCGAGGATGTCGCAAAGACATGATACGGGATCTTCGACAGGAGCTCGTCGATCAGGACGGCGTGGTCTGCAAAACCCGCGTCGAAACCCTTGCCGATCTTGCTGCCGATGGACGGGAAATCGAAGACCGAAACGCAGGTAACTTCGCAACCCGTACCGCATGTCGTCGGGATCAGGAAAAGGCCCGGCTTGCGGCCCGGCTGCACGCCGGCCGCGAAAAGTCCTGCCACTGTCTCATCCGAATCCAGCGCCAGCACCTTCGCGCAATCGAGGATCGAGCCGCCGCCGATGGCGATGAGACGCTCGAAGCCGAGCTTGCGGACAGCACGCAGCATTTCGTCCACGGCGACATCCGTCGGCTCGCCGCCGCAGAAGTCGTCATAGAACAAGGTCTGCGCCGGCGTATCCTTCATGAAGGCGTCATGCAGGACGCGTTGCGTGAAAATCAGATCCCGTTCCGTGACGGCATGGGCTTCGGTGAAGGCGGAAAAGGTGTCGTAGCCATGAAGCTGTGGGCGAACAGCGAACTTCATAGTCGTTCAGGCTCCCGCAGCGATATGCACGGCGGCGATCTTCCCGAGCAGGGGGCCGTAGATGGCCTGATCGTCGGGCGCCGACCGGTCAAGCGGTTCGGCGATGCGCGTCGTGTTGTAATAGTGCTTCTGGGTGACGTTTTCGGATACCGAGTTCCCACCCCAGCTACCGCAGCCGAGCGAGAAGGTCTTCGCCAGGCCGTTGGACCAGCTGCCCGAATTCGCAACACCGTGCGACTGGCGCACGATGACCCGCGAGGTCTTCGTTTCGAGGCCGAGCTTCAGGATACGCTCGGGATCGTTGGAATGGATGCCGCAGGAATGGCCGGCACCAGAATAGCCGGTGATGACGTTGACCAGCGCGATGGCGTCGTCGAAGGCATCGTATTTGTAGCAGGTGAGGACAAGGCTGAGCTTTTCGCCGGAGAACGGATAGTCGGCACCGGCGCCCTGCTCTTCCACCACGATGAACTTGCGACCGACAGGCACGTCGATGCCGGCAAGGGCCGCGATTTCAGCGAGAGGGCGAGCAACGACCTTGCGCGAGACATGGCCGTTCTCCCAGAGCACGGCCTGGAGCTTCGCCTTCTCTTCGACCGTCGCGATATACGCCCCCTCCTCTTCGAGTGCGCGCAGAAAGCCATCATAGACGGAGGCCTGGACAATGATGGCGTTTTCGGCCGAGCACCCGGAGGCATTGTCGCCGGTTTTGCCGATCCTGATCTTCGAGGCTGTTTCCGCCAGATCGATCGTCTCGTCGATGATCACAGCAGCATTGCCTACACCTACCCCATAGGCCGGCTTGCCGGAAGAATACGCCGCGGCCACCATATCACCCGAGCCTGTCGCCATGGTCACGTCGCACTGGGCCATGAGCTCGGCGGCGAGCGCCTTAGACGGTGCCAGGATACACTGGACCAAATCTTCCGGGGCATCGAGCGCACGAAGAACCTGGCGGATGACATCGACGACAAAGATGGTGGTATTTTTGCTGGCCGGATGCGGCGCGCAGATCACGGCGTTGCGGGCGCGGATGCCCAGAACCGATTTGAAGATCGGCGTTGCCTCGCAGTTGGTACTTGGCACCAGCGCCGCGATGACTCCGTAGGGCTTGGCAATAGTGATTATGCCGTTCTCGTTGTCGCGGTCGATGACGCCGACGGTCTTTTCTTTACGGATGTCGTGGAAGATCGCCGGCATCTTGTGCGTAAGTTTGGCGCGCTTACTTTCGACAAGGCCCATCTTCGTCTCCTCATAAGCCATGTCTGCAATTGTCGCTGCCAGTTCGGGGCGTGAGAGATGGTATACGATCGCACCGGCTATTAGGTCGACCTGCTCCTGGGTGTAGCCGTTCAGGATGGCCTGCGCACTGCGCGCCCGGCAAACGAGTTGTGCGATATGACTATGATCTGCGGACTGCGACATTGTTCCTCCAGGCCGCGGTCACGGCCAAATGCTGCATGCTGTGATGCATCAGATAAGACATCACGATGGACATAAAACAAAGCCAGCCCAATTTCAACTCACAAATTTCATCTGATGTATCAGCTCATATTCTCATTGCTACTTTCTGTGACGCATGTTAGCCGGCATGACCCGCGAAAACAGGAGGTGGATATGGCAGAGGAAAAGGATCGCGTAGAGATCAATGAGGTCGTTCTGCGGGATGGCCTCCAGAACGAGCCAGATTTCGTTGCGACCGAGGAGAAGATCCGACTTGCTGACGGCCTTTCGCGCACGGGTGTCAGGCGTCTCGAGGTTTCATCTTTCGTGTCGCCGAAAGCGATTCCGAACCTGCGCGACGCGGCCGACGTACTCCAGGGCATAACGCGCGTGCCGGGCGTGCGTTACACGGCACTCGTGCCCAATGTGCGCGGCGCGGAGCGTGCGCTGGAAAGTGTCGTGGACGAGGTGAACCTCGTCATGTCCATCGGAGAACGGCACAATCTCGCCAACATGCGGATGACATGCGACCAGTCGCTTGCCCAGTTCAAGGAAATCATGACAGTGATCGCGGGCAGCGGCTTCTTCGTGAACGGCACGCTCGCTACGACGTTTGGCTGCCCGTTCGAGGGTCGCCAATCGGTGGAGCGGGTGCTATGGGCCATCGATATCTATCGCGAAATGGGCATCGAAGGCATTACGATCGCAGATACGATCGGCGTCGCCAACCCCCGTCAGGTCGGTGAACTCACGACGACAATTTTCCGGCATCACCCGGACCTGCCGCTGACGCTCCACCTGCACAACACGCGCGACATGGGGCTCGCTAACGCACTTGCGGCTTATGATGCCGGCATCCGAAGCTTCGACTCCGCACTTGGCGGTATCGGCGGTTGCCCCTATGCCCCCGGTGCGACGGGAAATGTCTGCACCGAGGATCTGGTTCATATGTTCCACGCTTGCGGGATAGATACAGGCGTGGATCTTTCAGCGTTGATCGGACTTTCATGCGAGCTTCCGGCCTTGCTTGGCCATGCCACGCCTGGCTATGTCATGAAAGCAGGAACCAGCGATCGCGTTTACGCCTAGATGCTCGGATCTGACCGCGTCTGCTTGTTGCAACATAATAGCATCAGCCCGCGCATTGACGCCGAGGCTTTGACGAAAGGCAGGCGTCAGAGGACCAAGTGGCGCGCTCCACGGGTAGCGCATCGATAGCGACCGGGGAGCTTCGTCGTTCGGACTGTGGGGGCGCGTCATTGCCGTTTTCAAACAGTGCCTTGGCGTTGCTTGGCGTCCGGGTCGGCGAATAGCGAGTATGGGCGGCGTTTCAATCACAGGCATGACCGCCGTGGGAGGTTGGCCGAACAACTTTGAACCAGGAACATGAACCGCGTTACCAATCGCCCGACAGGCCGGCACGGCCGCCGGATCATGGTCATTGACGTAACGGCGGTGACATGTTGCCTTTCTGGCCAAACGCCGTGCTCTTGAGAACGACGAGTCCGACGCCACCGTGTCCGCTCTTCCTGATTGCACAGTGGTCCTTAGACGGCCTTCGGCAGATGGCCAAGTGCAGTGGAGTTGGGCTGAGCGCACACCATCTCCCCTCTCGTCAGCCCGCCTACTTGAGAACATCTGGAACGTCCTCATCGGGGGTTCCAAGCCAGACGCCAAGCGCCTTCAGCCGAGCCTGCACTTCCGATGCGGTAATCGCGGATGTCGGAACGTTGCGCTTCGCCGCCAAGGCTGCCGCAATTGCTGTCGCTTCACCCGTCATGGTGCAGGCCGGCACGTTGCGGGTGGAACCGAAGGCGATGGCATCGACGGAGATGCACCGTCCGGCAACGAGGATATTGTCCACATCGAGCGGAACCAGTGTGCGCCAATGAATACCGTAACCGATGCCGACATGGTCCATGATGGCGCGGCTGCCGCCCGGCTCGTGCACGTCGACGGGCGAATTGCAAAGACCGATGGCGTCGTCGAAGCGACCGTTGCCTCGCACGTCGGCCTCCGTCAGGATGTAATGACCGGTCACGCGGCGGGTCTCACGCACGCCAAGCTTGGGCGCGACTTCCAGGAAGATCGCATCCTCGAAGCCGCCGACATAGCGCTGCAGGAAGTCAAACGCGCAATAGGCCTGCTTGCGGATCTCGATCTCTGCACGGCTCAGGTCGCGGTCGTCGAGGCCATTGCCCTGATAACGCGTTACGTTGACGCTGATTTCGCCGGGGATGAGCCCCGTCTTCATGGTGATGTGATCTTTCGGGATGATCCCGTCGAAGCCTTCGGCAACCTTGTCCTTGATGCGCTGCTGGAAGCCAGTCAGAAGCACGGCCATGGCATAGTCTTCGTTGCGATTGCCGGCTTCCTTCGGATAGACGACCTCCCACATGTCCGCCCGGTTCGCCTCGCAATCGGCGATGAGCGCCGGAACATTGACGTTGAGTACGCGGAAGTAGGAGGTGATGGGCTGGGTCAGCCCATCACCTTCACGCCCCAGCATGAACTGCGCGCCCGCCAATGCCGCAACGTCGCCGTCACCGGATGCATCCACGAACGCCTTGGCCAGGACCAGGCTCTCGCCGGACTTGGTGCGGATGAGAAGCCCGCGCACTGCGCCATCCTTCATCACTGTCTGGACCACGTTGGCGCGCAGCAGCACCTCGACGCCCGATTCCTCCACCATTTCTTTGAGCAACATGGCCCCGTACAGCTTCTCGTCTTAGCTGTTATCCTTGCAATCGAAGCGTTCCACGTACTCTTGTTTCCAACTGGGCAGCGCACGAAGATTGGACTTCGGACACGAGTGGAACTTAAGCTCTTGAATGGGATCGAACCTACGACCCGCTGTTCTTCCGCGCTGATCTCACGCGAGTTCCTAGAGATGTCAGAGACTTGGAAATCCTCGTGCTCGGTGGCCAGTACCTTGACCATGACATAGGAGGACCGATCTGCAATTCATCTGGTGACATATCAGACAGCTTCCGATGGAAATTGGATGGAAATGGATGAATAAATAGTGCATGCCAGCGTTTTGGGAATTGGGTGGAAATGGATGCGTAAATGGAATTGTTAAATACGGCGACCGTCCGGATCACGCCCGAAGTCCTGTCGCTCATCGCCGAAATCGACGAGTTCAAGGGTGCTTGGCGTGCGATCGGCCGGATCGCGCCTGAGCGGCTGTCCAGCCTCCGGCGTGTGGCCACGATCGAAAGCGTCGGTTCCTCTACACGTATCGAAGGGGCACGCCTCACAGACCGAGAGGTCGAAAAGCTTCTGGCAAACATCCGCCTTGGGTCGTTTACGACACGCGATGAGCAAGAGGTTGCCGGCTATGCGCAGGTGATGGAGACCATCTTCAGTGCTTACGAAGCTATGTCGCTCACCGAGAATCATATCCGTCAGCTCCACCGCGACCTTCTTACGCATTCGACAAAGGACGAGCGGCATCGCGGCGCGTACAAAACCCTCTCCAACAACGTGGAAGCGTTCAACGAACAGGGCCGGAGCCTTGGCGTAGTTTTCGAAACGGCATCGCCGTTCGATACGCAGCGTCGAATGGAAGAGCTGATCACCTGGTTGGATGAACAAGAGCGAGAAAAGCGGCTCCATCCACTTTTGGTCGTCGCGATTTTCGTTGTTGTTTTCCTGGAAATCCATCCATTCCAGGATGGTAATGGCCGCCTATCACGTATTCTGACGACCTTGTTGCTCCTGCGGGCCGGCTACGCTTACGTGCCCTACAGCTCCCTCGAGAGCATAATCGAGCAAAGCAAGGAGAGCTATTACATCTCGCTTCGGCGCACGCAGGGAACGATCCGCACCGCCGAGCCAGACTGGAATCCCTGGATCGAGTACTTTCTGAGAGCGCTGCATCGGCAGAAGACGCAACTTGAGAAAAAAATGGAGCGCGAACGAATTATCCTCGCCGACATGCCGGAATTGTCCGTGACATTGCTTGAGTTGGCCCGCGAGCACGGGCGGATTACGGTCGCGGAGGCTGCACGGATCACCGCTGCAAGCCGTCACACCATTAAGGATCATCTCAGGGCGCTCGTGGATCAAGGGCACCTCGTCCTGCACGGTGCCGGCCGCGGCGCCTGGTACGGTCTTTCCTAACGAAGTGGTGTCAGGCCCATCTGAATGGATTTGATCTTGAAGCGATATGAACCTATGGCCCAGACGTACGACTAGATAGTATTTATCGTCAATTTCATTCTTGATCTTCAGCGTGTCGCCGCAAGAGATCTAAGATCTGGCTCCACTCGCGACGTTTTTGGAGGACAGGTTCTTCCACCCACTTCATTGCTCAAGCGCGCGCATATCGAGTCAAGATGCTCCACTTGCAGACGACGTCAAAGTCGAAAAATGATGCAGCGCTATTTGCCATTCCCCCTTCGTATTCACGACGACAAACGAAGAGCGTACTCGGTTGTGCACGATCGTACCGTCCAGATGGCGATTAATGATGTTGCCGAACCCCTGCGCGATCAACGCACCCACGCCAAAGGCACGGATATTCTGATCAACGAGAGAAAGTGTGACGCCCCGGAGCGTGTTCCGGTAACTATCGAAATACTCCTCGACCTCCGAGCGGCCGACATAGAGCCTTGGCAACAAGCCGAAAAAAACGGCGTCGCCCGTATAGATCCTGGCGAGCGCCTTGCTATCCCAGGTCGCTGCCGCAGCGTTCCACCTCTGCTGTATCTCATCGAGAATTATGTCATGCATTTGAAAACAGGAGCTCTAGGACGGAAGCCTTGCGGCGGCCATCGTGGGTTATGTTTAGGTCGAATAGAAATGTCGGGGCTCCGCCTAGTGCCGGTACGCCACGGCGACGTCAGCCGCCAGCGGATATCCGCCGACGGCATCAAGCTTTCGAAGATCAGTCATAATATTCCACGGGCGCTTTCTTGAAGGCCTGCCAGGTTTCCATGTCATGGCCAGGCACGACAATCGCGTTTTCCTTCTCCACAATACGGCGCAGCCTGCGAACAGACGCTGCTGCCTCACGTGCCGAGGTCAGTGCACCGGGAAGGCACTTTTCGTTCCAATGGTCCATCGTGTAGGCCGCATCGATCGCGAGCAGGATCGGACCGGTGTTCGGCAACCGCACCATGATTGACTGGTGACCGGGCGTATGCCCCGGTGACATGAACGTCTGGACGCTGCCGTCGCCAAACACGTCATACTGGTCTTCGTCCTCCATCACGTCCCAGGTGATGCCGTCCTTGGTCAGGTCTTTCTTGATGTAGCCACCCTGCATGAACCAGTCGGCGGAGAAAGCCCAGTCGATTTCGCGGCGCTGGACCAGATGGCGTGCTTTAGGGAAATTGCCGCAGGCGCCAGAATGATCGAGATGCAGATGTGAGTGAAGCACGAACTTGATGTCGGCAGGCTTCATGCCGATCTTGGCGAGCTGGTTCACGCAGCCCTCCATCGGATCCATGATCGGGTAGTACTTCTTGGTCGTCTCGCCCCACCAGCCTTCTGGATCGTGGGCTGCCTCGACGGCTGTACCGCCATCGATGACAATATTACCCTTAGGGTGCACGATCAGGTACCAGGGTATCGGCGTGAAGAACGTGTCCTGGCTATAGCCAAGCTTAATGTCGACTTCCTTTTGCCGGATCTGGCCGGTTTGGAACATGTAGAGCCTGATATCTGTGCTCATGGGGTCTCCTCCTATCGTGGATCTGATGCAGCTTACGCCGCGGTTTTCGATTTGCCGCTCAGGGTGACGGCGAGAAGCTCATCGTAGGTCCAATTGGTCTTTGGGGCTTCCGCGACCCGGTTACCGTCGTGAATGACCATCACGCGATCGGCCAGTGCCAGCATCTCGCGCAATGAAGACGACACAAGCAACACCGCCGCGCCTTGCTGTGAAAGCTGCAGGATGATGTCGTAGATCTCCTTGATAGCACCGACATCAACGCCGTTCGTCGGCTCAGCGATGATGTAGAGCGATGCACCGGCGCTCATCCATTTGCCGATGACCACCTTCTGTTGGTTGCCGCCGGAAAAGAAGCGGACCTGGATGGCGGCGTTGCGCGGCCGCACCGCTAGCTGGTCCATTACGTCGTCGGCATATTCCTTCATAGCACCGGGGCGGACGGTGAAGAACCGTTCCAGCCTATTCAGCACCGGAAGGCAGATGTTCTCGGCAACGGAAAGCGCCGGAAAGAGCGCTTGCTTGCGGCGGTCCTCGGGAATGAGCGCCACGCCAGAACGCCGCGCGGCGATGGGTGTGCTGACGTCGATGGCCTTTCCGCGCAGGTTCACCGTGCCCGTGTGACGGACGACGCCGCCGAGTGCACGCGCAACATCCTCCATGCCGCCCCCGACCGGCCCCGTGATGCCCAGAACTTCGCCCGCCCGGATAGTGAAGGACAGCGGCGACAGGTTGGTCGTCGCCAAGTTAGTCGCCTCTAGAAGAACATCTAAGCGAACCCGGCTGCCATCATTGTAGGTCGATAGCTCTGCGCGATTGCGGTCAACCATAAGCTCGGTCACCCGATCTTCGGTGACTTCGCCGCGGTTGAGTGTACCTGAGACAAGCCCTCCGCGCAGGATGGTTGCACGATCGCAGATTTCCTGCACCTCCTTAAGGCGATGGGAGATATAAACGATGGCGATACCCTGTTTCTTGAAGCGCTCGATGATCCGGAAGAGCACTTCCGATTCCGCGGCGGAAAGACGGGCCGTCGGCTCATCCAGCACGATCAGCTTGTATCGCCGATGGAAGAGCGTCGCCAGCGTAACAAGCTGCATCTCGGCGGCCGACAGTGTGCCCGCAATGCGGCTTGCATCGAGCTCGATGCCCATTTCGGCCAGGATCGCGGTCGCCTCTTCGTGGATCGCCCGGTCACTGATGCGCAACCACCCCGGTTCGTTTCCAAGCAGTATGTTCTGCCCGACGGTAAAGCTGGAGACGAGTTCGGCGTCCTGATAGACGGCGCCAAGGCCCAGACGGTGTGCCTCTGGCGGGTTTGAGACCCGCACAGGCGTGCCTTCGAGGAAAATCTCGCCGGCGCTGGGTGAATAGACGCCGGTGAGTATCTTGATCAAGGTTGACTTGCCTGCGCCGTTTTCGCCGAGCAGGCCGTGGACCTCGCCGGCCAGGAAGCTGAGGCTCACACCCTTCAGCGCCTTGGTGCCAGCGAATTCCTTCTCGAGATTTTTCAGTTCGATGAGTGCTGTTCCAGTCATCGCTTCACCTCAGATGAACTTGAGATGGACTTCTTCGCGGTTGAGAAGCGCATTGGCGCCGACCGCGATGATGAGAACCAGCCCCTGGAAGATGTGACGCGCGGCAAACGGGAAGCCGACCATGTTCATGCCGGAATCCACCATATAGAGGAAGAAGACGCCGACGAGCGTGCCCAACAGGTGCGGCTTGCCCTTGCCAAGGACGGTTGCGCCGAGGAACACGGCAGCGAATGCCTCCAGCAGATAGCCTTCCCCACCGACAGGCTGCGCTGAAGAGGATATTGAAGTCACAATCACCCCTGCAATGCCTGACATAAGAGCAGACAGTACGAACGCGAGAATGACCCAGCGATAGACGTTGATGCCGGAATAGAAGGCCGCCATCGGATTGTCGCCGACGGCGGCGATATAGTGGCCGATGCGCGTGCGGGTGGCCGCGATCAAGGCAACGAGGAACACGGCAAGCAGGATGAGCACCGGAACACCGATTATGCCGAGCTTGCCCTGACCCAGATAGAGGAAGGCCGTCTCGTCATACCCGACCGGCACCTGGTAGCCGCCGGTAATGAAAATGTTGATACCCGAAAGAACAAACATCACCCCCAGTGTCACCACGATGCCGGACAGGCGGCCATAGGTGACGAGTATGCCGTTGACCGCGCCGATCATGCAGGCAGCAACGAGCGCGACGGCTATGGCAGCCCACGGCCCAAGGGTCGGAATCAGGAAAGCGACAAGGATCGAGGACGTGGTCACCGTCAGCCCGATCGACAGATCGAAGCTGCCGGAAATGACAACCCATGTCAGGCCGAGCGATACCAGTGCGCTGACAATCATCGAGAATAGGATGTTGTTGAGGTTCGAGGCGGTCGCGAAATAAGGCGAAGCGATGGAAAAGCCGACGGCTGCCAGCACGAGCACGATGATCGTTCCCCAGCGCCGCAGAAACCGCATGGCAACGGATTCTGTTCGTCCCGCGGGTTGTGTCTTTGCCATAGATTTTTGCATCGTCTTCACCTGCGTGAGGCTTTTCTGCTCAGCTTGCGTCACTGCTCTGTTCCAGTCGTTCTTGATCGATAGAAGGCAAGTGTCGGCCTTGGCCTAAACCGCTTACCCGTGTGTCTTGCGGTGGCAGACGCATGCGGCGGGCGGGAAGATTATGCCCGCCGCATGCCAGGCTGGCCTTAGCCGCCGAACTGTTTGAGCAGGGCGATCGCCTGCTCGTCCATGCTTTTGAGTTCGGTAAGGGCCTCTGCCGCCTGATCCGGTGTCTTGGTGATGACCGGAATGCGGTAGACGATGTTTGGGACATCCTCGCCACGGGCAAGTTTAACTGCGAGTTCGCCGGTCTTTCGGCCGATTTCCGGGAACGGCGAATCGCAGCTGAAAACCACCGGAACCTGCTTGGCAGCCCAGGCTTCGAGAAACTGTGTCGACAGGTAGTGGTTGAACAGCGGAACGTCATCGCGGTTCATCTGCTTGAGCGCTTGCCCCGCTCCGAGCGTAAAGGGCCACCACCACGATATGAAGCCGGCGAGAGAGCCGGGTTCAGGATTTGCCTGCAGCAGGGACAGCATGTTCTTGCGACCCACGGAGATTTCATCCGTCGTGCCCTGCCCGCCATCGATGAAGGGCAGAACCTTCATTCGAGGCTCGTAGCGGCACATTAGCTCAAACATGTCGACTTCCATGTCGAACGGCGTGAAATAGCCGCGCTGTTCTGCGGTCTGAGCGAAGGTGCCCTGACGCTTGCAGTAGTTCTGAACGAAATATCCGAGCGTGGTGGCGGTGCCCCAAACGTCGTCCATGACGGCAGGCGAATCCTTCACTGGGATCGTGAAGCCAACCGTCTTGATGCCGCGCTTGTGGGCTTCGTCGGCAATATAGGCCGTCTCGGATTCCTGGGAATAAATGCCCATGACGAGGGCGTCGATGCCGTGATCAAGCAGTGCGCGGGCAGCGGCCTGCTCGCTCGCTTTGGTCGGTTCGCCACGAACGGTGACGACTTCGCCACCCGCATCGAGCACCGCCTTGACTATTTGCCAGCAGCCACGGCGCCAAGGCTGATTGAATGGCCCGTAGGTTAGCGGAACGCCGATACGCACCTTCTTGCCCGGCGCGGGAGGCGTGATCTCCTCCGCACTTGCCATTACCGCAGAATTGGCAAAGGCGGCGCCGCCGATGACGCCAGCCGCACCCTTTAAAAGGCTACGGCGACTGAACTGCGCATATTCGGTGGCCTCTTGTGCAAGTCTTCGCAACCGTACGGTGTCATCAAAGAAACTCATGTTTTCCTCCCTATTGCTTCGGATTTCGACCCGAGAGGCCCCGCGCTTGTTGCTGGACGACGATTTGCCTGTCACCCGGGCATGCGTCGGCGGCGGTGTGGGGCCAACGCCCGGCACCCTGCCCGCTTCGATGAACCGGAACCCGTCGTGGTGACCGGCGGCCACCCTCCTCTTGTGGACAATGAACCATATTACTTGGTTGCCTGACAAGTGGATTCTGCTATTCTTGCGGAAAAAGATGCATTGGAGCAGTTGCGGCCGGCGAAGCCTGCTAAAACCGCTCCGGATAGTAGAGACAGGAAACGGAACGCTCGGAGGACTCGCATGGTGCTAGATGACAGGGTAAAACGCGGCCCTTCGCTTGCGGATTCGGTCGCCGGCCGTATCCGTGCCGACATCACGTCAGGAACCTATGCCAAGGGCGACAAGCTTCCCACGGAGCGTGTTCTTTCTGAAAAATACGGCGTGAGCCGGCCGATCATACGCGAGGCGATAGGCTCACTGAAGCGAGATGGTCTGGTTGCAACCCGTCAGGGGCTTGGCGCCTTCGTGATAGAGACGAAAGAGGTTGCCTTCCGGCTGGCGGGCGTCGATCTCACTGACGCGCTCGATGTGCAGAATGTCATCGAACTGCTGATGGCAGTCGAGTCCGCCGCGACGGCGCTGGCGGCAGAGCGGCGTTCCGAAAAACAGCTTCAAGAAATCGAACGCCGGCTCAAAGCTATCCAGTCGGCATTCGACAACGGAGAGGCCGGCGTAGAGGAGGATCTAGCGTTTCACCGAGAGATCGTTGATGCCTGTGGAAATCCGCATTTCCGGGAAATGTCAGACTTTCTTGAGTCGCACGTCCGCAATTTCATACGCAAGGCACGTGCGAGCACGTTGCGCAACGCACTGCTTGAGCAGGTCCAATCCGAGCACGTTGCAATCTACAATGCCATCGCGAAGACCGATCCGCAGGAGGCGCGCCTTGCAGCGGAAGATCACCTGCGCGGCGCAGCAAACCGCCTGAGATTGCTGCTTAGCGGGTCAAACGAAGAACCGCTGTAAACGTATCTCGTCATGATGGAAGCAGGTCCCGAGAGCGGAATTTAAAGGGCTCTTCGAAATGCTGGTCTTGTTGTCGCTATAACGTTGGTCGCGCGTGAGCGTCACGTGGCACCTCGCGCGCTGAGCACGGACAGAGGCATGCACCCGGGCGAACTTACAAGAAGGCTGCGGCTCCAACCACACACCGCACTATTCAGTATCAGAGCCCACATCGTCCGCATGCAGGCGGGCGATTGTGCTAGTCCAAAATCGCTTGACTTGGACAGCCTCGTTACCGAGAGCCTGAGCCTAATCGCAGCCTGTGTGCCATAGCAAGGCAGATCCGCACATGGACCGGACAGGCTGCACGCTCATTTTGTTCGTTGTTGTCGCGGATGTCACGCCCAAGAGGAAATCCGGGAAGACTCATTGGCTTCGTCTACGGTCCGGTAAACGAAGCGCTTTTCATGGCGAACAAAGTCATATGGCGCTGAACGGCAAGAAGAGCCCGTGTGCGCAATGCAAGTCTCCAGAAGGCTGGAAACCAGGATTTAGGCCGTCGCGCGAGTACCGGGGAACAGCAGGTCGATGAAACGTGCCGCGGTCGGTTGAGGTTCGTGATTAGCCAGACCCGGGCGTTCATTGGCCTCGATGAACACATAATCCGGCTGCGAAGGATCGCGGACCATGAAATCGATGCCAACGACCGGTATGTCAATCGCCCGCGCAGCCCCGCAGGCGGCGGCGACCAGATCGGGGTGCACCGTCTCAGTAACATCGTGGATCGAGCCGCCCATGTGCAGGTTCGCCGCCTTGCGAACCGTTATCTCCCGTCCCTCTTCAGGCACAGTATTCAAATCCAGACCCTGCTCGGAAAGGCAACGCTCCGTTTCCGCATCAATCGGTATGCGGCTCTCGCCACCTGTCACAGCCTGCCGACGGCGCGACTGCACCTCGATGAGCGCCGAAATCCTGCTGCGGCCATCGCCGACAATGCGGGGTGGCCGCCGCACCGCAGCCGCAACCAACTCAAAATCGATAATCACGAGCCGCAGGTCCTCGCCCTCGAAACAGGCTTCGACCAGAACCCTGTTGCAGACTTGTCGGGCCATGGAAATGGCCGCATCGAGCGCCTCCACTGTGGTGACGCCGACGGAAATACCCTGCCCCTGCTCGCCCCGCGCTGGCTTGACGACCACCTTGCCGTGATCGGCAAGAAAGGCTTCCAGGCGCGCTCGATCGCCGTCCACCTCAATCTGCTCCGGAACTTTGATCCCCGCGGAGGCAACGACACGACGCGCGATGGCCTTGTCGTCGCAGATCGACATGGCGACACCCGACGTCAGTTCCGAAAGGCTCTCGCGGCAATGGACCGTGCGCCCACCGTGGGACAGGCGAAAGAAGCCGCCCTCAGCATCGGTGATATCAACATGCACGCCACGCCGCGTCGCCTCGTCAACGATCAGCCTCGCGTAGGAATTGAGCGCGTCATAGGACTGATGCGGCGTCGCGAAAAACTTCTCATTGATCGCGTTCTTTCGCTTCATGGTGAAGAGCGGCACGCGGTGGAAGTTCAGCTTCTCGTAGAGTTTGATGGCCTGCGCATTGTCGTGCATCACCGAAAGGTCGACGAAAGAAAGGCCCCGAGCCTGAAAATGTTCAGCCAGCTTGCAGACGAGCCGTTCGCCGATCCCCGGCTGTCGGGCCTGCGGGTGTACAGCAAGGCACCAGAGCGAAGCACCTCGCTCTGGATCGTCGAACAGCCGCTGGTGATCGATGCCAGTGACCGTGCCGACGATCTCGCCGGTGGCATCGTCTTGTGCGACGAAGTAGGTCACCGGGCGGTTATCGCGGTCGGAGGAGAAGAAATCGGATCGAATCTGCACCATTCCGCACGCGGCGTAGACGCGATTGATGCCTTCCGCATCGGCCTCGTTTGCCAGACGTCGGATGGTCACGCCACGCATGCGGCGCGCTTTTGCCCTATACGTCGAGAGATTAAGCCGGAAGGTGTGGGAGGGGTCTAGAAACACCTCCTGTGGGGCACGCGACAAAAGCACATGGGGATCACGCACGTAGAACGCGATGTCACGGCTCGACGGCGCTTCCTCGCGCATCTTCCCCAGAAGCGTCTCGTCGTCCGCGAAGGTCGGAGCGAAGAGTAGCCGCCCCCAGCCGCAATCCAGCGCGACATCCTTCTTCTGCTCGTCCGCGGCATCTGGTCGGCCAACCTGACGCCCGGGATATGCCCGGGTGCTTAGTTGCTTGAGGCGATGGGTCACAGCACGAGTACCCTTGCTGCGATGGCGCGGCGCGGTCTTTCCTCTGGCTTCCTTCACGTTACACCTCCTGGGCTTGGAGCCACATTTCCAGAAGCCCGACCTGCCAGAGTTCCGAGCCACGCAACGGCGTGATGTGGTCTGCGGGCTTGTCGAGAAGGCGCTCGAGATAATCCTTGCGAAAGAGGCCGCGTTCGCGGGCTTTCTGCGCATGCAGCGCATCACGGATCATGTCCAGGTATGGCCCGGCAATGTATTTGAGCTGTGGGACAGGGAAGTAGCCCTTTTTGCGGTCGATGACCTCGCTCGGCACGACCTTGCGAGCGACGTCCTTCAGGATGCCCTTGCCGCCATCGCGCAGTTTTTCCTCAGGCGGAATGCGCGCGGCCAGTTCGACGAGTTCATGATCGAGGAACGGCACGCGCGCCTCCAGGCCCCAGGCCATGGTCATGTTATCGACGCGCTTTACGGGGTCATCCACCAACATCACGTTGCTGTCGAGGCGCAACGCCTGGTCGACAGCCGTTTCGGCACCCGGCCGCAAGAGATGCTCGTTCAGAAGGTCTCCGCTGATATCGCGGTCCGCCAACCAGCTTTTGCAAAGCTGCGTGGCCAGCACCGCATGCGAGCGGTCGCGGAAGCCCCGGCCATAATCAGACACCACATCACTGGTGGCGAGCAGCGGGGGATACCAGTGATAGCCGCCGAAGACCTCATCGGCACCCTGGCCGGACTGTACGACCTTGATGTGCTTCGAGACCTCCTTGGACAGCAGGTAGAATCCGACATTGTCATAGGAAACCATCGGCTCGGACATAGCCGCGATGGTACCGGGCAAGGCGTCCATCAGATCTGCAGATGGCACGAAGATCTTATGATGGTCCGTCCCGAAATGTCGGGCAATGAGGTCGGAATAGATGAATTCATCGCCCTTTTCACCATTTGCCTCTTCGAAGCCCACGGAAAAGCTCATCAGACCTTGCTGTCCTGCTTCCGCCAGAAGCCCGACGATCAGGCTGGAATCAACACCGCCCGAGAGCAGCACCCCTACGGGAACGTCGGCAATCATGCGGCGTTTGACGGCGGTACGCAGCGAGGCGAGCAATTCGTCCTGCCATTCGGCGCGGGTGATCGCCCCGTCGCCGGCAAGCCGGCGATAGGGCGGATCCCAGTAACGACGATCTTCGAAAGAACCGTCCCGATCATAAGTTCGAATGGTCGCAGGCGGCAACTTCCGCACACCTGCAAGAATGGTGCGCGGCGGCGGCACGACCGCGTGGAACGTCATAAAGGTGTGAAGCGCCTCCACATCGATCGAGGTATCTACCCCGCCGGCCTTGATGATGGACGGCAGCGAGGATGCAAAGCGCAGCGTGCCGTTGGCCTGCGCCAGATAAAGCGGCTTGATGCCGAACCTGTCACGCGCCATGACGATGCGACCGCTGTCACGCTCATGGATCACGAATGCAAACATGCCATGGAAGCGGGACACGCAATCCTCTCTCCAGGCATGCCATGCTTTCAGGATGACTTCCGTGTCACCCTCGGAGAAAAACCGATAACCCTTTTTCTCCAGCTCAGACCGCAGTTCACGGAAATTGTAGATGCAGCCGTTGAAGACGAGGGATAGGCCAAGATCCGGATCGACCATCGGCTGCTGCGACTTGTCGGAGAGGTCGAGGATGCGTAATCTCCGATGTCCCAATCCGACATTTCCACGCACCACGATCCCCGATGCATCGGGCCCCCGAGGGGCGAGAACGTCTGCCATCACCGAGACTGCCGAAACCGACGGCGAACCGCCGTCGAACCTGACTTCTCCACAAATTCCACACATGAACTGGGTCGAAACCTCCATTGTTGGTACATCATATGCCGTCGGGGCCGTGAAGAAATCCACGGCCCCGACGGCTATGGGAACAGAATGCGCGAGATGGGCCGAAGTTCCATGTGACGGCAGGTCAGAACGCGCCCGTCAGGGCGCGTCCGGTTCGTCGACGGTAAGGCACTGCTCGGCATCCTGCACTTTCTGGTGGGTAAAGCCGCGCAGGCCGGAAACCTCCTCGGCATCGCGCTCGATCTGCACGTCGCTGGCGACATAGTGGATCGTCAGACGGGCAAGTGAGATCAGTGCGTGGAGGTGGATGCGCTCGTAGCCATGCGAGGCGTCGACGCCAAAGGTCAGCAGTGCCGTGCGGACGTCGTGACCGGCTTCGACCGCCGAGGCCGCATCAGAGCGGTAGTAGCGGAAAACGTCCTTCTGCACCGTCAGGCCGTGTTCGCCGCACAGATCGTATAGCTTTTTGGAGAGGTGGTAGTCGAAGGGGCCGGTCTGGTCGGCCATCGCAAGGGTCACACCGAATTCCTGCGAATTCTGGCCGGGCGCGGTTGTACCGTTGTCGATGGCGACGAGCGAGGCAACTTCCGGCACCAGTGCAGCAGAGGCGCCGACGCCGACTTCTTCCCCGATCGTGAAGAGCCAGTAGGTGTCGACGGGCGTTTCGATCTTCGCCCGCTTCATGGCCTCAAGTGCGGCGAGCATGATCGCCACACCCGCTTTGTCGTCAAGATGACGTGATACGATAAAGCCGTTATCGAGGAATTCAGGCTGCGGATCGACCGCAACGATATCGCCGACATCGATGCCGAGTTGGCCGAGGTCATGCCGGTTACGCGCCAGCGCATCGACGCGCAGCTCGACATGGGGCCATCCGGTCGGCTGACTGTCGACCTCGTCGTTGAACGTATGGCCGGAGGCCTTTAGCGGCAGGATCGTGCCGCGATAGACGCCTTTGCCCGAGAAGATAGAGACGCGGGCACCTTCGGCGAAGCGCGCAGACCAATGGCCGATGGAGACGAGTTCGAGCCTGCCGTTGTCTTTGAGGTACTTAACCTGCGCTCCGAGCGTATCGAGATGAGAGACGATGGCGCGGGCCGGACGGGCGGCGGCGCCGGAGCGGCGAGCACGGATCGCGCCGCGGCGGGTTAGGACAATTTCCAGCCCCAGGCTTTCCAGTTCGCGCGCGGTATAGCGCACCGCCTCGTCCGTGAAACCCGTGGGGCTGGGGATATCGAGCAGCGCTTTGAGCCGGCTTTTGAGGTACTCGGGATCGATCGCAATCTCTTCCTGCATAACGGCTTTGTCGCAACCGAAGACGCCACCGTCAAGGAACAGGCAAGCTGTATGCCCTCCCCCGATGGCTTGCCACATGCCGCAACCGCCTGCCCCTCAGGGGATCGGAAGGGCGTAAAAAAGTTCGATCGCCACCCTCCATTTCACCCTCATCGAAAGCGTTTACTGTTTACACTGTAGAGATTCAGCCTCTCCTGCGGGGAGGAGACACGGACCACCAAGACTGAATCCGGTTCTTTCCCTTCGATGGGGAAAATCTTCGTCGGCAGGACGGTGAGGGCAACATGAATGACAGGGGCAAAACGGCCGGCTCCATGAGATCGACACATGCCGCCGGACCTTTGGTGCTCATCACCACCACATATACTGAGCGCTGCCACCTCACCGCTTTCGATAACCCCGCGCCGTTGCACGATCAGTGTCGCGTCGGATCCTTGCGGTGAGACCGAAATGATGAGGTCTCTGTGGCGATACGACTTTGGTCGGCGCACATGAGACGCAACGCGGCCGTGCCGAGGCTGGATCCGGTCGCTAGGGTCACGGCGCGCGCCAGCATGGTCAGCGCGGTTCCGACGGCAGGAAGCTCAGGCCCATGCCGGCGACGCGGAAGCGCGCCACAAAAGCGGATTCCGAATACTCGTGGGTCTCGACCGCGCCCGCTCGACCGCGCGGCGAAAGTTCGGCGCGCCAATCCATGACGGAAGAATCTCGCAGACGCTGACGGACGATTTCATCAAGTTGCTTGAGCATGGACCGCCATGCGTGTTCATCAACCGGAGGCCACAGGCGCCCGTCATGGATTACGTCGGGCCGGACAACGCCCAGAGCATCCGGTTACTGCTCGACCATCTTTGCGAGTTGGGTCACGAACGCATTGCCTATGTTGCGGGCCCCGCGCTCTCCTCTACCGCACAGGAGCGCCTAACCAACTTTCGCAGCGGAATGGCCGCCCGCGGTCTCGCCGTCGATGAATCGATGGTTTTGCGCGGCAATTACAGTTTTGAATCAGGCCGCGTCGCCGCCGGAACGCTTTCGGCGCTCAAGAGCCTCCCGACCGCCGTCATTGCCGCAAACGACTTTGTTGCCATGGGCATCATCGACTATTTTCAGCAGCATGGCCTGAAGGTTCCCGAAGATCTGTCCGTGACTGAGTTCGATGACGCTTTCGAGATGCAGGCGGATGGCCATTATCCGCTCCGGTTCGAGGGCATTACCACGGCCGATCAACCAAAACGGGATCTCGGACGAGCGGCGGGGCGCATCATGCTTCAGCGCATTTCATATCCCGGCGGCGCTCCCAATTCCATAATACTACCGACTCGACTGCGGATTCGAAATACGACGGCACCAGCCCAAACGAAGAACAGGCAAGCGTAGAGTAACGAGTTCCTCGCAATCTTCGCGAATGGCTGCGTCATATGTATTTGGGACGATTGGGAGCGGAAACTGACGACGCAGCCATTTCGCAGCCAGGCAGTTAGCGGGGATATGAAGTGATGTGCAAAAAAATTGATTAAGTTTTTGAGGTGATTGCCATAACTGCCTTGAACGCACCATGCAGACAGGCCGCGAAATTGACCTGTCTGCCGGATATGGAAGCACCCGAACAATCGATCCGAATGTGCTTTTCTCGAGACAAGGCAATCTTGCGTTCATAGTCGCACCTTTCTCATACCATCGACCGCGAGATCTCGTTTCCAACTGTACTTGTGGTGCCGATTGATAAGACGCTGACATTGACAATGACGATGTCGATACCGCCGGAAAGCGATTCGGCTTTCAGTATAGATGCCGATGGTTCAGCGCCATGGCGGCATAGAAGGACGCCACCCAGGGTAGAAATACCATACTTGGTCGGCTGCGACCGTCTTTGTCTCGTCAGTCTCGTCAGCATTGCGCTTGCAGATCATCACGTGAGTGCCGGCCACAAACCGTCCCGCGATGCAACGACAGGCTTGGGGTCTGCCCGATCCCGCACTGCATTATGTCCGCTGGATACTCCCAGAAAAAAATCAATGGCGCCGCTTGACAAGCCGATAACAAGAAGTCAGCTTAATTAACAGGCGACGAGCGATGCTGCTTAAAAAATCGCCACATATGGATATTTGTTACGTTTTTCTGGCAACGTCGCCGTCGGCAGCATAGCGCTGTCCGTACAACCATATTGGCTGCCGGAACATGGTGAGAGAATATCCAATCGGTCTGTTGTTTTCGGTAACCGGGTCGTACGGCACCGTTGGCGCATCGATGTTGCACGGTGCGCGCCTCGCCTGCCGACAGATCAACGCCGACCCGGAATTCGGTGTCCGACTTTCCCCAATCGAACATAATCCCGGCAGCGACCTCAACGCCTACGCGCCCGCCGTGGAGACCATGATTTCGAGCGGCGTTAGGAACGTCATCGGCTGCTACACCTCATCAAGCCGCAAGGAGGTGATACCGGTTTTTGAAAAGCGGGATGCGCTTCTTTGGTACCCCACGCATTACGAGGGCTTCGAAAGCTCCTCGAACGTGATTTACACGGGTGCAGCCCCCAATCACCACATGTTGCCGTTGGTGGATTATTTCACGCGTCACATAGGCCATCGCGTGTTCTGCATCGGCTCGAACTATATCTGGGCGTGGGAGAGCAACCGCATTCTACGCGAAGAATTGGCGCAACGTCATGGTACGGTGGTTGGGGAACGCTACCTTCCGGTCGGGGAAACGGATGTCGATTGCATAGTCGAAGCCATCTTCGCGGCAGAGCCGGACATCATTTTCAACTCTCTCATCGGCGAATCCGCTTACGCGTTCTTTCGCGCATTTCGCGCTGCCTGCCGCTCTCGCGGCATCGATCAGGCGCAACGCTACCCCATCGCCAGCTGCAACCTTTCCGAACCCGAACTCGACAGCATAGGGCCGGACGCAGTCGACGGACACCTGAGCTCCAGCGTGTACTTCGCGTCGATAGACACCATCGCCAACCGCGAATTCGTCAGCCGTTACAACACCGCATTTCCCGATAACCACGGCCCTTCGGCCGAAGCCGAAGCAGCCTATGTGGCGACCATTCTGTTGGCACAATCGCTTCGCGCAGCCGGCACGGACACGATGAACGACGTCAAGACCTGTGCGGCAAACCAGCGACTGCGGGCGCCTCAGGGTGAGGTCGTGATCGATCCCGAGACGTTTCATACCTACCTGACGCCCCGGATCGGCCGCTCCCGCGCCGATCGCCATTTCGACATCGTCTATGATGCAGGAAACCCGGTTGCGCCCGATCCCTATCTGATCAATTCCACATCCATTCTCGAAGCGTCGCCGCTTCGCCCATCCTTTAGGATCGTGTCATGAGGTCCAACCGCTATGTTCAGAATTTCCGCCAACGGCGAGCGCTGATCCTGAGCCGGGATTGGCGTGCGATCGAGACGATCTCGGCGATGGCCGCACGGCTCGGAATGTCCATAGAGTCGGTCGTGCCCGATGATGGCGGCTTGCCTCCTATTCTGGACGTAGCCGACGCCCAATGCGATGTGCTATTTCTTGATGGCGATCTCAACTTTCTTCCCGAAACGGGTCAGGGCGGCGCTGGCGGTGGCAGCGGACCGCCGCACATCCCCGTTATCGGTCTTGTCGGGATCGAAGCACCCAGCCGGCTTCGCGCGCTAATGCAGTTCGGCGCGACGGCTTTTTTGTCGAAGCCGGTGCATAGCGGCTCGATTTTTTCCGCCCTCTACCTGGCCATCAACACATTCGACAACATGTCAGGCCTGCGCCTGTCGATTCAAGAACTCGAACATCGCCGTCGGTATCGTCGGCATGTCATCAAGGCAGTAACCTTGGTGATGAAGTCTCATTCCCTCGACGATGAGGGAGCGTTCGCTCTACTCCGCAAGGAGGCCATGCGCGCACGCCTCAGCCTGGAAGCCTATTGTGAAGGTGTCGTCCAACGAAGCACGGCACGCAGTCTCGACGAAAAGGGGCGACGACAAGGAACCTGACGAGAAGCAGGCCGTCGCCGCTTAGTTAAAAACAACCTCCATGGAGAACAAGATGAAGAAGACGCTTAACGGCGCCATGACGGCGCTCGGCCTGATTTTGCTTTGCTCCGCCGCCAATGCGCAGGACCCTATCAAGCTCGGCGTGCTCGAGGACCAGTCCGGCGACTTTGCTGCCGCGACGATCGGAAAGGTTCACGGCATCCAGCTTGCGACGGAGGAAATCAATGCGGCCGGCGGCATTGCCGGCCGGCCGCTGGAACTGGTGATCTACGATACCCAGTCCGACAACACCAGATATCAGGAGTTCATGCGCCGCGTGCTGCAGCGCGACAAGGTGGACGCGGTCTTTGCAGGTTTTTCGTCCGCCTCGCGCGAAGCCTACCGGCCGATCGTCAACCAGTTCGATGGGTTGGCGTTCTACAACAACCAGTATGAAGGTGGTGTCTGCGACGCCAACATGATTGTCACCGGCGCCGTTCCCGAGCAGCAGTTCTCGACGCTGCTGCCCTACATGATGGAGACCTACGGCAAGAAGGTCTACACGATTGCGGCAGACTACAATTTCGGCCAGATTTCGGCCGAGTGGGTCCGCAATCTCGTCAAGGACGGTGGCGGCGAGATGGTCGGTGAGGAGTTCATCCCACTCGGCGTCTCGCAGTTCTCGCAGACGATCCAGAACATCCAGGCCGCCAAGCCCGACTTCGTCGTCACCCTCCTCGTTGGCACCGCACAGGCGTCCTATTATGAGCAGGCTGCGGCAGCGAACGTGAACCTCCCGATGGCGTCTTCCGTCAATGTCGGCCAGGGCTACGAGCACAAACGCTTCAAGCCGCCGAGCCTCGCCAACATGTATGCGACGGTCAACTGGGTCGAGGAAGTGGACAATCCCCAGTCCAAGGCCTTTGTCGAACGGTGGCACAAGAAGTTCCCGGACGAGCCTTACATCAATCAGGAAGCGGAAAACTCTTACCTGGCGGTCTATCTCTACAAACAGATGGTCGAGCGCGCCAATGGTTCGACTGACAAGGAAGAACTGCGCAAGGTGATCGCCCAGGGCGACGTCTGCTACGACGCGCCGGAAGGCAAGGTATGCCTCGATCCGAAGAGCCAGCACATGTCGCACTCGATCTACCTGGCCAAGGTCAACGAAGATCACTCGATCAGCTTCCCGAAGGTTTGGAACGACATCAAGCCCTATTGGCTGGGTGAAGTGGGTTGCGACCTGACGAAGAACGATCCGAGTGAGCAGTATACGCCGTCGAACCTGCCCAAAGCCGCCAACTAGCACATCGTGTGGCCGGGGACCGTCCCGGCCACGTCCCTCCCCGAGCGTGCCGCCTGGTGCCCACGTGCAAGGAAATCGTCGCAATGACCGTTCTCTTTTCGATCTTCAGCTTTCTCTATCAGACCGGTGATGCCTTCGCCTTTCTCGTGCTCTCGGCCTGCGGGCTGGCGATCATCTTCGGCATGATGGGCGTCATCAATCTCGCCCATGGCGAGTTCATCATGTGCGGCGCCTATGTCTGTGCGGCGGCTGCTCGCGCCGGACTGCCGCTGCCGATCGCCATCCTCGCGGGAGCCCTTGCCGCCGGGTTCGCTGGTATGGTGATCGAGCGCATTATCATTCGCCCTCTCTACGACAGGCCGCTCGACACCATTGTCGCGACATGGGGCGTGTCGATGGTCGTCACGCAGGGGACGTTGATCCTGCTCGGCTCGACCATGCCTGGCACGGGAACACCCTTCGGCAGTTTCACTGTCGGCCCCTATTCCTACTCGGTCTATCGCGTCGTGTTGATGGTCGCGGCGCTGGGAACGCTGGGCCTGCTCTGGGTGGGCTTCACCAAAACACGGTTTGGCGTGCTGGCCCGTGCAACCATCCAGGTGCCGCATATTGCGCAAGCGCTCGGCGTCAACACCGGTCTCGTCTACAGCCTCACATTCGGCCTGGGCGCGGCGCTCGCCGGGCTCGCGGGCGGACTTTATGCCCCTACCATGACGCTTGTACCCACAATGGGCTCGGCATTTGTCGTCGAAGCCTTCGTCACCGTCGTCGTCGGCGGTGCGGACATCTTCCTAGGGACGGCACCAGCCGCCCTCGTCCTCGGCGCGGTAAAGGCCAGTCTGACATCCTGGCAGGGACAGCTTGCCGGACAGATCGGCCTTCTGGTCGCCGTCATCATCGTTATTCGCATCCTGCCGCGCGGTATTTCCGGCTGGATACTTCGCGAGAGAACCTGATCCATGCAAGGAACAAACTCCCTGATGAAAACGCTCGGGCTTCTGCAGGGCCCCCAGACGCTCGGCAAAGGCAAGCCCTTCTGGTCCGCCTTCACGCTGGTCGTCGCGCTGGCATGCGCCTATCCACTGTTTGCCGACGGCTACGATGTCGGAAACAACGTCTACTTCTTCAACTGGGCGTTCATGGCGCTCGGCCTCAGCCTGATCTGGGGATACGGCGGCACGTTGAGTTTCGGCCAGACGGCTTTCTTCGGTGTCGCCGGCTACACATATGGCGTCATCTCGATCAATTTCGGCGATGCCTATGGGCTGACCATCTTCGCCTTGGTCGCGTCGGTGGCGGCAGCGGCGTTGCTGGCCGCGGCACTCGGATACTTCCTTTTCTTCGGCCGTATCAGCGGTGTCTTCCTCGGCATCGTCACGCTTTCGGTCACACTGGTCCTCGAACGCTTCATGGCACAGACCGCAGGTCCGGAATGGCGGGTCGGTGCCGCACGATTGAACGGCTACAATGGCATGGGCGGAATGCCGTCCCTGACGATCCCATGGTTCGGCGGCGACATCGTGCTCTTCCCCGATGTTCAGCTCTACTACTTCACCCTGGCTCTGCTGATCGCCTGTTACCTCGGTCTGCGAATTCTCGTGAACTCCCGCTTCGGCAACGTGCTCGTCGCTATCCGCGAGAACCCGCAGCGCGCCGAGATGCTGGGTTACGACATTCGGGTCTATCAATTGGTCACCTTCATTATCGGCTCGGCGTTGGCAGGACTTTCCGGCGTTCTCTACACATCCTGGGGCAATTACATCACGCCGGCCTCGATGGGGATGACGGCGGCGGCGTTGCCAATCGTCTGGGTTGCCGTCGGTGGACGCAGCGACCTGACGACCACGCTGATCGGCGCGATGCTCGTGCTGGCCGGCTTTCAGGCCCTGACTATCCACGGCAGCCAGTACGCGCTCGTCGTGATGGGCGCTCTCCTGGTGCTAACCGTTCTGATCGCCCCCCGCGGCCTCGTTTTCGGTCTGGGAACGCTTGTCGCCGGGCTGGTGAACCGCAAACCGAAACGTCAGGGAGAATGACCATGGCCATTCTCGAAACACGCGCCCTCAACAAGTGGTTCGGCGGCCTGCATGTGACCGGCGGCGTGGACTTCGCCCTGCAGCGCGGGGAAATCCATTGCTTGATCGGACCAAACGGGGCCGGAAAGAGCACCCTGTTTCGCCTGATCCTCGGAGAGCACCTGCCGACAACCGGCCAGATTCTCTACGAAGGTAACGACATCACAAAGGCGAAGTCGTTCGAACGTATTCGTCGCGGCATCAGCGTCAAATTCCAGGTTCCCGGCATCTTCAAGGCGCTCAGCGTGCGCCAGAACTTGCAGATCGCCCTGCAGCATCATTGCCCGCCCGCAGAACTCGATGGGGAGATCGATCGGCTGCTTGAATTCCTCAAGCTGACGGAAGCGCGGCATCAACTGGCCGGCAATCTCAGCCACGGACAGAAACAATGGCTGGAGATCGGTATGGCGGTAGGCCTGAAGCCGCGTCTCCTGCTGCTCGACGAGCCCACGGCCGGAATGACACCGGACGAGACCGCAGCGACCGGCGAAATGGTCCAGGCATTGAACCGAGACGGCGTCACGGTGCTGGCCGTCGAACACGACATGGCCTTCGTTCGCCAGATTGCCCACAAGGTCACCGTCCTCCATTTTGGAAAGATCTTCGCCCAAGGCACGATCAACGAGATCGTCGCAGACGAACGAGTGGCCGCCATCTATCTCGGAGACGCCACCCATGCGTAGCGAAATTCTTCTGAATACTGTCGGCCTATGGTCTGGGTATGGCGGCAAGCCTGTCCTGCAGGGCATCGACATCGACGTTCGCGAAGGCGAGATCGTGGCCGTCATCGGTCGCAACGGCGTCGGCAAGTCGACGCTCATGAAGAGCCTGATCGGTCTTCTTCCGCGCGACAAAGGCTCGATTGTCTTTCGCGGCACAGCCGTCGACAACGTGCCTGCCTACAAGCGTGCTAGGCTCGGCATCGGCTACGTCCCACAGGGACGAGACGTCTTCCCGCGCCTGAGCGTCATCGAAAACCTTATGGTGGGCGAATCCATCTCCAGCAAACGCGCGACGGCCGAAGAGATCGAGAAAGTCTTCAGCTATTTTCCCATTCTGAAGGAGCGGCGCAACCAGCCGGCCGGCACAATGTCCGGTGGCCAGCAGCAACAGCTCGCCATCGGTCGGGTGCTGATGGGCAAACCGTCGCTGATCCTGCTGGACGAGCCGTCCGAGGGCATTCAACCCAACATCGTCCAGGACATCGCCCGCATCATGGTCGAACTGAACAGGACGACCGGCGTCACGATCGTCTTCGTCGAGCAGAACATCGACATGATCCGCGCTATGGCGCAGCGCTGCTACGTCATCGACAAAGGCCGCATCACCGACAAGATCATGCCTGAAACACTGGAGGACCGTGATGCCGTGCGACGCTATCTCGCCGTTTGAAACCGTAAAACAGCAAAGGAAGGAGCACTCATGAGTTGGCTTGACGAAACAATCATGGCCCGTAAAGGCGTTGCAAGGGGGAAAGCCGGCGAGACCTACAGCATCACCGAGGAAAGCCAGGGCAAGTATCACTATGTTTACGGCGCTTTCGTCGATCCGGTGCTGACAGTCGATCCCGGTGCCGTGGTCTCCGCCGAAACGCACGACGCCTTCGAGGGGGCCATCAAGCACGAAACCGACAGTCCAACGAAGCTCCTCAACTTTCCCTATCTCAACCCGCAGAACGGCCCGATCTACGTGAACGGCGCAGAGAAGGGCGATTGCCTTGCGATCTATATCAAGAGCATCGTTCCGCGCGGACCGCAGCCACGCGGAACGACGGTCATCATGCCCGAGTTCGGCGGACTTGTCCCGACGGCCGATACGGCATTGCTGACGGCACCACTGCCGGAGCGCGTCCGCAAGCTGGATGTCGATGCCGAAACGGGCGTGAGATGGAACGACAAAATCACTCTGCCTTACGAGCCATTCATCGGTACGATCGGCACCGCACCGGAAATCGAAGCGATTTCCTCGCTCGTTCCGGACTACTACGGCGGAAACATGGACTTGCCCGACATCTGCCCGGAGACCGTCATCTACCTGCCGGTCAACACGAAGGGCGCCTATCTCTATCTCGGTGACTGCCATGCGGCACAGGGCGACGGCGAGCTTTGTGGCGTTGCCGTCGAGCATCCCACGGTCACGACCATACAGATCGACCTCATCAAGAACTGGACGATCAAAACGCCGAGGCTGGAGAACGACCGATTCTACATGACGATCGGCTCATCGCGCCCCATGGAGGACGCGGCGCGGGGCGCCTACCGTGAACTCATCCGCTGGATGGTCTCCGACTTCGGCTTCGAGGAGATCGACGCCTACATGCTCCTGACCCAGTGCGGCCGCGTTCGCCTCGGCAACATGGTCGATCCCAAATACACCGTCGGCGCATCGGTTCTGAAATCGATCGTCGGCGTAGCCAACTGATACCCCGTTGCAGAGGTCGCCCCATCGGGCGGCCTCTTCCTTTTCTTTCCGATGGCGCCTCGGACGACAGCCCCACGCTGTGGGTGGGCTCAAACTCATGCTTGCACTCAGTCTATCGGAAGGTGAACACGTTCGGTCCACAACCAGCAGCAGGCCCTACAGAACGGTCGTTTCACTGCAGGTTTAGAAGAGGAAGGCCTGGAGAGTTGCAACTGTGTCCAGCGCCCAAAAGCAACCACAAACTACATAGTCTTCTCGGAGTTTGAATATTCAGCCAGATGATGTCGACCATCAGTGAAAGGCCGAAACCCTTGTGTCGTTTTAGAACCCGCCAAGGCATCATCGAGCCGGCCCTTTCGGTAATTCTTCGGGGGTCCTCTGTCGGGTCTCCATTTGCGTTTGGTCCCAATTGCCCGGAAACCTTTCACAGCGCTTTTCCCGCTGGTGCGCCGTCGTTGTAATCGAACAAGAAACGTCAATCGCGATCGGATCACCGAAGGTTGGATAGCCCGCGGTGAAGTAATCCACCGGCACCGCCCACAAACACTCCAAAGCACGCGAATATTTGGGTAACGGAGACATATGGGAAGCCATATTCTTGCCGGCCCAGATACGAAAGTGTTGACCAAACTCGGCCATGTCAACGGCGACGACTCACCAAAGAACTCGACGCCCGAGACCTCGACGAACCGCCCGAGACAGTCCGCGCAGGCTTTATGGATCAGGTACTGCGCGCCCTTCTCTTTTCCGTCGAGGCAGCACGACTTGATTGAACCCGAGACATCCAACACACGGTGGAGGGGGTAAAAATAACCACGAATATTTTTCCCTTCACCCCTCGCCGGGATTGATTGAGTGCGGCTGGGTTATAGGTATTGTACGCGCGCGTTAAGGGAGGTCTACATGTCTGACGGGTCAGTGTTCCAGCCCGGACTAAACTGCTGGAGTATTGGGCGTGCGGACGATTTTTCGATCATCGTGGATGCGGACGACTATTTCAGCGCCATCCGCAATGCCATGCGAACCGCCCGGCATTCCATATTCCTGGTGGGATGGGACTTTGACGCGGGCACAACGCTTGGACGTCCCGATGTCGATGACGACGCGCCTCGCAAGGTTGGCGACTTCATTCTCTGGCTGGCGCGCCAAAATCCTGATCTCGAGATCAGGATTCTCCTTTGGAGCCCGGCACTCCTCGCAAGCTGGATGCGGCCGTCCAACCTGCCGTATCTCCTGAGATGGAAATGGCATCCGCGTATCTCCGTGAAGCTTGACGGAAAGCATCCAGTCGGGAGTTCGCACCACCAGAAAATGCTGGTGATCGATGACGAGGTGGCATTCTGCGGCGGGATCGACGTCACACTCGACCGCTGGGATACGCGCGAGCATCTTGACGACAATCCGCTCCGGCACCGGCCGAACGGCGCGCCCTACGGTCCATGGCATGATGCTTCCAGTATGTTCACTGGCGAGGCTGCCCGTACTTTGGCAGAACTTTGTCGTATGCGATGGCTGCGCGCCGGCGGCAACGAAGTGCCTCGGGCCCCTTTACAAGGCCCAGCCATGGACCGGCCAAGTCCGGGTTTCTCTTTTGGTTCGGTAAACTTGGCCGTTGCCCGCACCGAACCGTCGCACCTTCAAGAGAGCCGGGTCGTCGAAATCGAAAACCTGTACCTCGATATGATCGCGTCCGCTCGCACACTGATCTACGCGGAAAGCCAATATTTTGCGTCGAGAGCGGTGGCTCAAGCGATTGCCCAGCGGCTGGCTGAGCCCGATGGGCCAGAGGTCGTGCTCATCAATCCCGTCGCCTCCGACAATTGGCTGGGCGCGCTTGCGATGGACACAGCCAGAGCACGATTACGGGAGTCGCTGAGGCGGCATGACCCAAGTGATCGCTTCCGGATGTATCACCCGGTTACCGTCAACAAGCAGCCGATTTATGTTCATTCAAAGCTGATGATCGTGGACAACGAGATTGTCCGCGTAGGCTCATCAAACATGAACAACCGTTCCATGCGCTTTGATCGCGAATGCGATGTCGCGTTCGAAGCAGGAGGCTCTGAAGAGATGCGTGGAAGGATTGCCGCGTTCAGAGCCGACTTGCTGGCCGAACATCTGGGCGTGTCCGCTCGCACAGTGGCGCATGAAATGGCGCAATCCGGATCTCTGATTGCGGCAATTGAAAGTCTCCGCAAATCGCAACAAGGGCGCACTTTGATCCCCTACACTACGCCGGAAGTGTCCGATCTTGAGAAGTGGCTCGCCGACAACGAAATTCTCGATCCGGAAGGCCCTGAGGAACTGTTCGAGACGATAACGCGCCGCGGTTTATTCCGAGGGCGATTACACCTCCCACTTCGGTGGCGCCGGCGTGAAGGCTAGGCATTGCTCGCGTTCATGAGCATCGAGATTGCGCTTATTTCACCGAATAGGCGCACCACTCGAAAAGGCTCCAAATGCAGGAACGTATTTGGTCGGTCCGAGCTGTTATGTTCATCGAGGGCGATTTGTCGACGGGTTACGATCGGGGCCAGTCATCCTCCCGGTTGCTCGCAACAAACGCGTCGGCGAAATGCGCGGCGAAGCTCTCGGCGACGAGCGAACGCTTGCGGTCCGAGCTGAGATAGATGCCGACAACCACGTCGGCAAGCCGCGGAAGGCCGGACACGTCTTCGAGTGTTGCAAGTTTGGCAGGCACGATGCGACGGGCCAGGACCGTGTTGCCGTACCCCGATCCGATCGCGGCCTCCAGACCGGAAAGGCTGGGGCTCGTGTAGACAAGCTCATACCCGCGACCGTCGCGTTGCAGGGCAGTCAGCATGGCGCGCCGGTAGAGACAGCCCTCGGGAAAACAGACGACGCGCAAGTTGGAACTAGCGTCGGTAACAACTGAGGTCTTTGTCTCGCCAATCCAAACGAGCGGTTCCTTCCACGTCATGAAGGCACCTTCAGCAGGTCCATCAGGCGTCATCGCGACCACCATGTCGTATAGGCCATTGCGCAGGCCCTGCAGCAGAGCATGTGAAAGGTCGCACACGACTTCGAAGCGGAAGTCATGACCGTGGCGCGCAAGTTGCGGCATCAGTTTCGGCAGAAAGTGATCGGCGTAGTCATTGGGAATACCAAGGCGAATCTTGCCGTGATGGTCACGTCTGGAAAGACGCAACACCATCTCGTCGTTCAGTGTGAGCATCTGGCGCGCATAGCTTGCGACAAGTTCTCCCGCCTCGGTCGGCTGCGCACCGGCATCCTTCGCGAAGAGCGGCACGTCGAGCAGTTCCTGCAATTTCTTCATCTGCAAGCTGATCGCCGGCTGCGTGCGGCCAAGCTGCTCGGCAGCGCGCGTGTGGCTGCGCAGGTCGATAACCGCGAGGAAGGTGCGCAGGAGATCGGTTGGAATGTTTCTCATGACGACGGCACTCACTTAAAACCAGAAACGGGCCGCACGGGGCGGCCCGTTTCATGTTGCCCGCGAACGGGTCAGGCAGGCAGGATATTGTGCTCGGGACCGAAGGGGAAGCCTGTGATGTTTTCGCTGCCACTTTCCGTCATCACGAGAATATCATGCTCGCGGTAGCCACCGGCGCCCGGCATTCCGTCCGGAATAGACACCATGGGTTCCATGGACACGACCATGCCGGGCTGAAGAACCGTATTGACGTCCTCGCGCAATTCGACACCCGCCTCGCGGCCATAATAGTGCGACATCACGCCGAAGGAGTGGCCATAACCAAAGGAGCGATAACCGAGCAGGCCATGGCTGCGGTAAATGTCGTTCAGTTCCGTCGCGATGTCGCCGCAGCGCGCGCCAGGTTTCAACAGCTCGAGACCGCGGCGATGGACGGCGCAGTTGATTTCCCATATCCGCAGATGCTCGTCGCTGGCATGGTCAAGAAAAAGCGTACGCTCCAACGCGGTGTAGTAACCCGCGATCATCGGGAAGCAGTTGAGCGACAGGATGTCGCCCTTCTCCACCCGGCGCGATGTTACCGCATTGTGCGCGCCGTCGGTGTTGGGGCCGGATTGGAACCACACCCAGGTATCCTTCAGTTCAGATGAGGGAAAACGCGCGGCGATGTGGCGGACCATGGCGTGGGTGCCGGCCAGGGCCACCTCATACTCCGGAACGCCTTCGCCAATGGCTGATACCACTGCCTCGCCGCCGAGATCGGCCGTCGCTGTCCCCTCCCTGATGAGGGCGATCTCCTCAGCGGACTTGATCGTCCTCAGCCACATGGCTGGTGATGCGATGTCGACGAACTCCACCTCGGGGAACGCCTCCTCAAGCAGGCGACGGAACTCCAGGGTAACCTGGTCGAACTCGATGCCAAGGCGCTTGGCGCCCGGCAGCAGCGTTTGCAGCGCATGGAAGAAATTGTCACGCTGCCAGTCGGTGTAGGTCAGGTTGTCACCGAATGTACGGCGATAGGGTTGGCCGGCATCGATACCCGCTGTTACCGACGTCGCCTTTTGCGGTGTAATGACGAAGGCGTAATGACGACCGAAGGCGCAATACAGGAAGTCAGAGAAATAGCAGATATTGTGATACGAGGTCAGGACTGCAGCGTCGAGCTTCAACTCCTCCAGGATTCCGCGCATCGCATTCTGCCGTCGCTCCATCTCGCCGGCAGAAAATGTTGGCTGAGCCTTCTCCCCGTTGTGCATCTTTTGCAGCCGCAGAAGCTGGTTCGGCATGCCTCCCGCAATCATATTCATTCCCAAACTCCTTCATATGCGACCAACCAGGCCGATCGACAAAGCCAAGAGTAGGAGCCGCCGCCGCCTGAAGAAAATGAGAAGTTTCAATGGAAGCATAAGGGATCCGATAGCGATCGTAGACCCACGGACGAATCCGCATTCCAGGTCGCCGGGAACGAATGCGACGAAGTGGCGAGCGAGTTTTCAGAGTGATCAAGGCCCGGTCGCCTGCCAATCGAGGGTGAAAATCAAACCACCGCCAGCTCGTGACCCGTTCAGCGTTCAAACCTGTCCAGCATCTTCCTCAGTTGCGTATTCTGCAGGCGAAGCTTGTTCGCCAATTGCTCCCGAAGAAACCTGATCTCGTCGTTCAGGCCGCTCATGTCCTCGGAGATGGTGCGGGCAACCGGGGAGGCCTGCACGACAGCTGCGGGGGTCTCGACTGGTTTGAGACGTCCTGATCGCCTGTGCGAGACGGCTTTGGCGGTCTTCTTGATCTTTGGAGCGGCATCGTCCAGCGAAGCTCTGTTGCCTGTCGGGACGTCGGCATCATTCTTCTCCAACGTCCCGTCAATGGCATTGTCGCCGCCGGTCTCGTCGAACGGCCCGTGCGCGGCGGAAGGACCGTCAAGTTCATCGACGGCCCCTGGCTTATCCGTCGAGCCAACGATCGGCGAAACGGCCGGGCTTGCGCCCTCGTCCGTCGCCTCGTCCTGCGCTGGCTGGCGTCGCGGCGACACGAGACGCGCAAGCAACTTCCATGGAGACGCCATTTGTTCGACCCCGCATTTATCCGTTCGCAGACTGCGCGTTCACCGTTGGTCGCAGCCAGGCGCCATCAGAACACTCGTCACGAAACGCATGACCATGCGGCCAACAATTGGCCACCTGCCTCGATCAGTCGAGCTTCAGCCGCTTGCGCAGATCGGCGTTCTCAGCGCGCAGCTTTTCGGCAAGCAGCTTGCGCAGCTTCTGGTTTTCTTCTTCCAGCTGCAACAGATCCGCGATGTCGTCAATCGCCGGGGATACGACAGATGCCGCCTGTACCGGCTTGGGAGCACGCTTCACGGGCTTACGCTTTGCAGGGCTTGCAGCTTCGACCGCTTTTGCTTTGCGACCCCGCTTCTGCTTTCCAGCGGCTTCCGTTGAAACGGCGGCTGTTGCCGCCGCAGTGCCAACAGAAGCGGGTTCTGCGGCCACTTTCTTAGCCCGGGGCTGGCGTTGCTTCTTCGGCAAGGTGGGCATTTCAACAACGGCCGGGGCATCACCAGTGGTCATCGTTTCGCTTTCATCGGCCATGATCGTCTCCTCGTTAGCGGCTTCAGTTGTGTGCTGCCGAACCGGTTGTGTCAAGAACGGCTCGACCGTCTCGGTGTCTGTCGCAAGCACATTGCCAGCGGATTGGCCATCCGGTTGATCGGCGGGCGGGTATGGTGCCGCCTCGTCCTCGACATCGCGGGCAACAGACTTGAGATCGATGCCGCCCCAGATGGAGTTGGACTTGGGGTCCAGCTTTCGTCGACCCTTATATTCGACGGAAAAACTGCGTTGCGTTTTTTTCAAAGTTCGAAGCCCTGCATATCCAAGGAAATGTTCGGTGGCGCATCAGGCCAGCCGCAGACCTACTGCATAATGATTGGATGCCTATCAGTCCAGCCTACTGCACATCTCGATCTGTTGGTGCTCCATCGGCTTACCATTGCCGCCCCTCTCCCGCCGCGTGGTTGGCGCAATCGCTGGGAACGTTGGCCCATTTTGATCGTTAAGCGCCGGAGTGCAGGATGGAGGATTTGGTGGCTAGGTTTTATTTTAAGATCCAAGACCAGGAAGGCGTGCTGCTGCCGGACAGAGCCTTCGAGTTTGAAACTGTCGCCGACGCAACAGAGCAGGCAAAAACCCTGTTGGCGGAAATGGCTCTTGATGGATTGCCAAAAGAGCCGGTCGACAGCATTTCGGTCGAATTGCAGGACGGGGAATTCCGGCCTCTGCTGACATTGCGCCTCTTGATGGAGACTCTCCCACACGGCCAGTCAACCCTACTATCCCACTCACCTTAGTGGTGCTGAAGGCTTTCAGCGTGGAAATTCTCATAGCTGTATCAGCTTCGAGATGGCGCAAAAATCTGCGTTGGGCAAAACTATCATAACAGGGCCGGCAGATCCTAAGACGCTCTTGGTTCGGCGCCCGTTTGCCTTATGATATCGCTCACCTTCACCCTTGAGGACGCTGTCCCTCAGCACGACGCACGCCTTTCTCACTTCGTCGGGCGAGTCCGTGCCGTCAGCTTGTTTCCGTCAGGGTCACGAAGATATGCAACGAATGCGCCGTTCGGTCGCTGCGCAGGCGGGCTCTCAATAGCGGCGCCACCATGCGCAGTACCGGCGGCGTGCCACGCCAGGACGTGATCTTGGCTCTCCGCAGCTATACCGATCGTTCCGCCGTTGGCCGCGGTTGCCGGCTTGCCATCGATCGGCTTGGTGATCATCAGCCGACCTCCGTCGTGTGAATAGATCAGCCGGCCCCTGGCATCCATCTCACCGGGCTTACCGCCCAACGCAATGAAAGTGGCGTCGTAAAAGCGCCTCGCGCGCTCCAGGTCGTTGCTTCCAATCATGACGTGAGTGAACATGCTTGCTCTCCAGTTGGTGGCGCCCGTAACGGAACGCCAAGCAGAGTATAGCGGCACACTTTGGCGGGGGAAGCAGCTACGAAAACGCAGTTACCTTATGCGGAATGTAAGCCGCTTCGAGCTCGTTCAGTTCGTCCTGGTCCAGTTGGATGTTCAAGGCGTTGAGCGCGTCATCAAGATGGTGCAGCTTTGTGGCACCGAAGATTGGCGCGGCGACCGGCTTCTTTTGGAGAACCCACGCGAGTGCGACCTGTGCCATTGGCACGCCGCGCCTTTCGGCGACCAAACCAACCGCCTCGACGACCTTTTGATCGGCTGCGACAGTGTCCTTGAACAGGCTGTTGCCGTAGCTGTCCTGATTTGCACGGGCGCTGTCTCCGGCATTGCCGGGCGCACGCGAGAGGCGGCCACGTGCGAGCGGGCTCCACGGCAGAACGCCGATCTTCTGATCTTCGCAGAGCGGCAGCATTTCACGCTCTTCCTCCCGATAAAGCAGGTTGAGCTGGTTCTGCATGGATACGAAAGGCGTCCATCCGTTCATCCGGGCCACATGGAGCGCCTTGCTGAACTGCCACGCAAACATAGACGATCCACCGATGTAGCGCGCCTTACCCGCCTTGACGACATCATGCAACGCCTCCATCGTCTCTTCGATCGGTGTCGTGTAGTCCCACCGATGGATCTGGTAGAGATCGATATAATCCGTGCCGAGCCGCCGCAGACTGGCATCGACCTCCGCCATGATCGCCTTGCGGGAAAGGCCTCCTCCGTTCGGCTCCGGACGCATCGGCAGTCCAACCTTGGTCGCGATGATGACGTCATCACGCTGGCCGAAATCCTTGAGCGCGCGGCCGATGATCTGCTCACTCGCGCCTAGGGAATAGGTGTTGGCGGTATCGAAGAAATTGATCCCGGCCTCCAGTGCCTTTTTGATGAACGGTCTGGATTCCTCTTCCGACAGCGACCACGTCTGTGGGCCGATGCCCGGTGTGCCATAGGCGAGGCAGCCGAGGCAGAGCCTGGAGACAGTAAGGCCGGTATTGCCAAGGCGCGTATAGTCCATCTTAAAGTCCTCAATTCTGAAAATCTGGCCGTAGGTTGCCGGTCGTCCGGATCCTGTTCATCCTCTTCCCTCCGTCCATGGGGGAGAGCGAACCGCCTCCGGCGTAGAACCGCGACGGTATCCGACGTCCCTAGTGATTGAGTATCTGGCCAAGGAAGTTTCGGGTGCGCTCGTTTTTCGGCGCTGAGAAAAACTCTTCGGGCTTTGCCTTTTCGATGATCTCGCCGCCATCCATGAAGATCACATGGTCGGCCACGCTTCGGGCAAAACCCATCTCGTGTGTGACGCAAAGCATCGTCATGCCCTCCTGTGCAAGGCTGACCATTGTGTCGAGCACTTCCTTGACCATTTCCGGATCAAGCGCGGAGGTGGGTTCATCAAACAGCATGACCTTCGGCGTCATGCACAGAGCGCGCGCGATCGCCACACGCTGTTGCTGACCACCGGAAAGCTGCGCCGGATATTTGTTGGCCTGATCGGGAATGCGGACACGCTCGAGATATGTCATGGCGATAGCCTCGGCGTCCTTACTCGACACCTTGCGGACGCGGATAGGCGCGAGCATGCAGTTCTGAAGAACCGTCAGATGGGGGAAGAGATTGAACTGCTGGAAAACCATCCCCACTTCTGCTCGCACGGCGTTGACGTTCTTGAGACTCTCGCCAAGAGAAATCCCGTCGACAACGATGCTTCCTGCCTCGAACTCTTCGATGCGGTTGACGCATCGGATCATCGTCGATTTACCAGAACCAGAGGGACCGCAGATCACGATCCGCTCACCTTTGGCCACCTCGAGATTGATGTTCTTCAAGGCATGGAACGCGCCGTAATATTTCTGCAGACCGGTTATCGCGATGATTGGCTCTTCGTTTGCCTTGCGCGTATCGGCGACATGGGCGTGAATCTGTGCGGATGCCATTGTATCTCCTGCCGGGAGGTCGGACCGGCATCAGCCGGTCCGACTACGTGAGGTTAGTTAGGGATTTCGACAGGCAGCGGGGCATCGCCCTCGCCGGTCGTCGGCAGTTCGGCAACCATATCCTTGCCGATCCACTGCTTATAGAGCGCCGGCAGTTCGCCGCTTTCCATGAGCTTGCCGATCACGCCGTTCAGATGGTCAGCGAATTCGCGCGATTGAGGCCGCACCGCCACGCCGTTGAAGACGCGCGACAAGACGAACTTCTGTTCGAACTTGCCGGGTCCTGCGACCTTTTCGATATTGCCGAGCTGTGTAAACGCGGCGCCGATGATGTCGACCTGACCGGAAATCAGCGCCTGCACCGTCGAGGCATCGTCATCGAAGCGCTGGATTGTCGCGCCCGCCGGGTTTGCCGTCGTCACGGCCTTGTCCTGCGGTGTACCGCGCGGCACACCAACGCGAGCGCCGTCGAGATCATTCCAGCCGCCAGCCTTGAGATCGGCACGGCCGATGAACACGTTGTCATTGTTGCAGTAGGGACGGGAGAAGAGAACCACCTTCTGGCGGTCGGGGAAAATTCCCATGACGGCCGCCAGCATATCGACCTGGCCCGTGAGAAGCGTCGCGATGCGGTTGGCGGGCGTGACGGGAACGAATTCCACGTCCACACCGAGTTCTTTTGCGATCAGACGCACGAACTCGATGTCGAAACCTGTCAACTTGCCGGATTCATCGCTGTAACCCCAGGGAACCTGTGCGACCTGGACCCCGGCCTTCAAAACCTTGCGGTCCTTGATCTCCTGCACGCTCTGGGCGGCTGCGATTGATGGAAGAAGGGCCAATGCCAGGGTGCCGCCGGCGGCGCCCAAAAACAGGCGGCGGTTCATTCCTTTCAATATCGTCTTGTTGATGTCGGTCATGCTTTCTCCTCCTTTAGAAGCGGCGTTGTGCCGCGGTCGATTTGTTTAAGTGTTCGTGGCGAACCGTCGTTCGTACCGGGCGCTAAGGCGCGAAAGGGGGAAGCAGATCGCGAAGTAGCAGGCGGCGGCGAGGCCATAGGCAATGAGTGGCTTGTATGTCGTGCTGGCAGCGATTTGCGCGCTGCGGGAAAGCTCGACGAAGCCGATAATCGCCGCAAGCGACGTTCCCTTGATGAGCTGCACGAGAAACCCGAGCGTCGGCGCAAAGGAAAGCTTGACGGCCTGCGGCAGCACGACATCGCGCATCCTGCTGATATATCCGAGGCCGAGAGCGGAAGCCGCCTCGCTCTGCCCCTTCGGAACGGCCTGGATGCCGCCCCGCCATATCTCACCCAGAAACGCACTGGCATGGAATGTCAGGCCGATGGACACTGCGGTCCAAGCGCTGACGTGGTAGCCGAAGACGGGCAAGCCGTAATAGACAAGAAACAGCTGCATGAGCATCGGCGTGCCCTGGAAAAAGTCGATATAGGCGCCTGCGAGCGCACGCAGCCATTTCCAGGCAGATGTGCGGGCAAGAGCAACCAAGGTGCCGAACACCCCTCCTCCGATGAAGGCCACGGCAGACAGGGCGAGCGTTGTCCACATGCCCTGAAGGATCGACAGAACTTCCAATAGACCGAAATCACGTATCATTCCCGTCGCCTCACTTGATCGGATAGGAGAAGAATGCGCGATCTATTCCCTTGAAAATAAAGGAGAAAATCATTGAAAGCGCGAAATAGAGCAAAGTCGCCACGATATAGATCTCGAAGCTGCGGAAGAGGTCGCTATCGATCAGTTGGGCTGTCGATGTCAGTTCTTCGGCGGAAATCGAGGAGACGATACTTGTCGTCAGCAGGGCAAGAATGAACTGCCCCGAAAGCGCGGGATAGATAATCCGCAAGGCAGGCTTCAGGACGATATATCGGAACACCTGGAGCGGGGTGAGGCCTAGCGCAGCACCCGCCTCGAACTGGCCGCGTGGAATGGAATCGACACCGCCACGAATGATCTCGGCAGAGAAGGCGCCGCAATTCAGGCTGAGCGCGATGAAGGCTGCCGTCCAGGGCGTAAAACTGATGCCGATCGTCGGCAAGCCGAAGAAGATGAAGAAGACCTGCACGAGGAACGGAGTGTTTCGAATGACCTCGATATAGGACAATGCGACCGCACGCAGCACGGCCATGCCGCTGCGCCGCGCCAGCACGGTCGCAATGCCGATCACGAAACCGCAGACGACGGCGGTCGCAGCGAGCCAGAGCGTCAGCAGGCAGGCATGCAGGAACTGCGGCCAGTAGGGGAGAAGAACTCCGAAGTCGAATTGATAGGTCACGGCATGGTTCCTCGGCCAGCAATGGCGTGGAGCGGATCGGATGGCACATCCGGATCCGGTATGCGGAAAAAGCGGCGGTAGAGATCGATCTGCGGCTGAAGCATCAGCATACCGGCAAGCGTTCGAAATCCACGTCTGTGTGCCTCATGCAGAAGGTGCGTTTCAGCAGGCTTCATGATGATTTCTGCGACGAGGGCTTCGGGGTTTAGTCCTTCGAGCGCGAAAGGAAGCGGGTCGGTCTCGCCGAGACCGACGGGAGTCGCGTTCACGACGATGTCCGCGTCGCGGTGCTCGCCCGCGGCCGCATGTTTAACCTTACCGGGCCACAGGCGTTCCAGCCTCTCGCAAAGCTCTCCCGCACGATACGCAGACAAATCCGACACATGCACGCAAGCGGCTTTCGCCTCCAGGACGCCCGCGGCGATCGATGACCCCGCGCCACCGGCGCCGTAGACGAAAACGGTCTTGCCCTCGAGCAGTTCGCCGGAACCGAGCAGCCCTGTGACAAACCCGATGCCATCGAAATTCTCTGCCGACCAGCGGCCGTCAGGCTCGCGCCGCAAGGCGTTTGCGCAGCCCGCCGCTATCGCGACCGGGCCCGCGTCGTCCGCGTGTTTGAGCAACTCGAACTTGTGCGGTATCGTCGCCAGAAAACCGCCGACATTGCCAGCCGACTTCAACGCTTCTATGAGCGCTGGAGCCTGCGCAGGCCCCACTTCGATGGGAACCATCGCCGCATTGGCTCCGCTTTTTGCAAACACCGCGTTCATGAGTTGCGGCGCTCTCACCTGCGAGACGGGATCACCAATGATGATGAAAACCTGCGTCGCGCCGTCAGGGCTTGGAACAAGGTGCCGCGTCATGTCATAGCCCCCGGCAGGAGGGCGGTGCGACGCGGTGCTTTTCCATGCTCTTCGCGCATATCGCCGAAGAGGCTGTCATGGCAATGCACATGGATACATAACGTCATCAGGCTCCTCCTTCCATCAGTCTTCTCCAACCGCGGGCGTATCTGCATTCACAGTAAGCATGCCCCGATCGCCCATTGATCGACGCGGTTTTTCACTATTCCGCGAACAGACTCGAATCCATCAATGCAGGCGGCTTGGGAATGAGCGGCTTGAAGTCCATTTGGTCGAGCACGTCATTCTGGATATCGATGCCGGGGGCGACTTCCGTCAGCACAAGTCCATCTTCGACAAGCTCGAATACCGCACGCTCGGTGACGAACACGGCAGAGTGCCCCCGCTTCAATGCCTCCCGGCCGGAATAGGTGATCTGCTCAACCGAACGCACGAGCTTGCGAACCTGCCCGGCTTTCCGAACATTAATGCCACCCGCCGAGATCTGGACATCCGACCCCTTCGTGTCAAACGTTCCGCAGAAAACCACGCGCTTGGCGTTCTGCGCGATATCCATGAAGCCTCCCGGGCCGACAGTCAGCCCGCCGAGCTTGGATACATTGACGTTACCGACAGCGTCGAGTTCACCGAAACCGAGGAATGCCATGTCGAGGCCGCCGCCGGCGTAGAAGTCGAATTGCGATGGTCCGTCGATCATTGCGGACGGGCTGCGCGCAAAGCCGAAGAGCAACCCGACGAGAAGCGAGCCGCCATAGGTGCCATGTTCGATCGTCTGGTAATAGCGGTCGACCTCATTGCGGTCGGCGACGATCTTGGCGACGCCCTCGCCGATGCCGACGCCAAAATTGATGACGGTACCGTCACGCAGTTCGCGGTGGGCGCGCCGGGCAATCAGGCTGCGCACGTTAAGTGCCTCCGGCGGGCTCAGAGTAACAGGCCCCCTGCGCTCTCCGGAAAGTGTCGGATCATAAGGCAGATCGTAGCTCGGGCGTTGGTCGGGATCGACCACGACAGCATCGACGATCGCGCCGGGCACACGCACCGAACGCGCCGGCAGAGAATTCGTATCCACGGCAGTTCGAACCTGGGCAATGACGATGCCACCGGAATTGTGCGCGGCGAGTGCGGCCGCGTAGACGTCGATGTTCGCCGCTTCCTGGTCCAGGCTGATATTGCCGTCAGCATCACCGAACGATCCGCGAATGATGGTCACATTGATCGGAAACGACTTGTACCAGAGAAGTTCCTTGCCCCCGATCGTCACGACTTCGACGAGGTCTTCCCTCGCGGACGCGTTCATTTTGCCACCATGCTGACGGGGATCGACGAAGGTCCCAAGCCCGACATGGGTAAACAGACCCGGTCGTCCCCCGCCGATCTCGCGATACAGCTGCATGACGCATCCGCTTGGCATCACGTAGGCTTCGATCTTCTCGTCGCGCGCCATCTCCTGCATCTTCGGAGACCACACCCAGTGCCCACCGATGACGCGCTTCACCAGGCCCTCATGGGCGAAGTGGTTCATGCCTTCCTGTTTCTTGTCGCCAATGCCAAGCGCATGGACAACAGTCAGGTTGCGCGGCGCGCCCGTGTCGAGAAAGCGACGTGAGACCGCACGAAACGTATGAGTCGCCTCCATCAGACCGCCGCCGCCGCCGATCAGCGCAACCGTGTCGCTGTCCCGGATGAGCTTTACGGCATCGTCGGCGGTCATGAACTTGTTACGGGTCATGCCGGAACTCCGGCATCGGGACGACGCGGCACCATCAGCCCGTGCTCGCCTTTCTGAACGATCTCACCATTCTGGTTGACGAGGTCGATATCCATCACAACGATGCCCATGCCGGGCTTGCTGTTCGACGGGCGCATTTCCTTGATGCGGATGCGCGCCTGAAGCGTATCGCCGATACGGATCGGCCGTTTGAAGGACCATGACCAACTGAGCGCGATCCCATCCTTGAATGTAGCGGACTGAACTTTCAAACCGTCGGTCAGGGAGAGCCCCATCAGACCGTGCGCGATACGCCCGCCAAATTCCGTGGTCTGCGCGTAGACGCTGTCCATATGGATCGGCGAAAAATCGCCAGCCACGCCGGCATAGGACAACACATGTCCTTCCGTCACGGTTACACGCGGAGTGAGCGTTTCCTGGCCAAGAGTCAGATCGTCGAAATACCGTCCGGGAAGCATCGTTCCCACCTCCGCTGTATGTGTCATGGAATTAGAAGGACCCGCCCGACCGCCTCGCGCGCCTGCAATTGACGATGCGCCAGCGCCGCTTCTTCGAGCGGCAAGCGCCGCCAGATCTCGGGTGTAAGGTCGTGTGTTTTCATGAAGTCCAGAATTTCGCGAACTTCATCGCGCGACGCACTTTGTATGCCCTGGAGACGAAACTCCTTGATAATCAGCAGGCCGAGATTGATGGAAACCGGCTTGCCGTGGAGTTCGCCGATAACGGCACAGCGTCCTCCGGGTGCGAGGCTGCGCAGCGTGCCAGCAAAGGTCGGAGAGCCTACAAGTTCGACCGCAAGATCGACGCCGCGGCCGTTCGTGAGCCGGCGCACGTCGTCGCCGAACGCACCATTCTCACTGACGATGACATCGCTCGCGCCCTTGCTTTTCAGAAGCTCGGCTTTTGCAGCACTGCTGGAGATAGCGATGCTTCGCCCGCCGAGCGCATTCACGATCTGGATAGCAGCAAGGCCCAAGCCGCCGCTCGCACCGGTTATAACAGCCGCCTGTCCAGCCTGGAGATCGCCGAATTGCCGTATGGCCTTGTAGGGCGGCCCATAGACACAGGCGGCGAAACACGCTGCCTCAAAGGCAAGGCCATGAGGTATCTTGACGAGACTGCTGGCCAGGAAGACCGCATATTCAGCGTATCCACCGTCGCGCGTCTGACCAATGTCGCCCGCGGTGAAGCGGCAGAGCGAAGGGTGTCCGCGCAGGCAGTCCTCACATTCAAGGCAGGCCTGAAAATTGAACACGGTCACGCGGTCGCCAGCCACAAACGCTTCAACCTCCGCCCCTACGGAAACCACCTCCCCTGCCAACTCATGGCCGAGCACGCGCGGCAGAGCCACTCGAGAGCGAAGGCCGGACCGCAGGATCAGATCGAGGTGGCATACGCCGCAGCACGCGATCTTGACGAGGACCTCCCCCAGCCCAACGGGAGGCATGGCCACCTCCTCGCATGTCAGGACATCAGGCTCCCCGAAGGAGCGCAATTTCACGGCTCTCATGCACTCCTCCCCGAATGCGATTAATGGAATTCGTTTCATATGGAACCAGTTCCATTTTGTCAATCGCCGTGACAATGCGTTCCATTTGGAATAGTGTGGCTGAAATTGTTGAGGGTCGGAATGCAACCACCGGATAGAGCAGTCTCCGTTATCGAAATACTGGCAAGACATGCATTCGGCCTGCCCCTGTCTGAAATCGCCGATCAACTGTCGATACCGCGCAGCGCCACACATCGGCTCCTGGCCGACCTTAGGGACGAAGGGTATGTGCGGCAGGACTATGACGGCGGGGCTTATCGCCTTACGGCCAAGCTTGTCGCCGTTGGCTACGAATATCTCTCGGCAGCAAGCGTCTCGTCGCGACTCCAGCCCATCATTGACAGGTTGGCCGAACAGACGGGTGAACTTGTCGTGCTTGCCGTGGTGGACCGCGGCAAACTGCTTCGCCTCATCAAGGCGCAGGGTGCGCGCGGCGGGCTTCTTTACAACCCGGACGAAGGGATCGAGGTTTATCTGCCTGCGACCTCCAACGGGCATGCCTACCTCTCTGTTCTCGATGAGGACGAGGCTCTGCAACTTGTGGCAAGACAGGGCATGAACCAGGAAGGGGCCGGGAAAAATGCGCCCAGAACCATCCGCCAGTTGTTCGAATACGTTGAGCGTGCGCGCGAAACCGGAATCGCAAGGATTTTCGACGTCTGGGTCGATGGAACATCGGCAATGGCCGCTCCCGTTCTTCGTCCCGGCTCGCGGATCCCGCTTGGAACCATCAGCGTCGCAGGACCGACCATCCGCATGACGAGCGAGCGTATGGATCAGTTCGCAGATGCGCTGAAGGCCGCATGCAACGCCGTCGCGGAAACGGGCTTCGACCTTCCGATTTTTGAGCAGGCCTGACCCATGTCCAGTCGCAGCCGCAGCATTGCCATCCTCGAACTTCTGACAGGCCACCCGTGGGGGCTGAAAATGCCCGAGATCGCATCGAAGCTTGCAATTCCCCTGCCGGCCACGACCCGCGTCTTATCGAGCCTTGTCGCCTCTGGCTACATATTGGGATCGCTGTCCGGCAAGGAGGGCGTGTTCCGGCTGAGCCCTAAACTGCCCGCCCTCGGACTTGCGTTTCTCGGTGCGACCGGTGTGACGGATCTCGTTCAGCCGATTCTGGATGATCTGGCGAAAAAGACCGGTGAGCTTGTCCGGCTCGCCATCATATCTGGCGACAAGTTGACATGGGTCGCGGAATCCCAAGGTGCTCGCAGCGGCCTGCTTTATAATCCCGAAGCCGGAAAGGACGTCTATCTGCCGGCAAGCGCCAATGGCCAGGCCTGGCTCTGCTGCCTACCCGACGACCAAATCCGTCAGATGATGGAGCACGAAGACTTCGCCCGTCCGGATATCGGTCCAGGCGCCCCCAGAACCATCGACGCCTTGCTGGACGCGATTTCAAGCGCGCGACAAAGGGGGTTCGCAAGTGTGAGGGACAGCTATACCATCGGCACATCGGCCATGGCAGTCGCCATTGCGCGGCAACCGGGAAACGTGCCGGTCGGGACTCTGAGTGTTGCCGGCCCGGCAATGCGACTGAATGAGACACGCATGATGGAGGTGTTCCCGTGGCTTAGCGCAAGCGCAAGGGAACTTGCGGCTTCAAGCGCTTCGTCTCCGCTGTTCAGCATGGCCTGAACCCGGACATCATTCCGCCATCACGCCACTTGCTCTTGTGACAGTGAGGGGGGAACCGCTGCCGAGCAGGCCCGCAGACAAATCTACAATCAGTTCCAGGTGTTCTACGGTCAGCCGGTCAGGGCCAAGCCGCCTTGGCGGCCGACGTCCCTTTCTATTTCTCGTACGAGCGTGTCTAGAGCCGGGTTTCTCGACTTACGCGCGCGCCGCACGATATACGCCAGCGGCGGCGGCGGCGGCAGTCGGCCCGTCATAATCTGCATCTCACCGTGGATATAGCGGCCACTCAGCAACGCGACACCCATTGTCGCGTTGACCGCGGACACAATACCAGCCGCACTTGAACACTCGAATACGGTTTCAAGAACGGCATCGTCCTGGCCTATGTCGAGCGCCCACTTTCGGTAGAAGCAATCCTCATCGAACGACAAAAATGGTATAGGGGCGTCGCGCCCGATGACCAGCTCGGGATGCTTCACCCAGTGAAGCCGTTCCCTGTAAAGCACGACATCGGTCGGGCGTACTTCATGGTTGAAGACCTGAACAACAGCGGCATCAAGCTCGCCACGCTCCAGCATGGCGCGCAGGACCAGGCTCATGCGGACCTTGGTTCGGACAGTGACGTTCGGGTGAAGCCGGCGGAAGCGGCCAAGAATGCGAGCAAGGTCGCTGCAGGCCGTGTCTTCGGTGAATCCGAGGAGAAGTCTTCCTGCCAGAGGCGTTTTTGACAGGCTTAGGAGCGCCTCATCGTGCATTCCCAGGATGCGCGCGGCATAGTCCAACAGATCCTCACCGGCGGCTGTGAACATGGATGCGCCGGCTTTGCGTCCGAGTAGCTCGCAGTCGAGGCTCACTTCAAGGCGCTTGATCTTATGGCTTACAGCGGATTGCGAAAGACCCAACGCCGCCGCCGCTTTTGTTACGCTGCCATGGTGCCGGATTGCGGAAAGCGCCCGCAGCGCATCGATTTCAAGTCTGCGACTGTTCAATTCGTTCATTGCCTGTCCGCCTGGTTCTCTGGATGACCCTACCATAAACCACAGCAGTCATGACATTCTTTAAGGAGATGTCATGTGCTCATCGATATTTGTCATGTGCGTTGATGACGCTTTCGTCTTAGCGGTGGTGGCGTTTCACATCACAAAGATCCTATGACTGACGCCGCCACTTCATCCACCGCAGATAGCCACCATCCACTGTTGTGGCCGTTGCTGGCAACACTCCTCATCATCGGATGGAGTTCGGGCTTTGTTGGCATCCGCTATGCCAATCAGGAAGCAAGCGTCATGCTCCTGCTTTTCTGGCGCACATTACTCTCGGGATTAATCCTTCTTCCCTTCGCGTTGATGATCGGACCGAGGATTTCCCTGCGTGCGGTGAAAGATCAGGCGTTGTTCGGCATCATGGCGGTTTTCCTTTACCTTGGAGGCTTCGCCCTTGCTATCGAGCAGAGGGTGCCCACCGGAATGGTCGCGCTTATCGCCGACCTTCTTCCGCTCGCCATTGCGGTGCTCTCACAACCAGTGCTCGGTGAAAGCCTCACGGCTCGGCAGTGGCTCGGAACTGCAATTGCCATCCTTGGCGTTCTGGTCGTCTCCTTCGACAGCCTCAGCTTCGGTACCGCGCCGGCGTGGGCCTACGGTCTCACAGTCGGTTCGATGCTTGTGTTTGCGGTCGCCTCGGTCCTCCACAGGAAACGCAAGACGCAGACCATGAAGGTTCACCAAAGCCTTTGCATCCAGATGCTGGTGGGGTCTGTTCTCTTTGGTCTGTGCGCATCGATGCAGGGCAGTCTTGCGCCACCGATGACCCGGGACTTCGCAATCGGAATGATCTGGCTTGTGCTGGTAGCGACTTTCCTGGCCTATGCGGTCTACTATACCAGTCTTCGGCTGTTCCCGGTCGCCAAGGTGAGCGCTGCCATCTATCTCAGCCCACCCGTGACAATGATATGGGCATGGATCTTGTTTTCGGAGCCTCTGACCGTCGCGATGTTCGCCGGAGCCGCGGTAACGCTGGTCGGCATGTGGATGACCTCGCGAGGCTGAAAAGAGCGCGGCCGCAGGCCGCAATGCAAGCGGAAAAGATCAGCGGACCAATGGCCACTTGCTAGCGGATAGCACTCTTTCTGAGAACATTTTCCACGAAGCTTCTGATGAATGCCGCAGATACTGCTTTTTCCTTCAGGACGGCGACGGTCTGGGGAATTTCAGAAAACGCATCGGGCAACGTGCGAAATGCGGGATCATTATGGGCCGCGGGTTCGAGAGACTGCCTCAGTCCCGCGGCCGCATCGCATTCTCCAGCCTTCAGTTTTTCGATCGCGGCCAAAGGGGTTTCGGCATAAACGATCGTTGCATGTTTCGCCTGGCGTTCGATCTCTTTTGTGTAGGCGGCACCTCGAGCGGTCGCTATCCGACGGCCGGGAACATCCACGTCCGCCACAAACCGGGCATCCGATATCGCCGGAACAAGGTAGGTCGCGATTACAAAAGCATAGGGCGGGGAAAAAGCGAACCGATCCGTGCGGGACGGATCTGCGGCGATCAGGGCAATATCCCATTCGTTCAGGTTCGCCGACTCCAGGATTGCCGCCGCCGATCGGTATTTTATCACCGAAAGCGCGCAACCGAGTTCCTCTGCCAAGGCGTTTGCCATATCGACACTCGGCCCGGACGGCACTCCCGTGCGTTCATCGATACGGACAAGGGCGGCATTGCTGCCGTTCACCGCCGCCCGGAGTGTACCGGTCGGCGCAAGTTCGGCGAGCACGCTTTCCGAAGCCACCATTCGTCACGCCCGCCCCGAAAACCTGCCAGCCAAGGCTTCTGCACCGCGCGCCAGCACGGCGACATCGACGCCGACTGCCGTGAACAGCGTTCCTAACTCCATGCAGCGGGCGGCGAATTTTTCATCGGGCGTGAGAATCCCTGCCGGTTTTCCGAGCCTATTGAGCAGCCCGATGGCCTTTTCAATGGCCTCGATCACTTCTGGGTGACCGGGTTGGCCAGGATACCCGAAACTGGCCGCAAGGTCCGCGGGCCCAATGAAGACGCCATTCACGCCATCGATCGACGCGATGGCTTCGATATGCCCCATCGCTTCGCGCGTTTCGACCTGGACGAGAACGCAAAGCTCCAGCGCTGCCTGCTGCGCGTAATTCTTCACCCGGCCGAAGCGCGTGGCCCGCGTGAGCGCCGAAACGCCCCTGATGCCTTCCGGCGGATAGCGTGTTGCTTCGACCGCAGCCTTGGCTTCCGCCGCGTTTTGAACATAGGGAATGAGCAGCGTCTGGACCCCGATATCCAGAAAGCGCTTGATCAGGACGGGATCGTTGACGGCTGGCCGCACGATGGGCGCTACGTCATAGGCTGCCACGGCCTGCAACTGCGGCAGAACCGTGAGCACATCGCTGGGGGAATGCTCCGTGTCGAACAACAGCCAGTCGAAACCGGCCGGCGCGACGATCTCCGCCGCATAGCTTCCCGGAAGCCCGCACCAGAGGCCGAGCTGGCTTTGGCCTGCGCGCAGCTTCGCTTTGAATTTATTCACAGGAATATCCATCTGGCACCTCACAGGAAAGACACGCCGATGGACCCGACAGGACCGTAGTCGGCCTGTATCACATCGCCGGCAGCGATATCGACAGGGCGGGTGAACGAGCCGGCAAGGACGATCTGCCCCTTCCTCAGGCCGCTGCCAACGGCATGCAGCTTGTTGACGAGCCAGGCGATGCCGGCCGCCGGATGGCCCATGATCGCCGCTGAAACACCCGACTCCTCGATAATGCCGTTCTTCGACAGGGTGGCCCCCACCCAGCGGATATCGATATCCATGGGGCGAATGACACGGCCCCCGACCACGATAGCGCCGAACGCCGCATTGTCGGCGATCGTATCGGTGATCGCCCGCGGCACCTCGGTCCGGTAGTCGATGATCTCGAGTGCCGGCACGACAAATTCCGTCGCGCGCATGACGTCGTAGATCTGGATACCCGGCCCCGAGAGATCCTCGCCCATGATGAACGCCAACTCGACTTCAAGTCGCGGCTTTATGAAGAGATCCGCTTTGATCTGCGCTCCGTCGTTGTAGAGTGCGTCGTCCAGAATGACACCGTAGTCAGGCTCCGTCATCTTGGACGCCATCTGCATCGCACGGGAGGTAAGACCGATCTTGTGGCCGACGATCCGGGCGCCGCGGGAAATACGCGACTGCGCCCAAAGTGCCTGAATACGATAGGCATCCTCGATATCCAGATCGGGATAGGTCTTGCTGGGCTGCATGATCGGCTTTCGCTCGGTCTCCGCCTTCAATATGGCGTCTGCCGCCGCCTGACGTTGCTCTTCGGTAATCATGAACTGGCTCCGGGCGTTCGTTACTTAATGGGCGGGCGCGGCAGGACCGCCTCGCCCGGCTCCATGACATAGGTGTAGTCGAGCGAGTACCATTCGCCCTCGATGTCGCGGTCGGTCGGATGCGGTTCGTCATGACGGACGAAGTCCCCGGTGAGCGCGGCGGTCACGCCGAACTGCACATCTGATGCGATATGGGGGTCGCTGGGATCGAAGACCTGCGAAATCAACGTCTTGTAGCCCTGCCTGAAGATCAGGGCGTGCAGATGGGCCGGCCGGTACGGATGACGACCTTGCGCCTTGAGCATCCGGCCGACGACGCCATCGACAGGAATGGGATAGCCCACCATCTTCACGGTGCGAAACCAGAAGCGTCCGTCCGCATCGGTCAGGAACTTGCCGCGCAAATTCATCTCCGCCTGGTCCGGGTCCTGGTTTTCGTAAAGACCTACCGGCGAAGCGTGCCAGACATCCACTTCGGCATCGGCGATTGGCCTACCCTCTCGGTCAATGACCCGGGCATGCACGAAAAGCGGCGTGCCAGGTGTGTCGGAACGAATGATCGTTCCACCGTTCTCCACCCTTGGAGAATTCAAGCGCCAGAACGGACCGAGAAGCGACTGGGATGTCTCGGTCTGGCCTTTGTCACCATTGTTGAGAAGGCAGACGAGTGATGAAACACCCAGCGAGCCCGACATCAACACGAACTCGTTGTGACTGTCGGTCTGAAGCTGCCCGATCTCATTCAGGATGGCGGTAGCCTCCCGAAATTCCGCTTCGGTCAGCCGCACTTCGCGCACGAAGGCATGAATATGCTTCACAAGGGCCACGAGGATTTCACGCGCCCTAGGATCGGACGTCTGCTGCATGGCCGCGACCACGGCGGGCGTTACATCGCTTTCAGTTTTAATGACCATATGCCACCTCCCGATAATGGACCGATACAAATATAATCGATTATTTGTCAAGCGATGAAAGACGTCATCACGCCTTCCGATCGCCCGCAGCAAAGACATGACAATCACATATCATTGATTTTACGTTATTTAACAAAGAAGCAAGAGAGACATCATCGGAAAAGCCGCAACAATTTTCCTGACGGTTGACAATAATAATCGTTTATCTTATCCATCATCGACGACGGAGAATGTCCGCTTGGGAGGAACTAATGAAGCAGCAGGACGGCGCCACAAGCCCAGCCGAGATCGGCAGTTTTTCCGACGACGGGAAAAACACGATCGGCAGCCAGCTGGCGTCCCGTCTGCGGGAAGCGATCATTTCCGGCAGCCTGGAAGCAGGCAGCAAGATCAATCTTGACAAGGAACGGCAGGCATTCAACGTCAGTCTGAGCCCGTTGCGTGAAGGGCTGGCGCGCCTCATTTCCGATGGCCTTGTCGAATTCGAGGACAATCGCGGCTATCGCGTTTCCCCCGTCTCGCTGGCGAACCTCGAGGAAATCACCGTCCTTCGCGAGGAGTTTGAGGTTTTCGCACTGAAGGAATCCATTCGAGTCGGCGATGTGGAATGGGAGGGCAACGTCATGCGTGCGCTTCATAAGCTGACCCGTGCCGAGCGCGATGCCAACAGGCCAGAAACGCTGGAGCATTGGGAAGCGGTCCACCGCGATTTCCACCTCACCCTTATCTCGGGCTGCGGAAAGCCGCTTCTTCTTCATTTCTGCAAGACGCTTCTCAATCTCAACGATCGCTACCGCCGGACATTCCTCAAGCAAACTTCCGGCGACAGGAATGTGAACCAGGAGCACAGCGAGATCGCGCAGGGCGCGGTGGCGCGCGACAGCGACTATGCGGCCGACAAGCTGCGCCAGCATATCCATCGCACCGGCACCAATCTTCTGGCCCACCTCGCACGCACCGGAGCGGTACGATGACGGACGCCCGGCAGATGCATCAAAGCCCGATCGGCGTCGCGCATTTCTCGGCGATCCAGTTGCCGCCGCACGAATTCGTCCGGCAGGCTGCGGCAGCGGGGTTCAGTTCCGTCGGACTTCGGCTCCACCCGGCATTTGCCGGCGCGCCTTACTACGAGTTGCCGCAGGGCAGCCATGTCGCTTCAGAGTTTCGCTCCCTGCTCGACAGCGAAGGCATGAGGGTTTTCGATGTCGAGTTCTTCATCATCGGCCCGGATTTCAAGGCGAGCGCGATAGAGCATATCGTTGCGGCTGCAGCGGATATCGGCGCCCAGCGCCTCTCCGCCTGTGGCGACGATACGGATCGGAGCCGGCTGGCCGACAATTTCAATGCGTTCTGTCAGCTCGCCGGGCGGCATGGCATGGCTGTCGATATCGAAAACATGGGCTGGCGTGCCGTCAGCAGCTACAGCGACAGCGCTGCACTCGTTCATGCCTGCGGTCAGGAAAATGCCGGCGCTCTGGTGGATGCCATTCACTTCTTTCGCAACGGTGGACACATCGAGGAAATCGATATCGATATCGTGCGGCATGTTCAGCTTTGCGATGTGGTCGGCCCAGCGCCCAAGCGTTCCGAAGACATGATGAACGAGGCGCGGACCGGGCGCTTGGCGCCGGGCGATGGAATACTCGCGCTCAAGGCGCTTATCGCTAAGCTTTCCGGCAAGGCCGCGATTTCCGTGGAAGTACCGTTGGTGGGCAACACCCCGGCACCGGTGCATCTGCGAAATCTCAATCTGAAAACACGGGAAATTCTACAGGCAGAGACTTAGACATTCTGGATCTGGCGCGGTGGAGGCTGCGCCCGGAGGAGGAACACCCTTTCATGAATTACCAGTTCGACTTCGGTGCGGTCTTCGAGCGCGCCCCCGAATTGCTGTGGGCTACGCTCGGAACGTTCGGGCTTGCCTTTGCCGGCATGGCGCTCGCGCTGGTGATCGGCGTGGTGGGCGTCATCGGCCGGACATCGCCGAACAAGATCGTGCGTGCGCCCGTCATCGCGTTTGTCGAGATCGTGCGCAACACGCCCTTTCTCGTGCAGATCTTCTATATCTATTTCGCCTTGCCACTGATGGGCATCCGCCTCAATCCGACGGCAACAGCCATTATTGCCCTCGGCATCAATGGCGGCGCCTACGCGATTGAAATCATCCGCGGCGGCGTCGAAAGCATCGGCAAAGGCCAGGTCGAAGCCGGTTATGCTCTGGGCCTCCACAAGGCAGACGTCTTCCGGCTCATCGTTTTGAAGCCGGCTCTGCGCGCGATCTATCCGTCTCTGACCAGCCAGTTCATCATGCTGACGCTGACGACCTCCGTTTGTACGTCGATCGCGGCTTATGAGCTGACATCCGCCGCGCAGAGGATCGAATCCGACACCTTCAGAAGCTTCGAAGTCTATTTCCTGGTGACCGGGATCTATCTCGTCATTTCGACCGTGATGATGGGCATCTTCGCGCTGATTTCCCGCCGCTACTTCAGCTACCCGACACGATAGAGGTTTAGCCATGGGACCTATCGGAGCAAACGAATTCCTATTCATCCTGCAAGGCCTTAAATGGACGGCCCTGCTTGCAGTCATCGGCTTCATCGGCGGTGGCGTGTTCGGCATCCTGATTGCGGTAACCCGCGTCTCCAAGAGCGCCACAGCCCGCGCCGTCGCCGCGGCCTATATCGGGCTCTTCCAGGGCACACCGCTGCTAATGCAGCTGTTCGTGGTGTATTACGGCGTCGCGCTGGTCGGTATCAATGTCAGCGCATGGCTTGCGGTGGCGATCGCCTTCACGCTGCATGCCAGTGCCTTCCTTGGCGAAATCTGGCGCGGTTCGATCCAGGCTGTGCCGAAGGGGCAGACCGAAGCCGCCAACGCGCTTGGACTTCACTACGTGTCGCGGATGAAGGATGTCATCCTGCCCCAGGCGCTGAAGATTTCCATGCCGGCAACCATCGGGTTCCTGGTGCAGTTGATCAAAGGCACGTCGCTTGCGGCAATCGTCGGCTTCATCGAACTTGCCCGCGCCGGACAGATCATCTCGAACCAGACGTACCGCCCGCTGCTCGTCTTCGGCATCGTCGGCACGATCTATTTCATCATCTGCTGGCCGCTCTCCCATTTCGGAACGGCTCTTGAAAAACGGATGGCCAAGGCCGCCCGCTGACGCGTCACAAAATGACATCAAAAAGGAGGAACCAAAATGCAATACAATCGCAGGACATTCATGGGGGTGGTGCTGGCAACGACGGCGCTGGTTATGGGCGGCACAACCTTAGCATCTGCCGCCAGCCTTGAAGAGGTAAAAGCCAAAGGCACGATTGTCGTCGGCATCCAGGGCGACAACGCACCCTGGGGCTTCGTCAACTCAAGCGGCACACAGGATGGTTTTGATGCCGACGTGGCGACGCTGTTTGCCAAGGAAATCGGCGTCAATGTGCAGTTCCAGCCGCTCGCGGTGGCAAACCGAATCCCCGCTTTGACCACTGGCAAAGTCGATATCCTTTTCGCCACGATGGCGATGACGGAAGAGCGCGCAAAATCAATCCAGTACAGCAAGCCTTACGCCGCCAACACCATTGCGCTCTATGCCGCGAAGGCGGACAAGGTTTCGACAGCCGAAGATCTGGCGGGCTGGGAAATCGGCGTGCCGAAGTCGAGTTCGCAGGACAAGGCCGTAACCGACGCCGTTGGCTCATCTGCCACGGTTCGTCGGTTCGACGACGATGCGGCTACCATTCAGGCGCTGATTTCCGGCCAGGTGAAGGCCGTCGGCGGCAACCAGTTCTACGGACAACGGCTTGAAGCCGCCGCCGCCGGCACCTACGAGCGCAAGATCGATTTCCTGACGACCTATAATGGCGTCGGAACGCGACTGGGCGAAAAGGACTGGAACGACACCGTCAACGCCTTCATCGACAAGATCAAGGCGAACGGCGAACTCGCCGCCATCACCAAGAAATGGATGGGGATCGAACTTCCGCAATTCCCGGAATCCATTCCCAACATCCCCTTCACCGTGAACTGACATATCAAGGAGGGCGTCGTGACAGCTTCCGACAATACTCAATCGATGCTGATTTCACTTGAGAAAGTGGAGAAGTGGTACGGCGCCTTTCATGCTTTGAAGGACATCAATCTGACGGTCCGCAAAGGCGAGAAGATCGTTCTTTGCGGACCTTCCGGCTCCGGCAAATCGACATTGATCCGCTGCATCAACGTGCTGGAGACCATCGAAGGCGGTCGGATAACCGTTGGAGGCCGAGTGGTCGATGGCAGCAGCAAGGCGGTGGATGCAATCCGTCGTGAAGTCGGCATGGTCTTCCAGAGTTTCAATCTCTTTCCCCACATGACCGTCCTGCAGAATTGCGCGCTGGCGCCGATGCGGGTGCGCGGAATGGGTCGCGCCGAGGCCGAAGCGCTGGCGCGGAAGTATCTCGAGCGCGTCCGCATCCTCGACCAGGCGGACAAATATCCGGCGCAGCTTTCGGGTGGCCAGCAGCAGCGCGTCGCTATTGCGCGTGCGCTTTGCCTTGAGCCGAAAATCATGCTGTTCGACGAGCCGACATCGGCGCTTGACCCGGAAATGGTCAAGGAAGTCCTCGACACGATGATTTCACTGGCGCGCGACGGCATGACGATGATCTGCGTTACCCACGAGATGGGCTTCGCGCGCCAGGTTGCCGACCGCGTCATCTTCATGGCTTCCGGCGAAATTATCGAGGAAGCGGAACCAGACGTCTTCTTCACATCGCCGAAGCACGAACGCACGAAGACGTTCCTTGGCGAAATTCTCGCGCATCATTGAACACAGACAAGGACTTGAAGCATGAGCGACAGGCGTTACCTGGTCGGCCTCATCGGCGCGGATATTCAGATGTCGAAGTCGCCGGCCCTTCACGAAGCAGAAGGCCGGCATCAGGGGCTGGACTATCACTACGAGCTGCTCGACCTGACCGAGCGCGGCCTGCCTATATCTGCCCTTCCCGCCCTTCTCGATGAGGAAGAGCAAAGAGGCTTTGCCGGCACCAACATCACCCACCCCTGCAAGCAGACGGTGATCCCCCATCTCACGCGCCTGTCAGAAGATGCCGAAATGCTCGGCGCCGTGAATACGGTCGTATTCCGGAACGGCGAGCGGGTCGGCCACAACACCGACTGGTACGGGTTTTACAAGAATTTCGAGCGGGGCCTGCCGGACGTCGCCAAATCTCACGCGGTTCTGCTCGGTGCAGGCGGCGCCGGCGTTGCGGTGGCGCATGCGGCGATCAAGATCGGAATAGAGCGCCTATCGATTTTCGACCAGGACAGCGACCGCGCCGCACGCTTGGCTTCCCAGTTGAACGAACGGTTCGGCCGGGCGTGCGCGGAGGCGGCGACCGATGTCGGCGCCGCGCTGCGTGCCGCAGACGGGCTGATCCACGCCACGCCGACCGGAATGAAGAGCCATCCCGGCCTGCCGATCGAACCGCAATGGCTGGAGCAGCGTCACTGGGTGGCCGACATTGTCTACATGCCGCTGGAAACCGAGCTCCTTGCCCTGGCGAAGCGCAAGGGCTGCCGCACCCTGCCCGGCAGTGGCATGACGGTCTTTCAGGCAGCGGCCGCGTTCCAGCTTTTCACGGGCATCACCCCCGATACGGAACACATGTCGCGCCATTTCGACGACCTTACCACGCGTTGAAAGGCCGAAATCGATGCCTCACGTTGTGATCGAATACAGCCGAGGCGCCGGTGAACGCGTGCCGATCGAAGCCTTGACCACGGCGGTCCACCGCTGCATTCGCGATGGCGGCGTCGTGAAGCCGAAAGCCGTCCGCACGTTCGCCCGCGAGGCGACGTTTTCCTGCGTCGCGGATGAGCATCCGCAGAACCATTTCATCCAGATCATCATTCGCATGGCGCCCGGCCGCTCGCTGGAAACCAAGCAGCAGCTTGTGCGGGCCACGTTGCAGGCGGCCCGTGTCGCCGCCGCGCCCGCTCTTAGCGAGGGCCGTCTCGGCCTTCGCGTCGACCTTTATGAATCCGATCCCGCACTCGCGGTTCAGGAAAGCACACTTGACTGAACTGCCGGCTTTCAGAATGAGAGGAGAACCTTGTGAGCCTGATCTACGTCCTGAACGGTCCCAACCTCAACCTGCTCGGCAAACGCCAGCCCCGTATCTATGGTCATGAAACGCTTGCCGATGTCGAGGCGGACTGCTCCAAGCTGGCAGCCGAACTCGGTCACGATATCCGTTTCCACCAAAGCAACAGGGAATACGAGATCATAGACTGGATCCATGAAGCGCGTGAGGACGGCGCGGGCATCGTCATCAATCCGGCCGCATTCACCCACACTTCGCTCGCCATTCTCGATGCCTTGAACACATTCGAAGGCCCTGTCATCGAAATTCACATCTCCAACGTCCACAAGCGCGAAAGCTTCCGGCATCACTCCTTCGTTTCCCATCGGGCCGACGGCGTGATTTGCGGACTCGGCACCGAGGGCTACCAGCTCGGCATCCGCCGGGTCGCAACGTTGATCAAATCCGCAGAGAAGAAGTGAGCTCGCAATGACCGCTCCTGTGAAACTGGCCGTGCTCGGAGCCGGCCTCATTGGAAAACGACACATCGAGCACGTCGCCCGCGAACCGGAGGCGGTGCTCAGTGCCGTGGTGGACCCCACGCCTGCCGGCGAGGCGATAGCCAGGGAAGCCGGCACACGATGGTTCGCTAGCTTTGCCGACATGATCGCCGTGGATCGACCTGACGGTATCATCGTGGCGACACCCAATCAGGTCCATGTGAAGAACGGTCTCGAAGCCATTGAGGCCGGCATTCCCGCCCTGATCGAAAAACCGCTCGCCGACGACATCGCGTCCGGCGAACGGCTGATCGCCGAAGCGCAGGCGAAAGGAGTGCCGATCCTCACCGGCCATCATCGCCGGCACAATCCAATGATGCGCAAAGCCAAGGAAATCATCGAAAGCGGGCGGCTCGGACGAGTGCTGGTCGTCAACGCGATGTTCTGGCTTTTCAAGCCTGACGACTATTTCGATATCGACTGGCGCCGGCAGGCTGGCGCCGGGCCGGTCTTTCTGAACCTCATCCATGACATCGACAATCTTCGGTATCTGTTCGGTAACATCACTGCCGTTCAGGCGCGGGAATCCAATGCGGTACGCGGGAATGCGGTCGAGGAAACGGCCGTGATCCTGATTGAATTCGAGAGCGGTGTTCTCGCAACCGCATCCGTCTCCGACGCCGTCGTGGCGCCCTGGAGCTGGGAGATGACAACAGGGGAAAACCCGGTTTATCCGAAAGTGGACGAAGCCTGCTACGTCATCGGCGGAACGCACGGCTCCCTTGCCATTCCGTCACTCGAAATCTGGCGCAATCCCGCCAAGCGCAGCTGGTGGGAGCCCTTTGAGAAGGAACGGGTGGAATACGAGCCTCAGGACCCGCTCGTCCTGCAGATCAGGCAGTTCTGCAAGGTCATCAGAGGTGAGGAACAACCGCTTGTCAGCGGCGTAGAGGGCCTGCAAACGCTTAAGGTGATCGACGCCGTTAAAAGATCGGCGAAGTCGGGAGAGCGCGTCCTGTTGAGCTGAAGCCAGATCACCCAATCCGGCCAACGGAACAACGCCCGTTCCGACCAGAGCGTCGGTGGCAAACTATCTACAGATCTCACCAGAAGACAACGCCCCACATGGTGCGACCGTCGGCACTAAAAACGGCGGGCTTCAAGCCAGTGTCCGTCGTCTGAGAGGCGGACACCGACTCTAGATCACCACACAGCTTCGCGGCTGATAGCCAAAGGCATCGTGGCCCGCGAAGTCTTGATCGGGCCGTGAACCCGCGGGCAGCACGTGTCGCGGATGAGGCCGGCTCAAGCTCCGATCTCAAAGGCCGTCAGGTTCAAATCTTGCAGGCAGGGCCTCATTTGTCATATCAATAGAGATTCAGCGAGCCGACTAACGAAGCAGGCCGTCGATATCGAAATCCTCCCAGCCCTGAAGTCCGGGCGCGGGATCGTTGACGCCATTGTCGGCCTTCTTCGACCGCTTTTTCTTTTTCGACAACCGCTTGAGCTTTGCCTGATAAGCGGCCTTCATTCTCTTCTCGGCTTTTGCCTCGGCATCCTCTACGCGCCACTCCTCAACCGACCCACGATTGAGGAGATCGTCTACGGCCTTCGGCTCAAAGACATGGAATGTAATCTGGCGCGCGCGCCCAGCCAGCCTGACGGTTCTGGTGCCGGCGCTTGGTAAGCGGCCGTCCGCAAGCCAGCGATGCCGCTCGCTGGTCTTCATGCCAAGAATGTCCTCGATCTCGCGCGGAATGACAGGCAGAGATGGGGCTTCATCGAGCGTCTTGGAAACAACCGTCGCCGCGGCGTTGAAAGCGGCCTTTTCATCGGCTGGCATCGCCAGAACAAGATCGATCCCGTCGAGCGAGATCGCCTTCCTGAAGATCGCCGGCAGCCGCGCCTGGATTTCCTGAAGGATACCTTTGGCGCGAACGGAAGAACCCATTGTCACCACGGGCGACAAGGTCCAGGCTTTGATCAACTCGACGTGGTTCTTTTCTTGTTTTGGCATGCCATCTAGATGGTGCACGCAACACCGGCGGTCAATGTTCCACCTACGATGCTGCGCGCGATACACCTACAGGCTTGGCCTTCCAGACTATCAAAGAACGCCTCGCGCTACAGCATCTGCCGCATGCACATCGATGCGGCCATTGTCTTCGCCGTCCCAGTATTCGATGGTGCTCGCAGAAACCTTGATCAAGACGATGCCGGGCGTGTCGATGCCGTCGGGAAACCACCGATCGAGATCTTTTACCCAGTGCTCTTCGAATTGCGCCTTGTCGCGGATCAGGCTGGCTTCGCCATCGACGGCAATGAAGATTCCCGGCTTCCCGAGGAGGCTCGGCGGTGCAGTGAAGGTCAACGCGACCTGCGGTTCGAGACCAATCTCGCTGACTTTTCTTGTATTCTCGTAGGAAAAGAACCAGGAGTCGCCGTCATACTCGACATCGCCATTGTTGCTCATCGGCCGGCAGTTGATCCTTCCATTGTCGCTCGTGTTGAACATGCAGAAATCGATCTTGCTGAGCTCTTTTGAAAGCTCTTCCATCGTCATCGCGCTCATCGGGTTCTCCGTGGGTTGTTTTCCAATGAACCCGTTTTCATCCCGTATGGTTCCGCTGGGCCGAGCGGGCCGCGGACGCCTGCGAATTCAGAGCTTTCATAGGATCGCAGACAGGAACATTCCGTCTGACGGGTGGTTGGCGGGTGTCCAACAGCCCAGATGGAGGAGAAGTAATGGTTACCATGGTCGGCGACGAAGGCAACTCAGCGCAAAGGTCGCCGAGTTCAAACAGGATCACCTGCAGCACGTCGATGTCCTGAACGAGATCGCGCGCGAGCTTGGCATCGAAGCGCCAACCGAAGGCGACATGAAGCAGATGCTGACCACAAGGAAGATCGTGCTCGCCGATCTGATGGGCGATGCCGCGATCCTGAAAGCCATGAAGACCAACGAAGATGACACCGTTACGGCCTACGAACGCGCTTCCGGCCACGATCATCCCATGCGTGTCTTCTTCGTAGCGTAAGGCGGGCACCGGTCTCCTCGCCAATGGGGTAACGGGCCCGGCTCGCCGCACCCGCTTCAGCGCAGGGCAACATCAGCCATAACAGCCTTGCTGCGATAGTGGCTTGGTGGAGCGCCCATCATCTTGCGGAAGGCGCGGCTGAAGGAAGCTTCGGAATCGTAACCAAGACGATTGGCGACGGAGGCGACGCGCTGTCCCTCCTTCAGCCATTGATGCGCCTGGTGCATGCGCATGCTTGCGATGTAGCGCGCCGGCGTTTCGCCCACCACATCGACAAAACGCTGGGCGAAGCCGGAGCGCGACGCGCCCATGATTTTGGCCAGTTCGGCAATCGTCCAGCCGCGGGCAGGCTCCAGATGGATGGCGGCGAGGACGCGGCCGATCTCAGGATTGCGTACCGCGGCCAGCCAGCCCGTCGCCGTGCCGCAACCATGCTCCACCCAGGTCCTGATGATCGTTGCCGTCAAGACGTCAGCCAGCCGCGCCAGAATGCCGCCGGAGCCGACGCGGTTCATTTCCACTTCCCGCATCATCGCGTCGAGAAGTGGCGGGATGGAGGGCTCGTTCGACGAGAGATCGCTGGTGCGCATGACCGAAGGCATAAGCTGCAAGAGGGGATGTTGCCGGTCGACGTTGAAGCGCATGACGGCAAAGAACAGGAGATTGTTCTTGTCACTGCAAGGACATTGCAGATCGACTATCCCGTCGCAGAGCTGGCGCTTCGGCAGATCATGGACAAGTACGGGCGGGACACCCGGCTTGCTGGCGAGCACATGGGCGTCTCCCTTCGGCAAAAGAATCGCATCGCCGGCGGCAAGCTCCATCCACTCGCCTTCCGGGGTCTGGAGATAGGCGGAGCCTGCGGCAAGGAAATGAAACCGGGCAGATTCCTGCGCCGGATATTCCGTCGCCCATGGCGCTGACGGTTGGCAGCGCCCGTATTCCACACCGTCAAGGCGCAGGCCACGCAAAATTTCGCTCAAGGCATCACTCAAGGCACACTCCATATTTGGAGAAACGGCATAGTTTTATGGATTTCTTAGCATAGAAACTCCGACCCGTCACGCTTACCTTTTTCCCGACCTTCATTGGAGATGGAAAAATGGATTATGTTTCAACGCCCTCTCACCCGATTGGTGACGAGCGTGTAGCCCGGTGGGGGGCCGTCCTGTCGCTGTCGCTTGGCGTTTTCGGGCTGGTGACGGCAGAATTCCTGCCGGCAAGCCTGTTGACGCCGATGTCGGCGGATCTGGGTGTCAGCATCGGCGCCGCCGGACAGTCCGTCACCACCACCGCCGTCGTCGGCGCATTCGCGGGGCCGGCGATCGTCGTCGGTACGGGACGTTTCGACCGACGCACCGTTCTGCTGGCGCTGACCGGCCTGCTCGTCATATCGAGCCTGATTGCCGGCTTTGCCTCCAGCCTGTTCGTGCTGCTCGTCGCGCGCGTCCTGCTCGGGATCGCGCTGGGCGGCTTCTGGGCCATGTCGTTGGCACTGGCCATGCGGCTCGTGCCCGACCGGCTGATGCCGCGCGCCATGGCGATCGTGATGTCAGGCGTATCGCTGGCTACTGTCTGCGCCGCACCGCTCGGTGCCTGGATCGGTGCCACCCTTGGATGGCGGTATGCCTTTCTCTTGGCAGCCGCGGTCGGTATCGTCACCTTCGTCGCGCAGTTGCTGACCGTGCCGCCGTTGCCCCCCAAAGGGACGACAACCTTCGGCACGATCCTTCGGGTCATCAGGCGGCCAGCGGTACGGCTGGGGCTTGCGACCATCCTGCTGGTCGTCACCGGACATTTTGCCGGCTTCACCTACATCCGCCCCTACCTTGAACTCGTGCCGCACTTTGGCGTGGAGATGATTACCGTCATCCTGCTTGTCTTCGGCATCGGCGGCTTCTTCGGCAACATTGCCGGCGGTTTCATCGCCGAGCGCAGCACGCGCCTATCGATCACGCTCGCGGCAAGCGGTGTGGCGGTGACAACGCTGATACTCGCCTTGTTCGGCGTATCCCCGATCATCGCTGCCATCGCCACGGCAGCTTGGGGTTTTGCATTCGGCGCGCTGCCTGTCAGCGTCCAATCCTTCATCAGCCGTGCGGCCGGTGACGAGGCGGAAGGAGCCGGTGCTGCAACCCTGACCACGTTCCAGATCGCAATTTCGACGGGGGCCATCCTTGGCGGACTGATTGTCGAGCTTCAGGGCCCTGCCGGCGTGTTCCTCTTTTCCGCACTTGCCGCGCTACTCGGCGCCTCGTTGGTGACCGTGTCTCGCAAGATGCTGGTCCAGGTCGGCTGAAACAACAAACATTCGACGCCTCCCCAGCCCGGAGCCTGAAAAGGCTCCGGGTCGAGTCTCGCGAGCAAGACTTAATCAGCGCGTCCTATCAGCTCGCAACTGAGCAAGTGCTCGTGGGCGGGCAAATAGGCAGCGGCGCGAAAAACAGCTTCACGCCATAAATGGCGGAGTGAGACCCATAACTGTCAGACGCCGGACAAGCGCATGATCACTACATTGGGAAGCACCTGTTACGCGAAACTGGTCATCAGGGGCGAAATTCATGCGCGCGCATCCGCGACGATCCAGCCGGCTGCTTTTTCCGCAATCATCAGCGTCGGTGCATTCGTGTTGCCGCTCGTGATCTTCGGCATAATGCCTGCATCGACAACGCGCAGGCCTTCGATGCCCCGCACCTTCAAACGACTGTCCACCACTGTCATGGGATCGTCATCGCGCCCCATCTTCGTTGTCCCCACGGGATGGAAAATGGTGTTGGCGATATCGCCTGCAAGGCGCGCTAGCTCCTCGTCGCTCTGGAACTGCACACCGGGTTTCCATTCCTGCGGCTGATATTTCGCGAGCGCCGGCTGCGACACGATCCTGCGTACTTGCCGCAAGCTCTCGGCGGCAATTTTGCGATCTTCGTCCGTGCTGAGATAGTTTGGCGCAATCGCTGGAGCGTCCTCGGCCTTGTTGGAGCGAATGCAAACGCTTCCAACGCTGGTCGGGTTGAGATTACACACACTTGCGGTGAAGGCGGGGGTGCTGTGCAACGGTTCGCCGAAGGCGTCGAGGCTGAGCGGCTGGACGTGATATTCCAGATTGGCATGGGCCTGACTGGAATCCGAACGGGTGAAGGCACCGAGTTGCGAGGGCGACATGCTCATGGGACCGCTGCGCTTCAGCGCATATTCGAGCCCGATCATCGCCTTGCCGAACAGGCTGTTGGCGAGCGTATTCAGCGTCTTTGCATTGCCGACCTTGAACACCGCGCGAATCTGCAGATGGTCCTGGAGGTTTTGCCCGACACCCGGCAGGTCGTGCGCGACCTGGATGCCGTGGCGTTTTAGAAGGCCAGCCGGCCCGATGCCGGACAGCTGCAGGATTTGCGGCGAACCGATCGCCCCGGCGGACAGGATAACTTCACGGCGCGCCTGAACGTTTGCGCTCTGCCCTTGCCGCTGAACCACGACGCCGGTGCAACGCTTGCTGCCGGACCCTTCAACGTCAAGGATCAGTCGTTCAACATGAGATTGTGTCCAGATCGTCAGGTTCGGACGGCTTCGCGCCGGGCGCAGGAATGCCTTCGACGTGTTCCAGCGCCAGCCGGAGCGCTGGTTGACTTCGAAGTAGCCGACGCCCTCGTTGTCGCCGCTGTTGAAATCCTCCGAACGCGGGATCCCGGCTTCGACCGCAGCTTCTGCGAAGGATTCAAGGATGTCCCATTTGAGCCGCTGTTTTTCGATCCGCCATTCGCCACCATGGCCGTGCATGTCGGAAAACCGGCTATTGCCCCCCGTCTGCGGGTCGGCGCCGTTGTCCAGCCGGTAGTGGTCTTCATGTGCCTTGAAATCGGGGAGGCAATTCTGCCAGGACCAGGCGTCATCGCCGGTCGCCGCCGCCCAGCCGTCGAAATCGCGCGCCTGGCCACGCATATAGATCATGCCGTTGATGGATGAGCATCCGCCGAGGGTCTTGCCGCGCGGATAGCGCAGCGACCGGCCGTTCAGGCCGGCATCCGGCTCGGTCTTGTACAGCCAGTCGGTGCGCGGGTTGCCGATGCAGTAGAGGTACCCGACCGGAATGTGGATCCAGGGATAGTCGTCCTTTCGGCCGGCTTCCAAGAGCAGCACGCGCATCGCGGGGTCACGGCTGAGACGATTGGCGATCAGGCACCCCGCCGAGCCACCGCCCACAATAATATAATCAAACGTATCGGTGGATGGGCGGGAAGATGAGAGCTTCATAGGATCACTCCCCAGTTCCGACGAATTGCCTCATTGACGCGAGATTCGATGACCTGCCCTGCCATTTCAACCTTCTCCTGATTTCCAGTTTCGGAGATAGCGAAGGAACGGTACGAAAATCCAATGACAAATGACATAGTGCATTATAAGTGAAACTAATATGATTCACACCGTCGATCTGAAAACATTAAGAGCATTCATCACCGTCGCGCGAGCCGGAAACGTCACGCGTGCCGCCGAGGAACTGCACGTCACTCAGCCTGCCGTCACGCTGCAGTTGAAGCGCCTTGCGAAAGATACCGGGCTCACCCTGTTCCGGCGGACGTCGACGGGACTGGAAATTACGCAGGAAGGCGCCCTGCTGGCCGCCAAGGCAGAGCAGGTGTTGGCGGCACTTACGGACTTCGGCCAGACGGCCGGCCATCTGGCAACGCGCGTGCGAGGAAAGCTGAGGATCGGAACGATCATAGATCCGGAATTCACCCGGCTGGGTGCGTTTTTAAACGCGCTGATCGAAAGCGGGCCGGGTATCGAGACCACGCTGAGGCACGGCATGAGCGGAGATGTGGCGGAGGGCCTGAGGCGAAACGAGCTGGATGCCGGTTTCTATCTTGGCGACCCCAGAGACCATGATCCTTCCGCGGATACTTCAGTCGAAGGCGCCGCGCCTTTATTTCAGGCGCGCGAGCTGGCTCAATTGACCTATCGCGTTGTCGCTCCGCCATCTCTCGCCGGTTTCGTGCGGGAGGGCGATTGGCCGCAACTTGCCTCTCTCCCCTGGATCGGGACGCCACAAGCCTCGGTCCACAGTCGTTTGCTCACACGCTTGTTCACCAATCTCGGCCTGCGCCAGAATATCGTCGCCGAAGTTGATCAGGAGGCGTCCATGGTTGCCATGGTGCGGACAGGGATCGGCCTGAGCCTTTGCCGGGAGTCGATCGCGCTTCATGAGCAACAATCCCATGGCCTCGTGATCGCTGAAAACGTCAGGATTTCGACGAAGCTGAGCTTTCTTTGCCTGGAGGCCCGCACGAAAGACCCGGCCATATCGGTCGCACTGGACGCAATCAGGCGGGTCTGGGGATAATCCTTTCATCTCCCGCAACGACGCACGTCACGCGGAGCAGATCATGCGGGAGCACACTTTCGGCTCGGCACCTCAACTTGCCGAATTCGCAAGTCCTCTTAGGTGCTTAAGCGCTACCGGCCTGGCCAGTCGGCGAAATCCCACTGGTCTTCGTCGAGTATGAACGGTTGCCTCGGTGTTCGGCGCTCTCAGCCGAAATCCGCGCGCGTCAGGACGTAGGCCGGTTTACGGGCGGCCGAATAGGCGCGACGGGCGGCCGTGTTGATGGCAAGGCGCGCGGCATCGAAGGCTTTAAGGTACCCTGCTTCGGAGGTCGCAGCCGGGAAGAGATCCGCCGCCGCAAAGAAGGGGATTTCAAACACGCCGTCATGACCGATAAAGCGGATTCGCCTGCCGGCCTCTTCGTAACTTCTGCTCGGGTTCGGGAAACTGAGACTCAAGGAAAGCTCCTCCTTGTGGACGGCTAATTATCGATTTGAAATGCCGCCACGGGCGCCTGTGATAGCCTCTACAGCGAATAAAGTACCACCTAAGATGATACCTTTTGCATTGGATTTTGACCGTTAAAGCAAAAATGAAAATCACAAATGTATATATTTCATTGATAGCACATGAATAAACATATTTTCATTGAAATCATCATATCACAAAAAATAGAATTAGGAATTTTATTTCCTACAGAAAGAATAATGTCTTCGGACTGAAGCACTGCCCCTGATCAATCCCGAAAATATCTGCCTCGGAAAAATCATGTTACTCCTATCCGTCAACGCCGCCATCACGCTATGACAGATCGCCAAGGCCGGGCATCCGCGCATATGTCAAGGCTGCGATGCGACCACGTAGTCGATGGCGTCCCGAACCGTCAGAAGCCCTTCGGCCGGCTGGTCGGGAATGGCGATCCCAAACTCGTCCTCAATGAGCATCACGATTTGGACCATTTCCAGGGAATCGGCCCCCAGGTCATCGACAATTGAAGCGTCATCGACGACTTTCGACTTCTCGACGGCCAACTGTTCGACGATAATGTTCCTGACACGCTCGGCAATATCTGCTCTTCCATCTTCCATGACGATTGTCCTGATGAAGCAACTTACCGTTTCGACGCCGGTTGACGCGACTGCGCGGGGTGACCGCGATTACAGCGGCCCTGGCGGTCGGGCAAAACAGACCCGACCTCCTGAACCAATGCGACAAGGCGCGCTGTCAGACGATCGGGCATCGTGGCCACGCATCGGTGGACCCGCCCTCGTTTTCCCAAACCTCAACCCCGGCGCGCTGTTCTTGCGCATGCGCCTTGCGGGATAAAGGATAGTTTCCGACATCAATCGTCGCCGATTTGATTAGTTGGATAAGATTTGCGGCGTCACCGTCTTTGGTCTCTCGCCCGAGCACAATGCCACGGGTCTCATAATCGGCGTTCTTGAGAATCTTTCGGAGGACGGTGCGGCGATGCGTTGCTGAAGTATCGGGGCTTTTAAAGATGAGGATCACCATAGCCACCCCTCCATGAGGAGGACAAGGATCATCGCCAAGCTGGCTGCAAGAAAAACATAGCCGCCAGCAGTAGCCCATATATATCGCTGCTGTTTTGAGAAGAATGCGGAAGACATCTTGTCCTCCTTCATTTCAGGGCCAGGGTAACCACCCCTCAAACAGCAGCGCCCTTGTCAATGGCTGCTGGAACATGGACCTTGCGCCCGATGCCGCCCCTTGGCAAGTCCTCAATTGCGGTCGTTTCGTGCCGGCAGCGCCCGAAATCGTGTAGTCGGCAGATGAGACAACGAAGTTGTGTCTTCCGTCATCGATGGCTTTCGACGATGGCACCAATCCCGGACGGTTTGCCGGTGCGGGAACTGCCAGAGAAGATCTTCGGTTCGGCACCCGCGACCGCGGCTCGGCATTATAGCAACACATGGCATCACCCAGATATACGCGGTCGGTTCAAGCCTCCGCGACCTTTATCGGACCAGCACGATACCCACGGCGATGCAGATCACGGCGACTTTGATCAGAGACGGAACGTTGCACGGTTCAAAGGGTTGGTGAACATTGATAGGAGAACGTCGTGCGCAAAGTTCTGGTCGTCGAAGACGAAGTGCTGATCCGCTTGACCTTGGTGGATGCGCTGCATGATGCCGGGTTCGAGGTTGCTGATACCGGCTCGGCAGAAGCGGCAATCGAGATCATAGACCGACAGACGATTCATCTGCTTTTCACGGATATCCAGTTGCCGGGCAAATTGACTGGCCTTGATCTTGCCCAGACTGTCTTCGCGCGCTTCCCCGATGTCGGCATCATCGTGGCTTCGGGCCGGATACAGCCAGCGAGCGCGGAGTTACCGCCCGGAGCAAAATTCTTCGCGAAACCTTTCCGCTTCGATCAAATCATCGCCTGCTTCAAAGCGATGAACCCTGCCTAGATTTCGGCCGGCTTCCCATGCAAAAATATACGGCTGCGCAAGCGCTGCGATCCGTGGCATAACGTGCAGAGTTGAGTTCGAGAGGCCTTGATGAAGATCGCAGGCGATACCGGAACGATTTCATCACGAGAGCGCTTCCTTGAAGCGATCGTGCAAAGCGCGATCGATTATGCCATCATTTCCATGGATCTGGACGGCCTCGTAACGAGCTGGAACGAAGGCGCCGTAAAGATACTGGGCTGGAAGGCCGAGGACATGATCGGCAAACCCGCCACCGTTTTCTTTACGCAAGAAGATAGGGAAGACGGCGTTCCGCAGAAGGAGATGACCGCAGCCCTGAATAACGGTCGGGGAAGCGATGAGCGATGGCATTTGCGCGCCGACGGCACGATATTCTGGGCCTCAGGCGAAATGATGACGTTGAGAGACGCCAACGACAAGACTATCGGTTTCATCAAGATCCTTCGCGACAGGACCGAGGAACGTGAGCGGGCGGAGCGTGAGCGCCTCCTTATGCATGAACTTGCCCACCGTATGAAGAATACGTTGTCCGTCGTCCAGGCGATCGTGACGCAGTCCCTGCGCAATGCGGCATCGCTCGGCGACGCGAGCGACAAGCTTCAGCTGCGAATTGCAGCCTATGCCAAAGCCCATGAAATCCTGTTGCAGCGAGACTGGGTAAGCGCAACGATGGCAGACGTCGTGACGGCTGCCAGCATGAATATCGGTTTGGATGGGAGTTCCCGGATCAGCGCAGATGGGCCTGATGTTCGGCTCGGCCCCCAGGCCGCTCTGTCGTTTGCAATGGTTTTTCATGAACTTTTGACGAACGCTTCAAAGTACGGAGCCTTGTCAAACGAAGAGGGGCATGTCGAAATTTCCTGGGACCTAGAGCACCGCGATGGAACAGAGACCCTCATGGTGTGCTGGCGGGAGACAAATGGCCCGCGCATCGTCAGTTCGCAACCAGACCGCAAGGGTTTTGGTTCACGCCTCATCGTTTCCAGCCTGCAAGCCTTTGGGGAGGCGTCCGTCTCCTATCTGCAGGAGGGGTTTGTCCTCCTTGCCGCCCTACCACTCGCAAAGATTCAGCTCCAAAGCGACTTGTCGGCAATCGAAACCGCGCCGAAAGCTTAACATCGAAAACGATCACAACCGGACCGCCTGATCAAAGATCGATAAAGCCGACGGGCTGCATCCATGATGACGAAACGATTGATTGCCAAAACCGGTGAATGGGTTCACTGTATATCTTCCAGCAGCAATTTTACGGGCGCTGCTGTTTAAGGGTTTAATGCCCTGGCCCCAAAACGAGGAGGACACCGTGTCTTCCATATTCCGCGAACCGAAGACCGATTTCGCCACCGTTGTCGGTTACGTCGTGTCCGTCGCGAGCCTTTTGGTAATCATCTACATTCTGACTGCTGGATGGTTCTGATGGTCTCCCACGCGGAGATGAGGGGAAAGCGGTGCTCAAAATGACCGAAAGAACCACGGAAACCGAAATCACATTCATGCATCCGTTTCATCTGGAGTCCCTATCGGAACCCCTGGAAGCGGGCACCTATCGCCTGGTCGCAGACGAAGAACTGATAGAAGGCCTGAGCTTCACGGCATATCGAAGGGTGGCGACCCATCTCGAGATCCCCGCAATCTCGGTCACCGTCAACAGGCGTCAGTTTCTCCAGGTGTCACAGGAAGAGATCGACGCGGCGTTGGCAAGCGATGGAACAGGTTCTGGCGTCGCCCGCATTGTTTGAACCGACGCCGAAACGGGAGCGCGCGCCGCCACCTGAAGGTCGTTAGCAGCAGCGGTGCGGCCTCGCCATCCTGGTCGCCTTGAGCGGCCAGACACCCTCGTCGTCCAGCATCAGGCCGGTGACTTCCGCATGGTATGCTTCCGTCGTGAGTTCCTGGGTGAAGCTGTTGGGGCCTTTTCCTTATCATCGGCGCTTTCATGGCATCGGCTGCCGCCATTCTTGCGGACAATGATGAAGCAGCCGTCATCGTTGCATACCAGGCAATTTGGAAGCCGTCCGTCGCGGAACGGCTTCTTTCCAATCATGGATGCAACATTTATTGTGCAGCGCAGCAACCTTATTGCCGCGGAAGGGTTACAGGATATGCGGCCAATCCGGCGCGCCACCTGGAGTCCCTCATGAGATCGCTATCCGATACGCTCGAAAGACTCGCACGGCTGCGCGCCGTAAAACCCGCAACGCCGACCGGCTCCATTCTCGAGAAGCTCGATCATTTCGGCACAAACCCAGGCGCTTTGGCGGCTTGGCAGCATGTGCCGCAACAGCTACCGGCATCACCGGCTCTCGTGGTCGTGCTTCACGGCTGCACGCAGACCGCCGCCGGCTATGATACCGGCTCCGGCTGGTCGGCGCTTGCCGAGGATTACGGCTTCGTATTGCTCTTTCCCGAACAGACCAGGCAAAACAACGCCAATCTTTGTTTCAACTGGTTCAATGCAGCGGACACCCAGCGGGACCGGGGCGAGGCAATGTCGATCCGGCAGATGATCGCCACCGTGGTCGCTGAACGCGGCATTGATGAGCGCCGAATCTATATTACAGGTCTATCGGCCGGCGGTGCGATGGCGAACGCCATGTTGGCCTGCTACCCGGAAATCTTTGCCGGCGGCGCCATCATTGCCGGCCTGCCCTACGCCGCTGCCTCGACGGTCCCCGAAGCGTTTGACCGCATGCGTGGTCACGGTCTTCCCGGCACCGGCAGCTTGCAGGCAAGCCTGCGCGACGCATCGCATCATGACGGCGTCTGGCCGACGGTGTCCGTCTGGCAGGGAACAAGCGACAACACCGTTGTCCCGGACAACGCGGCCGCAATTGTCGCGCAATGGCAGGGCGTGCATGCGGTTCATGAACAGCCAAGTCAGGTCGAGACGATCGGTCGAAACTTGCGCTCCGTTTGGCGCGACGATAGGGGCCTGGAGGCAATCGAACTCTACACCATCTCCGGCATGGCGCACGGTACGCCGATCGATCCGTCCAGTGGATACGGCAGGGCAGCCCCCTTCATGGTTGACGTCGGTGTTTCCTCGACAGAGCAGATCGCGAGAAACTGGGGCCTCGCCGCCTCGTTCGAGCGCCGCGACCGACCGACCGCAGCTCCCTCCCAAGAAGGAACGACCATGCAGCACCCCTCATCCGACGGCGCTCACAACGGTATTCAGTCGATTATCGAGAATGCGCTGCGTTCCGCCGGCTTGATGAAGTGAGGATAGGCTCAGCTGTGCGGGTTTGTTTTCCAGACATGCGGGCATTCATTTCACACCCCATGATCTGGAGCTAGATGGCGACTCTACCGCTTGGCAGCGCTGCTTAACACACACCCCTGAAGGAACTGGCTCCCGCATCTTCTATCCGGGACTTGGAAAGCTTTCGCTTGCCCTCTACACTTGCCGTGCGGCGGAATGCCGCGACCGGGAAGGTGGGGAGGAGCCCGCATTTCGTGACCTATCGTGTGATCATGGCGGTCTCTGCGCTGTGTGTGCTCGCCTATGTCGTCGTTGTGCACGGTGACCGGTTGGCGACGCGCAGCTATCTGGACGAGGCATCGCTTCAGGCCGGATCGGCGTTGCGGCTGACGGTCTCGGCGCTCAGCGGCCATCTCAGCCGCTATGAGCCGCTACCGGCGCTGATCGCCGACCATGACGACATCAAGGAACTCGTCAGCGACCCTGAAAATGCGACGCTGGTCGAGAGGGCAAACCTCTACCTCAAGGAGATCAACGCGCTTCTGGAATCCTCGGATATCTACGTGATGACGATGGACGGGGCGACAGTGGCCGCAAGCAATTTCGACGCGAAGGCCAGTTTCATCGGTGAGAACTTCAGCTACAGGCCATACTTTCAGGAGGCCGCGAAAGGCGGCCAGTCGCGTTTCTACGCGCTCGGAACCACCTCCCTGAAGCGCGGCTATTACTTCGCCTCGCCCGTCCATGTCGGCGAGACGATCCGCGGCGTTATCGTGTTCAAGGTGGATATAGACACGATCGAAACCTTCTGGCGTGGCGGCGAATACAAGATTCTCGTCTCCGATCCGGAAGGCATCATCTTCATGACGGGCAGCCCGGAATGGCTGTATTCGAGCCTGCTGCCTTTATCGCCGGACCGGCTGGAGCGCACGCAAGTATCGCGCCGTTATGCGGAGGCTGTGCTGAAACCGCTGCCGCTCAAACACGGCGATCTCGGCCATCATGAACTCATGACCATTGCGGATGGCGGTTCGGCGCGGGAATATCTTGTCCTGTCGCAATACATGCCGCAGGCCGACTGGACGGTCAGTGTGCTGATGGACACCGGGTCGGTGCGCAGCCAGGCGCGGACGATGCTGATCGCCGTCGTCCTCTTCCTCTGCCTTGCCGGCCTTGCGCTGGCGATCGTCCTGCAAAGGCGCGCGCGCGCCAGCGAACGTCTGCGCATGCAGATCGAGGCGCGCAACGAGCTTGAGCGGCGGGTCGAGGAAAGGACGGCCGATCTTGCTCACGTCAACCGGCAGATCGAGTTGGAGATTGCCGAACGACGGCTGACGGAACAGGAACTGCGAAAGACGCAGGCCGATCTCATCCAGGCAGGGAAGCTCGCCGGCCTCGGCCAGATGTCGGCTGCCCTGTCTCACGAGTTCAACCAGCCGCTCGCCGCAGCCAAGACCTATGCCGACAGCGCCGCAATGCTGATCGATCGCGGCCGTATCGAGGAAGCGCGGGACAATGTTCGGCGCATTTCCGGCCTCGTCGACCGAATGGCTGCGATCGGTCGTCACCTGCGCAACTTTGCCCGCAAGCCCAACGAGAAGCTCGGTCCCGTTCCGGTCGAAACCGTCGTCGGCGACACGCTGGAGATCGTTGCGGCACGCCTCAAATCTGCCGATGCCCATCTCGATATCGATCTCGGTGGAAAACACCTCTGGGTCCTGGCCGGGTCGGTGCGACTACAGCAGGTGCTGGTCAACATCATCACCAATGCCGCCGATGCCGTCGAAGGCTTGGATGACCGCCGCATCGAGCTTGCCGGCAGGGCGGAGGGCGGCAAGGTGATCCTGACGGTCCGTGATCATGGTCCGGGAGTTCCCGCCGCAATTTCCGAGCGGATCTTCGATCCCTTCTTCAGCACCAAGGGCGTTGGCCGGGGCCTGGGGCTTGGTCTGTCCATTTCCTACAACATCATCAAGGATTTCGGCGGCGGTCTGTCCGTATCCAACCCGGCCGATGGCGGCGCGGAATTCCGTATTGAGCTGGATGGCGCACTGCCCGCACAAGAGGCGGCCGAATGAGCCGGATCCTGCTGATTGACGACGAGGAGGAGATGCGTCGTTCTTCCGCCCAGGCTCTGGAGCTTTTCGGCATGGAGGTCGATACATTCGTCAGTGCTGAACCGGTGCTTGAGCGCGTCGGCTACGGTTTCGACGGTGTCGTGGTCAGTGATATCCGCATGCCCGGCATGGACGGAATGACGCTCCTTCAGCGCGTGCGCGAGCTTGATGCCGAGATACCCGTCATTCTGCTCACAGGCCATGCGGATGTCCAACTCGCGGTGACGGCCATGCGCGCAGGGGTCTACGACTTCCTCGAGAAACCGTTCACCGCGCAACATCTGGCCGGCATCATCCGCCGCGCGATGGACCGCCGCAGCCTCGTTCTGGAAAATCGGCGTCTACGGGCGGTTGCCGGCAAGCGAGACGATATAGAAGCCCGTTTGCCTGGCCGTACGCAGGTCATGGTCGATCTGCGCTACAGCCTTCGCGCGATCGGCGCCACCGATGCAGACACGCTTGTGATAGGCGAGACGGGCGTCGGCAAGGAGGTTGTCGCCCGGGCCCTGCATGATATCAGCGCCCGGGCCGGCCGACCGCTGATCGCCATAAACTGCGCGGCGCTGCCGGAAAACCTGATCGAAAGCGAGCTTTTCGGCCATGAGGCCGGCGCCTTTCCCGGCGCCATCCGGCCCCGCTACGGCAAGTTCGAGCATGCGCGTGGCGGCACCATCCTTCTCGACGAAATCGGCTCCATGCCCTTCGACCTTCAGGCGAAGTTTCTGCGCGTTCTGCAGGAGCGGGTGATCAGTCGACTTGGCTCGAATGAAATCGTTCCGCTCGACGTCCGCTTCATCGCCACCAGCAAGGTTGATCTGGAGGCAGAGGTTGCGGCCGGACGGTTCCGCGCCGATCTGCTTTACCGCCTCAACGTCGCCACCCTGCATGTGCCATCGCTTGCGCAGCGTCGCGCCGATATTCCGCTGCTTTTCCTGCAGCTCGTGCGCGAGGCCTCAGCCCGCTACGGCCGTGCCGACATGGAGGTGCCGCCCGATGTGATCACGGAGGTAGCGGGCCGCAACTGGCCGGGCAATGTCCGCGAGTTACGCAATGCCGCCGATCGGCTCGTGCTCGGTCTCGATCCCCAGCGCGAAGAGACGCAATTCGAACCGCAGCGTCTGGCAGACAAGGTGGCGGCCTATGAGCGCAGCGTCATCGCGAGTGCGCTTGCCGCGCATGCCGGGCGCATCCGGCCGGTCTATGAAATGCTCGGCATTTCCCGCAAGACGCTGTACGAGAAGATGCAGAAATACGACCTCGACAAGAAGATGCCCTTCACCGACGAGGATTACACGGGATAGGATGAAAGGCGCAATGGGTGGAAATCCACCCACATCCATGCCCGTTTGTTTCCATTTCGACCCATGCTGCGGCGCATGCAGGCAGAAAAAGCCCTGCGTCAGTCGAACCGCGATTGCCCGCAGCCCCTCCCGCTTCGCAGATTGAGACATCACGACCGGTGAGGGAGGAGCCACGCCGGCGGGAAACGTTCATCCGGGAGGATTTCGATGAAGTTTATCAGTGCCATGCTCGGCATGTCGGCTGCTGCCGCCTTTTCAATGGTCCTTGCGCCGGCGGTGGCGCAGACCTATCCCGAACGCAACATCACCATGGTCATTCCCTTCTCGGCCGGTGGCCCGACCGATACGGTGGCCCGCCTCGTCGCGGAGTCCATGTCGAAGGATCTTGGCCAGCAGATCATTGTCGAGAATGTCGGCGGCGCTGGCGGCACGCTGGGTGCCGGCAGGGTCGCGCAGGCAGACCCCGATGGCTACACCATCCTCTTGCACCACATCGGCATGGCGACCAGCGCCACACTCTATCGCAAACTCGCCTATGACACGCTGAACGCTTTCGAATATGTCGGGCTCGTTACCGACGTCCCGATGACCATCGTCGCGCGAAAGGATTTCGAGCCGGCCGATCTCAAGGGTCTGGTCGAATACGTCAAATCGAACAAGGATACGGTAACCGTCGCCAATGCCGGCATCGGCGCCGCCTCGCATCTTTGCGGCATGATGTTCATGAGCGCGGTCGAAACACCACTGACGACCGTGCCCTACAAGGGCACGGGCCCGGCCATGACTGATCTTCTCGGCGGCCAGGTCGATATCATGTGCGACCAGACCACCAACACGACGAAGCAGATCCAGGGTGGCACCATCAAGGCCTATGCGGTGACCTCGCCGGCACGCCTCGACGTGCTTCCCGACGTGCCGACCGCCATCGAAGGCGGGCTTGCCGATTTCCAGGTCGGCATCTGGCATGGTGTCTATGCACCGAAGGGCACGCCGGCAGAGGCCACCGAACGCCTGTCGAAGTCGCTGCAGGTCGCGCTGAAGGATCCAAACGTCATTGCCCGTTTCGCGGAACTCGGCACGGTGCCTTCGCCGGAAAGCGACGCGACACCAGCAGCGCTGAAGGCAAAGCTCGAAAGCGAGATCGCGCGCTGGAAGACCGTCATCGAAGCCGCCGGCCAGTACGCCGACTGAGGACGTCTCCCGATCCGGGCGGGCCGCGTGGTTTCCTAGCCGCGTGGCCCGTTTCCCAAAAGAGCGGCATCCTTCCGGTCGAGAACAGGAAACACCATGAAATCGCTGGCAGTTGACACCACCAATGCGCTTTGTGGCGCGATCTTCATCGCTCTCGGGGCCTTCTTTGCCTATCAGAGCTTCGAACTCGAGCTTGGTACGGCCTTGCGCATGGGGCCAGGCTATTTTCCCTTCGTGCTGGCGCTGATCCTGGTGCTGCTCGGCATCGTCATTCTCATCCAGTCGGTGCGAATGGATGGTGGGCCGCTGGGACCGATCGCATGGCGCGGCATGCTTTTCATCCTGCCGGCGCCGATCTTCTTCGGGTTGACCGTGCGCGGCCTCGGTTTCGCACCGGCGCTCTTCTTCTCAGCCCTGATCGCCGCTTTTGCGTCGACGCGGATGCGGCCTCTCATGGGTGTTGTTCTTGCTGCTGCCGTCACGGTCTTTTCGGTCGCGGTCTTCAGTTATGCGCTGGGCCTGCCGTTCGAACGTTTCGGCCCCTGGGTGCGGTTCTAGGAGGCGACCATGGATCTCATCAGCAATCTCGCCCTCGGTTTCGCTACCGCCGCCTCTCCGGCAAACCTGCTCTTCTGCCTCATCGGCGTGCTGCTCGGCACCCTGATTGGCGTCCTGCCTGGCATTGGTGCCACTGCGACGATCGCCATGCTTCTGCCTATCACCTTTCAACTGGAGCCTGTCTCGTCGCTCATCATGCTGGCGGGCATCTATTATGGCGCCCAGTATGGCGGCTCGACGACGGCCATTCTCATCAACATGCCGGGCGAATCCTCTTCCGCCGTGACGGCCATTGACGGCTACCAGATGGCGCGCAAGGGCCGTGCCGGCGCCGCGCTGTCGATTGCCGCACTCGGTTCGTTTTTCGCAGGCACGGTCTCCACTTTCCTCGTGGCGATCTTCGCCATTCCACTGACGGCGCTTGCTCTGAAATTCGGTGCGGCCGAGTATTTCTCCCTGATGATCGTCGGCCTCGTATCGTCGATCGCGCTGGCGCACGGGTCGATCGTCAAGGCACTCGCCATGGTGGCGCTCGGCCTGCTGCTCGGTCTCGTCGGCACCGATATCTATACCGGCACCCCGCGCTTCACTCTCGGGATCCGCGAATACGCGGATGGGCTGAACTTCGTTGCCGTCGCCGTCGGTGTCTTTGGCATCGCGGAAATCCTGCGCAATCTGGAAAGTGAGAAGACACGCTCGATTCTGATGGCGAAAGTCACCGGCCTTTGGCCGACACGGGATGATTTTCGCCGTATGGTCGCACCTGTCCTGCGCGGCACAGCGATCGGCTCGGCACTTGGCATCCTGCCGGGCGGCGGAGCCATTCTTGCCGCCTTCGCCTCCTACACGGTCGAAAAGCGCATCTCCTCGACGCCGCAGGAGTTCGGCAAGGGAGCGATTGCCGGCGTCGCCGGTCCTGAATCGGCCAACAATGCCGGTGCGCAGACCTCTTTCATCCCCCTTCTGACGCTCGGCATTCCCGCCAATCCGGTCATGGCGCTTATGGTCGGAGCGATGATCATCCAGGGCATAGTGCCTGGACCGAATGTTGCGGTTGAGCAGCCGGCGCTCTTCTGGGGCGTCATTGCCTCCATGTGGATCGGCAACCTGATGCTCGTTGTCCTGAACCTGCCGCTCATCGGCCTCTGGGTGAAGCTGCTGACGATCCCCTATTATGTGCTCTTTCCGATCATTATGGCCTTCTGCTCGATTGGGGTCTACAGCGTCAATTCCAATGTTTACGACCTCTATGCCGTCGCGTTTTTCGGGTTTGTCGGCTACCTTCTGGTCAAGCTGCGCTGTGAGCCGGCGCCGTTGCTTCTTGGTTTCGTGCTGGGGCCACTGCTCGAGGAAAACCTGCGGCGCGCCATGATCCTGTCGCGCGGCGATCCGACCACCTTCGTCACAAGGCCGATCAGCGCCATCCTGCTTTTGATTGCGCTCGCCGTGCTCGTCGTCGTCTTCCTTCCCTCGGTCAAGGCAAAGCGCGAGGAGGTCTTCCAGGAAGAGGATTGAGAACAGGGTTTCATCCCCGAATGGAGGGGTGGATTCCAAGGTGGCAGGCGGGCACGCGAAACGCCCGCCTGCATCGTTTGCAAGAGAGGAGAAACGCAATGAGAATGTCCAAACTGACGCGCCGCATGGCGCTCTCTGCAGGATTGTCGCTGCTGTCCCTGCTGGCTTTGAATGCACCCGTCTTGGCGGCCGGCTTCCCAGAAAGGCAGATCACCCTTGTCGTTCCCTTCGCCGCCGGCGGCTCGACCGATGTGGTGGCGCGTATCGTCGCCCAGAAGATGTCGGAGGATCTTGGCCAGCAGGTGATCGTCCAGAACGTCGCCGGCGCCGGCGGTAATCTCGGTGCTGACAATGTCGCCCGCGCGGATGCCGATGGTTACACGATCCTCATGGGCACCGTCGCCACCCATGCGCTCAACCCGCTCATCCTCAAATCGACGCCCTATGACGCGGAAAAGGATTTCGCTCCGGTTTCCCTGCTCGTCGTCGTACCGAACGTGCTGGTGGTCAATCCAGAGCTGCCGGCAAAGAATGTCGAGGAACTGCTGGCGCTGTTGAAGGGCGCGCCGGACCAGTACAGCTACGCCTCGTCGGGCAATGGTACGCCACTGCACCTTTCGGGAGAACTCTTCAAGCGCATGGCGGGCGTCGAGATGGTCCATATTCCCTATAAGGGAGCGGGTCCGGCGCTCAATGATGTCATTGCCAATCAAGTCCCGATCATGTTCGATAACCTGCCGTCGTCCTCCGGTCATATCAAGGCAGGCACGCTGCGCGCTCTGGCGGTGACGACGAAGGAGCGGGCCGCATCCTTCCCCGATATTCCGACGGTCGCCGAGTCCGGCATTCCCGGTTATGAAACCTATACGTGGAACGCTCTCTTTGCACCGGCCGGCACGCCCGCAGAGGTGATCGCCCGCCTCAATCAGTCAGCGAATACGGCCCTGAAGGATCCTGCCGTCGCCGAGCGCATGAAGGAGTTCAGCGCCACCATCGTCGGCTCCACGCCGGAGGAGCTGGGCGCGCATGTGAAGGCCGAAATCGCCAAGTGGACGCCGATCGTCCGCGATGCGAAGATCCAGATGGATTGACCGGAACAGGTGCCTGGGGGACGATGGTTTTCCGGGCACCATCGCCTATGGGCGTTTTTCTCGCAGCCGGATGCCGACCGCCGGTATCCCTGCGCGGTTGTGCACGGCAATGTACAGGCGATGCCGAAGAGCACGCCCGGCCGTGACGGTCCCGGAGGCTTATCAATCCTCGCTTACCCGTGGAAAGCTGCGGTTTACCTCTTCGTCATAAGGTGACGTTTCCCGGACGGGGTTGCTGCGGCAGCCCCAACTCTCTTTAGGCAATGTCGATGACCACTGCTCTCGATTCCGATATTTTCAACCTCGCGCCGATCGCCATGTGGATCGAAGATTTCAGCGGCGTGAAGGCGCTGTTCGAAGACTGGCGCGCAGAAGGCGTGACGGATATCCGGACCTTTCTGCGAGAGGATCGGGATCGGGTCATCGCCTGCTCGTCGCGGATCCGGGTTGTCAGCGTCAACGCCAAGACGCTGGAATTGTTCGAGGCCAAAGACCTTGGACACCTGACAGCCAACATTGCCGCGATCTTCCGCGACGACATGCTGGATACCCATATCAACGAACTGGCAGCGCTTTTCGATGGCGACCTTAAGTTTTCGAGCACCACCGTCAACTATACGATCACCGGCCGGCGGCTCGACATCCAGCTGCGCGGCGCCGTGCTGCCGGGTCATGAAAACACGCTCGGCAGGCTGTTGCTGACAACGGAAGACATCACCGCGCGTGAGGATGCCCGCCGCGCTGAAGCCGAGCAGAGGCGCCAGGCGGAGGGCGTTTTCGAGCACTCGCCCGTTTCTCTGTGGATCGAAGACTTCAGCCGCATCCGAACGTTGATTGAGGATATCCGCGATCGCGGCATCACCGATTTCCGCACCTTCATGGATGTCCATCCGGAGTTCGTGCACCAGTGCATGAGCGAGATCAGGGTGATCGACGTCAATCAGGCAACGCTTAATCTCTTTGGTGCGAAAGACCTCCGCGAGCTTCTGCAGCGGCTCGGCGAAATCTTTCGCGACGATATGGAAAAGCCGTTTCGCGAACAGTTGATGGAACTTTGGAACGGCAATCTCTTCCACCATCGCGAGGTGATCAATTACGCACTTGACGGATCGGAGCGCCACATACTGCTGCACTTTTCCGTGTTTCCGGGCCACGAGCACGATTGGTCGCGGGTTCAGGTAGCGCTTGCCGACATTACCGCGCGCAAGAAGGCGGAAGCCTATCTCGAATATCTCGGCAAGCATGATGTCCTGACCAAGCTCTACAACCGTGCATTCTACGCCGACGAGATGAACAGGCTTGAGCGGAAGTCTCTGAGGCCGGTCTCGGCCGTCGTCATCGACCTCAATGGTCTCAAGGCTACCAATGACCAGCTGGGACATGATGCAGGCGACGGCCTGCTGCGCCGCTTCGGCGAAATCCTCAACGGTGCGGTACACGCACCGAACCATGCCTGCCGGATCGGCGGTGATGAGTTTGCGGTTCTGTTGCCCGGCGCGGATGCGAAAGCGGCCGGTACGATGCTGGAAACGATCATGGAGCTGTTGAGGATCAACAACCAGTTCTATTCGACCGCGCCGCTGAGCATGTCCTATGGCGTTGCGACCAGTGAGGCCGGCGAGACGATCGAATCCGTCATCAAGCGTGCCGATGCCTTGATGTACGAGTATAAGAGCGCGCATTATGCGACGATCGATCTCGGCACCGGCGTGTCACGAACGAAAACCCGAACACGATAGAATGCCGACAGAAGCCATCCTTCAAGGAAGCGACCATGTCGCCACCCTTCCCGGGCGCCAGAGAAGGCAGGGCCAGTCACTTTGATGCTATAGCTCCGGTTGGGGGTTACACCGTCAATGAAGCGTTATTCCAGCGCGTTCAGACGAGGCTTTCAGGTTTCTCCCTGAAAGGCGAAGCGTATCAGACGCCTCTCGATGACCGATTGGGCCAGGGCGGTCGCCGGTCGGTTGCAACCAATACAGCCACACGCGCGGCAAAGCGCGCCGAAAGGTGTACGCTCCTGATGGCCCAAAATCGGGGAGCACCTCAAAACCGCCGAGGCTCTAATCGCCGCCGGGTGAAAGTTCAGTAGCAGGCCACAATGTCGCGATCGACGATATTCGGGCTGGGATCAGGCTGGTCGCGGAACAGAAACTGACATAGGCTTCGGCTGCAATTTTTACAGAAAATTAAGATGTTCACACCAGAAACTGGGCTCTTCCACTTCTAGGAGATTTGATTTGCCATTTTCGAGCGCGCCGGCCCTGGAAGAGTTTGTTAGCGAGGCCGTCGATTTGAGATCGGTGCCAACGCGGCGCTACATTGGCCCACATCCGTTTATGGAAAAGCTGCGCAAAGCGGTGCCATTTGATTTTTTTGCGGTGTCAGGGCTCGATCTGGACGGCTATCGCTTCGGTAGCGGACACTCCATCGACACTGATTTGCCGCCTGCATTTCTAGATGCTTATTACGGTGATAACCTTCTCAAAACTGACCCTTTTGTCCAGGCGTCAGTGACGGCAACCGAGGTCGTCATCGAAGAAAGGGTCTATGAGGAAACGCCACCGCCGCAAAGATTGATATATCTCGCACGTACCTTTGGGGTTTTGAATCGCACGCTGTTTCCGGTACGGCGAGGGGATGTTGTGTTTGGTGCCGTTACCTTTTCGAGAACGATGCCATTCGGCGACGATGAGATCAGCTTCCTGACCGACCAGGCCGAGGTGACGCATCGCGTGATTACACGCCCGATCATGGAGAAGTTCTCCGCGCAGACGATGAAACTGAGCGATGGTGAAATCGCCTGTTTGAGATACGCGAGCCTAGGCAAAACCACCGATGATATAGCGACGGCGAGCGGTTATACGCCCGACACGGTCAATAGCTATATCAAAACAGCCATCCGCAAGCTTGGCGCCTACAACCGCGTGCACGCGATTGCGGAAGCGATCAGACGCGGGATTATTCGATAGCACTCCCCCGGCCTTTACTTTGGAACAAACGAAGGCTGTTCGCGCGCACTCCTCTGATAGAAACAGCGACATTTTGCTCAATTCTTGAGCGAAAGCTCAATTACGCCAGCCCACGTTAAGCTTTCGTTCGGAATTTGCCCCTAGAACTGGGGTGTCAGGACGAAACACCTATCGGAGAGCTTATTTCATCCTGAGCATGCCCTTGTTTATGGCGCCAAGGCCAAACGGTTCCAGTCATGGCTGACTTAGGGACACGCGCTTATGGCAAATATGGAGCGTATGTTGGGAATGATGTCTTTTAGTTTCTCTTCTGATGCCAAGGTGTTGATTTGCACTGAGAGCTGACCCGGGATTTGCGCCGAGAAGTGACCCGCTTTAGGTATCGTTCGTGTTGGTCGTGGTGGTCAAGTTCCTCCGTTTCTCCTTCGTTGCTTTGGGCTCGTGGGCTGAGCTGTTTTTGAAGCGGAAGCTGTCGTTTCCGGTTTCGAGGATATGGCAGTGGTGGGTAAGCCGATCGAGCAATGCCGTGGTCATCTTGGCATCGCCGAAGACGCTGGCCCATTCGCTGAAGCTCAGGTTGGTGGTGATGATGACGCTCGTGTGCTCGTAGAGCTTGCTCAGCAGATGGAACAGCAGCGCACCGCCTGAAGCACTGAACGGCAGGTAGCCAAGTTCGTCGAGGATGACGAGATCGGAGTGTGCCAGGCGGTTGGCGATCTGACCCGGGCGACCTTGGGACTTCTCCTGCTCCAGCGCATTGACCAGCTCCACGGTCGAGAAGAACCGAACACGCTTGTGATGATGCTCGATGGCCTGGACACCGATGGCCGTGGCGATATGCGTCTTGCCCGTGCCTGGACCGCCGACCAGAACGATGTTGTTGGCGTCGTTGAGAAAGTCGCAGCGATGGAGCTGCTGCACCAGCGCCTCGTTGATCTCGCTGCTGGTGAAGTCGAAGCCGTTCAGATCACGATAGGCTGGAAAGCGTGCCGTCTTGAGCTGGTAGGCAGTCGATCGCACTTCACGTTCCGCGGTCTCGGCCTTGAGGAGCTGCGACAGGATCGGGATGGCGGCCTCGAACGCCGGCGATCCTTGCTCGGTGAGTTCGCCGACGGCCTGGGCCATGCCGTGCATCTTCAACTGCCGCAGCATGATGACGATAGCACCGCTTGCCGGATTATGACGCATGGCGAACCTCCGTCTTTCTCAGCGCATCGTATCGTTCGACATTGGCCTTGGGCTCGTTGGTGAGCGTCAGGGCCTGAGGCGCGTCGATGGTGGGCGGCGTGAAGGATTTGCCGTCGACGAGGCGATGCAGCAGGTTCAGCACATGGGTCTTCGTGGGGACGCCGCTCTTCAGCGCCATGTGCACGGCCGATAGCACGGCCTGTTCGTCGTGCTGGAGAACAAGCGCCAGGATATCGACCATCTCGCGGTCGCCGCCTGGCTTCTTCAGGAGATATTGCTGCAAAGCCCGGAATGCATCCGGTAGCTCGACAAATGGAGCGCCATTGCGAAGAGCACCGGGCTTCCGTTGCACGACCGCCAGATAGTGCCGCCAGTCATAAATCGTCTGTCCCGGTCGATCATGGGAGCGATCGATGACGCGACGATGCTCGCAGACGATCTGGCCCTCCGCAGCGATCACGGCACGATCCGGATAGACCCGCAGGCTTACCGGTCGATTGGCGAAGGACGCCGGCACGCTGTAGCGATTGCGCTCCAGATGGACGAGGCAGGTTGGCGTGACCCGCTTGGTATATTCGACGAAGCCGTCGAACGGGCGGGTAACAGGCATCAGCGCCAAGGCCTCCTCGGCCCAGATGTCGGCGATGGTGCCACGCATTTGGCCATGCGGGGTCTTTGCCCAGAACTCCTTGCATCGAAGCTCCAGCCAGTCGTTCAGGGCATCCAATGATGGAAAGCGCGGAACGGGTTGGAAGAAGCGATGACGCGCATCCTGAACATTCTTCTCGACCTGCCCTTTCTCCCAGCCGGACGCGGGATTGCAGAACTCCGGCTCGAACACATAGTGACTGGCCATCGCCATGAAGCGCACATTGACGTCGCGCTCTTTCCCACGGCCGACCTTGTCAATCGCCGTGCGCATGTTGTCGTAGATGCCGCGGCCGGGGATGCCGCCGAAGACCCGGAACGCATGATTATGGGCATCGAACAGCATCTCATGCGTCTGAAGGAGATAGGCCCGGACAATGAAGGCGCGGCTGTAGCTCAGCTTTGTATGCGCCACCTGCAGCTTGGTGCGCTCATTCCCGATGATCGCCCAGTCTTCCGACCAGTCGAACTGGAACGCTTCGCCCGGCTCGAAAGCCAGAGGCACGAACGTTCCGCGTCCTGTTGTCTGGAATTCCCTCTGCCGGTCTGCCTTCCATTCCCGGGCAAAGGCTGCAACACGGCAATAGGAACCGTCGTAGCCGAGGCTCACCAGGTCGGCATGGAGTTGCTTCAGGGTGCGCTTCTGCTTCCGGCCCTTCTTGGATTCCGTCTTCAGCCAGGCCGACAGCCGATCCGCGAACGGATCAAGCTTGCTCGGTCGTTCCGGGACTTTGAACTTCGGCTCGACGCCGTCCAGGCGCAGATATTTGCGGACAGTGTTCCGGGAAAGGCCAGTCCTGCGGCAAATCTCCCGGATCGATAGATGCTCTCGAAAATGCCAGCGTCGGATAACGCTCAGTAAAGCCATGTCGATCACTCCAGAGCCCCCGCTGAAACCTCGCGAGGGATGATTGAAACATGGGTCAAATCTCAGTGATAATTTCCCGCAATCCCGGGTCAGTTCTCAGTGCAAATCAACACCAACAAACTGTCGGATACGAAGCTCTTGCCCGGTGGGAGATGTCACCGGGCAAATTCGTTCCGCCATGCGAATTCATTCCGCTGGCCGAGGACGCCGGATTGATTGTCGAGCTCACTGACCAGTTGTTCCGCATCGCCTGCCAGGATGCGCTGTCGTGGCCCGCTCACACTGTTCTTTCCTTCAATATTTCTCCGGTACAACTGAGTGATCGACTGCTTGGACTGCGCCTCCTTAAGATTCTCGGCGAAGTCGGACTACCTGTCCACCGACTGGAACTTGAAGTCACGGAAAGCGCGCTCATCAACGATCCGGAAACAGCCCGTGGTGTTCTTGACGATCTTGTCAAATCCGGCATCAATATCGCACTGGATGATTTCGGAACCGGCTATTCCAGTCTCTCACAGCTGTTGAGCTACAATTTCAATAAGATCAAGATCGACAGAAGCTTCGTGGCAACATTCGAAGACAGCGACAGGCAGGAGAAGATCGTCCGTGCAATCATAGCGCTCGGGGCCGTGCTCGGGGTGAAGATCACCGCCGAGGAAACCCAACTCCGCCGTCTACAAGATCTTGGATGCGACATAGGACAGGGATATCTCCTCGGTAAGCCTTGCCCGATCGAGAAGACGTTGAAGGTCGCCTAACGAAATCTCGCAGAGCCTGACCGATCAACCGTTAAGCCGATAAAACGTCACATCACCCAATAGGCTCTTACGCGAAAAGGATGTCAAATAGATATGCAATTCTATATTGCATGATCTGGTTTATCAGCTTCCCGTTTGAGTGGGCATCACAGGTTTCCCGCACCGCGAGCTGGCCGCTCAACGAGAGGGACTGCGGTCGATTCCATGACCGCAATTCCACCTCGTTCGCGCGATTTTAGTTATAGGACTCTTGTACAGCCGCATGAGCTGCCATTCATATATAAAAACGGATGATCGCCACCAGGGCAAGAAACATACTGGGGCCAGCGATTTTCAACCATCGCGTCGTGTGCTGATCGCGTCGGGCGCGGACACGCTGGTGCATATCGGCCACTTCAGCACGCATCGCGGCCAGTATGTCGAGTTCGGCTTGGGTGTCCCTGGGCCTGTAAGCGGAGCGTCTCACCGGCTCGTCGATTTCCTCGAGATATTCACGCCATTGCGCATCGCTCTCGAAGCCGTGTTTGCGGATATCCGTCATGTGCGCCTCCCTCAGATCATGATCTCACCGCCGGTAACGGGGATCACCGCGCCCGTCATGTAGCTTCCGAGATCAGAGGCAAGCAGAACATAGGCGCCGGCAAGTTCCGCCGGCTGACCTGCGCGGCCAAGCAGTGCCTGTTTTCCGAAATCCCTGGTCTTGTCGGGCGACATGGTGGAAGGGATGAGCGGCGTCCAGATCGGTCCCGGCGCGACCGCGTTGACGCGAATGCCCCTGTCGGCGACCATCTCCGCCAGGCCCGCCGTGAAATTCGAAATCGCCCCTTTTGTCGACGCATATGCCAGAAGATGCGACGACGGCTGGCGGGACTGGATCGAGGTCGTGTTGATGATGGAACTGCCCGGCTTCATGTGCGGGATCGCAGCACGCGACAGAAAGAATGGGGCGTATATGTTGGTTCGGAAGGTCTGGTCCCACTCCTCGGTGCTGATATCGGCAATGTCGCCATAGGTTCGCTGGAACGCAGCGTTGTTGACCAGAATGTCGATCCGTCCAAAATTCTCGAGGCATTGGCGAACGAGATGCTGGCAATGCTCCTCGCGCGTAATGTCGCCCGGCAGAACCACGGCCTTTCTGCCTGCGGCCTCGACGAGACGCGCGGTTTCGTTCGCGTCCTGGTCCTCACTCAAGTAGGAGATCACGATGTCGGCGCCTTCGCGAGCGAAAGCGATGGCGACCGCGCGGCCGATGCCGGAATCGCCACCGGTAATCAGTGCCACCCTTCCTTCGAGACGGCCGGCTCCGACATAGCTTTCTTCGCCATGATCGGGCGGCGGGTTCATTGCGTTCGTCAGGCCAGGAGGACTTTGCTGCTGTTCGGGTTGTGGCGGAACGGGGCGACGCACGTTGTTCTCAGACATCTCGGTCTCCGTATGAGTGGGTTCACTCACCCAACTCGGCGTGCGCCGCGATGTTCCCTTTTACGCTAACCCTAACGGCCGACGCGATTCCGCGCATATAAATCAAAGGTGCAGGGAACATATCTGCATGCTTCATGTTGAAGAGTTGCTTCGAGCATAGCCTGGAACGGTCCTTGGAAATGCAGGTCCGGCACATGCCGCACCTGCAGTTTCCGTTTTTTGGGATCTCGACTGTCTGCTACACGCCTAGCGCTGAAACCGGTTTATTCCGCCGAATCCGCAGCAATATGGCTGTCGATGCCGCGTGTCGTCAGGCCTGCGGCAGACACATCGCGCACACCCTTTACGCTTCGAACCAAGCGGAGAAGGTGTTTTCGGTCATCCTCACTGTCAACGGCGCCTTCGAGTTCGGCAACGCCGCCGCGGATGGATATCTGCAGCATGTCGAGTTCCACGCGGCCGTCTTCCTCGAGCGCTTCCATGATGCGAGCCTCCAGATCGTCATCGTTGATCGTGCCGGCCTCCTCGTCGGAGAATGGCGCGGGTGCTCCGTCCACGTCACGTGCGTCGGGGTCAGACGTAACGGCAAGGCGCTCATTATCGATCTGGTCAAGTTCGGATCCGCGTGCGCCATAGGGCGCGTTGCCGCCAGCCTTGCGGCCGTCATCATTGTCCGAGTACGGCCAGCCGTCGCGGATATCCCGCTCTTCATAGTCGCGAAAGTCTTCTTCGCGGGATGGGTGCTTGGGATCGGTCATCGTCGTTTCCTCGCTCAAAATTGGCGTCGTACCCGTAACCGATGAGTGTTCAGCGTTGTTCCACGCACACTTTCGCAAGTCAGTAAGACGCCCCGCCACTTGAAGCATTCAAGGACAATCTGCCGAAGAGAGTGGCCGGCGCAAATCAACCGCCTTCCCCCGCGCAGACAGCCAATTCTCGCAACGAAAACGCAAAACATTGGAGAACGCGAACGAGGAGCTGCGCACGGGTTTCCGCAGCCAACCGAAGAATAGCAACTAACCGGCGGTATATCTTATGAACTCAAGTCGGCAGACGTGTTGGCCGCTGCTAACACGTTCAGACAGATCATGTGCCCTGCTGAACCACAGTCGAGCGCTTTTTCAACCAGCGGAACACACGGATTTCATCCTCATCCAGCCAATCCAGCAGACGTTTTGCACTGGTTTTCAGCTTCAGCACATCGCGCAGCTTGCCTTCATGAAAGTCCTCGAAGACCGCCGGATGAATGTATGACGAGCGGCATACGGCACGCGTGTTTACGAGTTTCGCCGCGACCGTATCGATCGCCTGATTGATCTGTCTGGTGAGTTCGCGCTTGGTCGGCGAAACGTCGACAGCGGCGAGTGCCTCAACCGCCATGCATGTGGCACCCCATGTGCGAAACTGCTTCGAGCTGAAACCGTCGCCAGTGATCTCGCGGATATACGCATTCACGTCCTGCGAGGAGATAGGACGGCAGCCACCTTCGTGACAGACATACTGAAAAAGATGTTGCCCGGGCAATTCTTGAAGCTTGCGGACCACGTTGGCAATGCGCCGGTCGCTGTGGACAAGGTTCCACTCTTTGCCCGACTTTCCTTTAAAACGGAACTTGAGATTGCCGCCGTCGACGCTGACATGCCGGTTGCGCAAAGTCGTCAGGCCGTAGGACTTGTTCGTTTCTGCATAGGCCGCATTGCCGACGCGGATATAGAGATTGTCGAGCATCCAGATGACAGTGGCCAGTGCCTTGTCAAAAGTGAGCCCCGGGGACCGCAGGTCGCGTTCCACACGCGCACGCAGGTCTGGCAGACGGTTCGCAAACTCGACAAGCCGGTCAAATTTGGCGCGTCCGCGCTCGGCATGCCAACCAGGATGATAGCGGTACTGGCGGCGACCCCGCGCGTCCTTTCCGACAGCCTGCAAATGAGAATAAGGATTGGTGGAGATCAACACATCGCTATAAGCGGGCGGTATCGCGAGGGCATTCAATCGGGCAATTTCTGTGCGGTCCGTGATCCGTCGCCCATCGGGCCCATAATACAGGTATCCTCTGGCGCCCTGTTTTCGCGTGATACCCGTTTCCAAGCCTTCGATGTACACCAACCGCGCGTGCAGGTCGGTATCGGGAGAGGAATCGGCCAACGCGCGGATCATCTGGTTCATGACGCGATAACTCTCGGACCGGTCTGCTGTTCCCCGAACAAAAGCGTGTCGTAGGGCGTGTTTCTACAAGGGGCTTTCGGAGAAGCGCGGTGTCTATAGCGACGACTCAAGCCTTGGCCTGCTTGCCCCACTACCGAAACACTCGGCTGCGACAGGCTCGATCAGGACCGAGCCGACAGTCCGCTTCTCCGGCGCTTCAACGATGACACCCCCGTTCTCGGTCCATTGAAAGTAGAGAAAGTCGTCGGTTTCGGAACGGCTGAAGCCGACTTGGCGACAGAGCATAAGTCTGCGGGCAGTCGCCATCGTCTCTGCCGTTATTCTATCGCCCCAAGATCGTTCAAAGCTTTCAGTTGATCAACGGCAGGCTCACCGTCCACAAAAACCCGAAAAGCTTTGCCTTGATTCTTGAGTACCTGCGCCGCTTTCAACGCGTCCGGAAAGACCAGTTTCGGCTCATCGCGCGTGTCGCTTCCGCCAGGGTCGAGTGAGCTGAGCGCAACGATCTGATAAGTGGTCGGCATTCCGTTCTCCTGTTTCAACCTTCATTTCCATCCGAAACGAAATTGTCGGGCACGGCCGCACGGGCACGTCTCATCGCCTCAATCTGGTCGAGCCAATTCCGGCTGAGGACCTGCTGTATCCCTACAGCAATGTCCTCCACGCTCCAGTTGGCATCTTCCAGTTCCTGAACGAGAGCCGTGAGCTTCGTGTCGATGATCGCGTTCAGTTCGTCGGTTCGGGCATTGCGGGGATCACGCATGTATATGGCCTCTTTGTGTAGCGGTCGCGCGGCATGAAGCGAACGTCGTGGTATCTCTCCTCAACAACGCATGAGGTGACATCAAGTTTCGAGGTGTGGCTCGAATGGCGCCGGAAAATGGAACCGTATCGGCATTGGGCGGTTAATTGTCGTTGTGGCAACGCGCGGCATTTTCGTGAAAGACCTGAGATGGGTTCCTGCTGCCGCGGGGAAGGAGCCAGCCTTGGCGGTGGAAGACATTAACAGCAATGGGTTGCTCGCCTGTATCGAACCCGATGACATGACGGCACTATCCGCTCAGCTGGAGGGCGTCGATCTCGATCAGGGACAGTTCCTGTTTCAATCCTATGAGGTCATCGAGCACGTCTATTTTTTCCTGAGCGGGCTATCATCCGAAATCGCGGGATTGCGCGGCAAGGAAGTGGAAGTCGGGTGTGTCGGCGCCGAGGGTTTATCAGGCGTGCCTGCTCTTCTGGGCGTTGACAGCAGCCCGCATTACGCCTTCATGCAGGTGGGTGGCAAAGCCTTGCGCATCAGGACGGATGCCTTGAGGGAGTTAATGGAAAAGCGGCCGAGGCTACGCTGGTTTCTCCTGCGCTTCGCACATGTCTTCATGATGCAGATCGCCGCCACCAGTCTGGCGAATGGCCGGTTCAACGTGGAGCAGCGCCTGGCGCGCTGGCTGTTGATGTCGCAGGACCGCCTCGGCGACCGCCTTTCTCTCACGCACGATTTCTTTGCGCTCATGCTCGGCGTTCGCCGGCCCAGTGTGACGGATGCCCTTCATACGCTGGAGGGAAAGCACTTGATCAAGTCCACACGCCGGCTCGTGACGATCCGGGACCGCGCCGGACTGGAAAACCTCGCCGGCGCGTCATACGGATTGCCGGAAACGGAGTATCGACGGCTTATCGCGGGCCAGTGTGAACCATTGGCGCCGCTCACTGCGGCTTCGATCTGAGCGCTGAACGAAATGGAACGCTGACAAGAACGCGGCCGTCTTCATCAGCGATGTCAAAAAATTGCCCATCCGGCTCATACCCCGCCAAAACATGTTCCGCCATGATCTCGCGTGCCGCGAGCCTGGCATCCTGAATCGCAAGCTCCAAATTATCGAACTCCGATCCTTCCAGGTCCCGCTCCATGCGTGCTCCGTCACGGATATTGAAGAAATATCGCACCCTGTTGCCTCCTGCAAACCATGCGAACAGAAAGCTGCCATGGTTTGTTCCTGAAGGTTTTTCACTCCGCGCGCTGATGCACCCATAGGCCCCGGCCACACGTCCGATACCAGACGCGACAACCACCAATCGGTTTTCATCCTTGGGGCGAACGGAACATCCGGCGATGCAGGCGGTTTGGGCTTGTGAAAGGAGATTTGATATGGGCATGAACAAACCGCAGGACGGCGCATCAGGCACCACCGACCAATCCCCCCGCTGGGAAGGGCCGGAAGCATCCAGACCGCGCGGCTACCTCCCTGCCAAAGACGACCCGGATACCGCACGTGATGCCGTCGGTGAAACGAACAAGGATCCCGAGCGCAGCGGCGTCAAGGACGCTATGAAGGCCAAAGGCGATCGCGCCGGACAATCTCCCGCCGTGCGGTCACTTCACGAAGAGCAGTCCGGCCAGGCGCAACCCAGCCAGGAAGGAAGGCTACAGAAGGGGCTGGAAGACACATTCCCCGCCTCAGACCCAATTTCAGCATCCAGCCCGTCGACCGTCAAGAAACACGTCGCGCAGAGTGAGGCCACGAAGCTGGAAGAGTAACCATCGTATCTAAGCGCCACTATGGTTTCAGCCTGATCGGGCGCGGTTATCACAGCCTGAAGCGGCGGCACCCAGGATGCCGCCGTTATTTCTGCGACATCAGACAAACCGCAAGTCTGTTTTCCGTCAGTCGAACAGCGTGCCGCGTGCACCTTCCTGCTCGCGTGCCAGCTGCCGTATCGCAGCGCAAGCCTCGTCGGTACGCCAACCGGCCCTCTCTGCTTGCGCGACAAGCTCCGCGAAATCACCCGCAGGGCCTGTTGTCATAGTCGCGGTAAGATCCTCCGGAGCCACTATCGCCAGATCCGCGACGGCGGGTCTCAGCGCAGCAACACAGTCAGCGCTGCGTCCGGGATAGTCTGCACTCTCCTTGGGAGGGTCGATAGCGTGCTGATGCGGCATGGCCGATTTTCCTCGTTGGCATTAAAATGCCAATCCCCGCCAGCCTCCGTTGTTCCGCGCCACGGCAGGAACAATCCCTTGACGCCAAGGTTGGTCCTTGTTCCGAATGGAAAGAGGCACAATGAAACGAAAGAGGCGCGCAAGAGACCATGTCCACCCATGACCCTTACACGCATTCTCAGGTCGTCATTCTTGGTGCGGGCTTTGCGGGTCTTGCCTGCGCAAAGGGTCTCGGCAATTCCGGAATCAGCGTTACCGTCGTGGACAGGCGAAATCACAATCTCTTCCAGCCCCTGCTCTATCAGGTGGCAACCGCCGCCCTGTCGCCGGCCGATATCGCAGAGCCGGTGCGTCGGACGCTCGGCCGGTATGACAATATTCGTGTCATGCTGGGCGAGGTGGTAGGTATCGACCACCCAGGCCATCGCGTCATGCTGAAAGACGGCACGTCACTCCCCTATGACGAACTGGTCATCGCGACCGGCTCGGAATACAACTATTTCGGAAACGACGAGTGGAAGCCATTCGCGCCGGGCCTCAAGACCGTTCACGAAGCAAGGCTCATCCGCCACAGGCTGCTGTCCGCCTTCGAGCAAGCAGAGCGCGCAACCGATCCCGCCATTCGCAAACGCCTGCTGACATTCGCCATCATCGGCGGCGGCCCCACCGGCGTCGAGATGGCCGGCGCCATTTCCGAACTGGCGCGCCACATGATCCAACATGACTTCAGGGCCATCAACAAGCACGAGGTCGATGTTCTTCTGATCGAGGCCGGGCCGCGCATTCTCACCGCCTTTCCGGAGAAACTTGCAGCCTATGCGCACAGTTATCTGACGGATATCGACGTTCGGATTTTGACCGGACGAAGCGTCACCGGCATCAACGCCAACTCGCTGTCGCTTGACGACGAGCGCATCGAAACAAGCTGCATCGTATGGGGAGCGGGCGTACGCGCCTCGCCCGCGGCACGCTGGCTTGGCGTGGAAGGCGGCCAGCAGGGGCGCATCCCTGTGGAACCCGATCTTTCGCTGCGCGGACATCCCGATATTTCGATCATTGGCGATACGGCGTTTGCGAAGGACGAGGACGGAAAGCCGCTTCCAGCGCTGGCACAGGTCGCCAAGCAGCAGGGGGCGTATCTGGCCGATCGTCTGCGGCATAAACTGTCAGGACGCCCCCACACCGCACCGTTCCGGTTTCACAATCGTGGCAACACGGCGGTCATCGGCCGTAATGCCGCAATCTTCGACTTCGGATCCTGGACGCTGAAGGGACGCATGGCCTGGTTTCTCTGGGCGCTCGTCCACGTCTATCTTCTGGTGAATTTCGAAAAACGGCTACTGGTGAGCATCCAGTGGATAACCCGGTACTTTACCAGGCAGCGCAGTGCGCGCTTGATCGACGAGAACCACGGCCGCGATGACGACAGCTCGGATTCCCCAGACAAACCGGTGGAGGCTCAGCCAGCGACCTGCCGCTGATCCGCAGGCGCACGTAAGTCGAAGGTCGCAACTTTCACTAGCATGCGCCACGTTAAGGCGCCGGATGCGTGAAGGGACACGGCGCTAGAATGTATCTTTCGCGTAGAATATCCGAGCGGACGCCTCGATAACAGGGCGGTGCTTGTCGGGGTCGAATGTGGTATGGGCGAAAGTGTCAAAGAGATACTTGGCAAAATTCTCTCGCGCATCGTCCGACGCGTCGAACCATGGCTGTGCGGTCAGTTCGTTGAAGACCGACTGCAAAGCACCCAACTCTTCGGGGTCGAACGCGCCCTTGTGTGTCTGGCTGCACATGCTTGCCTCCTGAATGTCAGGGGAAAGCTTAGAGAACTTGCAACCCAATCCAAAGCAAGAACATTGTACGGAAGCGTACACAGTTTAGGCCGGTCGGCGAGGACAAATCGCTTGCATATTACCTCTACGCTATGCCGGGTCGCCCGATGTCGTCCTCAAGCATCTTCCGCGCACGATTGACGCGGCTCTTGACCGTCCCGATTTCACAGGCACAAAGCCGTGCGGCGTCGATATAGCTCACGCCCATCGCCACGAGCAGCAATGTGCGCCGGCTGCTGAAGGGAATGCGCTTGAGCGCCGAGCGCAATTCGCTGCGGCATACCGCCCATTCCTGCGGCGCGCTGATGCTCAGCCGTTCGAAAATCTCCGGGTCCATGCCGGCGGGCTCGCGGCAGCGGCGGCGATATTCCGTGTTGAACGTATTGCGCATGATCGTGAACAGCCACGAGCGAAGATTGGTATTGGGGTGGAACTGATGCGAAGATCGCAAGGCCCGCATAACCGTTTCCTGAACCAGATCTTCCCGATCGCTGGTTGCCCGACAGAGTTGCCGCGCAAACAGCCCCAGGGCGGGCAACTGGGCTTCGATCTGGGCGTGAACCGTCTCGTCTAGGGGGGCGGCAACCAAAGTATCCATTCGTTCCTCCATTTCAATGGTGAACGAGGCGGGCTCAACGAGGTTGCTGTACGTTAGCGTACTGATGATCGGAAGAAAAAGCCGGACGGGCGTTCCGGCTTCGATATCGACGAGGCCGCTCGGTTTCCGCCGACGTGCGCGGTGCAGCCGCAATGCGCGTTCAGTCCAAGGGCCGCGCTATAGGTGTCCCGATAAGGCGCTCATATTCCCGCTCGCTTTCGCCATAGGCATCGCGCGCGAAGGCAACAAGGCCAGCCCGGTCGCGGACGCCGACGACGCCCCGTTCAGAATAGATAAGCTTTTTGCCTTCCAGCACATGCAGCGCCGTGGTGACGCTGGGACGCCTCACTGCAAGCACCATCGACATGAACTCATGCGTCAGACTGATTTCCATCCCGTCAACACGGTCGTGGCACATGAGTATCCAGCGGGCGAGACGCTCGCCGATCTGGTGCACCGCATTGGAGAGCGAGGTATAGGCTTGCTGGACAGACAAAGTCTGGATGTAAAAGGACAGCACCCTGTGAATCTCACGATCTTCGGCCATGATCGCCTTGAGTGTGGGAGTGGCGATCCGGAGCGCCTCGCCCGGGATCTGCATGTGGACGGAAAACGGATCGGCATCCACATCCAGAATGGCTGAGGCGGGATACATGCCGTCCCTGCCGATGAGCCCGATTTCACTGCACTGTCCCTCAGGCGACCGGATAGCCACCGATGCGATGCCGCTTTCGAAGAAATAGGCATGCTCCATTGTCTGATGGGCGGACGCAAGCTGGTGCCAGCGAGGCAGCTGAACCCGTTCCAGATGTGGGGTAATCCGTTGCTGGCTGGCTTCCGGTAAACGCCAAAGAAGGTTGTTCCGAAACCCACCGTCGCAACCCGTTGCCATCAATAAATCCAATGCAGTTCATCGACCGCATATCCGCCGGAGCCTCGGTCTTTCTCAAAATCAATGGCTGTCCATCTATGGCCATACAATCGGTGAAACAACCCGGCCCGCAGGGTCGGTACGAAAGCGGACAGACGCGCCACGACGCGTCGTTTTGTACGGTTTCGTACGGAGTCCTCCGCCCTGGAACTTCCGACCGCCGGATGCATTTGGACGCTCGACCGGGAGGAACATCATGCAACACGTCGACAGCAATCGCTCTACACCGCAGGCCAGGGTGTATGACGTCGTCATGTACTGCAGGCTGCACGGTATCGACGAAGCGGAAGCTAGAAAACTGGTCCGTCTGATCGGCCGCTTTGCCGACCGGATGTCTATACAGATGAACCTGACGAAACGACCTGTCCGTTTCCGCTGAATCAGACCAGAGCGCTTCGTCCTTCAACACTCTGATTCAGGTTTGAAATGGTGCGCTCTGGTATCATGCCGTCGTGGCATCTGGACGCTCGCCGGCGCCGTCATGCTGGCTGTCGCCATCGTCTTGGCACTCGACCGAATGATACTCGCCGCTCAACGGGATTGATAGCACAGAGCAGAACATGCCGTTGAGCGCCCTCCCCTAGCCGCCGTTTCTCGCCGGCATCATCGCCGGACATCTGATGGCCACTCGCATCCATGCTGCCGGATGATCGTCGCGCGAAACTGAGGCCGTCGTGACGATCCCGGCCCAGGCGCAAGTTCTGCTCTACGCGGGGCTTGCTGTACTGCACATGCTCGTCTTAGCGCCCGCAACGCCTGGCGGCCCGATGCGCACCGTCTGCGTCACCTTCATTTTTGCATTCGGATGGCTTTTGATGAGAGCCCGCTCCAGAGCCGATGAAGCATTTGCCCAGTCGGCGCCTGAACTCCCATCAGGCGAGCGCGGAACTCTCGTGCCAACAAGTGCGGTTATGCGTCGCGAAAGTCGCAAAACCGCACAGCCTGTCGAGCGTAGGCAATGGGCGATAATGTCAGTCGTTCATTCTTTAAGAGGCGGATACGGCCGTTTCAGCCAACGAGGCCGAAAACCACGGCGCTCACAAAGATGAAAGCACCCGCAAACAGGACTGTGCTGACGAATGCCTGCCGCTCGGCACGACGGGCACGGCGCGAACCGAACGTCGCGTAAGTCGCACGGCTGTCGAGTTTCATATCGCGCATTGCCACCGTCCTTTGTTCAGGCGACCGTTCGTAGCCGGCCGCTCCGGAAGAGCGCTTCGTTTTGCTCTGGGGAATATTTCTATAGGATCCCTATAATATTGGTAGGGTATTTTTTCTCATTTTGGCCGCAATCGTAAATTCGCGTTTCTCGCTCGCGCGCCAAGGGCTTGCGCCACGGCTCACGGCTTGCAGGACCGAGCGTTCTGAGCCATAAATCCCGCCCCACCTGTCGGAGGCAGCCGTCATTGCGAGTGTTGCGGGCCGTGCGTGAACAACACGCCACGACACCTCTCCTGCGCTCCCGCCTGGCCCGACAGCACCGGACACGACTGCGGACCGACCAAAAAGGAGAACGCATCATGGGCGCAACGGGACATCTTGGCACGGCCTGGCGCAAGCGCGACTATCATCGCCAGTGGCTCTGGCGGGAGGCAAACCGCCTCTTCGATTTCTTCCAGAACCGGGCCTTCAATCCGCTCGGCGGCTTTCACGAACTCGACGTCGACGGTCGCCCGCTCAACGCCGGCAACCCGGTGCGCGGCATCCATTCCACCGCCCGCATGGTGCATTCTTTTGCCATCGGCAGCCTGCTCGGCCGCCCCGGATCCGATGACATCGTCGACCACGGCATGAAATTCCTCTGGGAAAAGCACCGTGACCACAAGCGTGGGGGCTACCATTGGTCGCTCGATAATTCCGGACTGCTCGATGCCACCAAGCAGGGCTACGGCCATGCTTTCGTGCTGCTGGCCGCCTCCAGCGCCAAGCTTGCCGGCCACCCTGATGCCGACCGCATGATCGCCGACGTAACCGAAGTGCTGGACAAGCACTTCTGGGAAGATCGCCACGGCGCCATTGCGGAGGAATTCGAGGCCGATTGGACACCGATTGAGGGTTATCGTGGCCAGAACTCGAATATGCACCTCACAGAGGCCCTCATGGCCGCATACGAGGCCACTGGCGAGCGCTTCTATCTCGACCGAGCGGAACGCATAGCCGACCTCATCATTCGCCGTCGCGCCGCTGAGAGCGGTTTTCGCGTACCCGAACATTTCGATGAAGACTGGGTGCTGGATCGCGATTACCGCGGCAATGAGATGTTCCGCCCCTCCGGCACTACCCCCGGCCACTGGCTGGAATGGACCCGCCTCGTGCTTCAGCTGTATGCGCTCGGTGGCCGCAAGCACGCCTGGATGCCGGAAGCAGCGAAGGCATTGTTCGACCAGTCCATCGCGCTGGGCTGGGATAAGGAAAAGGGCGGCTTCTATTATACGCTCGACTGGGATGACGTTCCGGCCAAGCGCAATAAGCTCTGGTGGCCCATGGCCGAGGGCGTGGGTGCTGCGGCGTTTCTGTGCGAACACGTGCCCGACGACAAGCACGAGTTCTGGTATCGACGGATCTGGGACACGATTTCCCGTCATGTCCTCGACAACGAGCGTGGCGGCTGGCACGAGGAGCTTACGGAAGAACTCACGCCGAGCTACACGCTGTTTGCCGGCAAGAGCGATATCTATCACGCCCTTCAGGCCTGCCTCATCCCACTTTATCCGGCAACAGGCAGCGTCACGCGCGGCATCATCGAGGCTGGTAACCGCTGACATTGCCTCCCACCAAAGCGGACTGATAAGGACTAAACTGAAACGCCGCCGCTCCGGCGGCGTTTCTATTATCAGGCGTTCCCTGGTTCCTATCTGCACAAACGCAGCGTCGCCGGCCCAAGTATAATCCCCTCCCCTTCCCGGAAGCAGCCTCATCGTCCAGTGATGCCATCCCTGCTCTCGCTCTCCATGGACCCGCAGCGAAGGATTTTTTCTCCCGCAGGCCTTTCCGTAAAATAGATTGTCTACTGATTTTATCAAAAGCCTGAAAGGCTACGGTCTCCGCCAACAGGGAGCACCGACATGGGGATCATCGAACAACAGCCGATCGACTACAATATTCATCCGCGCGTCAATTCCAGTGATCCGGTCCCGCCTCGACCGCGACCGCAGACGCCCGCCCATGTCATCAAAAGTGACGCTGAGGCCATCGAGATTGCTCGGCGACTGGCCGACGAGTTTACCGCCGGCGCAGCGCTGCGCGACCGTGAGGGGCTGCTTCCCCTCGCCGAGATCGACGCCTATTCCCAGAGCGGACTCTGGGGCATCAACGTGCCAAAGGCCCATGGCGGGGCCGGTGTATCCTACCGCACCCTCGCCCGCGTGATCGCCATCATTGCGGCTGCGGACTCATCCATCGCGCAGATCACCCAGAACCATCTGTCCATCAATGGCCAGATCGATCTTGACGGTACGGAAGCTCAGAAACGCGAGTTCTTCGGCTGGGTCCTGTCCGGCCTGCGCTTCGGCAATGCCTTTTCGGAACTGAACAGCAAGAACGTCGGCACCTTCGAAACGCGGGTGGCCTTCGATGGCGACGTGGCCGTGGTGAACGGCGAGAAGTTCTACACAACGGGCGCCCTGCTCTCGCATATCATACCGGTCGTCGCGGTGGACGATGAAGGAAAAAGCTATCTGGTTTTTGTTGACAGGGACGCCCAGGGCATCACCGTCACGAACAACTGGTCGAGCTTTGGCCAGCGCACAACCGCGTCCGGCTCGGTCAGGATCGAGAATGTGCGCGTACCGAAAAGTCGTCTGTTGCCCGTTCTCGCCTTCGACCGGCCGACAGTTGCCGGACCCGTGTCACAGATCATACAGGCCGCGATTGATGCCGGCATTGCGCGCGGCGCTATTGACGATGCCATCGCCTTTATCAAGACACAGAGCAGGCCATGGATCGACAGCGCCAAGGAAACGGCGGGGGAGGACCCCTTCACCATCGCCGCAATCGGAGACCTGAAGATACGTCTGCACGCCGCCGAAGCGCTTCTAGACATCGCTGGGGAAGCCATCGATACCGGTCTAGCGAACGCTACCGAGGACACGATCGCGGAGGCGACGGTGAAAACAGCGGAAGCCAAGGTGCTGACGACAGAGATCGCCATTCTGGCCACCAACAAGCTGTTCGAGCTGGCCGGCACGCGCTCCACCCTTGCCAAGCACAATCTCGACCGCCACTGGCGCAATGCTCGGGCGCATACCTTGCACGATCCCGTACGCTGGAAATATTTTCACGTCGGGAATTTCTACCTGAACGACCTCAACCCGCCACGTCACGCCTGGAGCTAACCAACGGCCGGGTCGTAAAGTTGACCGCCGTAAACTGGCAATGGCCCGGCGATAAAATCGCCGGGCCATTTATCGCAACCCTGCTGCTGGGGCAGGGGCTACCCCACTATACTACCAGCTCGTGCTCGCCTTCAGCATGAAGGTCCGCCCCGCGCCGTAGCCGCACAAGGCAAGCCCCTGGCAACTCGAGACATACTCTTTATCGAAGAGATTGGACACATTCAGTGCAACACTCCAGTTGTCACGTTTGTATCGGATAGCCGCGTCGAAGACTGTGGCATCCTTCACTTTAAGAGTATTGGCGCGGTCCGCCCAGCTTTCTCCGAGATAGCGCACACCCGCGCTGAGGCTAAGTCCTTCAAATTGCTCACTTTGAACAGCATAGTCCAGCCACAGCGAAGCGGTAAGGTCTGGAACCTGAATCGGCGTTGTGCCAGCATTCGCGAAGTCGTAGCTCGGGCCGTATGCACGAGCAACCTCAGCATCGAGATAAGCAACCCCACCGATAACCGTCAGCCCGTTACTGACATTGGCCTGCGCCGAGATCTCAATACCCTTCATGCGAACTTCCCCGATCGTTTCGGTCAAAGGCGGTGCAGTCGAGACTTGGGTCGGTACGTTCTGGCGCGTGATGTCGAAGTAGGCGAGGGTGAAAAGACCATCGAACGAGGTAGGTTCATACTTGATACCTGCCTCCCACTGCTCTGCTTTCTCAGGCGCAAGAAGCGCTCCCTGTCCGTTGTCGCTGGTGAGCGGACTGAACGAGGTCGAATAACTCACATATGGCGTAATGCCATTCGCAAAGTCATAGGCGAGGGCGGCCCTGCCAGTAAACTCGCTGTCGGAACGTTCTATGTCAGGCGTATCGAGCTTCGTGGAAACAAAGTCATAGCGACCGTTCAGCGTCACCAGCCAGCCTTCGCCAAAGCGAACCTGGTCCTGCGCATAGATACCGAACTGGTTGAGTGTCGTTTCACTTCCCGGCGTCAGCGTTGGCGGACCGTATACCCCGCCATAGACCGGGCTTAGGATGTCGATCGACGGTACCGCTGCGTCATAGAATGTCGACGCGCCGTGCTGATACCACCGGTAATCCGCGCCCAGGAGCAGTGTGTGCTCCACCGCACCAGTTTCGAACTTGCCCTCTACCTGGTTGTCGAAGGTAAAAGTATTTGCGCGTGTGTCATGCGCCCAGCGATAACGCTGCAGTGTCGTGCCGGTAAAGACACCGTTGCTGTACAGGCCATCTTCCTGCAGTGACACCGTGCCATAACGAAGGTTTTGGCGCACTGTCCAGTCGTTATCGAATGTGTGTTCGAATTCGTAACCGATCATCGCCTGTGTTCGGTCATACTGCTCGACGTCTTTATCACCATAGAAGAAGTCACGCGGTATCGTGTAGCCGGCGGCATTTGGAACTGCAGTTCCTTCATAAGGCAGGAAGCCGGTGCTGGTATGAACCAAATCGGTGCGCGAGAGTGAGGCGAGTACCGTCAGGCTTGTCGACTCGTCTGGCTGCCACTTGAAGCTTGGCGCGACCGTCCCGCGAAAATCGCTGGAATGGTCTGTCTGCCAGCCGCCACCCGATAGTTTGGCGTTCACGCGATAGGAAAGGACGTCGTTCAACGCATCACCAAGGTCTGCCGCAACGTAGCCGTTACCGAAGCTGTTGACGCCCGTTTCCAGATACCTGTGGCGTTCACCGGGACGCTTGCTAACGTAGTTTATGAAACCGCCCGGGTTGCCGCCGCCATACAACGCAGATGACGGTCCTTTAACAACTTCAATACGCTCAAGGAAGAACGGGTCCATCAGGAAGGTCGCAAAGCCCGTCTGGTAGAAGGACAAACCATCCAGAAACACGCCGGTCTGATCCGCCTGGAACCCGCGGATGAAGATCCAGTCAGTGTCAGAGTCCGTACCATATGTTGACGGGTTTACACCCGGCACGTAGCGAAGCGCCTCGTCGATCTTTTGCGGGCTCTGCATCTCCATCTGATTGCGGCCCACAACCGAAACGGACTGGGGAATATCCCTTAGTTCACTCGCTGTTTTGCTGCCCGTGCGCGATGTCTTCGCGACAACGCCCTTGACGGGCTCGATACCGATATCCACGTTCTGTGCGCCTTGTTCGACCCGTACTTCCTCAAGCTGGGTCGCACGATCTTGAGCGGATGCGCTCCACGCGGTGGCCATGGCGGAAACGGCGGTCCCGCAGATGAGAGCCAATCTCATTTTCTGTTGATTTTTCAACGTGATCATCCCTACACACCCAGGCAGTTCCGCCTCCAGCCACTGGGGCAGGGCGAACGGCAATAAGATGAGTAATTAACTCAGTTTTAACACGTGGGATTGTCACATTCCGCGAAAATTGAACGTTTTTGGACTATTTTCAGAAGCCGGTGTGCGGCGCGCAGCGCAATCTTTCAGCGTATGTATGCCTTGCGCCAATGGGCGGGTGTGGTGCCGAAATTCTTGCGGAAGACCCGCGTGAAATGCGCCTGATCGGAGAAGCCGGTTTCGACAGCAATATCGGTGAGCGATAAATTCGCGCGCAAAATCAATGCCTTGGCCCGACGAAGCCTTGCATTGACCTGCCACTGATGCGGCGCCATTCCGGTGGAGGCCTTGAAGGCGTGGCTGAAATGCGACTGGGAAAGTCCCACAAGTCCCGCCAGTTCTTCCAGCCGAATATTGCGCAAGCAGTTTTCTTCAATAAAGTCGGTCGCGCGGCGCAGTTGCCAGCCGGCAAGCTTGCTGCGTTTACGGCCCTGCACCTTTGCCAATTTCATGACATCAATGAGCAGGGCAAGGGAAAGACCGTCGCCGTAGAGATCATGCAAGGGGAGGGGATTGCTGCATTCGGCGGCGATCAGATGCGCCAAGGCCAGAAGTCGACTGTCTGAGAAGAACAATTGCGGCGTCGCAAGGCGGTCGGCGTCAAGATCTTCAGCGAGCCGCCGGCGGATCGTCTCGACATCGAAATGCAGATCGAGGTGCCGCATGAAACGATGGTCGGAGAGTTCGGCCCAGAGTTCGAAATCCGCGGGGATATAGGCGATTGGCTGCATCCCCCAATCCGTTACCGTTTCCGTGCCGCGAGAAGACAGCCGCATCCGCGACGATCCGGGTCCCTGCTTGTCCAGGAGCACGAAAATGCGGGGATCACGTCCGACATAATAACCGCCGGCATTTGGTGCACATTCCACGTTCCAGACATCGGCCACGATTCCGTTCCAATGCCGCCGGCTCAGATCGCCCACGACGGAAAAGCCCTCGATTCTGTTTTCCATGCGTGGTTGGAAGGTCATTGTGCCGTCCAAATATACCTTCTGATCTTTATCAAGTTTTCTACAGCCAAATGACTTTCTGCGCAACATGATCGATGGCGAGTAAGCTAAGCCCATCACATCCGGCATGGCGGCATTCTTGAGCCTGCAGATAGCATAGGGAGCCCGAACGGTTTACGGTGGTAAACACCCGATGCTTTGATGCAACTCTCTCTCATCGCAGCGAACCTGATGGTGGGTGAGGGGATCTGATAATAACGACGCCCACAGAAAAGATACGGGTCAAGGCTCAATGAAACCGTTAGCCATTACTTACCATAATCTCGAACGGCTACCCAGCGTTCGGCGCCCGTAGTGAGGTTCTAGAAGCTGACACGGATATGACCAATGAACTTTCAAGCGACCACAATGCCGGGACCAAAGATGATGCTGTGGTTGAGCATCCGATCTAGCTCTTTCGCTCAAAGCTCTTGAAGACACCGTTTTTTGAAAACCGCTATCGCGAAACACACCTCGAAAATCTGTAATGCCATGCTTGGGACTTGGGCAGTAGATGGCACCCGTTGCTCGAACATGAGACCACAGGTGAGACCCAAAACCGCTTCGGCAACGATAAGCTGAGCGGAAAGAGCGAATAGCAGACGGCGGGTAGAAATGACACAGCAGAACGTTGCAATCCACGAACCCGCGCCCGCTCGCGACCGCCCATCCAAGGAAAGGCGAGATCCCAGAAACGGGAGCCGTTTCTGTAAGCTCGAACGATGCGAAGAAGAGCAGACATTAGCCGCCAACCGCCCGGTCGATGCCTTGCAGTCGGTCCACTGTAGTCCATCCGGCACATTGAATGCGCGCATGACGGCCGAATTACAACTCCGTAGACGACCCAAGATGACCAGCGCGGCGGAGCCGGCAAGACCGGCACAAGAAATGGTCACGACATTGACGATCCACTACCCCCGCCACAACCCTCACCCGTAGCAGAGCGAGAGCCGACCATGGCGCAAATAGATTCCCGATATTGGCGATGATCGTCAGAAACACTCGCATCGTGCCAACGACAACAGGCAGAACGGCAGTAGCGCTAAACATTACGGCAAAGACCGTGCTGAAAAAATATCCGGCATATCCCACGCCCCTGGAAGGAGACCAATCAGGCGACGTGAAGGGATCATTCCGATAGGCCGGAAGCGGGGATGATCATCAACAACAAGCAGACCCGGCGGAAGATTGCGTAACGCGAGATGGTCGAGTCCCATGGCAGAAGCGGCGCAACCGCGCGCGGAGCGACAAAGGTTAGCTGCAGAGAAGGCGGAGGTGATGAGCCGCGATGATACCCGGTAGAATGGCGGTCTCGTTCTTCAAGAGATCATGTGACGTCGCAGCAGGATTTAATATGGAAGGTTAACGGTTCTCTGTGTAGTCAGAGTGCGCTGTTCAAGGCAAAATCATTTAAAGTCTTTTAAACGGCCGGGGCCTATCGAGCGCGACAAGATCACTGTTGATGATCCATTTCTGGTGGTTCACTCGATCGAGCAGATGGATGACGTCCTTGAAGCGCTCTCTGAACATGCTGTTCCCAGCACGGTCCTTATCAAGGGAACATCCGTCAAACGGCGCTTGCCGCCTTGGTAACAGCTCTCGTCCTGTTCTGCGGAGCTACTTGCCCAGGACGAAGACAGCATTTTACAATATCGTCAGCAAAAGACATTTCGCCTCAATGGGGGGAGGGGTCTTACTCCGGTAGACGGCTGTCGCCGAGATCGATGATGAGGAAACTCGCAATGGCATCCGTGACGATGGCGTGGTCGATGCGCTCCGGCACGCCTGAAACGGTGATCGCGCCAACGCAGCCGAGATCCGCGACGAAAAGCGGAACACTGCCGCCGTGTACGGAAAAATCGGCAAAGGCAAGATTTCGCGCTTCCACCTGATCTCGACCCGAAAGCGCAAGCCGGCGGCCGACGAGATAGGAGGCGCTCCAAAGGCGCAGAACTGTGTTGCGCTTGCGTCGTATCCATTCGCCGTTATCGGTGGTGGTCCCGGGCAGTGCACAATGAAACAGCGGTCGATCCCGAAGGGAAATATCGATCGCGACACCCGCGCCGCGTGCGGTGGCCACGTCGCGGATGCGGTTGCCGAGCGCCCAGGCATCGTCAGCACTGAAGCGGCTGAAACGCAGCAGGCGTTCCTGCTCCTCGAGCCGGCGGATATCTTCCGCGATCGCTTCTGTCATATCCATCCTCCGGCATTTCCCCCGCCCGTTACTAGCCCGCCTTTTGGGTAAAGGGAAGGGGAGGGGGCTCGCATCGCACCCAATGCCGAACGGTCTGCCTCAGTCCTGTTCGGCTTCATGCTGGCGAAGAAGTTCGCGCTGCACTTCATCCTGAAAAGCCAGAACTGCGGACCGGGCCTGGCTTTCGCTTGATCCAAATTTCAAGAGGTCGTCGGCAAGTTCGCGGCAAACCTTCAGCCAGTAGCGGCGCGCATCTTCGCCATGCAGCCCGCCGAGTTCTCCCGCACATTGACGGACATGCGCCGTCCGACGTGCGGCCGGAAACGGCACGACCGGGCCGGTTTCTATATCGGTGGAACGGCGACGTGGCTGGACCGAGGCAGGTGAAGGCATTGATTCGGATTTCCCTATTGCTCCACCCATCATTAGGAAGTCCATGGTTAACATGCGGTTTCCAAACACAAATCCGCTGTGCCGCAATCATGCTAGCCAGCCCGTTTTGCTGGGTTGCCATTCGCCCGGGCCAAGGCCATCAGCATCGGCCCGAGGGTGAATTCTCCCCGTTGTGCGCGACGGGTCAGGTCGCGAAGATAGCCGCCGGCCGAGTTGATATGGCCGGAGCGCTCGAGAATGCAGGCAATCACGGTCGCGGCGTTTTCAGGGCCGAGGATCTCGCAAGCGTTCTCGTACGCTGAAGGGCTCACAGCCAGCATGGAGCGCACCACCACGGCCGCCGTCATGAAGTCCCGCCAGCTGGTAATCGTTCCGCCAGGACCAAACGGAATGATCTCGGGGCAGGCTTGCAGAACCAGGGCAAGAGGGTAGGGCTTCTGCGGATCAGCGGGTACGATGGTTCGTTGCGCCCGCCGGCGCTCAAGTTCATCCTCCCGTATACCATCCAATCCAGCTGCACCTAACGTTTGGGTTTCGGCATTGCCGCCCTGCTTCGTGTCGAAGCGAGGTTCAGAGTCAGAGATGGATTCGGGTTTTGAATTCTGTTTGTGCCGCTCAGTTTGGCCGCCACTGCCAGCCGTATTATGCGAAAAAATGTTATCTTCCAGCGCCTTGAGGATTGCAGTCCTCAGTTTTTCGAGTTCAGTCAGGATCGGCATGAGGATTTCCGGCGTCGCGACCCTCGGCAACGTGAGGATATGCATGCGATATTCCGCTTCAAACCCCATCCAGTCGCCGGAAATGCCGTCTTCCAAGGCCGTTTCGATAAGTTTTACGATGTCCCTGCGCACGAGCGTGACGCGTTCGCGCAGTTTCTGCAGCAACAACCGTTCGGCCGTTACCGCTGCGGCCATTGTCTCTATCTCCCCTGCCCTAGCGAGGAGGGGGGCGAGCGAGAAGCCGTACGCCTCGCCGATGTCCCCTTGCCGGTCACGGCGCACGTAGCGTTTGCCATTCGGGCTGTCACGCCGGGCAAGAAGGCCGACCTCCACCAGGGCGGCTAGGTGACGGCGCAACGTCGTTTCCGCCATTCCATGGGTGCGAAGCGATAGCTGCGCATTGGATGGGAAGACGACAAGGGTTTCGCCGGCGGCGAGTTCGTTCTTTGGATAGAAGCTCATCAGCGCGTTCAGAACCGAAAGGGCACGGTCGCTAATGCCGAGTTTCGGTCTCGCTTCGCAGAGCCAGCGGTAAAGCTGCCACTTGTCGACGCTCGCATCGGCTGCCATCGTCTGGGTGCGTGCTTGGTTTACCAACATGCCAAGCGTCATCGGCCGCCGCCCGAAAGGCGTCGTTATGCCATCCATCTCCATGTCTCTTCACCTTTCATCAGGCAAAAGAGACCCCATCACTGAAACCAGTGCCGAAAAGGCTTGACTGTGATTCGGGGAAGTGCGATTCTCAGGCTGCTAAACGATGAGAAGGGCTTCCGCGACGGTAACGTTGAGGGGGCCTTTTTCTTTTGCGGATCAATCTCCTGATTTCGATTTATTTTCAGCATGATACGCCTCATAGAGGCGATCCAGATTGCGGGTGAGGTAGGCGCCGAAGCCGGCCGCCTCCGCCGCTTTCAAAGAAATCGTATATTGGCGGCCGCTGGCCTTGATGTTCGCCTGAATACCTTTGCGCTCCCAGTTGGCCGGACCCGTCTTCTTGGCTGGCGCCAACACTGGCGCCTTCGAGAGATGAGCGTTGACAAGGTTGAAGCGCTCCTCAGGCGGACGCGCCACGACGCGATCGCGCGAGAGAAACTCGACGGCCCGATCTTCGTTGGCCGGTTCGTCGAAGCGGGTCGCCAGTTCGTGCCAGCGGTCGCGGCCGATGGAAAGCGCCGGACCGATACCCGCGCGCACTGCCTTGGGAATCCGGTTCACGACAGAAAGCATCTTTGAGACGGTTGTTTTGTCGGCGCTCAACGCCGCCATAATCGTCTCGCGATCGAAGCCGCGCGCCTCCAATTCGCCCGCGAACGTTGCGCGCTCAAGGAAGGATAGATCGGCACGCGCACTGTTTTCCTGCCCTTGCGCGATGACGTGATCGCGGTCAGTCAACGTCCGCACCACCGCACGAACGGGGCGGCCGAGTAGGCGGGCCGCCTTGGCACGGCGATGACCAAAGGCGATTTGATAAATCCCGTTCTTGCTCGGATGCGGCCGCACGAGAATGGGCGAATCCTGGCCGCGCACCCGCATCGCCTCCACCAGTTCCTGGAACTGCTGGTCGGAATGCGCAAGACGATCGGAGATGAAGGATTCCTCGATCTGGTCCGCCTCGAGCTCGATCACCACGTCGCCAGCCGTTAGTTTGGCCTCGATTTCCTTGGCTGCGTCCGCCTTGGCCGCGAGGGCGTCGATGCTGCGCGTCACCGCGCCGAGTGCGCCGATGCCCTTATAGGTAACATGCTGGCGTTGGTCTTCCTGAGGGGCCGGGTTTACCGGCGTCAACTTCGCGTCGGACGACGCCATCAGACTGGAAAGAACGTTCTTGCGGGCCATGCTCAGCGCCCCCATGCTTTATGAATGAGTTCAACGATTTCGGCATTGACCGCTTCCATGGATTCAAGCGCGCGGTCGTAAGTCGTGCGGGTGAACTGGCTGCGGTCAACTTCGTAAAGGGTCTGATTGGTCAGCGCGGCATCGGCGATCGCAACACTTCGCACCATCGAGCTCGTCAGCACGTGCTGCTTGAACAGAGAGCGCATGAACGCGACCATCTGCGTCTGCGGCCCATCCGCCGGATCATATCGTGTGACAAGGTAGCGCAGCCAGTCGAGATTCATGTCGCCGCCGGCGCTTTTCAGCGTGTTCAGCACTTCTCCCAGCATTTGCAGGAACTGGCACATGGACATGACGTCCAGCATCTGCGGATGCACGGTGATCAGCACGGCCGTTGCACCGCAGATCGCACTCATGGTGAGGAAACCAAGCTGCGGCGGGCAGTCAATCACGACGACGTCGTAATCATCGGCGACCGAGGACAGCGCCTCGTCGAGCCGGGCAAAGAAGATACGGCCGTAATCGCCACTGTTGCCCTGCGCGAGAATGCGCGGTGTATCGTGCTCGAACTCCATGAGCTCAAGATTACCCGGCACGATATCGAGGCCCGGGAAATTCGTCTTGCGGATGATTTCCTTCAGCGGCCTGCGCTGGTCGTCGTAACGGATTGCGCCGTAAAGCGTCTCGTTCTCGTTGACGTCGAATTCCGGCTGGAAACCATGAACCGCCGACAGGCTCGCCTGAGGGTCGAGGTCGACGGCGAGCACGCGATGCCCTGTCAGGGCTAGATGCTGGGCAAGATGCGCCGTCGTGGTCGTTTTGCCGGAGCCGCCCTTGAAGTTGACGACCGCGATGACCTGAAGGTGCTCACCGCGGCGCCTGCGGGGAATATACCGCTGGCCACGGCTGTTCTGCTCGAGATATTGGCGCATCTCCTGCAGCTGCTCGGCCGTATAGGATCGGCGGCCGGACGGCGTCACCTGGGGCAGGGGGCCCTTGGATTCCAGCGAGAGATTGCGCAGATAACCACTCGTCACGCCAAGGAAATGCGCGGCCTCGCTCAACTGAAACCGGCGCAGGGTCTTCTGCGCAACGGGCGGGAACATTTCCAGCCGGTGCTGCTTCAGCTTGTCGGACAGCTCATGTGCTTGGCCGATGATCAGCTGATCGACCTCGGAAATTGCCTGTCCCAATGTTGCAGCCATATTCATATTGAGAATCTCAAGATGCGATTTCAAACCCATTTAATGGTTTAAAACGCATTTAGAACTGATTCTGACGGATGGGCAAGCCAATAGTGGCGAACACACGGCGCGAAATAGCGCAGTATTGCCAATAATTTGCACCATAGCCTATTGACCGCGACGTGCATACGAAGGCCGTGCGATTCGATTGGCGAAAACGTCGAATAAAAGGCGGTCGCCGTCCGGGTCACGTCTCGACGTAACCCCTTCCCTACCGCCGCGCGAGAATCATACCGACTGACGTCTCAGCCGCCCTGCCACGCCTTCACCGCGTCGAGGGGCCAGACCAGCATCAGCACGTTCAGCGCCAGCCCATCACGGATGAGCCACGTCGTCATCGCCTCGAAGACGATGATGATGGAAATGCTTGCCCAGACCGGCAGGCGAGAAGCGAGAAAGAAGCCAACCACCATGGCGAGGATGTCGGCGCTCGAATTGATCACGCTGTCGCCGAAGTAATCCAGCGCTATCGTCGCCTCGCGATAGCGGTTGATCACCATGTCGGTGTTTTCGACGATCTCCCACGCGCATTCGAGAATGAGGGCAAGCGTCAGGCGCACATTGATGCTAGCCTTACGCAGGATGAGGGTGAACAAACCGAAGAACAGGATGCCATGGATGATGTGGCTCGGCGTGTACCAGTCGGTCAGATGCTGCGAGTTCTCCGACGAGACCACGACGCCGTGCCACAATTTGACATATCCGCACTTGCAGATGAGCGGCTGCCCCATCGTATAAAGAATGGCGGCCGTCGCGGCGACGAAGGCTGCGACGATCAACAGGGAGTTTCGGACCGTGGGGTTCAAACGGAATGTCCTTGCAGAGACGGTGCGCCGGGGAGGGCGCCGGAAGGTTTATGCGGCCGGTAGATGACACGATCGCAGGGCAGGAAACAAGACTGGGAGAGAGAGACATATGAAACTGGCGACATTGAAAAGTTCCACCCGTGACGGCCGCCTCGTGGTCGTTTCGCGTGACCTGACGCGCTGCTCGGAAGTGGGGCATATCGCCTGCACCCTGCAGGATGCTCTCGATGACTGGGAACACACCGCACCGCGGCTGGCACGGGTCGCAGAGGGACTGGAAACCGGCTCACAACCCATCATGCGTTTTCACGAGCACGATGCCGCCTCGCCACTGCCGCGCGCCTATCAATGGGCAGACGGTTCGGCTTATCTCCACCACGTCGAACTCATGTACAAGGCGCGCAACGCCGAACTGCCCGACAGCGCGTACACGGATCCCCGGCTGTACCAGGGCGGCTCGGACAGTTTCCTGGGCTCGCGCGATCCAATCTTCGCAGCCGACGAGAGCTGGGGGATCGACATGGAGGGTGAGGTCGCCGTCATCGTCGATGATGTGCCGATGGGCGCGAGCGTGGGGGAGGCGGGGTCTGCCATCCGGTTGATCATGCTCGCCAACGATGTCTCTCTGCGCGGCCTCATGCCGTCCGAACTCGCCAAGGGGCTGGGCTTCTTCCAGTCGAAGCCGTCCTCCTCTTTCTCCCCCGTCGCCGTCACGCCGGATGAATTGGGCACGGCCTGGGATGGCCGCAAACTCCACCTGCCGCTTCTGGTTTCGCTCAACGGCAGCCCCTTCGGCAAGGCCAATGCCGGCATCGATATGGTGTTCGACTTCGCTCAGCTCGTTGCGCACGCCGCAAAGACCCGCCCGATAGTCGCCGGCTCCATCATCGGCTCCGGCACCGTATCGAACAAATTCGATGATGGCCCCGGCAAGCCGATAGCCGATGGCGGTGCGGGCTATTCCTGCCTTGCGGAACCGCGCACCATCGAGACCATCACGACCGGCTCGGCGAAGACGCCGTTCCTCAAATTCGGCGACGTCGTGCGCATCGAGATGAAAGACGAGGCCGGTCATTCCATCTTCGGCGCCATCGAACAGACTGTGACGCGCTACGAAAGAGACTGAGCCGCGCACGCCGATCTTTCAACGACGACAATGGCATGGTATATCCCTCCACAGAAGAAAGGATATACCATGCCGCTCTATGTCAAGGACCGGGAAGTCGATCGTCTCGCTCAACGCCTCTCGGCGCTGCGCAAGATCAGCAAGACGGAAGCGGTGCGGCAGGCGCTGGCGCATGAGCTGCAGCGGCTCGAGCAGGAGCCCTCCCTAGTCGACAAGGCACTTGAATTGACCCGTGCGCTGAACCGGAAATATGCTCCCGTTGGTCCCGAAGCCGACAAGGCGTTCATCGATAGCCTGTATGAGGACTGATGTTCATCGATGCCTCCGCCATCGTCGCGATGATGACGAGCGAGAACGACGCTCGATCTCTCAGCCGACGGATCGCGGCCACTGATCGTCGTTTGACATCACCCATGGCGATCTGGGAGGCCGCCATCGCCTATGCCCGCGTAACGGGCCTCGAGCCAAAGGCGGCGCTGGGTGAGGTCGAGACCTATCTCCGGATGCTTCAAATCGAGACGCTCGCCGTCGATGCCGCTATCACAACTTTAGCCGTCGAGGCGTTCCAGCGTTTCGGCAAGGGCCGCCATCCGGCGGCGCTGAACTTCGGCGACTGCTTCGCCTATGCCTGCGCCCGCCAGCACGGCATTCCCCTGCTCTATAAAGGCGACGATTTCGCCCGCACCGACATCGATACGGCATGAAGGCCGCCCGCGTCATGCGGGCGACCTTCATTCATCAGGCGAGTTCGCCGATGCAGACATATTTCATTTCCAGGTAGTCTTCGGCGCCATGGGCCGAGCCTTCGCGACCGAGGCCGGATTGCTTGATGCCGCCGAAGGGCGCGGCTTCAGAGGAAATGAGGCCGGTATTGACGCCCACCATGCCGTATTCCAGCGCTTCGGCCACCTTCCAGACCTTCTTGAGATCGCCGGCATAGAAATAGGCGGCAAGACCGAACTCGGTGTCGTTGGCCTGTTCGATGACGTCCTCGACTGTGTCGAAGCGGAAGAGCGGCGCGAGCGGGCCGAACGTCTCTTCCCGCGCCACCGTCATGCCACGGGCGACGCCCTTCAAGACGGTCGGCTCGAAGAAGGTGCCCTTGCCCGCCACGCGCTTGCCGCCGGAAACGACCGTCGCGCCCTTGGAAACAGCGTCGGCAATATGTGCCTCGACCTTTTCGATGGCGGCTTCCTCGATCAGCGGACCGACCGTCGTGCCCTTTTCGAAACCGTCGCCGACGGAAAGTTCGGCGACCTTCTTCGCGAGCTTGTCCGCAAAGGCGTCATAGACGTTCGACTGCACATAGAGACGATTGGCGCAAACGCAGGTCTGCCCGGCATTGCGGTACTTGGACGCCATGGCGCCTTCGACAGCGGCGTCGAGGTCCGCGTCATCGAAAACGATGAAGGGCGCATTGCCGCCAAGCTCCAGGCTCATCTTCTTGATCTGATCCGCGCACTGCCGCATCAGGATGCGCCCCACTTCCGTCGATCCCGTGAAGGAAATCTTGCGGACCTTCGGGTTATAGCAAAGCTCCTTGCCGATTGCCGGACCGTCCGTTCCGAGGACGATGTTGAACACACCGGCGGGAATTCCGGCCCTTTCGGCCAGAACGGCAAGCGCGATGGCCGACAGCGGCGTCAGTTCGGCGGGCTTGGAAACGACCGTGCAGCCGACGGCCAGCGCCGGCGCCACCTTGCGGGCGATCATCGCGGCCGGGAAGTTCCACGGCGTGATCGTCCCGACCACGCCGACCGGCTGCTTGATGACCATCATGCGCTTGTCGGCGCTGGCGGCGGGGATCGTCTCGCCGTTGATGCGCTTGGCCTCTTCCGCATACCATTCGACATAGGACGCGGCGTAGATGATTTCGCCCTTGGCTTCGGCCAGCGGCTTGCCCATTTCGGCGGTCAGAATGGCAGCAAGCTCGTCGGCATGGGCGATCATCAGATCAAACCACTTGCGCAGGAGAATGCTGCGCTCCTTTGCCGGGCGCGCGGCCCAGGCGGGCTGAACCCGGTAGGCGGCGTCGATTGCCGTCTTCGTTTCGGCCGCGCCCATTTCCGGCAAGGTTGCCAGTTTCTCGCCGGTCGCCGGGTTGAGCACGTCGAAGGTGCCGGCGGCACTGTCCCTGATCCATTTGCCGTCCACATAGCCGGCGTCGCGCAGCAGGTCGCCCGACGTGAAGTGCCGGGTCAGAGCGTCATAGAAAGCCATTGTCGTTCCTTTCGGGCAGCAAAAGCCGTTCACCCGGAGCGTCTGCTCCGGGTGCCGCCTGCAATTATGTGTCGTGTCTGGCGGGTCCGCTTAGCCGCGGGCTTCGATCATCGCCGCTTCGAGAATGTCGAGACCTTCGGCAAACACCTCGTCCTGAATCGTGATCGGCGCGAGGAAGCGGATGACGTTGCCATGCACGCCGCAGGTCAGCAGGATCAGGCCCTTTTCAAGCGCCTTCAGACGAACCTTGTTGGCGAATTCCGCACTCGGCTGCTTCGTCGCGACGTCGTTGAATTCGACGGCGTTCATGAAGCCCGGGCCACGGATGTCGACGATCTCCGGAACCTTGTCGCGCAAGGATGCAAGACGCTGCTTGAGCCGTGCACCGAGGTTTTCTGCGCGGTTGCACAGGTCCTCGTCCTTGATGACGTCGAGAACGGCATGGGCCGCTGCAACGCCGATCGGGCTGCCGGCATAGGTGCCGCCAAGACCGCCCGGGCCGGGCGCGTCCATGATCTCGGCGCGGCCGGTCACGGCCCCGATCGGGAAGCCGCCACCAAGGCCCTTGGCCATGGTCACGAGGTCAGCCGTGACGCCGAAATGCTCCATGGCGAACAGCTTGCCGGTACGAGCAAAGCCCGTCTGAACTTCGTCGGCGATCAGCAGGATGCCGTGCTTGTCGCAGATTTCGCGGATCGCCTTCATGAAGTTGACCGGGACCGGATAGAAGCCGCCTTCGCCCTGCACAGGCTCGATGATGATCGCGGCGACGCGGTTCGGGTCCACATCGGCGGCAAAGAGCTTCTTCAGCACATCCAGCGATTGTTCGACGCTCGTGCCGTGCATCTCGACCGGGAACGGCGCATGGTAGATGTCGGCCGGCATCGCACCGAACCCGACCTTGTAGGGAACGACCTTGCCGGTCAGCGCCATGCCCATAAAGGTGCGGCCATGGAAGGCACCGGAAAACGCGATGACAGCCTGGCGGCCGGTGGCAGCGCGGGCGATCTTCACGGCATTCTCGACGGCTTCAGCACCGGTCGTGACGAAGATGGTCTTCTTCTCGAAGTCGCCTGGAGTGATGGCGTTCAGACGCTCGGCGAGTTCCACATAGTTTTCATAGGGCACGACCTGGTGGCAGGTATGCGTGAAGCGGTCGAGCTGCTTCTTGACGGCCTCGATGACACGCGGATGGCGATGTCCGGTGTTGACGACGGCGATGCCGGCGGCAAAATCGATATAGCGATTGCCTTCCTTGTCCCAGATTTCCGCATTCTCCGCACGGTCGGCGTAGATCTGCGTGGTCATGCCCACGCCGCGCGAGATGGCGGCGTTCTTGCGGTCGGTCAGCGGGGAGGCGGTCATGGCGCTATCCTGAATCTGGAGGCTTCGATTAATAACTTGCATTTTTTCTGCAAGCTCCGAGTGGAATTCCTACATTTTTTCTGCAAGAATGCAACTGGCATTCTACGCGGGAAATGCGACTGATTTTCAGGCCGTCTGCCGCATGGGTGTGTATAAGCGAAGCGTACACAGAATCAGGGATTGGCGCGATGGGTTCCCCGGAACCGGTGCACTACAAGGTGACGGAGGCGGCACGCCTTGCAGGTGTCTCGGCCTCGACGCTCAGGCTATGGGAGACGCAGGGTCTCGTCGTGCCCGGCCGTTCGGACACCGGTCACCGGCAGTACAGCGCCGACGACGTTAATCGTCTCAAGCGCATCGCCTGGTATCGCACCGAGCGCGGTCTCAACCCGGCCGCCATCCGCGAGGCGCTGGAGGCCGAAGACCCCGGCACGGAAACACAGGCGTCCGACGGAGAATCGCCGCAGGGCGTCGGCCGCAAGTTCCGCAGCTTGCGCCATGCGGAAGGCAAGACGCTGGAGCAGGTAGCCGGCGATATCGGCATCTCGACCTCCGTCCTCTCCACCTTCGAACGCACTTCGCAGGGCGTGACCTTCCGCGTGCTGCACGATCTCTCCGACTATTACGGCACGACCGTTTCCAAGCTTTCTGGCGAGGAAGAGACCGACAATCGCGCGCTGGTGCGCTCGGGCGAATGGAAGTTGTGGCCGGAGACATCGCCGGGCGTGACCGTGCAGGTGCTGGCCGATGGCCGCAACATGATGGATTGCCACCGTTTCGTGCTGGCGCCCGGCGCCACCTCTGATGGCGCCTACCAGCACGACGGCGAGGAATTTGTCCATGTGCTGGCCGGGCGCGTCGAGATCGTCCTCGACGGCCACGAATTCCACGACCTTGGACCCGGCGACAGCCTCTATTTCGAGAGCACCCGCCGCCACGCCTGGCACAACAGCCATGACGGCGAGACGGTGCTGATCTGGATCAACACGCCGCCGACCTTCTGACGCTACTCGGCCGCAACGATGTGGAAGGCGCGCGGTTCGGCCTCCCTGGCAGCGCCGCCCATCAGGTAGATGAGACAGCTCGTGCGCAGCAGCGACGCGAAGTTCGACACCGTGCCGTTGCGCTCCAGCGCCTCGTCATAGAGCGTCGAGAGGAAGCGCGACGTCGACATACCCTGACCGCTGGCGATCTCGTCGATCAACACCCAGAAGGCCGCCTCGAGCTGGATGCTCGTCGAATGTCCACCGATGCGCACCGAGCGGTTGACGGGCCGATAGCGTTGCGGATCCTGACCCGCGAAAACCTCACACATTGGCATATCCTCCAGTCTTGTTTTTATGCCAGCGATTATGCGGTGGCGCCTGTATTTGGTCAAATCATCCCGTCGGGTGCGAACCGATAAAAAATCCTTCCCCGTATACTCCAGAAATGAAAATCCATGTGCGGTAACGGGCTGCTACCCGCGATCCCGATTCCGGACGCACACTTCCCTCACAAGCGAACTGCAAGCGGGGGAAACCAAGCGTGGCAAAGACGATACACTCCATGATCCGGGTTCTGGACGAAGACCGGTCCGTGGATTTTTACAACAAAGCCTTCGGGCTCGAAATCGCCCAACGGCTCGACTTCGAGACCTTCACGCTCGTCTATATGAGCAACGCCGAAAGCGAATTCGAACTCGAGCTGACGATCAACAAGGGGCGTAGCGAAGCCTACAATCTCGGCGATGGCTATGGCCATCTCGCCGTGTCGGTGTCCGATCTCGACAGCGAACATGCTCGCATCTCCGCGCTCGGCTTCACCACCGGCAAGATCGTCGAATTCAATCGGGACGGCGGCCTGCTTGCCCGCTTCTTCTTCGTCACCGATCCGGATGGCTACAAGATCGAGGTTCTGCAGCGGCGCGGCCGCTACAAGTAAAGAGGCCGGCGGCCCGGGGGAGGCCACCAGCCATGAATGCAACGGGAGGAACGTGACATGACGACCATCTACGAGCAGCGCCCCGGCATTTCCCGGCGCGAGCTTTTAAAGCGCGGCACGATCGGCGCCGCACTCATCATCGCCGGCAACGCCGTCATCAGCCCCGATCGGGCCTGGGGCATGGAAACGACGGCGCTCAAGCCGGAAACCATGGCGACGCTGATCAAGCTCGCCCGCGATATCTATCCGCACGATGCAATCGCGGATCGGTTCTATGCCATTGCCGTGAAGGGTCACGAGACCAAGGCCGGCACCGACGAGGCACACAAGAAGCTGATCGAGGACGGCATCGCCGATCTCGACAAGCGCGCCGGCGCGAACGGCTATCGCGGCCTCGGCTGGGAGGATGACCGCGTCGCGATCCTGCGCGACATCGAAACGACACCGTTCTTCCAGGCGGTGCGCGGCGATCTCGTCGTCTCCTTCTACAACCAGAAGGAACTCTGGCCGCATTTCGGCTACGAAGGCGAGTCCTACTCGAAGGGCGGTTACATCGCCCGCGGTTTCGACGACATCGAATGGCTTTGACAACGGTCTGAGGGCTCGCGCCGGAGGAGGCGCGTCCCCGCGGCGCAACGCCGACCGTTCCCGTTTCAGGAGGAAACCATGGCAGCTCCTTACGATCTCAACGACGACAGCGTGGTCGTCATCATCGGTTCCGGCGCCGGCGGCGGCACGCTCGGCAACGAACTGGCGCAGAAGGGCATCGACGTCGTCGTGCTCGAATCGGGCGCACGCCACGAATACGAGGACTTCATCAACGACGAGTGGGACAGTTTTGCCCAGCTCGCCTGGCTCGATCACCGCACGACAGGCGGCGGCTGGCGTGTGGCGAAGGACTTTCCGAACCTGCCGGCCTGGATCGTCAAGGCGGTCGGCGGCACCACCACCCACTGGGCGGGCGCCTCGCTGCGCTTCCAGGAACACGAGTTCAAGACGCTTAGCCATTACGGCAAGGTCGAAGGCGCCAACCTGCTCGACTGGCCGATCACGCTCGCCGAACTGGAGCCTTACTACGCCAAGGCCGAAGACAAGATGGGCGTCACCCGCACCAACGGCATCGAGGGCCTGCCGGGCAACAACAACTTCAAGATCCTCAAGGCCGGCGCCGACAAGCTCGGCTACAAGGAATGTCACACCGGCAACATGGCGATCAACTCCGCCGATCGCGACGACCGCATGAGCTGTCAGCAGACCGGCTTTTGCTTCCAAGGCTGCAAATGGGGCGCCAAGTGGTCGACGCTCTATACGGAAATCCCCAAGGGCGAGGCCACCGGCAAGCTGGAGGTGCGGCCGCAGTCGCATGTTGTGAAGATCGAGCATGACGCAAGCGGCAAGGTCAACGCCGTGGTCTATGCCGACAAGGACGGCAAGCTGCACAGCCAGAAGGCCCGCATCGTCGCCGTCGCCGGCAACTCCATCGAAAGCCCGCGCCTGCTGCTCAACTCGGCCTCGGCCAAATTCCCGGATGGCCTTGCCAATTCGTCCGGTCAGGTCGGCAAGAATTATATGCGCCATACGACGGGCTCGGTCTATGCCGTGTTCGAAAAGCCCGTGCACATGTATCGCGGTACCACCATGGCCGGCATCATCAGAGACGAAGCGAAACACGATCCGTCGCGTGGTTTCGTCGGCGGCTACGAGCTGGAAACGCTCTCCCTCGGCGTGCCCTTCATGGCCGCCTTCCTCGATCCCGGCGGCTGGGGCCGCACCTTCGCCTCGGCTATGGACAGCTACGCCAACATGGCCGGGCTCTGGATCGTCGGCGAGGACATGCCGCAGGAACAGAATGCCGTGAAGCTGCACGGGGAACTGAAGGACCAGTACGGTATGCCGATCCCGGACGTCTGGTTCACGGACCACGCCAACGACGTCGCCATGCGCAACCATGCCTACCAGCAGGGACAGGCGCTCTATGAAGCCGTCGGCGCGACCCGTAGCTTCCCCACGCCGCCCTATCCGTCCACGCACAATCTCGGCACCAACCGCATGAGCGAGAAGGCAAGCGATGGCGTGGTCAACAAATGGGGGCAGACGCACGACATCAAGAACCTGTTCGTGTCTGACGGCAGCCAGTTCACGACGGGTGGCGCGGAGAACCCCACACTCACCATCGTCTCGCTTGCGATCCGCCAGGCCGATTACATCGCCAAGGAAATGGCCGCCGGCTCGATCTGATATCTCTGGCGATCCTCCCCGGCCGCTTTCGGGCGGCCGGTGATCGCGTGCGGTCGGGAGACCGCGCCAACTCCGGCCGGCTCACGCCGGCCGCCTTTTCGATGGAACACCAATGAAGACCCTTGCCGCACTGATTGTTCTTGCTTTTTCCACTACCGCGCTGGCAGCCGAAGGCTCCGCCGAAGCGGGCAAGACCGTCTTCAAGAAATGCACCGCCTGTCACAATATCGAACAGGCGGTAAACAAGGTTGGCCCGCATCTCGATGGCATCGTCGGCCGCCAGGCGGCAGCACTTGCCGACTACACCAACTATTCCGATGCGATGAAGGAACAGGGCGCCAACGGATTGATATGGGACGAGGCGACGCTCGCCACTTATCTTGCCGGCCCGAAGAAGATGATCCCGAAGACGCGCATGGCGTTTTCCGGTCTCAAGTCCGAGCAGGACATTGCAGACGTCATCGCCTATCTGAAATCGGTCAAGGCGCAGTAAGCCCGGTCAGCCGCCGCGCCGCTTCAGCTGCAATTCGCGGAAGAAGATGAAGAGGCCGGACGCGACGATGAAGCCAGCGCCGATGAGCATGGCCGGGCGCGGCGCATCGCCGAAGAACAGCCAGCCGAACAGCACCGCCCAGATCAGAAGCGTATATTGAAGCGGCACCACGGTCGCGGCATCGCCAAGCTTCAGCGAGCGGTTGACGAGCATATGCGCGGCCATCGCCACGATGCCAAGCAGGCTCAGCAGGCCGAAGTCGACCGCGCTGACCGGCGCCCAGCCGCCGGGGTCGGCAAGACACCAGATGCCGGCGAACAGAGCCGCCCCGGAGACTTGCCAGAAGACCAGCGTTGTGTCGGGCGTGGCGCGCAGCGACCGGCTGAACACCATGGCAAGCCCGAAGGCAAGGCTGCCTGCTAGCGCAATCAGGGCCGGCAGCGTGAAGCTGTCCTTGGAGGGCGACAAAGCTATGATTACGCCTGCAAAACCGACGAGAATAGCCGACCAGCGGCGCCAGCCCACATTCTCGCCCAGCATGAGCGGCGAAAGGGCCGCCACATAAATCGGCGCGGCAAGCCAGTACGTCATAGCGTCCGCGAGCGGCATGTAAGCCACCGCGAAATAGAAAGCCGATGCCTCGAAGGCGAAAAGCCCCGAGCGAAGCAGATGCAGCTTCGGCTGCTCGACCTCGACAAGCCGGCGCCAGCCGACCCGCCAGAAGAACGGCGCCAGCACCACGATCGCTGCCAGACTGCGGATCAGCATCAGCTGCCCGACCGAATAAGTGGAAACCAGCCACTTTCCGAGCACGTCGTTCAGTGAAAACATCACCATGCCGAGAAGCATCAACAGCACGCCGAGGCGGGCGGAGCCGGAAGCAGGCGTGGCGGCAGCGGTGTCGGTCATGTCGGCAACTCTGATGGCGGTTGACGCGCTGTGACACATTCGGCGCCGTCGATCCAACGACTATTTTTGATAGCTGCATAAGTCAGTCTATCCCCGCACCGCCGGTTGATCGCCGTCTCCGGCAATGAAACAGTACGGTCGGTGCGGAGGAGGGTCATGATGACGGACACAAAGACGACAAAACGCCGGCTGCGCTCGCAGGATTGGTTCGATAACCGCGACCACATCGACATGGCCGCCATCTATCTCGAACGCTTCATGAACTACGGCATCACGCCGGAGGAGCTGCGCTCGGGCAAGCCGGTGATCGGCATCGCCCAGAGCGGCAGCGATCTCACGCCGTGCAATCGCCATCACATCGATCTTGCCAGGCGTGTGCGCGACGGCATCCGCGATGCCGGAGGCATTCCCATCGAGTTTCCCACCCATCCGATCTTCGAAAACTGCAAGCGCCCGACGGCCGCCCTCGACCGCAACCTTGCCTATCTCGGCCTGGTCGAAATCCTCTACGGCTATCCACTCGACGGCGTCGTGCTGACGACCGGCTGCGACAAGACCACGCCCTCGGCCCTGATGGCCGCCTCGACGGTCGACATTCCCGCCATCGTCCTGTCGGGCGGGCCGATGCTGGATTGCTGGCACGATGGCGACCTCGTCGGATCGGGCACCGTCATCTGGCGTTCGCGCCGCAAGCTCGCGGCCGGCACAATCGACGAAGAAGAGTTCCTTGACGCGGCAATGGACTCCGCCCCCTCCATCGGCCATTGCAACACGATGGGAACGGCCTCCACGATGAACGCGCTGGCCGAGGCGCTCGGCATGTCGCTCACCGGTTGCGCCGCCATTCCGGCCGCCTATCGAGAACGCGGGCAGATCGCCTATCGGACCGGCCGGCGCGCCGTGGAACTGGTGCTGGAGGATATCCGCCCCTCACACATCCTCACGCGGGAAGCCTTCCTCAATGCCGTGCGCGTCAATTCCGCCATCGGCGGCTCTACCAATGCGCAGCCACACCTGATGGCCATGGCCAAACATGCCGGTGTCGCGCTGGAGCCCGACGACTGGCAGCGCCACGGCTACGACATCCCCCTGCTGGCCGATGTGCAGCCGGCCGGCCGCTTTCTCGGCGAGCGCTTCCACCGCGCAGGCGGCGTGCCTGCGATCATGCGCGAACTGCTCGATGCGGGAAAACTCGATGGCACTTGTCCCACCGTGACGGGCCAAACCATGGCGCAAAACCTCGAGGGGCGCGCAGCAAGCGACCGCGAGGTGATCCGCCCCTATCACGCGCCGCTCAAGGAGCGCGCAGGTTTCCTCGTGCTCAAGGGCAATCTCTTCGACTTCGCCATCATGAAGACCTCGGTCATTTCCGAGGAGTTCCACCAGCGCTATCTCAGCGAGCCCGGCCGCGAGGGCATATTCGAGGGCAGGGCGGTCGTCTTCGATGGCTCAGAGGACTACCACGCGCGCATCAACGACCCGGCACTCGGCATCGACGAGCGCACCATCCTCGTCATCCGCGGCGCCGGGCCGCTCGGCTGGCCGGGTTCGGCGGAGGTCGTCAACATGCAGCCGCCGGATCATCTGCTCAAGCGCGGCATCACCAGCCTGCCGACGATCGGCGATGGACGCCAGTCCGGCACCGCCGACAGCCCGTCCATCCTCAACGCCTCGCCGGAAAGTACTGCTGGCGGCGGCCTCGCCTGGTTGCGCACGGGCGACACCATCCGCATCGACCTCGAACACGGCCGCTGCGACATGCTGGTCGCGGATGAAGAGATCGAAAGGCGCAAGGCCGATGGCATTCCCGCCGTGCCGGCAGATGCCACGCCATGGCAGCGCCTCTATCGCCAGACCGTCACGCAGCTCTCGGATGGTGCCGTCATCGACGGGGCGGCCGATTTCCGCGGGATTGCGGAAACGCCGCCGCGTCACAACCACTGACACTGGTCAGCCGCGCCGTGCCACGAGAATGCCTAAGAGCACGATCACGCCACCGATAGCCTGCATCAGCCCCACCGGCTCGCCCAGCAGCAGCCAGGCGAGGAGCGCGGCGACCACCGGCTGGAGAAGCAGCGTCAACGACGAAAACGCCGTCGGCAGATAGGCGAGCGCGTAGGTGACGAGACCCTGCCCGCCGACATGGCTGATGAGCGCGAGACCGAGCAGCATGCCCCAACCGAAGAGTGTCACCGGCACCATGTCGCCCTCCAGGAAAAAGGCGACCGGCAACATGCAGGTCATTGCGGAGAAGGTCGTCCAGACCATGATACGCAGTGTGGAGTACCGGGCACGCACATGGCCGATCGACAGCATGTAGCAGGCGTAGAAGATCGCGGCGAGGATGGCCGCTGAATCGCCCGCAAGCTGACCGCCGCCAATCGCCGCCGGCCCGCCCTTCAGCACGACGACACCCGCGAGCGCCAGCGCCAGTCCGGCAAGGAAGACGGGCGTGATGCGCGTGCGGAAAAGCAGCCACGATCCGAGTGTCACGAAGACCGGAGCGAGGTTGGCAAGCAGTGTCGCATTGGCGACGGAAGTCATGTGCAGCGAGACGTGCCAGGCTGCAAGATCGACGGCCAGGAAGATGCCGGGCAGAAACAGGAACAGGCGATCGCGCAGGCCGGATGGCCGTTCGTCGCCCTGTGCTACCACGCGCGAGACGATCAAGAACGGCACGAGCGCCAGTGCGACGCGCCAGAATGCCGTCGCCATCGGCCCGACCTCGGAAAACCGCACGAAGATCGGCGAGCCGCCGATGGCAATGCCCCCAACAAGGAGGGCGATGAGCGCAAGGCGCGCATGCGGGGAGGATGCGATGGGGGGCACGGCGGACGTCCAGGAAGCGGCGATGCCGAGCGGGCTATCGGACCGCGCGGTTTCAACCAGAGGCGCGCCGGCATTCTCAGGACGAGCGAAACAAAAAGCAACGTCCCGTCAAAGACGGCCGATCGTAATGCGGGAAGGAGAGCGACTGGCCCGGGGCCGCCCGCAGCAGCGGGCAGCCCCGAGCCGATATTCTTACGCCGCCTCGGGACGGTGCACGGTCTTCACCTCAAGGAAGTCCTCCAGGCCGAACATGCCGCCCTCGCGGCCATTGCCAGACTGCTTGTAGCCGCCGAACGGGCTGCCATAGCGGTGCGGACCGCCGTTGATATGCACCATGCCGGCGCGCAGGCGCGCGGAAACACGCTCCGCGCGGTCGGGATCGCCGGTCTGCACGTAGGCCGCAAGGCCGTACGCCGTGTCATTGGCGATCGCGATCGCTTCCTCCTCGGTGTCAAAGGGAATGATCGACAGAACCGGGCCGAACACCTCTTCACGCGCAATGCGCATGGTGTTGTTCACATCGGCAAAGATCGTCGGCTTGACGAAATATCCGGTCTCGTACCCATCCGGCTTGCCGGGACCACCGACGAGAAGCCGCGCGCCCTCGGCAACACCGGCCTCGATCAATGCCTGCACCCGGCCGAACTGGATGTGCGAGACGAGCGGGCCGATATGCTCGCCGGCCTCCTCGGGATTGCCGACCTTGGCTTGCTTGCCGGTGCGTTCGGCAATCTCCACCACCTTGTCATAGACCGAACGCTCCACGAGCATCCGCGTGGGCGCATCGCAGGACTGGCCGGAATTGTTGAAGCATTCGCGCACACTGCCGGAAACGCGGCCCTCGAGGTCGGCATCGGCGAAAACGATGTTCGGCGACTTGCCGCCGAGTTCGAGTGTCACGCGCTTGACCGTGTCTGCCGCATCCTTGCTGACGGCAATGCCCGCGCGCGTCGAGCCGGTGAAGGACATCATGTCGATGTCCTTGTGACGCGACAGGGCCGCGCCGCATTCCGGGCCGTCGCCGTTGACGAGGTTGAATGTCCCCGCAGGGAACCCGGCCTCATGCACCATTTCCGCGTAGAGCATGGCGTTGAGCGGCGTGAATTCGGAAGGCTTGAGCACGCAGGTCGAGCCCGTGGCCAGCGCCGGGACAACCTTCAGCGCGATCTGGTTGATCGGCCAGTTCCACGGCGTGATGAGGCCACACACGCCGATGGGCTCGCGGCGCACCACGTCGCCGTTCGGCAGGACTTCGCGGTTTTTCAGACGCTTCAGCGCATCGATGAAGCCCTGCAGATGCCCGACGCCCACATCGGCCTGCTGCTCGGTGCTCATGGTGATGGGCGCGCCGAGCTCCAGCGTGATCGTGCGCGCCATCTCGTCATAGCGGCGCTTGTAGATTTCCAGCAGCTTCTCAAGTAGCGCCAGCCGCTCTTCCGTGCTGGTCTGGCTATAGGTCGCAAACGCCTTCTTGGCAGCCGCCACGGCGCGGTCGATGTCGGCGGACGTACCCATCGAGATGACCGCAATAGGCTTCTCGGTCGCCGGGTTGATCACCGACAGATCGTTCGGCTTCAAAGGATCGACCCACTGGCCGTCAATATAGAATTTGCGCCTGTCGAGCATGCTTTTCTCCCGTCATTCCCGTTTTGTTACGCCGGCCCTGCATGGGCCGGTCTGTCATTCCGGCAGCAAATGTCCTTCGGCGCGGCAAAAAGCGCAAGCCCCTGAAAGGGCAAGAAGGGCGGAAAGGCGGCTAGCAGCAGGACGTCTCGGCATCACCCGTCGCAAGCTGTTGCAGGATCGGACAATCGGGCCGGGCATCGCCGTGGCAGTTTGCCGACAGATGCTCCAGCGTACCCACCATGTCCTGCAGCAGCCGCATCTTTTCACGCATTTCCTCGATATGCTCGTTCGCGATGCGCTTGACCTCTGAGGAGGCACGGGCGCGATCCTGCCACAGCGCGAGCAGATCGCGGATCTGCGCGATGGAGAAACCGAGGTCGCGCGACCGCCGGATGAAGGACAACGTCGAAAGGTCGTTTGGACCATAGACCCGGTATCCCGCCCCGGTGCGTCCGGCCGCCTTGATAAGGCCGATCTGCTCGTAGTGGCGGATCATCTTGGCGGTCACGCCCGTGGCCTCTGCCGCTTCGCCGATATTCATGCCTTTTCTCCCTTGAACGCAGGCCTGTATCGCTTCAACCGGAGTGCATTCGTTACGACGAAGACACTGGAGAGCGCCATCGCGCCCGCGGCCAAAGCCGGTGAAAGCTGGATGCCGAAGGACGGATAAAGCAACCCGGCGGCGACCGGCACCAGCGCCGCATTGTAGCCGAAGGCCCAGAACAGGTTCTGCCTGATGTTGCGCATCGTCGCGCGCGAAAGGCCGATGCCCGTCGCCACGCCCCGCACGTCTCCGGCCATCAACACCACGTCGGCGCTTTCGATGGCGACGTCCGTGCCGGTGCCGATGGCAATCCCGGTATCGGCCGCCGCCAGCGCCGGCGCATCGTTGATGCCGTCGCCGACGAAGGCGACCTTCTTCGCGCCACCGGCCGACAGTTCGCGCACGGCGGCAACCTTCCCATCCGGCAGCACCTCAGCCATCACCCGGTCGATGCCGAGCGTTGCGGCGACGGCTTGCGCCGTGCCCTTGTTGTCGCCGGTGATCATCGCCACCTCTATCCCGAGCGCCTTGAGCGCCGCGATCGCCTCACGCGTCGTCGGCTTGATCGGGTCTGTTACGGCAAAGAGCGCGGCGAGCTTGCCGTCGATGGCCGCATAGAGCGGCGAGGCGCCTTCCGCCGCCAGGCGCGCGGCCTCATCCGCGAACGGCGCGACATCGAGGCCGAGCCCCCTCATGAAGCCGACCGAACCGACCTCCACACTGCGGCCGGCCACGTCGGCGGAAATCCCCTGGCCCGATGTCGTCACAAAGCCGGAAGCCGTCGGCAATGCCACGCCTTCGGCGACGGCCGCGCCATGAATGGCGGCCGCGATCGGGTGTTCGGAATGCACCTCCGCAGCCGCCACGAGGGCAAGAACTTCGTCACGCGAAAAACCATCGACGGGCACGATGCGCGTCAGCGTCGGACGGCCGAGCGTCAGCGTACCCGTCTTGTCGACGGCGACGATGTCGGTACCCTCGAGCGTCTGGAGCGCGGTGCCCTGTCGGAACAGCACGCCCAGTTCCGCCGCCCGGCCGGTGCCCGTAATGATCGACGTCGGCGTGGCAAGACCCATGGCGCAGGGGCAGGCGATGATGAGCACGGCCACCGCATTCACCAGCGCATGCGCCAGGACGGGGCTTGGCCCGAAGATCAGCCACAGGCCGAAAGTGATGAGCGCCACGGCGATGACGGCTGGCACGAACCATTGCGTGACGCGGTCGACCAGCGCCTGGATCGGCAGCTTCGCCGCCTGCGCGTCCTCCACCATGCGGATGATCTGGGACAGCACCGTATCGGCGCCGACGCGTGTAGCGCGGAAGGTCAGCGAGCCCGTCGTGTTGACGGTGCCGCCCGTTACCGTGTCGCCGGGCTTGCGGGCCACTGGCATCGGCTCGCCGGTGATCATGGATTCGTCGATATAGCTTTCGCCCTCGATCACCTCGCCGTCGACGGGCACCTTCTCGCCCGGCCGCACCAGAACGATATCGCCGGCCACGACGCTTTCTAGGGAAACGTCCTCGGTCCTGCCGTCGCGGATTACGCGTGCGGAGCGGGCGTTCAGGCCCGCGAGATGGCGGATCGCCTCGCCGGTGCGGCCCTTGGCGCGCGCCTCCAGGAAGCGCCCGGCGAGAATGAGCGTTACGATGACGGCGGCTGCCTCGAAATAGACATTCGCCGTACCGCCCGGCAGGAGAGCCGGTGCGAAGGTCGCGACCGTGGAGAATATCCAGGCGGCAAGCGTGCCGATCACCACCAGCGCATTCATATCGGGCGCAAGCCGGATCAGGCTCGGGATACCCTTCAGGAAGAAGCGCCGCCCGGGACCGACAAGCACCAGCGTCGCCAGCACGAACTGAATGATCCGGCTCGTCTGCATGCCGATTGTTTCGTGGATGTAATGGCCGAAGGCGGGCACGGCATGGGCCCCCATCTCCATCACGAACAACGGCGCCGTCAGCACGGCCGCGATGATGAGATCGCGCCTGAGCGCGCCCGCCTCCGCTGCGCGGCGGTCGTCCTCGGCAGGGGTGTCTGCGGCCACGCGCACCGCCTTGTAGCCCGTACGCTCGATGGCTGCGGCGAGGTCATCGAATGTTGCGGCGCCCCTGGCAAGGCGCACGCGCGCCCGTTCCTGCGCAAGGTTTGCGGTGGCGTCCAGAACGCCGGGCACGGCCTTCAGCGCCTTCTCGACGCGGCCGATACACGAGGCGCAGGTCATGCCCTCGACGGGAAATTCGATTACCTCTTCGCCGACGCCGTAACCCGCGCCGCGCACAGCTTCGGCAACGGCGGCGATATCTGGCGCGCCGTTGAAGGTTACATCGGCCTTCTCTGTCGCCAGATTGACGGCCGCGCCGGAAACGCCCGGCACCGCTTCGATGGCCTTCTCCACCCTGCGCACGCAGGACGCGCAGGTCATGTCGGAAATGGAAAGCTTGATGGTCTGCCGGTCGCCCGGTCCTGTGGTGGTGAGCATGGTGCACCTTTCATCCTGTTTGGATAGATCGTGCACCTTCCCATCATGTCAAGGTCAAGCCCTGTTTTGCCTGTTATGCATCGGCGGGCGAATATCCCTCCGCTTCGATGACGGACGCGACCGCCGCACGGTCGCCCGCATTCTCGACGGTGACACGTTTGGTCCCAAGATCGATCTCGACCTTCGCGTTTGGGTAGGCAGCCAGCACCGCCCCGGTGATCGTCTTGACGCAATGGCCGCAGGTCATGTCGGGAACGGTGAAGGTGAGGCTGTTTTCGGCAGGCATGGCAAACTCCCTGATAGATATATCGAGGCTGACGCCTTGCCGCGTAGGAAGGTCAAGCCCCATTTATCGAGAAATTGGCAAGTCGTGCGCCGAGTTTACCGATCGTCTCGACATCGGCATTGGCAAAGGCGAAACGCAGGTAATCTTCCTGCCCGGGTCCAAAATAGCTGCCCGGAAGGCAGAGAATGCCCGCCTCCTTGGCAAGTCGCTCCGCCACCACTGCCGATGGCGTGCCGGAAAAGGGATGCGCGATGAAAGCGAAATAGGCGCCGACCGCGCCGACACGCCACGCCGGCGCCGCAACCATGGTGGCGAGAAGCGCTTCGACACGGCGCGCGATCTCGCGGCGGTTCTCCTCGCGCCAATCGGAGAGCAGCGGAATGGCGGTGGCGACGGCCGCCTGCGCCGAGCGCGGCGGGCAGATCTGCAGATTGTCCATGATCTTGGCGACCTGCGTCACCACGACGCTGCCCGCCGTAATCGCACCGAGCCGGTGGCCGGGAATGCAGAAGGACTTGGAGAAACTGTAGAGGCCGATCAGCGTATCCTCCCAGCCGCCGCGCCCGAACAGCTCGTGCGGTCGGCCCGCGCCGGCCGGCAGGAAATCGCGATAGGTCTCGTCGAGGATCAGCCAGATGCCGCGCGCCACGCAAAGATCGTAGATCGCGCCCAGCATGTCGGGCGGATAGACGGCGCCGGTCGGGTTGTTCGGCGAAACGAGGGCAATGGCCCGCACCTCAGGCGTGATGCCCGCGGCAAGTGCTGCGAGGTCTGGCAGGAAACCGTTTGCCGGGTCGCAGGCGGCAAACCGGGTCTTTATGCCCAGCATGGCGAGCGTGGTTTCCTGATTGAAGTAATAGGGGTCGGTCATCAGCACCGCGTCGCCTGCGCCGGCGACGGCCATGGCGGCGCAGATGAAGGCCTGGTTGCAGCCGGCTGTGATATGGGTGTGGCCGGCGGTGAGTGCCACGCCGTAGCTTTCCGAGAGATGGTCGGCATAGGCCTTGCGCAGCACGGCCTCGCCCTCGATGGGGCCATAGCCGGTATAGGCGCGCGAGGCGGCATATTCGCCCAGCAGCCGCAGCATCTCCGGATGGGGCGGATAGCCCGGAACGGCCTGCGAGAAGTCGATCATCGTGCCGCCGCGCCCGTCATAGGCATCGCCCCAGGCGAAGACGGACGGGATCGGCGGGGCGGCGAGGGTTTCCACGAGAGGATTGAAGCGGGGCATGGTCGTGTCCGTTGGTCTCAGGCGCGCGTCTTGCGCGGGGGGCTTGTTGGTATCAGGCGCTTGGCCGGTGTGGCTGTGGGTCGGTACGTGTCGGCACTACGGCCGCCACGCCCGCGCAGATGCAGGCGGGCGGAGGCCTGCGGTTCAGGCAGGGTTTCTTCCAGCGCGGCAAAGAGCCAGTCGATGAAGACCTTGACGATGGGCGACTGGCGCAGCGCCTGCCGGCAGGCGACATAGAAGGCGTCGTTGGCCGGCACCGACAGATCGAAGGGCACGACAAGCTCGCCGCGGGCGATCAGGTTGCTTGCCGTAATATTGTCGCCCAGCGCGATGCCCTGTCCATAGAGCGCCGCCTCCGTCGAGAGGCGCGCATCGCTCATGAAATACTGGCGGTCGCGCGGCATGTCGATGGCGTCGGCCGCGGCCAGCCACGTATTCCACTCGCGGCCGTCATCGCCATGAAACAGCGCATGGTCTGCAAGATCGCGAACGGAGCGCAGCGGGCGGCTGTTGAGGAGCGTCGGGCTGGCGACCGGGAAAAGCCGCAGGTTCGACCACAGCCGCGTCCAACAGTCCGGCCAGTTGCCGTCGCCATAGAGCAGGCTCACATCCGTATCGAGCGAGCGCAGATGCTGCGGGTCGTTGGACGCGATCAGCGTCACCTTCACGCCGGGAAACTGGTCCGTGAACGTGTTCAGCCGCGGCAGAAGCCAGAGCGAGAGCAGCGCGGGCACGCAGCTGATGGTGATGTCGCCGCGTGTTTCCGGCTGTTTCATCAGCGCGGTAGCCGCGGCGATCTCGCTGAAGGCATTGGTGACGGCAGGCAAAAGCAGCGCGCCCTGCGGCGTCAGCTTCAGGCGCTTGCCGTTGCGTTCGAAGAGCGTTGTCCCAAGCGATTCCTCCAGCGCACGGATCTGATGGCTCACCGCGCCATGCGTCACGTTCAATTCCCGCGCCGCTGCAGAGACGGCGCCCCGACGCGCGGTCGCCTCGAAGGCGCGCAGGGGATTGAGAGGCGGAAGGCGCGAAGCCATGGACAACCTGTATGTGAGTTTTTCTCACGAATACCGCTACAACAATGTCAATTGATTTTCCATATGGATTGCCGCGATAATGCTGTCAACGAGGGCAAAGCCCCGGGGAACGTTATCAGGCTATCGCGTACCGGCCCCGGACCGCCCGCATCTCAACAGGTGAGGCAGGATCATGAGCGACACGAAGCTCGACGAGCTCAGGGCTAAATACGGCGAGAGCCACGGCGGCGACATCTTCGACCCCGCTTTCCGCAAGGTCGCGGACAAGATTTTCAACAAGAGCGGCACGCGTCTGGCGCCCTATGCCGGCGTTCCCACCTTCCTCTCCGCCCCCTATATGCCCGTCGAGGCGGATGCCCCGGATTTCGGCAATCTCCAGGTCGCCATTACCGGCGTGCCCATGGATCTCGGCGTGACCAATCGTCCAGGTTCGCGCTTCGGGCCCCGCGCCATGCGCGCCATAGAGCGGATCGGCCCCTACAACCACGTGCTTGATTGCGCGCCGGTGCAGGAGCTTCGCGTGGCCGATATCGGCGACGTGCCGTTCCAGAGCCGCTACCGCCTCGAACTCAGCCATGACGATATCGAGAAGCGCTTCAACCAGATCGTCGATGCCGGAGTCATCCCGCTCGCCGTCGGCGGCGACCACTCGATCACGCATCCGATCATGAAGGCCGTCGGCAAGAAGCAACCGGTCGGCATGATCCATATCGACGCCCATTGCGACACCGGCGGCCTTTTCGACCAGACGAAGTTCCACCACGGCGGCCCGTTCCGCAACGCCGTACTCGACGGTGTGCTCGATCCGAAGCGCACCATCCAGATCGGCATCCGCGGCTCATCGGAATATCTGTGGGAATTCTCCTACGATTCCGGCATGACCGTCATCCACGCCGAAGAGGTGACCGGCCTCGGCATCCCCGCCATCATCGAGAAGGCGAAGGCGATCGTCGGCGACGGCCCGACCTACCTCTCCTTCGACATCGACAGCCTGGATCCGAGCTTTGCGCCCGGCACCGGCACGCCCGAGATCGGCGGCCTGACGACGCGTGAGGTTCTTGAACTCATCCGCGGCCTCAAGGGTATCAATCTCGTCGGCGGCGACGTCGTGGAGGTAGCACCGCAATACGACGCGACGACCAACAGCGCCCATGCCGGCGCGCAGGTGCTGTTCGAAATTCTGAGCCTGATGGTATTCAGCCCTTCCGTGACGGCGAAAGCCTGACATACAATAGCAACAACGGGAACATGCCGGCCGGTCCAGACCGGCCGACCTAACAGGAGAAAGACGACCATGCGTGACATCCTCAAGACCAATGTCAGCCGCCGCGCGGTGCTGGGCGCCGGCGTTGCCGGTGCTTCGCTGCTGGCCATGCCCGCCGTCCTGCGCGCGCAGGACAAGTCGCTGAAGGTCGGCGTCTACGGCGGCTACTTCAAGGATTCCTTCGACAAGAACATCTTTGCGGATTTCACCAAGGAAACCGGCATCGCCGTCGAATCCGTCGCCGAGCCGACCGGCGAGGCATGGCTGGTCCAGCTCGAGCAGGCCGCCAAGGCCGGCCAGGCCCCCGCCGACGTCTCGATGATGTCGCAGGTCGCCATGCTCAAGGGCCAGTCTACCGATCTTTGGGCGCCGCTCGACATGGCGAAGATCCCGAATTCCTCCAACCTCATCGACCACTTCGTCAACAAATACCCGGATGGCCGTGTCGCCGGCATCGGTGCCGTCGCCTGGTACATTACGCTCGTCACCAACACGGATGTCTACAAGGAAGCGCCGACGTCGTGGAACGCCCTGTGGGATCCGGCGAATGCCGACAAGCTCGGTCTGCTGGCGCTCGTTTCCAACTCGTTCCTGCTCGAAGTGACGGCCAAGACCCATTTCGGTGGTACCAATGCGCTCGACACCGAAGATGGTCTTCTCAAAGCCTTCGAAAAACTCGCCGAAGTCAAGCCGAATGTGCGCTTGTGGTACCGCGACGAGGCCCAGTTCGAACAGTCGCTGAAGTCGGGCGAAATCCCCATGGGCCAGTATTATCATGACGTTACGGGCCTCGCCGCGGCCGATGGCCAGCCGGTGCGCTCGACCTTCCCCAAGGAAGGTGGCATCATGGATTCGGGCTGCTGGGCGCTGTCGCGCGCGTCCGCCAAGGTCGAGGAAGCCCATACCTTCATCAACTACATGAGCCAGCCGAAGATCCAGGCGCTCTTGTCGCGCAAGGTCGGCACCGCGCCGACCGTCAAGCGCGATCTGCTCGACCTGACGGCGGAAGAGTTCGCCGCCGTGTCGTCCGACATCGAGCCGATCATTCCGCGCTACGACCTCTACCAGACCAAGTCCGACTGGCTGAACCAGAAGTGGACGGAAATGATCGCCGGCTGATCGCCCGATCCATCGAAACCTTGCCCGGCCGCCAGCGTGAAGCCTATGCTGGCGGCCGCGTGCCTTGAACCGAACGCGCCGAGCGGAGAACCAATGTCCGGACTGACCCTCCAGAACGTCACCAAAGAATTCGGCACGTTTACCGCCGTCAGGAATGTCGAGCTGACGGTGCCGCACGGCACCTTCGTCTGCCTGCTCGGCCCGTCGGGCTGCGGCAAGACCACGCTGATGCGCATGGTCGCCGGGCTGGACCTTCCCACAAACGGCTCCATCCGCCTCGACGACCGCGACATCACCAACGTCCCCACCCACAAGCGCGACCTCGGTATGGTCTTCCAGTCGCTGGCGCTCTTTCCGCATCTGACGGTCGGTGAGAACATTGCATACTCGCTGCGCATCCGCGGTGTCGGCAAGGCAGAACAGAAGAAACGCGTCGACGAGCTTCTCGCCATGATCCACCTGACCGGCTACGCCGACCGCCCGGTCGCCAAGCTCTCCGGCGGCCAGCGCCAGCGCGTCGCGATCGCCCGCGCGCTCGCCATCTCGCCCAAACTCTTCCTGCTCGACGAGCCGCTTTCGGCGCTCGACGCCAAGCTGCGCGAGGCCATGCAGGTCGAGCTGCGCCAGCTCCAGCAGCGCCTCGGCATCACCACCATCGTCGTCACGCACGACCAACGCGAGGCCATGACCATGGCCGATACCGTGGTCGTGATGAATGGCGGCGAGATCCGGCAGGCCGCGCCCCCGGTTGAAATCTACCGCCGCCCGGCCGATACCTTCGTGGCCGATTTCATCGGCATGACGAACCTTATCGATTTCAAGGCCGATGGCGCCGGCACGCAGGTTCTGGGCGCCTCGGTTCCCGGCCTCACCATTCCGAACAGCCTGCCATCAGGCATCATCTCCGTGCGCCCGGAGGATGTGCATCTCACCGCACCCGGTAATGCGCCGATCACGGGCACCGTCACCTTCGTGCGCGATCTCGGGGGCACGATCGAGACCTTCGTGGAGGCCGCCGGCAAGCAGATCGTCGCCGTCTCCATGCCCAATGCCCGCCCGGACGTTGCCGTCGGGCAGAGCGTCGGCATTGCGCTCAACCCCGATGATTGCGTGGTGCTGAAGGCATGAGACGCGAGCCGCCGCAGAAACTCACCGATTACAGCCCGCTCGTCTTTCCGGCCGGCATGCTGATCGTCTTCTTCGTCGTACCCTTCGCGACAATGATCGCGGTCTCCTTCTTCAAGCGCAATCCGTCCGGCTTCTACACGCCGGATTTCGTCTTCGACAATTACGCCCGCTTTCTCAGCCTCTTCTTCGGCAAGGTGCTCGGCTTCTCGCTGATGCTCGCCATTGCGGTGGCCATCTGCTGCGTCGTGCTCGCCGTGCCCTTCACCTATCTCCTGTCGCGCGCCAGGCGCCGCACGCAGGTGCTCTGGCTCGTTGCGCTGCTGTCGATCCTCTCGCTCTCCGAAGTCATCATCGGCTTTGCCTGGTCGACGCTGTTTTCGCGCACAGCCGGCATCACCAACCTCTTCGTCATGCTCGGCATCATGGACCAGCCGGTGGCGCTCAATCCGAGCTTCGGCGCCGTGCTGACGGCCATGACCTATCAGGCGCTGCCCTATACCGTGCTCGTGCTCTATCCCGCGCTTGTGCGGCTTGATCCGACGCTGACGGAAGCCGCGCGCACGCTCGGCGCCTCGCCGGTGCGCTCCTTCTTCACTGTCGTCGTACCGGCGCTGCGCAACACCATCGTCGCCACGCTGATCATGGTCTTCATCTTCGCCCTTGGCTGCTATCTGTTGCCGCAGATCCTCGGCCGGCCGCAGCACTGGACGCTATCCGTGCTCATCACCGACCAGGCGATCTACCAGTCGAACATGCCGTTCGCCGCTGCCATGGCCGTGTTCCTTGTGCTTGTCACGCTCGGCCTCGTCGGCCTCACCATTTATGCCGGACGCAAGGGAGAAGCCGCATGACCGTGTTTCTTCAGCGTCTTTATTTTAGCCTGATAGGCCTCTTCCTGGCCCTGCCGCTCATCGTGGTCGCGGGTGTCTCCGTCAACGAGAAGCAGGATCTCGCTTTCCCGCCCAAGGGCTTCTCCTTGGCCTGGTACGCAGAGATCTTCACCAATGTCGAATGGCGCAACGCGCTGTTCGCGTCGATCACGCTGGCGGCGCTATCGGCCGCCGTAGCGCTTCTCATTGCGCTGCCGCTGGCCTGGTTCCTCTGGCGGCGTCATGCGCCCTGGGCCAATATCTTCCAGCTGCTTGGCATTGCACCCTTCACCCTGCCGCCGGTCATCACGGCGCTCGGCCTGCTCACCTTCTGGGCGGCGACGGGCTTCTACGGTCAGCCGGCCACGGCCGTGATCAGCCACGCCATCTTCTTCGTGACCCTGCCGCTGGTGACGCTGTCGCTCGGCTTCTCGTCCATCGACCGCTCGCTGGTCGAAGCCGCCGCGACAATGGGCGCAGACGACCGCACGGTATTCCGCACCGTCGTCCTGCCGTTGATCCTGCCCTATCTCGTCTCCGGCTATGCCTTCGCCTTCGTGCTGTCGCTCAATGAATATATCGTCGCCTATATGACCGTCGGCTTCACCATGGAGACGTTGCCGATCAAGATCTTCAACGCCCTGCGCTACGGCTATACGCCCACCATGGCCTCGGTCACGATCCTGTTCGTCGCCATCGCGGCCACCATATTCGGCCTCGTCGCGCGCTTCGGCGACCTGCCCAAGCTGCTCGGCGCCATGTCGTCGCGCGATCAGGAGTAAGAGCATGCGCATCGCCGCCCTTCAGATGAAAGCCATCGCCGGCGATATAGAGGCAAACCTGGCCCGCATCGCGGCGGCCGCCGCCGATGCGGCGAAGGGCGGCGCGAGCCTGCTTGTCGTGCCCGAACTCGCCGTCACCGGCTATGGCGCGGGGGAGGCGACCTTCTCAGACATTGCGTCTCCGGCATCCGGCGACACGGTCGCCCGCCTCAGCGCCATCGCACGCGAAAAGGGTATCGCCATTATCGCCGGCTTTGCAGAACGCGAGGGCACGGCGGTCTATAATAGCGCCGTCTTCACTGATGGCATCGGTACAAATGCCGTCTATCGCAAGTCCCACCTCTACGGCGAATACGAACGCGCCGCCTTCAAGCCTGCCACGCCGGCCTCGGTTCTCGTTGAGCTCGGTGGTCTCAGGCTCGGCATGCTGATCTGCTATGATGTGGAATTCCCCGAGAATGTCCGCCGTCTCGCGCTGGCCGGTGCCGACCTGGTCATCGTCCCGACCGCCCTGCCGCAAGGCGCCTCCGGCACCTTCATCGCCAGCCATATGATCCAGGTACGGGCTTTCGAGAACCAGGTTTTCGTCGCCTATGTCAACCATTGCGACAGCGACGGCCTCTTCGCCTATGCAGGCCTGTCGCGCATTGCCGCCCCTGATGGCACGCTGCTTGCCGAAGCCCCGGCGCAAGTCGAGGCCCTGCTCTTCGCCGACATCCGCCCCGCCGACTACGACACCTCCCGCGCCGAAAACACCTATCTGGCGGATCTCGATCGCCCCGTCTGAGCGCGTGGCGGCCGGTCCTCGGGGTCGTATCAGGGGATCAGATCGCCCGGTACACTCTGATTTCCCTATGAAAAATCTGCGCGAAATCCCCGCGCTGAAAAACCGCGCCTACAATCTTCCCATCCCGCCCTCGGATACACCGCAAGGCGTTGCGGCGAGGCGGGGTCGGCGCGGGGCATGAAGGAAGGACGCAGGACTTCACGCACCGGGTCTGCGGAAAATGGTCTCCCTCCGGAAAGGGACAAGCGAGGGGCGTCGGACCGCCTTTTCGACAACGCCTTCACCGGACGTGCCTGTGTGGCACACAAGTGGACGGATGCGCCGCGGGCGTCCGGGGGATGTTTCCCTGTCGCGCGGCGCAGTGGAAGACGATGCCGACCGGCAGTCGTGGCTGCGGCATCGTAAGTCTGAGGGCGCGCATGACCCCGTCTACGGAGGGGCGCGCCACCGTTCCCACGCACCCCGTCATCGCAGAGAGACCGAAGTCGCAGGCAAAAACCGCCGAACGGGGCGCCGGAAGGTGTCACTTTACTACTTTCATTCGAGGCAGCTTCCGGCGCCCCGTCCGAATGCTCTTTGAACCCACGGGCGAAACCGCCGCGTGGATACAGTCGTGCAGGCGTAACCGGGGCCTTCATCAGGCCTGGTAGGTGATCCGCCCGTCGCAGATCGTGGTCACCGGCCGCACCGTCGCCAGCGCGGCAAAGTCCGTCGCCTCGATATCGGCCGAAAGCACGACGATATCAGCGAGATACCCCTTCTTCAGCATGCCCTTTCGGTCTTCCATGAACTCGACCCAGGCGCCGGTCCTCGTATAGGCGGCAAGCGTCTCGTGCAGCGAAAGCCGTTCGTCCTTCATGCCCTCCTTCCACACCGTACGCGACATGGCGCACTGGATGGAATGCATCGGATCGAGCGGGGAGACCGGCCAGTCGGTGGCAAACACGATCGGCGCGCCGGCATCGACCAGAGTGCGCCAGGCGAAGGCATAAGGCCAACGGTCCTCGCCGATATACGACATATACGGTTCGAGTGGCAGGCCGGCGCTGCCCGGCGGATGCGTCGGCTGCATCGAGGCGACCGTGCCCAGTTCCTTGAAGCGCGGGATATCCTCAGGATGGATTACCTCGATGTGCTCGACGCGGTTGCGGCTGTCGCGCTTGCCGTTCGCCTTGACCGCGGCCTCGTATCCGTTCAACACCATGCGCACGGCACCGTCGCCGATGGCATGGACGGCGACTGGAAGGCCGAGCTTGTCGGCGGCGATGGCGATGTTGTCGAACTGCTCCTGCGTGAAGAGCGGCTCGCCCTTCCAGCCCGGCTGGTGCGCATAGTCATCGACGAAAACGGCCGTACCGGACTCCGTCACGCCATCCATGAACAGCTTGACGAAATTCGAACGCAGGCGATCCGTATCGAAGCGCGTCCGCCAGGCGGCGGCCTTCGTCTCGAGGTCGGACAGCGGCATGAAATTCTTCATGTGGAAGGGCATGCGCACGCGCACCGGCAGGCCAACGGTCTTCTCGATCTCGTCGAGCATTTCCAGCTGATAAAGGCTGCCGTCCATGTTCTGCAGCGAGGTAATGCCGAGCGATGCGACATAGGCGAGGCCCTCCTTGAGGATCGCGATATCGCCAGCACGCTCCTCCTCCGTCACATGCTCTGGATCACCGCCCGTTCCGACGCCGAGCATCTCTCGACCGCCCGTCTCGCCGAGCGCCGAGACCGGGCGGATGGCGTTGCTTTCGCGCAACTCGCCGTTGGCCAGCCCGTCCTCGCCCATGACGATCTCGTTGCCTATACCGACATCGCGGCCCTCGAAAATGCCGCCGCCCTTGAGCGCCATTGTGTTCGCCCAGGCGGTGTGATGGTCCGGTGCGAAGATCAGCACGGCGCGATCCGGCAGGATGCGGTCGAGGTGATGGCGTGTCACGCGTTCGTCGTCGGACAGGATCGTGTAGTCGGCATGCTGCGCGATCAGCAGCGCCCTGTCAGGATATTCGGCGGCATAATCCCGCAAGGCCTTCGCCAGCGCGTCGAAGCCCTTCACGCCGGCAAGCGAGAGTTCCCGCAGTTCGGCCGCACCGCCGAAGATATGCATATGCGCTTCGTTGAAGCCCGGCAGGACCGTCGCGCCCTTGGCGTCGATAACATGCGTGTCGGGGCCGGAAAAAGCATCGATCGCGGCTTCCGAGCCGACCGTGAGGATTCGGTTGCCGGCGACCGCCAAAGCGCTCGCGCGCGGATTGGCGTCGTCCATCGTCAGCACCCGCGCATTGCGGATGATAAAGCTCGCTTCGGCCTGCATGGAATGCTCCTCGAAGGGTCAGATTGCCCGGCGGCAAAGCGCGCGGAAGAAGGTGAAGACGTCCTGGTTCTCCTCGTCGCCCAACGGTTCAGGCTGGGAGGAGAGCTTGACGATGACGGTCTCGGTACTGGGATCGACATAGAGCCACTGGCCGTGGATGCCGATTGCACAGAAAGCGCCGTCGGCCTCGCCAGACTGATACCACTGGCTGCGGTAGCGACCGTTCGGCAGATCGACATTGTGGCCCTGCTGCCAGGCCTCCCGGTCGCCGTTGTCCTGCATATCGCGGATCCAGCCTTCCGGGATAACCTGGCGGCCATTGCGAACGCCGTGGTTTCGCAGCAATTCGCCAAGCCGCGCCAGATCGCGCGCTGTTATGGAAACGCCGCCGGCGGTGCGCGGCGTGCCGATGGCATCCACCGTGACCTCGGCGTTGTTCCTTGCGCCCATCGGCTTCCACAGCAGATCGGAAGTCAGGTCGGCAAAGCGGGCGCCTGTCGCCCGTTCGATGATGACGCCGAGCAGGTCGGCATTGGGCGAGGCGTAGTAGAACGGTCCGCCATGCGGCCGTTCGGCCTTCTGAAGCGTCAGCAGGAACGAGGCCAGCGTCTCCGGCTCCACATCCGGCATCGGCGGGTTCCACAGCATGGCGCGGCGATAGCGTGCGAAAGCGCCATAGGGATCGAGATAGGCTTCCTCGAAATCGAGGCTCACGCGCATGTCCAGCACGTCGCGATAGGTGCAGTCACCGTAGACGCTGCCCTTTGCCTCGGGCAGGTAGTCCGTAACGGGACGGTCCGGGTCGAGCATACCCTCGGCTTCAAGGATACCGGAGACGACGGCCGTCAGCGACTTCGAAATCGAGAAGACAAGGTGCGGCGCGTTGGGGTCGGCGTGCGGTGCATAATATTCCGCGACGATCTCACCTCGGCGCATCAGGACGAATGCGTCGGTATGGGCAAAGTCGAGGAAGGCGCGTGCGGTGGCCGCCCCCGCAAGGCCGGTATCCATCGCGGCATCGAGGAAGGCATCGCTGGCAAGCGGCTGCTCCGCGCTCACCAACTCAGCCGCAATGACGGAGGTCGGCACGAAATCGCGCACGTTCTGGAACGTCCAGCGGCTGTAGGGAGCCGTTCGCCAGTTGGCGAGCGTGACATCGGCACGGGCAAAGCCGTGCGTTTCCTTGAAGGTCTTGATCATGAGAATGCCGCCAGTCAGCGGGAAGGCGTCTACGCCCTCCCGCATCAGGCTGTCCTTGTTACATGCGACGCGTTACTTCTGCAGTTCAGTCCAGATCCGCGTGTAAAGCTGCTGCGTCTCCGGCTCGCAGCTCAGCAGGAACTCGCCGGCCTTCTCGTATTCCGGCGGAACGACCAGTTCCGGCGCAGTCTTCATTTCTTCCGGCAGGAACTGGTCCGAACCCTTTATGCCGTTGGCATATTTCGCGAAGGCCGAAATCATCGCGGCGTTCTCCGGGTCCATGATGAAGTTCATGAACAGCTTGGCGTTTTCCGGGTTCTTCGCGTCCTTGAGGAGTGCTGCGCTGTCCATGAAGTAGGGGAAGCCCTCCTTCGGATAGCCCATCTTGACATCGGGGTTCTTCAGGCGCGAACGCATGATGGCGCCGTTCCAGTAGTAGACGCCGGCATAGTCGCCGGACGGCAGCTTCTCGGTGACGCTGTAATCCATGGCGAGCCACTTCGTCTTGGCTTCCACAAGCTTGTCGCGGACCTTGCGCAACACTTCCTTGTCAGTGGTGCACCAGTCGCCGCCAAAATACTTGATCGTGGCGAAGAGCACATCGTTCATTTCCGGCGCGACATTGATCTTACCAACCAGTTCCGGCGGCGGATCGAGGAAGATGGCGGACGTGTTGATATCACCCTTGTAGACTGCGGTGTTGACGCCGATGCCCGTCAGGCCCCACTGCCACGGAACGGTGTAGTGACGACCCGGATCCCAGGGAACGTCCACCCAGCGCGGATCGACATTCTTGAAGTTCTCCATCTGGTCGGGCCGAACTTCTTCGATGAGACCTTCCTTGACCCAGATCTGCACGTAGTTGGCCGAGGGAACGACGATGTCGAAGCCGTGGCCGCCGGCGCGGACCTTAGCGAGCGCCGTGTCGTTCGAATCGTAGTCGGTCACGGTGACCTTGACGTCGAACTCCTTCTCGAACTTCTTGATCAGTTCAGGGCTCGTATAGTCACCCCAGTTGTAGATGTTGAGTTCGCCCGCGGCGGATGCTCCATTGGCGAAGGCCAGGGCGGCGACCGCGGCTATTGCCGTCGTGGTGATCCATTTCGATTTCATGTCTGTTCCTCTCTGTCGTTGGTCTGTCGGATTTGGCTATTGTTTTTTCCGGTTGATGAAGAAGAAGATCACGACCAGCACGGTCGAAAGCGCGAGAAACACGGTGGCGATCGCGTTGATCTCGGGCGTGGTTTCGCGGCGCAGCTGTCCGAGCATGTAGGTCGGTAGCGTATCCTGCCCGCCAGATTTGACAAACTCGGTAATCACAACGTCGTCCAGCGAAATGACAAAGGCCAACATGAAACCGGCGATCACAGCCGGTCGCAAAAGCGGCAGCGTGACATGACGAAAGGTCTGCCAGCGCGAGGCGTAGAGATCCGCCGCCGCCCGTTCCAGCGTAAGGTCCATGCTCTCCAGCCGCGCACGGATCGGCAGGTAGGCGAAGGGAATGCAGAAGGCGGTATGCGCGAGGACGAGGTATCCGAGGCCGGAATATCCGGTCCAGACCTTGATGCGCGAGAACACGATCAGCAGCGCAACGGCGGTAACGATCTCCGGCACCATCAGCGGCTGGTTGATCATCGCATACTTTAACGTCTGACCGCGATAGGGCGCGGTACGGGTTGTCGCGAGTGCTGCCATCAGGGCCGCAATCGTCGCGAGGCTCGCTGCCCAAAGCGCGATGATCAGAGAGCGGATCGCCGCATCCTGCACGGCAGAGTTCTGCCACGCCGCTACGAACCAGCGGCCGGAAAAACCGCCCCATTGCGACAGCGATTCCGCGTCATTGAAGGAATAAACCACCAACGCGCCGATCGGCAGATAAAGGGCGAAGAAGGTGAAAAGCGTGATGAAGCCGAATCCCGGCTGCGACTTGATGTCGAAACGCGACCTAAACATGCCCGGCCCCTCCGCGCGAGGCGTTGCGGACATAGACGATCAGCGCCACCATCACGAGAATCATCAGCGTGATCGACATGGCCGCGCCAAGCGGCCAGTTGCGGCCGGCGCCGAACTGCATCTCGATCAGGTTGCCGAGCATCATGTTCTTGCCGCCGCCGAGAACGCGCGGAATGACATAGGCGCCGAGCGACGGGATGAAGACCAGGATCGAGCCGGCGATGATGCCGGGCTTGACCAGCGGGATGACGATCTTGCGCAGCACTTGGAAGCGTGTCGCGTAGAGATCGTAGCCAGCCTCGACCAGCCGGAAATCGAGCTTTTCGATGGAGGCATAGAGCGGCAGCACCATCAGCGGCAGATAGACATAGGTCATGCCGAGCAGGTTGGCAGTGTCGGTATAGATGATCTGCAGCGGGCTCTTGATGATGCCGAGCCATATCAACGCATTGTTGAGAAGGCCCTCGTTGCGGATGACCTGCTGCATGGCGAAGGTGCGGATCAGAAGGTTCGTCCAGAACGGGATGGTGACGAGGAAAACCCAGATTTCGCGGGTATGCGGCGGCCGTGTCGCAATGAAATAGGCGGTCGGGAAGCCGAGGATCAGGGTGAGGATCGTGGTGAAGAACGATAGCTGGATGGAGCGCCAGATGATCGACACATGCGCATCCGCCAGCCCGAGCGTATCGTCGAAGATGTCACGCTGGAAGAAGACCGAGGTCCAGCCGTCGAGCGAGAATTCCCAGGGTTTGACATCGCCGTAATCGCCCTTGACCAGGAAGGAATACAGCAGCATCACGAAGAGCGGCCCGATCGCCGCCACGAAGATGATGATCAGGGCCGGTGCGCTCAGGAGCCAGCGGGAGCGGATATCCTGTTTTCTGGCCTCGATCGCGACCTGTTCTGCGCCATTCATCGTCAGTCCCTCAGAATCTGAGCGACGTCGTCGCTGAAGTCGATGCCGACCGTATCGCCTTTGGAAAAGCCGCAATGGCCACTGCGCGCATTCTGCTGGCGGACCATGAACGCCGTGCCGTCGTCGAGGTGCACATGAACATGCGTATCCGTGCCGAGATAGACGATATCGTGCACGACGCCTCGTAGTGCAGACGTATCCGTCGGCACGCCCGCGCGCGCATGTTCGGGCCGAACCACGACGGTGACGGATCCACTCGGCGTAACGTCAGCCGGGAAGCTTGCTGAGATTTCAGCGCCGGAGGAAAGACGCACACGCGCCCTGTTATCTGCAACCGAGACGACATCGGCGGAAAGGAAATTGGTCTCGCCGATGAAGTCGGCGACGAAACGCTCGGCCGGGCGGTCGTAGATATCCCAGGGCGAACCGACCTGGCGAACCGTTCCCGCCGACATGACCGCGATGCGGTCCGACATGGTGAGCGCTTCTTCCTGGTCGTGGGTGACGAAGACGAAGGTGATGCCGGTCTCCAGTTGAAGACGCTTCAGCTCGATCTGCATGGATTTGCGAAGCTTGAGATCGAGTGCCGACAGCGGCTCGTCGAGCAGGAGAACTTTCGGTCGAGGCGCGAGCGCCCGCGCGAGGGCCACGCGCTGCTGCTGGCCACCGGAAAGCTGGGTGACCGGATTGTGGCCGCGTCCATCGAGATGGACGAGCTTCAGCATGTCGTTGACGACGGACGTTATCTCGGCCTTCGGGCGGCCTAACATCTTCAGGCCGAAACCGATATTCTCCGCCACTGTGAGGTGCGGGAAGAGGGCATAGTTCTGAAAGACCGTGTTGACCGGGCGCTGGTTGGGCAGAAGCCCCGAAATGTCGGCCCCGTCGAGCAGGACCTGCCCTTCGGTCGGCATTTCGAAACCGGCGATCATGCGCAGAAGCGTGGTCTTTCCGCATCCCGACGGGCCGAGGAGCGTGAAGAATTCATTGGGGCGGATATCCAGCGTGACATTGTCCACGGCCTGGAAGTTTCCGAACCATTTCTTGATACCATGCAGGCCAATGGCACCGCCATGCGCCGCAGTCGTTCGCGATTCAGTCATCGGTTCCCCGTTCGTCGACCGACACCCGAGACTTCCTCTGTCCGGATCGCCGGCTTACCATTGTCTGACCGTCGATCACGGCTCTTATGTGATATGCTTGTCTTGCTTATGATCACAACAAATCATAATTTGATCAAATCTGTAAAGGGTCATTTTCGGCTTCGCAACATTATCAGTTCTGCGTGCAGTCCGCTGAGAATTCAGCCCTAAGTCGGCCTGTAGAAACAGAAGGGCCGAGCTGCGCACGGGAGGTAGGGCATGCTGGTTTGCGAGCAGCGGGAAGAGAGCGAATCCGCCAAGCAGTGGGTGTACCGCGTGCTGCGGCACAGCATCATGACGGGCGGTTTCGAACCGGGCGAACCGGTGACGATCAACGGCCTCGCCGAGATGCTGGGCGTCAGCGCCATGCCGGTGCGCGAGGCGCTGCACCGGCTCGTGTCCGAAGGCGCACTGGAACTGCTCGACAATCGCCGGGTCCGCGTGCCGGACCTGGACTCCGCCGGCTTCGATGAGGTGCTGGAGGCGCGTATCGCGCTGGAAACACGCGCCGCCGAACGCGCGATGCCCTATATCGATCAGCCAGGGCTCGCTCGCATGCGGGCATTCGACCGGCAGGCAGACGAGGCACTGGCCGCGGGTGATTTCCGCCGGCTGGTGGAAGCCAATTTCGCCTTCCACCGTGCCCTGTACGAGGCAAGGCCCGGAACGGTGATGCTGCCCCTGATCGAATCTCTCTGGCTGCGGCTAGGCCCCTTCATGCGCCGGGCCGGCGAAAACCTGTCTCAGACCTATCAGGTCGATCGTCACGCGGAAGCCTTGACAGCCATCGCAAGGCAGGACGCCAACGCACTGAAGGCCGCCATCACCGCCGATATACGCGACGGCGCCGGCCATCTCGGCCGTGGTCATTTCGAACGCGTGGCGATTTCCGGCAGGGCAGACTAGTCGGCCGTGACTGACGCCCCTTGCATTGGATGGCCAAGCATCGGTAAGTCAGCAGCACTGTAGCGGGAGGAACGCCTTGGACGACGACAATATAGTGAAGTTCGAACGCCGCAAGCCGCAGCCGGAGAAGAAGCCCGCCACGCCAAGGCTGCAAGGGGGCCGCATCTGGCTCGCCATCCTTGCCGCAATCGTGCTGGTTTGGGCTTATTATCAGTTCGTTGCACCGCAGACGCTCTGACCGCGGCACTAAGCTCGTGGGGTGATATTCCATAACCGGCGCGCATTGTCGGAGAGAACGCCGGCCTTTTCCGGCAGGCTGACGCCCGACAAAAGCGCGTGCGTGGCGCCGAGCCATGTAGACAGGCCGCCGCCAAGCGTGCAGACCGGCCAGTCGCTGCCCCACACCATGCGCTCGAACCCGAAGCAGTTGGCGACATGGGCGAAGTAGGGTTTCAGGTCCTCCAACGTCCAGTTTTCTGCACCATAGGCCGGAATACCCGACAGCTTCACCGTCACGTTCGACCGCCGGGCGATCTCGGCAACCGGACCTTTCCACAGATCGTAGCCTCCGCCGGCGATATCCGGCACGCCACAGTGATCCAGCACGAAGGACACGTCAGGCACGAGGTCGACAAGGGCAATCGCACGCTGGATCTGATGCGGTTTGACGCAGAGATCGAAAGTGAGCCCGCTGCCGGCAAGCCGCGCGAGATTTTCACGGAAGAGAGCACCTTCTGACAGATCATCCGGCACGACATGCAGCACGCGGCGAAAGCCGCGCACAAAGGGATTGGCGCGCACGCCTTCGAGATAGGCGGGGAAGCCCGGCAGCTCCGGCCGACAGCTCGCGATGGCTCCGACGAGCAGGCTGCCCGACGCGGAGGCGAGCTCCTTGATAACCATCGTCTCGCGCGCGATGTCCACCTCGGTGACATCCACCTCCATATGCAGCGAGGCCGAAATACCGAGACGCCTAGCCTCTTGTGCATAGAGTGCCTGCGGGAAATCAGCATTGAGAGGCGGCACGTCGGCAAGCCAGGGATAGGTCAGACGGTCCCGGTAGACGAGATGCAGATGGGTATCGATGATCATGATGCGTGTCTCCTCCGCGTGGCACACTGCCACAGGGGAATTCACCATTCAAATACGAATCAAGCCCTGGAATGCGCTGGTCGCTGCGGATGCGATATGCCGTGGCGCAGAGTGTCAAAAAATCGAGATCGGGGACGGCGGGGCGGGGAGACGATCGCTCCCCGCCTGTCTTGATTATTCGCCGTAGGGCAGCCAGATCGTCTTCACCTGGCTGGCGCGGCGCAGATACTCCTGGCCCTGGCCGAAGCGCGGGTCGCGCCAGTCGCGCAAACGACCAAGATCTGACCAGACCGGCTTCAGATTGCCGGCCGACGCGACTTCCACCATGCGCGAGCCGTCCTCACTGCCGCAATACCAGAGCGCCGCCACGTCGTCGTGCTCGGCGAGCGTCTTGGCCAACACGTCGCGCTCACCGGTCAGCAGGTTGACGACGCCGGCGGGAATATCCGACGTTTCGAAGACCTGATAGAGGCGGGCGGCGATGAGCGGGTGGGCCTGCGAGGCCACCGCCACGACGCGGTTGCCCATGGTGACTGCCGGCAGGATGAGCGAGAGAAGGGCCAGAAGCGGCGCCTCGTCGGGCGCCACGACGCCGATCGTTCCATAGGGCTCGTTGACTGTCATCGTCACATGCTGCGACTTGGTCGCGGTCACGCTGCCGTCGAACTTGTCGGCCTGCGCGGCATACCAGAAGCACCGGCGGATCGCGGCTTCGAACTCGTCCTCCGGCTTTGCCACAGCGCCCGTTGCAGTGAGAGCGGCCACGAATTCATCACGGCGCTGCTCTAGGTTTTCAGCAAGGAAATAGAGCACCTGCGCGCGGTTGTGCGCGGTCACGCCGCCCCATGCGCCCGCCTTGTTTGCCGCTTCGACGGCGTTGCGCACATCCTTGCGGTTGGCGAGGCCGGCCTCGCCGATGGCCGCACCTCCCTTGCCAAAGACCGTGTAGCTCTGGCCGCCATCCGGCCGCGCCTGCTTGCCGCCGATATAGAGCTTTGCCGTCACATCGATTGTCGCGTGGTCGGCCTTGCCCGTGGCGGGGGCGACATCGATGGGTGCGGCCGAGGCGGCGCGCACCTTGCCCTGCTTGTCCCAGCCGGTGGTGAGATATTCGAGCATGCCCGTGCGACCACCCTCACGGCCATAGCCGCTTTCACGATAACCGCCAAAGGGAGCCGCCGCGTCGAACATATTGGTGGCGTTGATCCAAACGACGCCCGCCTTGACGCGCGCAGCCAGTTCGATGGCGCGATTGACGTTCTCCGACCAGACCGAGGCGGCAAGGCCGTAGCGGGTATCGTTGGCGAGCGCGACGGCTTCGTCCAGCGTGCGGAATGTAAGTGTGGTTGCCACGGGGCCGAAAATCTCGACCTGCGACACGCTGTTGGCGGGGTGGCTGTTCGTAAAGAATCCCGGCGTGCAGAAGGCGCCCTTTTCCGGCAGGGCCACCGGGGCGAGATTGAGCGTCGCCCCTTCCTGCTCACCCGCCTTGAGAAGTGCCTTGATGCGCGAAAGCTGCTTCATCGAGACGACGGCGCCCATGTCCATCGTCTTGTCGAGCGGATCGCCGACGCGCAGTGTCGCCATGCGGGCCTTCAGCTTTTCAAAGAAGCGCGGTGCGACACCTTCCTGGACGAGGAGCCGCGAGCCTGCGCAGCAGACCTCGCCCTGGTTGAACCAGATCGCATCCACGACGCCTTCGACGGCGGCATCGAGATCGGCATCCTCCAGCACGATGAAGGGCGACTTGCCGCCGAGTTCCAGGCTGAGCTTCTTGCCCGAGCCGGCGATCTGGCGGCGGATGAGGCGCCCGACATCCGTCGAGCCGGTGAAGGCGACCTTGTCGATATCGGGATGGCCGGCGATGGCGGCACCAGTCTCGCCGTCACCCTGGACAATGTTGACGACGCCGGCTGGAAGGCCGATCTCGACGAGAAGCTCGGCGAAGGCATGCGCGGTCATCGGCGTGAGGTCGGCCGGCTTCAGCACGACCGTGTTACCGGCCGCAAGCGCCGGCGCGACCTTCCACGCCAGCATCAGCAGCGGGAAGTTCCACGGAATGATCTGGCCGCAGACGCCGACGGGCTTGTGCTGTGGGAACTCGTCGGCAACGAGCTCGGCCCAGCCGGCATGGTGATAGAAATGGCGGGCGACAAGCGGAATATCGATGTCGCGGGTCTCGCGGATCGTCTTGCCGTTGTCCATGGTCTCGAGCACGGAGAAGAAGCGTTCACGCTTCTGAATGTGACGCGCGATGGCGTAGAGATACTTCGCACGCTCATGGCCCGGCAGCGCCGACCATTTCGGGAATGCTGCGCGCGCGGCCGCGACAGCCGCATCGACATCCGCTGCGCTACCCTTGGCAACACGGCTGATGACGTCCTCCGTCGCGGGATTGACGACATCGATGAGATCGCCGTCAGCACTCGTGAACTTCCCGTCGATGAAGTGGCCAATGCCGGCGGAGCGGGTGGAAAGCCAGGCTTTGACCTCTGCATTGCTTTCGGGAGCGGGGCCGTATTCCATGGTCTGCATAATGTCCTTGATGGAAGGCATGGTCTAACCTCAGGCCAGCGCGTGGCGGTTGGCGGCCGAGTAGCGGCCCGTAATGTGATGTTCGAGCTGGCGTTCGATATCGCCGAGCATGGAGGAGGCGCCGATACGGAAAAGATCCGGCATCATGAAGCGCGTGCCGAGTTCCTCCTTCATGAGGATCAGCCAGTTCATCGCGTCCTTGGCAGTCTTCAATCCGCCGGCCGGCTTGAAGCCGACCATCTGGCCGGTGCGGTCCTTGTAGTCGCGCAGTGCCCGCACCATCGTGAGCGAGACTGGCAGCGTCGCATTGACGTCTTCCTTGCCCGTCGAGGTCTTGATGAAATCCGAGCCCGCCTGCATCGCGACCACGGATGCCTTGTAGACGTTGGAAAGCGTCTTCAGGTCGCCGGTCGCGAGGATCGCCTTCATATGGGCGTCGCCGCAGGCTTCGCGCATCTGGCGCATCTCGTCGTAGAGTGCGGACCAGTTGCCGCGCAGCACATGCTCGCGAGTGATGACGATGTCGATTTCCTTGGCGCCCTGTTCGACGGCATAGCGGATTTCGCCCAGCCTGAGCGGCAGCGGCGTCAGGCCGGCAGGAAAGCCCGTCGCAACGGAGGCAACGGGAATGCCGCTGCCCTCCAGTGCTTTCACCGCATGGCCCACCATGGTCGGGTAGACGCAGACCGCGCCAACCGTCAGGCGCTCGATGCCGAGTGCTTCGAGGATATCGGCGCGCACCGGTGCCTTCGCCTTGGCACAGAGCCGCTGGACGCGGCCTTCCGTGTCATCGCCGGCAAGCGTGGTCAGATCGATGCAGGTGATCGCACGCAGCAGCCAGGCCGCCTGCCAGTCCTTCTTGACCGAGCGCCGGGTCGGCAGGCTCGCGGCGCGGCGTTGCGCGGCCGACAGGTTGACCGCGTGTGTCTCGAACCAGTCGAGCGTCAGCGGCGTGCCCTCAGGGCGGGGAAAATGATCTGTCATGGTGGATTCCAGCGATTTTTCTTGGGGTTTCATGCCCGGCCTCTGCGAATGTCGATGAAGCGGTTGAGAAGAATGGCCGCGACAATGATCAGGCCCGTTACGGTCATCTGGTAGAAGGAACCGAGCCCGAGCAGGTTGAAGATATTGCGCAGCACTTGCAGCAACATGACGGCAAAGAACGTTCCGAGGACGCCGCCGCGTCCGCCAAACAGCGATGTGCCACCAAGCACCACCGCCGCGATGGCGTCAAGTTCCAGCCCCTGCGCGGCGGTCGGCTGGCCGATGCGCAGACGCGATGTCAGAAGAATACCGGCAAGCGCGCTCATGATGCCGGACACTGTGAACACGAGAACGAGGATGCGTGTGGTCGGCAGGCCTGAAAGCCTCGCTGCCTCGGCATTGCCTCCCGTCGCATAGACGGACTCGCCGAATACCGTCAGGCGAAGCAGCGCGCCGGCGGCAATGCACAGCACGACGAAGATGATGCCCATCGAGCTGACCTGCAGGCCTGGCAGGACCGGGACCATGGTCGAGGAGATCGCGCCGAAGGATGGCGGCAGACCCGAGACGGGCACACCGTCCGTCAGCAGATAGGTGATGCCGCGAAACGAGACGAGGCCGGCGAGCGAAACGATGAAGCTCGGCACTTCGGCCAGCGCCGTGATGAGGCCGATGACCGCGCCGGCAAGCGCGCCGGTCAGAATGGTGATGGCAAGCGCCGGCAGGATAGGCATGCCGCCCGCCAGGAGAACGGCGACGAGCATGCCGCACAAAGCCACGACGGAGCCGACGGAAAGATCGATATTGCCCGTGAGGATGACGAAGGTCATGCCAACGGCCACGACGCCGACCACGGCCGCCTGCTGGAACAGGTTGGCAATGTTGGTGGGTGTCAGGAAGTTCGGCGACACTATCGCGGCGATCGCGACGACGACGAGGAAGATCGCGATGAAATTGTACTCGATCAGAAGGTCGGCGATGCGACGCCCGGAAGTGCGTGCCGGCGCAACGCCCGTCACAATGTCAGTCATGATGGTGGTCTCCGAGAATCTGATGTTTCAGGATCGTGTCCTGATCGGTGGTGGCGGGGTCGAAGCGGGCGATGTTGCGCCCCTCATGGAACACCCAGATCGTGTCGCAGGCGGCGTAGAGCTCCTCCAGCTCGGACGAGGCGACGATGACGGCCGCCCCATCGGCGGCCAGTTCGTCGACCAGCCGGTAGAGATCGGCCTTGGCGCCGATGTCCAGCCCGCGCGAGGGCTCGTCGAGCAGCAGGAGCTTCGCGCCCTTGATGATCCATTTCGCCAGCACGACTTTCTGCTGGTTTCCGCCCGAGAGCTGGATGACCTTCTGTTCGGGTGAGCCGTATTTGGTGGAAAGCTGCCTGAGCACCGGCACCGTCTTCGCCTTGAGCTGACCGTGCCTTGCGAGGAACTGGCCCTGCATGGCGGGTAGCGTAGCGTTCCGATAGATCGGCGCGTCGAGGATGAGGCCTTCCGTCTTGCGGCTTTCCGGCACGAGGCCGAGGCCGGCAGCAATGGCATCGCGCGGCGTCTTTGCCTTGTAGGGCTTGCCGTAGAGCGACATGCGCGCCTCATGCGGATCGGCCCCGAACAGCGCCTTGAGGAAAGAGGTCCGGCCGGAGCCATTCAGTCCGGTGAGGCCGGCGATCTCGCCGCGACGCAATTCGAAATTCTGGATATCGAGGCCATGCGCTGCCGTCAGACGATCAACCTTCAGGATGACCTCGCCTGTTACAGGCGGGCGATCGCGGCGTTCGACGAAGCCGCGATCGCGTCCAAGGATGGCTTCCACCAGCGCGCTGTCGGGCGTACCCTCGACATCGAAGGTCTCGATGGTGCGCCCGCCGCGCAGCACGGTCACCCGGTCGCCGATTTCGCGTAGTTCACCCAGGCGGTGGCTGACATAGAGGATGGCGACACCTTGGGCCGTCAATTCACGGATGACGCGGAAGACGGCTTTCAGCTCGGTCTCGTTGAGTGCCGCCGAAGGCTCGTCCATGATGATGACCTTCGCCTCGCGTGTCAGCGAGCGGGCGATCGCCGTCAACTGCTGGTTGGCGATGGAAAGGCTGCCGACGCGGTCCTCCGGCGTGAAACTCGCACCGACGCGGGCAAGCGCCTCTCGTGCCTGAACGCGGCGGCTTCGCTTGTCGAGGAAGCCGAAGCGCGACGGCGGATGGCCGAGGAAGAGGTTTTCCGCGACCGTCAGCTGCGGCACGAGGTCCAGTTCCTGATAGATCATGGAGATGCCGGCCCGGGCCGCTTCCGCCGGCGCGCGGAAATGCACCGGCTTGCCGTCCACATGAATCTTGCCGGCCGATGGCGACAAGGCGCCGGCGATAAGCTTGAGGAAGGTCGATTTGCCGGCACCGTTCGCGCCGAGAAGGCAGTGGACCTCGCCCTTGCGCACGGCAATATTGGCCTCGTCGAGCGCGATGATGCTGGGCGGGAACCGTTTCGACAGGCCCTCGATGGTCAATACGTCCGGCGTCATACGCCCTCCTCCAGAATGCGGCGCGCGGTAACCTCGTCGGTCACGAGATCGGTGACGTAGCCAGCGCGCAGGCAGGCCGCCGCGATACGGTGCTTGTCCTCGCCTGCCGCGACGCCGATCACCCGCTCTTTGGTCGCTAGAGCCTCCAGCCTCAGACCGATGGTGCGATCGTCGAGCTGCATGTCGGCGATGCGGCCGTTGCGATCGACGAAACGGCCCATGATGTCACCAACGGCCTCCAGATTGCGCAGCCGCGCGATGTCCTCGTCGCCGAGATAGCCGGAGCCGAGCAGAACCGACTGGGATGTGAGGCCCCCGAGACCGAAGCAGAGGACGGGCGCCTCTTCCGCCAGCGCCAGAACACGGCCGAGAATGGGGTCCTGTTCGAGGGCCTGGCGGGTGGATTTAGAGCCGATGATCGCCGGCACGGGCAGCAGTGTCGCGCGGCCGCCCGTCGACTGAGCGAATTCCTCCGCCACGGCGGAATTGCGGCTGCTCGTCGCTGTTAGCGCGGTCGATCCGTTGACGAGCACAACATGAAGCCCCGGGCACCAGTCCTTCGGAAGCGCGCGGGCGACCGCCGACATCGTGCGCCCCCAGCTGACGCCGATCAGCTTCGGCTTGGGGCTGAGGCTCGCCAGATGCGTGGCGGCGGCCTGGGCGACGCTGTCGATGACGAGGCTGGGATCGTCGATCTCGCCCGTCGGCACCACGATGGCTTCCTTGACGCCGAAGCTGCGCTGCAATTCGAGTTCGACCGTGGTCCTTCGGCCGGCGCGCGGGGTGATCTCGATGCGGACAATGCCCGCCTCTTTCGCCTCGGTCAGCAGCTTGCCGACCTGCCAGCGGGTAAGACCGAGTTCGTTTGCGATTTCCGACTGGGTGCGGTCGAGATCGTAATAGAGCTTGGCGACCTGGACAATCAGGTGATCGCGCTGGTCGGAGGAGGGCAGGCGTGCGGAATAGGGGTTGCGTTCGGCCATGTCACGCCTCCCTCTGGCGGCTTGCCAGCTGGTGAAGGACCGGCCGCAGACGTTCCGTCGCATCCTGGTAGAGCGGCAACATCTTCTGGAACCATTCGGCGCGTGCCGGATCGGGCAGGAGTTCTTTTGACGGCGCCACGCAAGCAGCGGCAGCAGCCCGAAGATCCGGGAAGGCGCCGATGGCGGCCGCCGCGGCCGCCGCGGTGCCGACGAGCGAGAGATTGTCCTCGCGCGCGACCTGCACCGGCTGGCCGATGGCATCCACCGTCGCCTGAAGCCAGGCCGCATTCTTGACGATGCCGCCCGCCATCATGACACGGTCGACGGCAACACCGCGTGCCTTCAGCACCGAAAGCACATTGGCCGAGCCAAGCGCGATCGAATCGATAGACGCGGCATAGACATCCGCGCGGGTGTGGCCCAGCGTCAGCCCCATCAGCGCACCGCGGAGTGCTGCATCGCGGTAGGGCGTGCGATTGCCCATCATGTAATCCAACGCCAGCAGGCCTTCCGATCGCGATGGATTGGCCGCGACCTCGGCGATCAGCGCGGCATGGCCTGCAGCATCCAACCCGAACATTTCGCCGGCAAGCCAGTTGAGCATCGAGCCGGCCGCAACCTGTCCGCACTCGACCAGCCAGCGACCGTCGTTGAGCGCGTTGGGATAGGGGCCCCAGAAGCCGGAAACGTCGGACTCTTCCGCCAACTGAACGAGCTGGACGATGGAGGTGCCGCCAATGAACAGCATGCCGCCCGGCTCGATGGTGTCTGCGCCCAGAATGCCGATATGGGCATCAATACCGCCCTGGGCGACGATGGGCCGGTTCTCCAGCCCCAGCTCCGCCGCCATGGCGGCACGCATGGGCGCGATCACGCCGCCGACGGGCACGATGCGCTGCGGCAGGCGCTCGGTCAGGTCCGCGATGCCGAAGGCCTCGTAGACCTCTGGCACGAACTGGCCGGCGGCGCTGTCGTAGTTCCATTTGCAGGCAGCGTTCATTCGCGAACCGACCCATTCGCCGGTCAGGTCGAAATTGACGTAGTCGAGCGCCTCGCATACGACCTCGGCGGCATCCCAGATGTCCCGTCGGTTGCGCTTCAACCACATGGCCTTGGGCACCAGCCATTCGACGGCGTCAGAACCACCGCAATAACGCATGACGGGGTGATCAAGGCTCGCCGTCTCGCGTGCTTCGGCTTCCGCGCGGCAGTCCATCCAGAGCAGAGCCGGCGACAGCGGCGTGCCGTCGCGGCGGCAGATAGCCACGGTGGAGGCGGTCGTGGCGGTGCAGACCGCATCGACGGTCCGCCGGCCCGCCTTTTCGAGCGCGGCACGACCGGCCATGCGCAGAGCCGCACGCCATCCGGCGGGAGACTGCTCTGCCCAGCCGGCGCGCGGGTAATGCGTCGCGTAGGGCGCCTCCGCCTGGGCCAGCATCTGGCGCCGGTCCGTCTCGTAGACGCCGGCGCGAAGGCCGCCCGTACCGAAGTCGAAGCTCAGGATATGAGCCATGACCGATGATCCTCCCTAATTTCTCCGTCGCCCGGCAACGCCTCCAGCGCCGGGCACCCCGTTAGGGGTGGAACATGATCTTCGAGAAGAAGAATTCGCGGTCGGTGCGAAGCCGCTCGAAAATCGCAGGCAGTTCCTCCAGATCCAGATCGTGTGTGATCATGAACTCCCACTTCAGCGCACCGGACGCAAGCTTGTCCAGCGTCACCGTCCACTGCGGGCCGGGATAGGGCGCACCGAAGGAGTTCCAAGAGCCATGCAGCGACACCTCCTGGCGCAGGAAATGCTGGAAGGCGGCATTGGTGAGGGGCACCTCGCCGACAGGAATTCCGATGAACACCACATGACCGCCCGGCGCGGCCAGCCTGACGGCGGCGTTGACGGATGTCGGATGCCCTGCAGCTTCCACGATGATGTCGGCGAGAAGTTCCTTGGGCAGTTCGGCACCGGCGAGGAAGGCATGCGTCGCGCCGGCCTGCCGGGCAAGTTCCAGCTTTTCCTCGGAAACATCGATGGCAACGACCTCGCGCGCGCCCATCAGCAGCATCCACTGAATGGCGAAGAGGCCGATGGGGCCACAGCCGATGACTGCGCCGCGATCGCCCATGCGCACGCCGCCGGCCTTCCAGATGGCGTGAAGGGCAATCGAGGCGGGATCGACCATGGCGGCGGCACGCGGATCGCAGCCTTCGGGCGCCTTCAGGAGGTTTTCGACCGGCGCGCAGACCCATTCGGCATAGGCGCCGTCACGGCGCGAACCGAAGTAATCGTAGTTGCGGCACCGCGAGAAATTGCCGGTCGCGCACTGGTCGCAGGTGCCGCAGGGCAGCATCGGCGGAACCGTGACGAGGTCACCCTTGGCAAAGCCGGTCACCGATGCGCCCAGTTCCTCGATATGGCCTGAGAATTCGTGGCCGCAGATGATGGGCATCTTGTGCGCACCCTTGATGAGCATGCGCGGCAGGTCCGATCCACAAACACCGACGGCCGCCACGCGCAGCAGCACCTCGTTTGCCTTGGGAACGGGCTTGTCGACATTTTCGAGGCGGATGTCTCCGGGCGTGTAGAGGACGGCGGCGCGCATGAAGGGGTTCCTTTGAAAACGAAATGACTTGCGCCGGCGGAAAACCACCAGCGTTCGGAAAAGCGGGAGGAGCCGAGGCTCCCCCCACCGCCCTGGGAGTTACTTGTCGAGAACCTGCGGCCGGTATTCCGCAAACAGTTCCTTGTGCGGGTATTCGCCGACCTTGTCGGGCGTCACGAGGGCCGTGCCGGCATCGACGAAGGCCGGAACCGTCTTGCCGGCAGCGGCTTCGCGTGCGACCTGGATGGTCACGTCGCCGAGATATTGCGGGTCGTTCAGCGCAGTGGCGACGTATTTGCCGTCAGCCATGGCCTCCAGCGCCTCCGACAGGCCATCAACGCCGGCGATGAGGACGTCGTCGCGGCCGTTTTCCTTGAGAACCTGCATGGCGCCGAGCGCCATGTCGTCGTTATGGGCGTAGACGACCTTCACGTCGGCATTGGCCTGAAGCAGGTCCTGCATGGCCGTCACGGCATTCGCGCGGATATATTCCGCATACGGGCCTTCGACGATGGTATGGCCAGAGCCTTCGAGCGCGGCGTGGAAACCATCGCGACGGTCCATCATGACCGCACCGCCTGCATCGCCCTGGATCTCGATGACCTTGGCGCCGGTCACGCCATCGGCCTTCAGCTTCGCGACGACGGCTTCGCCGACCAGCTTGCCCATCGCCTTGTTGTCGCGGCCGACATGGGCGGCAACCTTGCCGCCGGTGACGGGGCGGTCGACGGTGATAACGGGGATGCCGGCAGCAGCCGCGGCTTCGAGCGACGGTGCGACCGCTTCCGGATTGACCGGGTTGATGATGATTGCGCTCACACCCTGAGTAATCAGATCCTGGATATCGTTGTTCTGCTTGCTGACGTCACCATTGGCGTCGAGGAAGACGAGCGTGTCGCCGGACGCCTTGGCGGCGGCTTCCGCGCCGTTCTTCAGCTGCACATAGAAGGGCGACTGCAGCGTGACCTGGCTGAAGCCGATCTTGAGGCCTTCGGCATGAGCGGCGGCAGGCGAAAGCGCCATGACGGACAGAACCGAAACGGCACCGGCGAGGCCGGCAAGAAATGTACGACGCGTGTTCATGGATTCCTCCCTAAAAAACCGAAAATCGCCCTCTCTCCCAGAGAGCAACATAAGTGATATTATTTCACATATGTTGCTAGCATGGCATCACGACCCCCGGAACCTTGTCAATCCCGGGACAGCGCCTCGGTGGAAAGAATACTCAACCAACTGAATTCGTTTATTTTATCGGAGTATATTTCAGGAAAATCGATGCCGTTGACACGACAACGGCACGCGAAAATCCAGAGAATGGGATTTTCGCGGGGAAAATGCCGGCAACATTTGCAGCTTTGTCGAAAAGGCGCGGGAGAAAGGCGCGGCGCGGCTTTGCCGACCGCCCGGATCGCGTCAGCGCGACGCGACCATATCCGCAATGCGGGCGCCGGCCAGGCCGAGCGGGTTTGCAAGATCCAGCACCACCGTCATGTGGTTGAGGCCGGGCAGCGGGAGAAACTGCCCGGCCTCGCCCTGAGTGTTCAAACGGGATTGGAACTCCGCCGCTGGTTCCAGGAAGGGCGTCGTTTCCTCGGCACCGAACGCGATGACACGCAGCGGGCAGGCATGCTGGCTTGCCGTCAGAGGCGACCACGCCGACGCCTCCGAGGGCGTCATCTTCGCCTCGTCCCGCAGGAAGCTTCCGGGAATGCCCGAGAGGTCGTAGATGCCGCTGAGCAGGAAAAGCCCTTTCAGGACAGGAAGCTTTGGAACCTCCTTTTCGCCGGACCCCGTCGCGGCAAGAAATGAGGCGAGATGCGCGCCCGCCGAATGGCCGCTGACGGTCAGGCGCGCGGGATCAGCGCCGAAATCCCGCGCATGCTCCTGGAGCCAGAGTACGGCGCGCCGCACCTGATCGACGAGAACATCGAGACGCTCGCCGGGCATGAAATCATACTCGACAAGGGCCGCGACGCCGCCGGCGGCCAGAACCGGCGCGGCGACGAAGCGATAGTTCTCCTTTTCGCCGGAACGCCAGTATCCGCCATGGACGAAGACATGCAGCGGCGCGCCGGCCTTCGGGCGTTCTGGCAGGATGACGTCCAGTACCTCCCGCGGCCGCGCGCCGTAGCGCAGATCGGCTAGCACATCCGCATTGACCGAAAATGCCCGGCTGCGCGCGGAAAACTCGGCGGCAATCGCATCGAAATCCGGCACGAAGTCGCGAATGCGGTAGAGATCCTGTGACGTCATCCTCTTGGCTCCCCTGCGTCAGTACTCGACGGCGTAATACTTCGCCTCCATGAATTCCAGAATACCTGTCACGCCGCCCTCACGGCCGAGGCCGCTCTGCTTGACACCGCCGAAGGGTGCCGCGGGGTCCGACATCAGGCCCCTGTTGATGCCGAGCATGCCGCTTTCGAGACGCTTACCGACCTTGAGGGCCCGTTTCAGATCGCCGGAATAGATATAGGCGGCCAGACCATACTCCGTGTCATTGGCAAGGCGAACCGCCTCGTCATCGGTTTCGAACTTGTAGACGGGGGCGACGGGACCAAAGATTTCCTCCCGGGCAATGGCGGCATCGACCGGGACGTTTTCCAATACGGTCGGCGGATAGAAATAGCCGCCTTCCACAAGCGGCTTGCCGCCAGTGGTCGCACGGGCACCCGCGGCCACCGCTTCGGAAACGAGGCGATCGATCTTGCGCACGGCATTCGTCGTGATCATCGGGCCGCATTGCGTGTCCGGATCGTAGCCGGGACCGATCTTCAGCGCTGACATTCGGGCTGTCAGGCCGGCGACAAAGGCATCATGAATGCCGGATTGCACATAGAAGCGGTTGGCCGCAGTGCAGGCTTCCCCGGCATTGCGCATCTTCGCGATCATAGCGCCGTCGAGAGCGGACTCGAGATCCGCATCGTCGCAGACGATGAAGGGGGCATTGCCGCCGAGCTCCATCGAGCAGCTGACGACCGACTTGGCGGCTTCGGCCAGGAGCGTGCGGCCGACACCGGTGGAACCGGTGAAGGAGAGTTTTCGCACGCGCGGATCGGCCAGCATGGCATTCGTCACGCCACTTGGATTGGTGGTGGTGAGCACGTTGACGACGCCGGGCGGGACCCCCGCCTCTTCACCGAGGCGCGCCATGGCATAAGCCGTCAGCGGCGTCTCGGATGCCGGCTTGAGAATGACCGTGCAGCCGGCGGCAAGCGCCGGGCCGATCTTGCGCGTGGCCATGGCGGCGGGGAAGTTCCACGGCGTGATGAGGACCGCAATACCGATCGGCTCGTGATCGACGAGAATGTTATGCGAGCCCGACGGCGTATGGCGGTATTCACCCGGAATGCGCACGGCCTCCTCGGCATACCAGCGGAAAAACTCTGCGGCATAGGCGACCTCACCGCGCGCATCGGGCAACGCCTTGCCATTCTCCAGCGAGATCAGCGTGGCCAGTTCCTCGGCATGCTGCGTCATGAGCTGGAACCAGCGGCGCAGGATTTCGGCGCGCTGGCGGGCAGGGGTGGCGCGCCACCCGGCAGCAGCGGCCTCGGCGGCATCGACCGCGCGGCGGGCATCGTCGATCGAGGCGTTGGCCACTTCGGCAAGCAGCTTCCCGGTCGACGGATCGAGAACCGATATGCCGTCGCCCTTGATCCAGTTGCCACCGATATAAAGGCCTTGGACGTGAAGTGCGGGATCGGCGTAGCCGGAAACTTTGGCGTGGAACGTCATGGCATTGTCCTTTCAGATCAGATCAGGCTGGCGCGGTCGCCGCCATGGGCGGCGGCGACGAGGTTGCGCATCTCCTGCGGGTTCAGCGGGCGGGGATTGTTCTGGATGAGGCGCGCAATACCGGAACTCTGCTCGGCCACCCAGTCGATCCGGTCTTCGGAAAGGCCGAGATCACGCAGGGTGACGGGAATGCCGATCCGTTCGAACAGCGCGGCAAGGGCCGAAATGACGTCCTCGGGGCCGTCGAGACCCGCCGCGTCGGCGATTTGCGCAAGTTCCGGCCCGATAGCCGGCTGGTTCCAGGTCATGACATAGGGCATGAGGCAGGCGACGCCGAGACCATGAGCGGTGTGGGTGAGCGCGCCGACGGGATACTGGATGGCATGGGCCGCGGCCGTACCGGCCACGCCGAAGGCAAGGCCGGCGAGCGTCGCACCGAGCATGACCTTTTCGCGGGCGGCCCGATCGGCGCCATCCTTGCAGGCCGCTTCGAGCCCCTGCCAGAGAAGACCGATGGCGCTCAGCGCAAACTGATCGGACAGCGCATTCTTGCCGACGAACACACGTTGCAGCGCAATGCCGGGAACCGGGTCGCGCCGGATCGCGGTGAAGGCCTCGATGGCGTGGGTCAGCGCATCCGCACCGGCAATCGCGGTCAGACCCGGTGGGCAGGAGAGGGTCAGTTCGGGATCGCAGATCGACACGGTCGGGATGAGATAGGGGCTGGAAATGCCCACCTTCAGGCTGCGCTCGGCATCCGATAGCACGGCGACCGGTGTCACCTCAGACCCTGTTCCAGCGGTGGTCGGTATTGCGATCAGCGGCAGCACCGGGCCCGGCACGGTATGTTCGCCGTAATAGTCCTGCGGCCGCCCACCATGCGCGAGGAGGAGCGCCACGCATTTCGCCATATCCAGGCAGGACCCGCCGCCGATACCGATCACGAGGTCCGGTCCGAATTTAACGGCATTCTCGGCGCTCGTAATGGCCGAATCGACGGGCACATCCGGCAGGGTGGAGCTGTCGATGAGGACCGCGAGGCCCGCGGCCTCCAACTGGCCGACCAGCGCGCGAAAATCGGCGTCTGCCGCAAGGCGCGTGTCGGTGACGACCAGCGCACGCCGGCCGAGCGTGGCCGCGACGCTCCCGAGCGCATGGCGCTGGCCGGCTCCGAAGAGCAGTTCGCGCGGCGCCCTCAATGTGCCGAATAGGTTCATTCCGTGTCTCCTCCAGTGAATTCAGGCGGCCTCAAGGGCCGTAAGTTGTTCGAAAAGCGGGTGGGGCAGGGTGATGCCCTCGGCAATTGCAGCGGCCCGGCGGCTGCGCGCGCCGTCGCCGGGAACGGCGACCGGTCTTGCAGCGTCGAGCGGGCGGGAGAGCCGCAGGCCGTCGAGATAGGCTGTCAGTGCAGGCGCCGCGCCTTTACCGGCATCTGGGTCGATGAGGATGAGAAAGTCGCCCTTATTGGCAGCATGATCGTCATCGAGCGTGCCGTGCACGTCCGGCGAAAGGGCCGAGCCGGCAAGGGCGGCCACAAGAAGCTCGATGGCCAGGCCCAGGCCATATCCCTTTGCATCGCCGAACGGCGCGATGGCGCCAGTCTGCGCGGCGACGGGATCCGCCGTCGGATGTCCGTCCGCATCCACGGCCCAGCCCAGCGGGATCGGCACGCCACGAAGCGCATGGTTGCGGATTTTGCCCATGGAAACGACGCTGGTGGCGAGATCCAGAACGAAAGGCCGGTCGCCGGCGGGAATGCCGATCGCAATCGGGTTCGTGCCGAGCATGGCCTTTGTTCCGCCGAAAGGATGAACCAGCGCTTCGCTCGTCGACATGACGATGGCGATGAGCCCGTCTCGGGCGGCGGCCTCCACATAGTAGGCGAGCATGCCGATATGGTTGGCATTGCGAATGGCCGCCACCGCGATTCCCGTCTCCGGCAGCTTCTGCTTGAGGCGGCGCATGGCGTTCATCACCACAACGGGACCGAGGCCGCGCTCGCCATCCACATCGAGAAAAGCCTTCCGCGACCATGTGCATGCGCCCTGCGCACGCCCATCCGCCAGACCTTTCTCAAGGCGCGACAGCAGAAGCGGCAGGCGCTGAAGGCCGTGCGAAGGCAAGCCGCGCAACTCTGCCTCTATCAGAAGGTCGGCTTGCAGGGCGGCGGCTTGGGGGTCCGCACCCCGGCTGTCGAGCAGCGCCGTCGCCAGGCTGCGGAGTTGATCGGGCATGATCTTCATTTCATATCCTATATCGGATCATATACGATATTGTATTTGACATAGGATATCTTATTTGCAACAAAAGATCACATGTCAATAAGCAGTCGGAGAGCAAACGTGGCAATTGCAGCTGAGCGGGAAGGCAAGGCGCCGGTCATTCGCCCTATCAGCGTCGTGGAAGGTGTTTATGACAGCATCTACCACCGCCTGATGTCGCTGGAGATTGCACCGGGCGCGCGCATTCCCATCGACGTCCTCTCCCGCGACCTCGGCGTATCGCAGACCCCGATCCGCGAGGCGCTCAGCCGTCTTGAACGCGAAGGGCTTGTCCGCAAGGAGCATCTCGTCGGCTACAGCGCCGCCCCGCAGTGGACGCGCAAGCAGTTCGAGGACCTTTATGCATTCAGGCTGCTGGTCGAGCCCGAGGCAGCGCGGCTTGCCGTCATCAACATGACGCCCGAAGCGCTGTCGGAGCTGGAAACCTCCGCAGCCGATATGGGCCATGGTGAGGCGCCTGTCGACCGCAACACCCGCTATTCCCGCTTCGCTCGCGCCGATGCGCAATTCCACGACGCCATTCTCAAGATCGCCGGCAACGAGATCATCCGCAGCACGCTGTCGAACCAGCATGTGCACCTTCATATCTTCCGACTGATGTTCCACACGCGTGTCACTCAGGAGGCGCTGGAGGAGCATGAAAATCTGCTCGCGGCCTTCCGCTCAGGCGAACCGCAGGCGGCGTACGATGCCATGCGTATCCACATCGAGCGCTCGCGCGACCGCCTGCTGTCGGCCTTCGAATGAACGCGGTCGTGACCCCTCAGCCGGCCGTCGCGCCGGCCAGCACAGCCGCCGCGCTCGGCGCCGAAGGGCTTGGCAAGACCTACGGCCAGATCACCGTGCTGTCGGATGTCACGCTCGACATCCGGCCCGGCGAGGTGCACGCCATCATCGGCGAGAACGGCGCCGGCAAGTCGACGCTGATGAAGCTCCTCTCCGGCCACGTGACGCCGACCGAGGGCAGCCTCTCCATGGACGGCAGGCCCGTCGCCTTCCGCAATGCGGTGGAGGCGGAGGATGCCGGCATCGTGCTGGTTCACCAGGAAATCCTGCTGGCGGCCGACCTGACGGTGGCCGAAAACCTCTTTCTCGGCCGAGAAGTCGGCCGTGGCCTGATGGTCGACGACCGGTCGATGAACCGGCGTACGGCCGAACTTCTTGCAAGGGTAGGCTCGACGGCGCGTCCGCGCGACCGCATCAGCGACCTGCCGCTTGCCCAGCGCCAGCTCGTGCAGATCGCTCGCGCGCTGCTGGATGAGCGAAAGGTCGTGATCCTCGACGAGCCGACGGCCGTGCTGGCGAATGACGAAGTGGCGGCCCTGCTTACCATCGTCCGCAGCCTGCGCGACCACGGCGTCGCCGTGCTCTACATTTCCCACCGTCTTGACGAAGTGCAGGCGCTGGCAGACCGCATCACCGTGCTACGCGACGGCAAAATGATCGGCACTTGGCCAGCGGCCGGCCTCGGCCAACGCGAAATGGCGGAGCTGATGGTCGGACGAGAGCTGGACATGCTCTATCCGCACAAGCGGCCGCAGACGACGGCCGAACCGATCCTGGAGGTGACCGACCTTGCCGTCGATCACGGCACAGAAAAGGTGTCCTTTCATGTGCGGGCGGGCGAAGTGCTCGGCATCGGGGGCATGATCGGTGCGGGGCGTACCGAACTCATCGAAGGGCTGATGGGTTTGCGCCCCTCGGAAGCAGTGCGCGTCACCGTCAACGGCAAGGAAATCGCCAGCCGCTCGGTGCGCACCCTGATGGAGGCGGGGCTCGTCTATCTGACCGAGGATCGCAAGGGAAAGGGCCTTCTGCTCGACGAGAAGCTCGGCCCCAACCTCACGCTCCAGGCGCTCGATTCCGTCAATCCGGGCTCCGTGCTCGACAAGCGGGCGGAGTTCGTCCGGCTCGAAAAAGCGGTAGCGGACTACGACATTCGCGTGCGTTCGCTGCGCCTTGAAGCCGGAAAGCTTTCCGGCGGCAACCAGCAGAAGCTTCTGCTGGCCAAGGTCATGATGGCGGATCCTTCGGTGGTCATCATCGACGAGCCGACGCGCGGCATCGACATCGGCAACAAGAGCCAGATCTACGACTTCATCGACGCGATGGTGCGCGCTGGCAAAGCCTGCATCGTCATCTCGTCAGAAATGCCCGAGCTGGTCGGCCTCGCCGACCGTGTTCTGGTGATGCGGGCCGGCCGGATCGTCGCCGAGCTTCGCGGCAATGACATCAATGAGGAGAATGTCGTCTACGCGGCCACGACGGGTGGCGGTGCGGACGGCGGGGAGGAACACCATGACCACCGCAGCGACCATAACAATCCCGCCGGCTGACGACGCCGCCCGCATTCGCTGGGCCGATCTCGCGCCGTTCATCGCGCTCGCGCTGATCGTGCTGTTCGGCGCGCTGGTGAACTCCAATTTCGTGTCGTCGGCGAACCTGATCAACGTCATCACGCGCAGCGCGTTCATCGCGATCATCGCCATCGGTGCGACCTTCGTGATCTCGTCGGGCGGGCTGGACCTTTCTGTCGGCTCGATGATGGCCTTCGTCACCGGGATCATGATCATGGTGATGAACCATCTGGCGCCCAACTTCGGCGCCTGGGCCATACCGATGGGCGCCGCGGTCGCGCTGGTCGTCGGGTCGCTTTGCGGCCTCTTCAACGGATTGATCGTGACGGTCGGGCGCATCGAGCCCTTCATCGTGACGCTCGGCACCATGGGCATCTTCCGCGCCTTCATCACCTTCATGACGGACGGCGGTTCGCTGCCGATCGACCGCAGCCTGCGCGAGGCCTATCGCCCGGTCTATTTCGGCAGCCTGTTCGGCATTCCCTATCCGGTGCTGATCACCTTCGTCGTCGTGCTCGTCGGGGCGTTCCTGCTCTACAAGACGAAGTTCGGCCGCCGTCTGACATCGGCGGGCTCGAATGTCGAGGTCGCGCGCTTTTCGGGCGTCAATGTCGCTGCCGTGCGCACCATGGCCTACGTCATCCAGGGCATCTGCGTGGCCGTCGCCGCCATCTGCTACGTGCCGCGGCTCGGCGCCGCGACGCCCACCACGGGACAGCTTTGGGAATTGCAGGTCATCACGGCTGTCGTCATCGGCGGAACGTTGCTGCGCGGAGGGCGCGGACGCATCGGCGGCACCGTCGCCGGCGCGCTGATCCTCGAGGTCATCGCCAATGTCATGGTCCTGTCGGACATGGTCTCGGAATACCTGGTCGCCGCCGTTCAGGGCGCGATCATCATCATCGCCATGCTGGCGCACCGCTTTACCGCCAACCGCTGATCTCGGCCCTCGGTCGAGACCGGCACTGACTTCAAAAGGAGGAGAAAATGAAGTCTATCATGCAGAAAGCCGCACTGTTGCTGTCAACAGTTGCACTGACGATCGCCCTGCCGCTCGGCAGCGCACAGGCCGAAGACGCCAAGGTAACGATCGCCGTTTCGATACCGGCGGCGACCCACGGCTGGACGGGGGGCGTGGTCTACCACGCCGAGCAGGCCGAAAAGGAAATCGAGGCCGCGTTCCCGAACATCGACGTCGTCCTGTCCACGGCATCCTCGGCAACCGCGCAGGTATCCGCGCTGGAGGACCTCTCGGCGAGCCGCAAGCTCGACGCGCTCGTCATCCTGCCCTTCACGTCGGAGGAACTGACAGGGCCGGTCGAGCAGATCAAGCAGAAGGGCACCTTTATCTCGGTCGTCGACCGCGGCCTGACGGACCCGGCGGTGCAGGATCTCTATGTCGCCGGTGACAATATCGCGGTGGGTGCCAACACCGCGCACTGGCTGGTCGACAAGCTCGGCGGCGAAGGGCAGATCGTCGTGCTGCGCGGCATTCCGACTGTCATCGACGACGAGCGTATCAAGGGCTTCTCGGATGTCATCGCCAAGTCCAACATCAAGATCCTCGACATCCAGTATGCCAACTGGAACCAGGACGAAGCGTTCAAGCTGATGCAGGACTATCTGGCGAAATATCCGAAGATCGACGCCGTGTGGGCGAATGACGACGACATGCTGCTCGGCGTGCTTGAGGCCGTCGACAATGCCGGCCGCAAGGACATCAAATATGCGCTCGGCGGCAACGGCATGAAGCAGGTCATCGAGATGGTGAAGGAGAAGAACGAGCGCACGCCGATCTCGACACCCTATCCGCCGTCGATGATCAAGTCGGCCATCTACATGACGGCCGCCCAGTTCGCAGGACAGGCGCCGATGCGCGGCTCCTTCCTGCTCGGCGCGCCGCTCATCACGCCGGAGAATGCGGACCAGTTCTACTTCCCCGCATCCCCGTTCTGATCGCAGACCCGTGCCCGGCTTCGGCCGGGCACACCACGACAACCACGTACAAGGAGACAAGACATGAGCGGCAAGAAAATCCTCATGCTGACCGGCGAATTCACCGAGGAATACGAAATCTACGTCTACCAGCAGGGGATGGAGGCTGTCGGCCACACGGTGCACGTCGTGTGCCCGGACAAGAAGGCCGGCGACCGCATCAAGACCTCGCTGCACGATTTCGAAGGCGACCAGACCTATACCGAAAAGCTCGGCCATTATGCCGACATCAACAAGACCTTTTCCGAAGTGCGCGTCGAGGAATATGACGCCGTTTACGCCGCCGGCGGACGCGGCCCGGAATATATCCGCACAGACAAGCGCGTGCAGGACATGGTGCGCCATTTCCACGAGACCGGAAAGCCGATCTTCACCATCTGCCACGGCGTGCAGATCCTGATGGCCGTGCCCGGCGTGCTCAAGGGCAAGAAGGTCGCCGGCCTCGGCGCCTGCGAGCCCGAAGTGACGGCCGTCGGCGGCATCTATATCGACGTAAAGCCCACCGAGGCCTATGTCGACGGCAACATGGTCTCGGCCAAGGGCTGGACCGGTCTCGCCGCCTTCATGCGCGAGTGCCTGAACGTGCTCGGCACGAAGATCACGCACAGCTGATCGCCCGGTCGGTACGCACACCCCGGGTTCAATGCCCGGGGTTTTGCCGTTTGCCCACGGGCGACGCGGTTCTGCAAGGAAATTCTATGGATTTGCAGGACAATAGGAGGGACTTTCTTATCTTTCGCGGCCTTCGCGCGCATCATCGCAAGCATTCCGATTTGCGAAGGAGATTGCGCGATGCGCTCGATCGATATTCCGCTCGATACGCTGATCCTGCCGGGCCTCAACGGTTCGCCGGAGGCCCACTGGCAGCGGCACTGGGTGCGTGATAATCCGCAAAGCCGCGTGGTCGAGCAATATGACTGGGCCTGCCCGGAGCGGCAGAGTTGGCTCGGCCGCGTGGAAGAGGATATCGAGCGGATAGGCCATGACGTCTGGCTGGTCGCCCACAGCCTCGGCTGCGTGCTGGCCACGCATCTCGCACAGAGCCCCATCGCGTCCCGCATTCGCGGTGCGCTGCTCGTCGCGCCCTGCGACCTCGACACGACGGAAACGATGCATCCCTGTATCATCCGGTTCGGTGCGATGCCGACAGCGCGCCTGCCGTTCCCCTCCCTTGTCGTCGGCAGCCTGAACGATCCCTACATGCCGGTCACCAGGCTCAAGAAGACAGCGGGCGACTGGGGAAGCGATCTCATCGATATCGGCGAGGCCGGCCACATCAATATCGCAAGCGGCTTCGGCCGCTGGGCCGCGGGCTACGACTTCCTCGAACTTCTGAAAGAACGTGCGGCCTTCGCCGCAACGAAAGGCGGCCGCCTGTTTTCGGCGGCCGTGTCGAATACCGGACTGATGCTCAACTGAGCATCAGCGATGCGCCGCCCACGGCACCAGCCGACGCTCGATCAGCCGCGCGAGGAATTCCAGCAGGATAGCGATCAGGGCGATCACGACGATGCCGGCAATCACGATATCGGTGACGAGAAACTGCGCGGCCGACTGGATCATGAAGCCGATGCCGCTCGTTGCGGCGACAAGTTCAGCCGCGACCAGCGTCGTCCAGCCGGCGCCGAGCGCGATGCGCACGCCCGTCAGAATCGACGGCACGGCGCTTGGGAGGACGACCTCGGCCAGCACCTGCCGCCTTGTAGCGCCAAGCGAGCGCGCCGCGTTCACGTGATCCTTCGAGACGGAGCGCACGCCGGCGGAGGTCGAAAGAATGATCGACGGCAGCATGGAGAGCGCGATCACCGTGATCTTCGACGCTTCGCCGATGCCGACCCAGATGATGATGAGCGGAAGATAGGCAAGCGGCGGCAGCGGGCGCAGGAATTCAACGATGGGATCGAGAATGCCCCGTCCGACACGACTGGTGCCGATGGCGATACCGGCGGGTATGCCGATCAGGATCGATGCGATCAGCGCGCCGAAGATGCGGTAGAGACTGGCGCCGACATGCTCGGCGAGCGTCGCATCGACGAAGCCCGTCACAATGAGATTGTAAAGCGCAATGACGACCTGCCGGGGCGAGGGGAGGAAGACGGGCGAGACGAGCGCATAGGATGACGCCAGCGCCCAAACGCCGATGATTGCTGTGATTGTAATCGCGGAAATGACGGCGACGGGAACGGGACGTACGGCCGACGCCTTTTCTCCGATTTCAGCGTCGGTCGCGGGGGCGAGGGTTTCGATATCGGTGGAAAATGTCATGCCGCGAGCTCCTCGTCGTCACCGGAATGGATCAGGCCGGTCAGCCCGGCGTGCATGCGCTTGAAGAGCGGCGAGGCTTTCACGGCCGCGACAGAAGCGCCCGCGCGCACCTCGGCGTTGAAGCCGGCCTCGATTTCGGCGGTCAGGCGGCCAGGATTGGGAGACAGCACGACGAGACGCGTGCCGAGCAGCAGCGCCTCTTCGATGCTGTGGGTGATCAGAAGTGCACCGGCACCGCTTTCGGCCTTTATGCGCAGCAGGAATTCCTGCATGCGCGTGCGGGTCAAGGCATCGAGCGCGCCGAGTGGTTCGTCCAGCAACAGGAAGCGCGGTTCGGCCGCGAGCGCCCGCGCGATGCCGACGCGCTGGCGCATCCCGCCCGACAGTTCCCAGATGTTGCGGTCGCCGGCGTCCGACAGTCCGACACGGTCGAGCAGCGCCTGCGCACGCGCGCGCCGCTCCGCAAGCGGCACACCTTTGAGCTTGAGAGGAAAGGCGACATTGTCGAGCGCATCGAGCCAGGGGTAGAGCGCATCGTCCTGGAAGACGACCGCGCGGTCGGCACCCGGCCCGCGCACCGGCACGCCGTCCACGGTGATCGTACCTGCACTCGGTGCCAGGAAGCCGGCCGCGAGGTTGAGCAGGCTTGTCTTCCCGGAGCCCGAGCGGCCGATGACGGCGACGAGCTCATCCGAGGCGACCTGCAGGTTGATGCCGTCGAGGACACGCTTTTCAACCGCGCCCTTGCGGCCCAGCTGCGGCGGATAACGCAGCGACACGTTGCGGAATGTCAGGATGCTCATGAGACCTCCGGAAGGGAAAGGGGTTCAGCCGATGGCCCGGCGGCGCATTTGCGCGACCGGGCCATCTTCGCCGCAGGATTGTCGCGCGTCAGTTGACGAGCTTTGCCGCATCCGTCACCCAGCGGGTGGAGACGTAGGGCTTGTAGTCGGACAGCGCGGCGGGGATCTTGCCCTGCTCCAGCAGGAAGGCCGACGTATCGGCCACCGCCTTCACCGTTCCGCCGCCCAAAAGCGGCTCGCCGGCCTGCTCTTCGAGCGTCGGGAAAATATAGCCCTTGAGCAGGGCCGGGACCTCATCCTGCTTGGCGCCGGTGAGACGGGCGATCTTTTCGGCTTCCGGCGACGTGGCGTTCCATGCATCCGGGTTGGCGCGATAGGCCGCGGTTGCATCGCCCGTCACCTTGACGAAGGCTGTCACGACATCGGGATGTTCTTCCGCGAACTTCTTGCTGACGATCCAGGCGTCGAAGGTCGGGCCGCCCCAATCGGCGACATCCGCGGAGGTCGCGAGCACCTTGCCGTTCTTTTTCAGCTGTGCCAGCACCGGATCCCAGACATAGGCGCCTTCGATATCGCCGCGCTCCCAGGCGGCTGCGATCTCTGGCGGGCGCAGGTTGAGGATCTCGACCGACTTGGGATCGACATTCCAGTGCTTGAGCGCGGTCAGGAGGCTGTAATGCGCGGTGGAGACGAAGGGCGTCGCGATCTTCTTGCCGACCAGGTCCTCCGGCTTTTCAACCGACTTAACGGCAAGTGCTTCGGCTTCGCTGATCAGCCCGACGACGAAGATCGCCTCGATGGGCAATTCACGGCTTGCTGCGGCCGCAAGCGGCGAAGAACCGACATAGCCGATATCGAGCGAGCCGGATGCAATCGCGGCGATGACATCGGCACCGCCGTCAAATTTTTGCCAGTTGATCTCGGCGCCGGTCGCCTTCTCGTACGTGCCGTCGGCCTGCGGTACACGCGAGGGCTCGACAATGGGCTGATAGCCGATATTGAGCGTCACATCGGCGGCGCGGGCGGTGCTGAACGACGTCGCCATCGCAAGGGCGGCGGTGGCGGCCAGCAGGGTCCTGCGGGTAATGGTCATGGTCCTCTCCTCAAATTGCCGTCGCCCTGTCTTTGCGGGCCGGTGACTCAAAGCTACATAATCAATAATTTTAGTAGATAAATTTTCGCCTCAATCTTGGTGGCTAGCCGCGATTGCTTTTGCGTTTTGCACGCGCGCCGTGAAAACCGGGTCGAGCAATGCTTATGACGGTGCAACGGCAGGCATCAGGCGGCACCGGCCACGGGAAATCGCCAAAGATGGTGCCGAATGGGCACGGATCGCATGAAAACGACCTAAGAGCTTGACACAAGCACCAATTTTCTTGCGGCCCATGCCGTAAATAAATTATACCGTTTTTATATGTTTTTCGCACTTCGGTGCCTAGAATGAGCCGGAATCACCCGTCAAAGGGGAACCGGTCGATCTTCCCGAAGACGACGAGGAAACGCGGCGTGCGCGAACATGCGGCACGTGACGCATAGATGCTGATGGAAAGCAGGCAAGAATGCTGACGAAAAAGGGAAAATACGGTCTGAAGGCCCTTGTGGACCTCGCACGGCTTCAGCCGGGCGAAACGGCTTTCGTCAGCGAAATCGCTCTGCGCAACAATATCCCGAAGAAGTTTCTCGACACGATCCTTCTGGAACTGCGCAATGCCGGCATGCTGCGCTCCAAGAAGGGCCCGGGCGGCGGTTATTCGCTCTCACATCAAGCATCCGAGATTCGTATCGGCCACGCAATCCGCGTTCTCGACGGCCCGCTGGCGCCCATCCGCTGTGCCAGCCGCACGGCCTATGAGGCCTGCGAGGACTGTGCCGATCCGGAGACCTGTCAGGTCCGCCGCGCCATGACGGATGTCCGCGACGCCATCGCTTCCATCCTAGACACGATGACGCTCGAGCAGTTCGTTGCGGTGCCGGGCGCCGCGGCGATCATCGAGGACGAAGATGGGCGCGAGCAGCTGGTTGGCTGATTAGGACGGCGGAGCTGGCCCTAATCGTCCCGCGGCGCGCCGTTCCTGTGCGCGTCGATCGTGATCCGTCCGCTTTGCTCCAACGCTTCCATCGCCTGAGCGGTGAGTTGAACATCGGCCGGAGGCTCCTGGCCGGCTGATGCAGCCACATGCGCCACCGCCTGAGCGGAGGCCAGCGCGGACGCGGATGCCTGAAACGCGTTTATCCGATGCTGATCGGCGAGGCCGATCTGTGCCGCGTCAATGGCGCGCCCTGCATCCGCGATGATCGCTTCCGTGGCGGCAAGGCGGGAGGTGAATAGCCCGACCGCAAGAGGATCGGAGGCGCCCGCATCCAGAAGCCGTTCCAGAACGCCCCTCGCAGCACCCAGCCGGCACGCCGCCTCCAGAAGCAGGCTGAGCGAACGGGGAACCCCGACGGACGCCGCGTCGCCCGTCGCCTGAAGCAGGAAATCAGGCTCCGCCGCGACATCCTTCAACAGGACATGTTCGGCCGCCTGCGCGGCTCCCGGCGCGGGCTCGCAGGTATTTGCAACAAAATGCACGCCCTCGGAGCGAACGGGCAGCAGAAGCTTCACAGCCCGGCCGCCGGTCTGCACGGGCAGCAGCATCCAATCGGCATGGCGGGCGCACGGCGTGCAGAACACCTCGCCGCCAAGCCGCAACACAACGCCATTCGAAACGAGCGGCAGGGCTTCACCCGACCGCGCGGCGCCCCGCGCGACACGTGCCCCGGCGAGCGCGGCGGCGAACACGGTCTTTCGTTGCCCCTCCGTTCCATGACTGCGCAGGCATTCCAGCCCGACGAAATGCGCCGCCAGGATTTCGGCAAGCGGGGCTGAGCGCGCCGCAGCCTCGCAGCAGACCGTCGCAAGCACGGTGTTGGAAACATCGATGCCGCCATTGTCGGTGGGTACGGATATGCCGAAGAGGCCGGAGCGCGAAAGCAGTTCCAGCCGCAACTCGGCCGTGCCGGGCTCACTGGCGGCACCGCCGAACACATCCGCAAGGGCGCGGATGATCGTTAAGGCCTCGTCCTCCGTGCCGATGACGGCTGCCGGGCGCGAGGGATGGTCGAGCGTCGACGAAATCGTACCCATGTCGTCTGCTCCTTGCCGAAGGTGGTTTCAGGTCGCACAGGTTCACGCGGGTAAAAAATCACATTCTATAGATACTGTATAGATTCTTTTCGACGGTTTCAGACGCAGTCCGATACCCGCAGCGCCGTGCCGTCTTTAGGCGGTTCGGCAGGCCATCCACATTCTATCGGCTTCGCCAGCGCTGAATTTTGACATCCCCGCGCTTGCCGGTCTCACCTAACGGAAGGAAACAGGGCAGGGTGCCTGCTGACCCCGTCCGTCAAATCCCGCCCATGCAGAGATACTTCATCTCGAGATAATCCTCCAGCCCGTGGCGGGATCCTTCGCGGCCCATGCCCGACTGCTTGACGCCGCCGAAGGGCGCGGCTTCGGAGGACATGCGCCCGGTATTGATGCCGACCATGCCGTATTCCAGCGCCTCGGCAACCCGCCAGACACGGCTGAGGTTTGAAGCGTAGAAATAGGCGGCGAGCCCATAGATCGTATCGTTCGCCTCCCGCACGACGGCGTCCGCATCCTCGAAACGGATGATCGGGGCGAGGGGGCCGAAGGTTTCTTCCTGAGCAACGCGCATATCATGCGTGACATCGGTCAGGACCGTGGGCGCATAGAAGGTGCCCACGCCGTCATACCGCCGGCCACCGCAATGAATGCTTCCGCCCTTGGCCACGGCGTCGGCGACATGCGCCTCGATCTTGGCGAGCGCGCGGTCATCGATCAGCGGTCCAATCGAGACGGCCGGGTCGAAGCCGTCGCCGACCAACAGCGTCCCGACCCGCTCGGTGAACTTGCGGGCGAACTCGTCATGGACACCGGCCTGGACATAGAGCCGATTGGCCGAAACGCAGGTCTGCCCCGCATTGCGGAACTTCGCCTGGATGGCGCCATCGACCGCGGCATCCACATCCGCATCGTCGAAAACGATGAAGGGTGCGTTGCCGCCAAGCTCCAGGCTGAGCTTCTTCACCTGGTCGGAACATTGACGCATCAGCAGGCGTCCGACCTCCGTCGAGCCGGTGAAGCTGATCTTGCGCACCTTCGGATGACTGCAAAGCTCGCGGCCGACCGCATCGCCCTCCGACGCGTAGATGAGATTGACCACGCCCTCTGGGAATCCGGCCTTCTCGGCGAGCGCAAACATGGCGCCGGCGACGAGCGGCGTCTGCTCGGCGGGCTTCAGGACAACCGTGCACCCGGCAGCAAGTGCGGGTGAAATTTTGCGGGCCACCATCGAGGCCGGAAAATTCCAGGGCGTGATGGCACCCACGACACCGATCGGCTGCTTGATGACCATCATGCGCCGGTCCCGCGAAGGGGCCGATATCGTTTCGCCGTAGATGCGGTTCGCCTCTTCGGCATACCATTGCAGGTAGGCGGCGGCGTGCGAGACTTCGGACTTCGCTTCCGCAAGCGGCTTGCCCATCTCGGCGGTGAGAATGATGGCGAGATCGTCGGTATGCTGCACGATCAGCTGGTGCCAGCGCCACAGCGTATCAGAGCGCTCGCGCGCGGTCTGCGCGGCCCATTCTGTCTGTGCGACGGCGGCCCGCTCGATGGCCGCCCGCGTTTCGTCCGCGCCCATATCCGGAAGCGTCGCAAGGACCTCCCCCGTCGACGGATTGAACACCTCGAACGTTGCCGCGCCTGCGCCATCGGCAATGGCCTGGAACAAAGCCGGATTTTCTAGCCGACGAACGAGATTTTGCGACAGGCCCACCTGATTTCCTCCCCGGAAGAACGCGTATCAAGACAAGATCAGATACGGGCGAGCCCAGTTGTCCGCAACCCGTCTTTCTGTCACAGAGGCAAGTTCTTCCATAGGAAGGTGAGTGCGCCTTGAGCCTAATCTCGCCGGATGGCGCCGCATGATCTGCGCCCTGCCGGAACGGGCTATATGCGCGTATTAATTGCTTGGCGTGCCAGATCACTTCGTGCCATTGAACGTTACAGTTGTCGCAGCGTTAAACGTATGGTCACCGAATGAAGCCCAAGAAATCTTCCGCTGCCAGCCTGCACCAACAGATACTGACCGACATTGAAAAACGCATCGTGTCCGGCGATTGGCCGCCGGGCTTCAAGCTTCCGTTCGAGGTCGACCTTGCGAAATCCTATAACGTTTCGCGCATGACCGTGAACAAGGTGCTGACGAGGCTGGCGGACGCTGGCCTGATCGAGCGGCATCGCAAGACGGGCACCTTCGTGAAGCAACCGAACGCGCAGGCTGCCATCCTCGAAATCCATGACATCGAAGTCGAGGTTCTCGCGCTCAAGCAGAAATATGCTTTCAAGCTTGTGGCCCGATCGGCCCGCAACGCGAATGAAGACGACCTGGCGCGTTTCGGCTTGTCGAAAACCATCGACGTGGAGGAAATCGCCTGCACACATTTTGCCGGCGATGCGCCGTTCTGCTGGGAGCATCGGTTGATCAATCTCGACGTCGTGCCGAAAGCCCGGGCAGTCGATTTCACGCACATTCCGCCCGGACAATGGCTGCGCCTGCAGGTTCCCTGGACGACGGCGCAACACAAGATCTATTCGATCGCCGCCGACGCTGACATCGCCCGGCGCCTTGACATAGCCAAGGGCTCGCCATGCCTTGTAGTGGAGAGGCGAACATGGAGCGACCAAGGCCCGGTCACCGTCGTCCGCTTCACCTATCCTGCCGAAAAGCACGCTGTCGTGGCGACCTTCACGCCCGCCTCGTCTGGCTGACGGACAGGCTCCTTATTGCGGAAGAGACGCGAGAAAATGATCGTTCTCGGATGCGAGGCCCATGCTGACGCGCACGAACGTTTCGAAGCCTTCTTGCTTCCAGGGTTTCGTGATGACACCCTTGCCGAGCAGCATCTCGCCGAATTGCACGGCGTTACCGCCGCAATCGAAGAACAGGAAATTGCCGCGCGATGGCGCAACCCGGTAGCCTCGGGAAACGAGCACGCGTTCGACACGCTCGCGTTCACGGATCGCAAGGTTGACGGTCTCTTGAAGATGCGTGTCGTCATCGAGCGCGGCGAGTGCAGCTGCCTGGGCGATGGCGTTCGTGTTGAAGGGCGTGCGGGCGCGGTTCAAGTAGTCCGCCATCCGCCGGTCTCCGGCGATCGCGAAGCCGATCCTGAGCCCGGCAAGCCCATAAGCCTTTGAGAAAGTGCGAAGAATGACCCAATTCCTGGAACTGGCCTTGAGGTCCTCGAGCGCCGAAACATAGTCGGGGCCTTCGGCATATTCGACATAGGCCTCGTCGATCACCAGAAGCGTCTCGTCGGATACCGCATCAATGATCTGTTGCATGCCCTCGCGGCGCAGCCACGAGCCGACCGGGTTCATCGGGTTGGAGAACATGATCATGCGCGGCGCGCGCTGGGCCGCGGCCAGAAGAGCAGGGAGGTCGACTTCGAGATCCGGCCCGATCGTGATGCGTTCGACATTTCCGCCCATCAGGACGGCGTAGTCCTCATGGAGAGGAAAGGAGGGGTAAAGCGTGGTAACGACGTCGCCGGCGCGGACCGTCGCCCGGCAGATCACGCCGATGAGATCCTCTGACCCATTGCCAAGCACGATCTGTTCAGGCGCCACCCCGAACCTAGCGGAAAGCGCCTCACAGAGCGCGCGTCCCTGCGGATCCGGGTAAAGGCGGAAAAGATCCCCGGATGATGTGAGGCAATCGGTGACGTTCCGCGATGCGCCAAGCGGGTTCTCGTTCGACCCGAGCTTGGATATGGTCTCCACTTTATAGGTGGAGCGCACTTCCGCCAGGGTAAGGCCTGAATTATAGGGCGGAATTCGCTCCATTTCGGTTCTTACGGGAAGTACGCGCTCGCTCATATCGGGGCTCCTCATCTTGTGTGTGGAGCATAATGCACGGATCATGCATTATGTATAGACATGAAGAACACAAAGAACATGTATAGACATAATTTGGAAATGGTGTTTCATTGTGACTGATCGACGCAGGGAGGCGCTTATGGGCCGATCGATATTTTCGCTGACGGGCAAGGTCGCGATCGTGACCGGCGCAAGCCGCGGACTGGGACAAGCCATTGCCGTAGCGCTGGCGGAGGCGGGCGCCGACCTGTTCATCACGGCGCGCAGCGAGGCCTCTCTCGTGGAGACACGAACCAAGATCGTGGACCGGGGCCGCAAATGCCATGTGGGAGCCCAGGACGTGCGGGACCTCACGTCCATCGCCACCACCGTCGCGCGCTGCCGGGAAGTATTCGGGCGGATCGACATCCTGGTAAACAATGCCGGCTTCGAGAATGTCAGCCCGTCCGTCGATGTGGACGAGACCCTCTGGGACGCCATCGTCGATACCAACCTCAAGGGCGCGTTCTTCTGGTCGCAAGCGGTGGCGCGGGCTCTTTCGGAGCAAGGGGAAGGCGGAAGCATCGTCAATCTCTGCTCGCTGACATCCTATGTAGGCATTCCGACCGCTGTTCCCTACACATCCTCCAAATCCGGTCTGTTGGGCATGACGCGGGCGCTGGCGTCAGAATGGGCGACCGCAGGCATCAGGGTGAACGCCATAGCGCCGGGCTATTTCCGCACCGCCATGACGGACGATTTCTATCAGGACGCCAACTGGCAGGACCGAATGATATCGAAAATCCCACAGCGGCGCTTCGGGAAGGATGATGATATCGGCGGCGCTGTCGTGTTCCTTTGCAGCGAGGCATCCGCCTATGTTACGGGGCACTGCATACCGGTAGACGGCGGCTTTCTCGCTTCTATTTGACCAGGAAAAAGCAAAACAACGGGCTTAAAATTCGCAATTGCACAACTTTTATGCATCGGCGAAAACAGCTTAAAAGATTGACACATGGAGGCCAATTATGTATATACATGAATACCTGACCTCTTACGGTAGCCACGTTCCGAGAGCTTGAATGAAAAGAATATCAAGGGGGACTGAATGAACCTTTCAAATGGTGCGCGGGAGAGCGCAGCCGCGCAGGCCGCCGTTTCAGTCAAGAATGTTAGCATGCGCTACGACGATTTCTACGCCGTCCGCGATGCTTCCTTCGACGTCCCCAAAGGCAAGTTCCTGACTATCCTTGGACCTTCGGGCTCGGGCAAGACCACGCTGCTCCGGCTGATTGCAGGCTTCGGCAAGCCGACCTCCGGCGAAATCTTTATCGGCGGCCAGCCGGTCAGCGCCGTGCCACCACACAAGCGCGTCATCGGCATGGTTTTCCAGAAACTTGCCCTGTTTCCGCACATGACGGCGGCACAAAACGTCGCCTTTCCGTTAAAGATGCGCCGGCATGATGCCCGGACCATCGCCGATCAGGTGGAACGATATCTCGAACTGGTCAAACTGGGCGGCTTCGGCTCACGCCGCATTCATGAGATGAGCGGCGGCCAGCAGCAGCGCGTCGCTATCGCCCGCGCCCTTGTCTTCGAACCCGACCTGCTCCTTCTCGACGAACCGCTGGCAGCGCTGGACGTCAAGCTGAGGGAGGAGATGCAGCTCGAATTCCGCCGCATCCAGAAGGAGCTTGGGGTCACGACGATCAACGTCACGCACGATCAGCGGGAAGCAATGGTGGTTTCCGACGAAGTGATCGTGATGAACGACGGCCTGATCCAGCAGCGGGCGAACCCGGTCGCGGCCTACCGCACGCCGCAGAATGCGTTCGTCGCGAACTTCATCGGCGTCACAAATTTCCTGGAAGGACCCGCAACCTCCGTTTCCGGAAACGAGGTGGCTTTTCGTTGCGCGGGACACGAACTCAGCGGCATCTCCGTCGGCTCAGGCCCGGAAATCAAGGCGGGAATGTCCTGCTCGGGCGCAATCCGTGCCGAGCAGATCCGCGTCGCTGCGGCGCCCGAAAAGCTGGCTGACCTGACGTTCCGCTTTCCGGGCGAAATCATCGACGCTATTTTCGAAGGTGAGCGGATGGTCTACGAGGTGAACGTTGCCGAACTCGGCGGCGTGTCCTTCCGAGTCTTCGACCACGATCCCATCGGTCACACGCAATTCCTGCCGGGCGAGAGGGTCCTTGTCGGCTGGAATCCCAAGGACATGCACGTCTTTGGCAATAACCATAGCCCGAATTGAGGAGAACAGCATGTCCGACCAAAAACTTCTCTCGATGCCCGTGAGCCGTCGTTCGGTTCTCGGCACGATCGCCGCTGCAGGGGCAGCCACCGTATTTTCTCCGCTCGGCGCCACACGCGTCTTCGCGCAGGAGCCGGAAAAACCATCAGAAATCATCGTTCGCGCCTGGGGCGGAAGCTGGGTCGACAGCCTGAAGGCAGGCGTGTCCGACAGCTTCACCAAGATGACGGGTATCGCCGTTCGTCATGATCTGACCGAAGATAATGAAATTCAGCCGAAGGTCTGGGCCGCTGTCGCGCAAAAGCGTGTACCGCCGATCCACGTCAACTGGGACACCACGACGAACGCCACCAAATCGGCGTTGCGCGGCGTGACGGAAGACCTTTCCGACCTGCCCAACCTGAAGAACACCACCGATCTGGCAAAGCCGGTTGGCCTGGATGGCTATCCGATCGTCAACACCTATGGCTACGTCTACGTTCTGGCCTATCGCCCCTCGGCATTCCCCGACGGTCCGCCGACGTCGTGGAAGGATCTGCTCGACCCGAAGCTGAAGGGCCGCATCGCGCTTTACAACGACGGCATCGGGTTCCACTTCCCGGCCCAGGTCGCCGGCGGCGGCAAGCTCGAGGACATCCCCGGCAACATGCAGCCGGCCTGGGATTTTATTGCCAAGATCAAGGAACAGCAGCCGCTGCTCGGTGAAGATCCTGACTTCACGACCTGGTTCCAGAAGGGCGAAATCGACGCCGCCTGCACGATTTCCACGAATGCCCGTGAAGCCAAGAAGAACGGCATCGAGCTCGCATGGGTCGTGCCGGAGGAGGGGGCCAAGTTCGATACGGACGGCCTCTGGATCCCGAAGGGCCTGCCGGAGAACGAACTGTACTGGGCCAAGCAGTACATCAACCACGCCCTTGACAAGGAAGCGCAGCAGGTATGGCTCGACGGGCTTGGGCTCCCTGGCGTGGTCCCGGGCCTCACGCCGCCTGCCGACCTCGCGAACGATCCGTCCTATCCGACGACGGAAGAGGCCTTCAAGCATTTGATCCGCATCTCGTCCAAGGTGCAGGTCGAAAACGAAAGCGTCTGGTTCGCGAAGTTCAAGGAAATCATGCAGGGCTGATCCTGCGCGACCCGCCGCCGGCCGACCTTGCCGGCGGCGGGGCTCTTCCAACAAGGTAGACCGTCATGCGAAACTCCCGTGTCGCATATCCTCTGACGTGGCGCGTCATGGATATGCTCGAGAACGTCTGTGCCCGCATCTGGCCCGCGAGCCTGCACAGGCTGCTGCCCTATCTGATGCTTCTCCCCGCCGTGGTGCTCGTCGGATTGCTCGTGCTCGGCCTTTTCCAGATCGGAGATGCAAGCCTACGCGTTCTCGACACCAGCACCTTCCTGTTTTCCGAAGATTACAGCCTGGAGAACTACAGGCAGGCGATCACCTCGGGCTTCTTCGCCGTCGTGGCCAGCCGCAGCCTCATGGGGTCGGTCATCGTCACCGTCATCACGCTGCTTTTCGCCTTGCCTTACGCCTATTTGATGGTCCGCACACAATCTTCCGGGCTGCGCAAATTCCTGCTCGTCGCATTGTTTCTTCCATTCTTCATCGGTCAGGTTGTGCGCGCATACGGCTGGCTGATCATCCTTGGCAACCAGGGCATGGTGAATGAAGCGCTTGGCCTCGTCGGTGTGCCGCCGGTGCGCCTGCTCTACAACTATCCAGCCGTGCTCTTCGGCCTCATCCAGTACATGCTGCCCTTCGCGGTACTGATGCTGGCCCCGGCACTGACGGCCATTCCCGAGGAGTTGGAATCAGCCGCCGGATCGCTCGGCGCCAACTGGGTACGCACTTTCCGGCATATTGTACTCCCGTTGGCGCGACCGGGCCTCGTCGGTGCGGGACTGGTGGTCATGACGCTTTCGCTCACGGACTTCGCCATCCCGGCGATCCTCGGCGGCGGCTCGCAGGACTTCATCGCCAACGCCATCTACGACCAGTTCTTCCGCACGTCCAACCAGGGTCTCGGAGCCGCACTCTCGCTCATGCTTGTTGCCGTCGGCTCTATCATGGTGGGCGTGGTCTTTGCCGTGTTCGGCGCAGGAACGCTTGCCATGACGGGAGGCCGCAAATGATCGGCAGCCGCAGCAAGACCATCGTCATATGGACGTTCGTCGCAATCGCCCTGATCCTGCTCTCAGCCCCGACGATTGTGGTTCTCGGCGCGTCCTTCACCGCCGGAAATATGATTACCTTTCCACCGCAGGGCCTTTCCGTGAAGTGGTACGGCGCGATCCTCGGCGCCTCTGACCTGCGGCAGGCCTTCATACGCTCCCTGATCGTCTCGGCGATCTGCACCGTCGTCTCCATTCCGGTTGGCACGCTCGCCGGGATCGCGCTCGCGAAGTACAAGGTGCGTTTCGAGAAGGCGATTCAGATCTACCTGCTGCTGCCCTTCACGATCCCGCTGATCGGGTCCGGCATCGGCATGATGCTCGTGTTCGGCAATATGGGCGTGCTCGGCCAGCTCTGGCCGGTCGGCATCGCCTGCTGCGTGATCAATTTGCCCTTCATGATCTGGGCGGTTACGGCCAGTGCGAGCAACCTGAACGAGGACCTTGAACTTGCAGCCGCTAATTGCGGCGCACCGCCGCTCCAGCGATTCCTTTATATTACGCTGCCGGCCGTGCTGCCCGGTGTGATCACCGGCTCGCTGTTGATGTTCATTCTCGCGCTCAACGAGTTCCTGGTCAGCCTGCTTCTCGTGGACGCGCGAAGCGTCACACTTCCCGTGCAGATCTACAACTCAATCCGCTCGATCATCACGCCCGATCTTGCCGCAATCTCGGTCGTGTTCATCGTCTGCGCCGGCATCGCGATTACGCTGCTCGACCGGCTCGTCGGCCTCGATATCTTCCTCAAATCCAAATGACCCCGTCCGTCGGAATCAAGGTGAAAACGAAATGACCAATGTCTCCTTCCATGACTATGCAAGGCTCAACGCCGAGCAGAAGGCAGCCCTTCTTCGTCGCTCAGAAACCGATATTTCCGGTTTCATCGAAAAGGTGCAGCCGATCATCGAAGCGGTCCGAACGGAAGGCGATGCCGCCGTCGCTCGCTTCGGCCGCGACCTCGACAAGGCCGATATCACCGAGAAGGACATCAAGGTCACGCCTGCGGAGTTCGACGATGCCTTCAAGAAGGTCGATGCCGACGTCATCAAGTCGATCGAGTTCGGCGTCGAGAACATTCGCATTTTCCATGAAGAGCAGAAGCCGGAAGCCATGTGGCTGAAGGAAATCCGCCCAGGCGCTTTTGCAGGCGACCGGTTCACGCCGATTTCCTCTGTCGCGCTCTATGTCCCGCGCGGCAAGGGCTCTTTTCCCTCCGTCACCATGATGACCTCGGTACCCGGCGTCGTCGCCGGGGTTCCGAACCTTGCCATCGTGACGCCTCCCGGACCTGACGGCACCGTCGATGCCGCCACGCTCGTGGCCGCCCGCATCGCCGGCGTGGAAACAGTCTACAAGGTCGGCGGCGCGCAGGCCGTGGCCGCCGTCGCCTACGGGACCGAAACGATCAAACCGGCGCTCAAGATCGTCGGCCCCGGCAGTCCTTGGGTAGTGGCTGCCAAACGCCTGCTGGCCGGCGTCATCGACACCGGCCTGCCCGCAGGCCCGTCAGAAGGCATGATCTTCGCCGACGACACCGTCAACGGCGGCCTCGCAGCGATGGACCTTCTCATCGAAGCCGAGCACGGCCCCGATTCCTCCGCCTATCTCGTCACGCACAGCCGTCGTGTCGCGGAAGAAGCGCTCGCCTCCCTTCCGGACCATTGGTCGCGTATGACGGAGCAACGTGTGGGCTTCTCCACCACGGTTCTGACCGGAAAGAACGGCGGGATCGTCCTTACATCGTCGCTTGAGGAGAGCTACGAATTCGTGAACGCCTATGCGCCGGAACATCTGGAAATCCTCTCCGAAGACCCGTTCGCCCATCTCGGCCATATCACCGAGGCAGCTGAGATCCTCATGGGTCCTCATACGCCCGTCAGCATCGCCAACTTCACACTCGGGCCGAATGCCGTTCTCCCGACGAGCCGCTGGGCGCGCACCTTCGGGCCACTTTCGGTAAACGATTTTGTCAAGCGCAGCTCTATCGGTTACGTCACAAAGAGCGCCTATCCACTGTTTGCCGGCCATGCCCACAAGCTGGCGGTCTACGAAGGGTTCTCGTCGCATGCCAACGCCGTGTCGCCACTGCGCGAGCAGTACCTGACCAAGAAGGGCTGAGCCGATGAAGGCGGTGAGGCTTCACGATGCGCTGGATCTGAGGGTGGAAGAGGTGGAACCGCCGCCGCCCCCGCCGCCGGGCTATGTGAACCTCAAGGTTCGCGCGGCTGGCATCTGCGGCTCTGACCTGCACAATTTCCGCACGGGCCAGTGGATCAGCCGCCGTCCTTCCACCGCAGGCCACGAGTTCTGCGGCGAGATCATCGCCGTGGGCGCGGGCGTAACCGAGCTAATGGTCGGAGACTACGTTTCCGCTGACTCGCGCGTCTGGTGCGGCGCGTGCGCGGCTTGCCTGAGCGGCCGGCCCCATATCTGCGAGAAACTCGGCTTCGTCGGCGAAGTATGCGACGGCGGTTTCGCGGAGAAGACCCAACTTCCGGCAAAGCTTGTGGTGCGTCATGACAGGGCACTTGCGCCCCGCGTGGCTGCGATGGCGGAGCCGCTCGCGGTTTCGCTGCATGCCGTGCGACGGCTTGCCCTGCCTGCCGGAGAACCTGTTTTGGTCATCGGATGTGGCACCATTGGTGGCCTCAGCGCGCTGCTGCTGTCCCGGCTCCATGACGGTCCGCTCCTTCTCGCCGATCTAAATGCCAGCAGGCTGGCGCTTGTCGAGGATGTGACGGGCGGTCACCGCGTTGCGCTCGAGCAGGCCTCGATCTCTGCCGCGTTGGGCGACCGACGTCTGCGCTATGCGCTGGATGCGACGGGGAGCGGGCAGGCGATCCGCGCCGGCCTGGATCTTCTGGCCGGAGGCGGGGCCTTTGCGCTCGTGGGCATAAGCCATGGCCGGATCGATCTCGATCCCAACCTCCTCGTCGAACGGGAGATCGGGCTTCTCGGATGCCATGCCTTCAACGAAGAGTTGCCAGAAGCGGTGTCACTCCTGCCTACTCTCGCACCAAGTCTGGAGCGCCTCTGCGATCCGATCGCCACCCTGGACGACATTCCAGATACCTACCGGAAACTCCTTGATGGCGGCGCCTCAAAGCTCAAGTCGATTGTCGAACTTGGGTGAAGTTGGGTCCGGCACGCCCGGGCCAGATGATAACATTGGGCCGGCTCCGTCCCGGTCCGCAAGCGATGCAATGCGCCGGGAGCAATAGCATGACTGCCCAATCCAGCCGTACAGCCGATATCCGGCATCACGCGAAAAGCCGGGATGGCACGGCGGAAGCCTTGCTGACGGATCTGCTGCGCGACCTGTTCAAGCTCGACGCTCGCAACGTGACGATCAACTACGACCAATACAGCCTCAACTCGCTGAACGGCTTCTTCGATACGGGGGAGGGCGAGTTCTTCTTCAAGTTCCACCAGGAGGAGGGTGAAGAAGCAATGAGCGGCGAATACTACCGCGCCGACATTCTCGCCAAGGCCGGCCTCCCGGTGGATCAGCCAGTCCTGATGTCCGTCCTTCCCGGCGAGCAGATCCTGGTCTATCGCCGCCGCCGCGATCCCCGTTTCTCCGACGTCCTGCGCGAGCTCGATCTGAAGGATGATCTGCAGCGTCGCGCCAAGGCCGTTGCGGCCGAGCGAAAGCTCAGCCGTGAGGTTCTCGACGTCTACCTTGAGACGTTGCACCCGATCACACCCGATCAGGCGGCCGCAGAACCCATAAACCGCCTCTTCTTCGAACGCCTGATCGATCCAGCAACGGGCGCCTTTCCAGGGGGGCGGTTCAAAAATTTCTACGTCGACCAGGACTTCGCATTTCCAGGCACGTCCCTTTCCTGGGACACGTTCTCGAAAGCGCACTTCTGCATCAATGGCATTGAATATGCCGAAACTGTCGGCGATCTGTTCGCGGCGGCTCATGCTCGCATCGCTCCTAGCAGGCTTGCGGATGCGGGCGGGGTGACGGCGCATGGCGATGCACATAATGCCAATGTCTGGTACTCGGAAAGAGGGGAGGAGGCCTCCCTGTCGTTCTTCGACCCCGCTTTCGCAGGCGAACATATCCCCACGCTGCTGGCCGAGGTAAAGACCACGTTCCACAACGTGCTTGCGCATCCCCTCTGGCTCTACGACCCCGCGTTGGCGGCGGACACATACGAGGCCAGGGCCGCGTTTTCTGACGGCGTGCTCGATGTGACGATGAACTGGGCGCCGAGCCCGGTGCGAAAGGACCTACTCGGCGTAAAGGCCGCCGACATGTGGAAGCCTCTTCTCAAGACGCTCCACATGCGTGGGATGCTGCCGGATGACTGGCGCCGAGTGGTGAAGCTCGGCCTCTTCCTTTGCCCGACCCTGGTGATGAACCTGCGGGCCGGTGCAACGACTCATAACCCGGTCTCTTCGTTGATCGGGTTCTCCCTGGCCGTCATGGCCGGCAGTGAACCTGTGGCGGGGCCGGATTTCCTGACCGAGTTCTTCGACGCGATAGATCCCCGTGCTGACGTATAACAGGGATACCGTACCGGTACTGAGTGCCGCCATGGACAGGATTGACGAAAGATGATCGTGAATGTCGACGATTTCCGCCTTGCCGCGAAGCGACGTCTACCGAAGATTTTCTTCGACTATATCGACGGCGGCAGTTTCGGAGAAGAAACGCTAAGGCGAAACCGCAGGGATTTCGACGGGATCGCCCTCCGGCAAAACGTCCTGACAGGCCATGACACGCAGGATCTCACGACGACGTTCCTCGGGCGCCGCTCGTCCTTGCCGCTGATGCTTGGACCTGTCGGCTATCTCGGTCTCTACCGCGGCGAGGGCGATATTCTCGCCGCCAAGGCCGCGGCGAAAGCGGGCGTTGCCTATTGCCTGTCGACGTTTTCGCTCAAATCCATCGAGACGGTCGCGCGCGCCGCAGGCGGCAACCGGGACTTCCAACTCTATGTCCTCAACGACAAGGGTCTGACGGAGGAACTGCTGACGGTCGCCGAACGGGCCGGGGCGGGTGCACTGTTCGTAACGGTTGACACGGCCATTACGGGAATCCGCGAGAAGGATGTCAGGAATGGCTTTCGCGCGGCAACGCGTCCGACGCCGAGGATGCTCGCTAACATGGCGACCAGACCCTTCTGGTGCTACGACATCCTGCGGGCCGGCACGCCGGCGGTCGAGATTCTCGCCCGCAAGCCGGGATTCGGCAAAGGCGCTCTTGAGCAGGCAGCCAACCTGTCGCGCAGGATAGACAAGACGCTGAACTGGGCGCAGATCGAATGGCTTCGCGACCGCTGGAAGGGCAAGCTCGTCATCAAGGGCATTCTCGAACCGGATGATGCTATGAAGGCCCGCGAGGTTGGCGCCGACGCGATCGTGCTTTCCAACCATGGGGGACGACAACTTGATTCCGCCGCATCGACGATCAGCGTCCTGCCAGAAATTGCCGATAGGACGCGGGGCGAGCTCGAATTGCTCATCGACAGCGGTTTCCGCCGCGGCTCTGACATCCTGAAGGCTTTGGCGCTTGGCGCCTCTGGCGTCCTGCTTGGCAGAGCCTACGCCTTCGCACTCGCCGCCGGCGGCGAAGCCGGCATTGCGAGGATGCTGAGCATCCTGGAAAGCGAAATGACAATCAACCTTGCTCTCATGGGTCTGGAATCGATCGAGGCGTTGCAGGCAAAAGGTGCGGATGCGCTACGCATCGGCTCGTGAAGCCGCGCCGCCAGTTCCGCATGCGCTTCAGCAGCCGACGCACCTGGCGCTCGCTCAGGTGAAGCATATGCGCCGAACACAATGTGGCTGGGAAGTTGGAATGTCCGCGGGTTTGCAAAGTAGAAATGTCCGCATGTCACCACACGCAACACCGACCAGCCCCGATCTGAGCGGCTGATCCCGCTTGCAAGATCAGATCGGGGCGGGTGGTTGACACATCTCTTCGGCTTTAGCTTTGAGACGCCTCACTCCGCAGCCGGCTGTTGCGACAGTGCTTTCTGCCGCCGCGCAATCACAACCGGATCGGTCGTGAAGTCTTTCCGACGACCGGGTCCACGCCCGCGTTTGATGTATCCATTCTTATCGCTGTTGTTCTTCACGTCAGGCGCCGGGCGCTCGTCCTGACGCTCCTTGATATATGCCAGGACATCACCGAGCCGCTTGTTCTCGGTGATTGCCGCATGCGTCACCCGCTGGTCCTTGTCGAACACCTGATAGGGCAGGGAATGTCCCTTCCATCGCACATCAAGCCGACCGTCCGCATAGGCATAGGTCTCGACATAACGGCCAACCAGGCCACGCGTCACCGCGGTCTCCTCCAGCATGATCCGCTTGCGCTCGAACGAAAACGTCAGCTGCGATCCGACATAGCGCTGCTCGCGCTTGCACAGGATCTCAGTCAACCGATCCGGCGCCATATTCAGCGGCAGATGCAGATTGTCGGGACGGGCAGGGACGACTGCAAAACGCGCGTTGTAGTCCTCTATAAAGCCCGGCAAGAACGCATTGCCCGCCTCCATGCTGCCGATGCCAGAAAGCCTGAGCTCCTTGACCAGGCGATCCTGCAGCGTCCGGTTCATCCGCTCGACCCGACCCTTGGCCTGGCTCGAATTTGCACAGAGAATCTCGATATTTAGCTCGCAGAGCGCACGCCCGAACTGGGTCATGCCCTGACCACCCCTGGCATCCTTCTTCGCCACCCGGAACACTGAATGCTTGTCCGAATAGAAGGCAACCGGCGCGCCATGACGCTTGAGATACAGCTCCAATGCCTCGAAATAGCTGAAGGCACTTTCGGAACGCACGAAGCGCAGCTGCATCAACCTGCCAGTCGCATCGTCGACAAATACCAGCAGCGAGCAAGACGGTCCGCGATCCTCGAACCAGCGATGCTCCGAGCCGTCGATCTGCACCAGTTCGCCATAGGCTTCTCGCCGTAACCGCGGCCGATGAAACGTCCGGCGTTGCTTGCGCGACAGCCAGAGGCCGGCATCAGCCATCCAACTGCGCACCGTCTCGCGCGATACACGCAGTCCATCGCGCTCGGCCAGCTTCTCCGTCGCCAATGTCGGTCCGAAATCCGCATAGCGTTCGCGAACCAGCGTCATTGCATAATCGCGAACCCGGTCGCTGATCCGGTTGTTCGAGGGCCGACCAATCGCCTTGTGCCGGATCGAAGCCGCGCCGCCAGTCCGTATACGCTCCAGCAGCCGGCGCACCTGGCGCTCGCTCAGATCAAGCACATGCGCCGCCGACACTGTGGTCATCCGGCCGGCAACCACCTTCGACAAAATCTCGATCCGTTGCAGATCGCGCTCGCTCATCGCTATCAATCCCATCTGCAATCTCCCAGGCATCATTCAGGCCCCGGGGAGAGTGACATTCCAACTTTGCAGAATCAGGACACTTCAACTTTGCGGCTACACACAAAGATCGCGTAATCTGTATTATGGAACACACAAGATGTCGCCGACTGAGGCGAGCAGCCCGCCAGTGCCCGATCGGCGCATGGCGGGCTGCCGTGGTTTGATTGTCAGGCCGCGAGGATGACTTTCATCGCTTTTTCGCGGGCGGCGTTGCCGAATACGTCGTAGGCGTCAAGGATCTGGTCGAGCCGGAAGCGGTGCGTGATGAGTTTGCCGGGATCGAACTTTCCGGCTTTCACCGTCTTCAGCAGCATCGGCGTCGTGTTGGTGTTTACGAGGCCCATCGAGATGTTGATGTTCTTGATCCAGAGATCCTCAATGCGCAGTTCCACCGGCTTGCCGTGAACGCCGACATTGGCGATCTTGCCGCCGGCCGAGACGATCTTCTGGCAGATGTCGAAGGTCGCGGGAACGCCCACCGCCTCGATCGCCACATCGACGCCCTGGCCGCCGGTCATATCCATGATCCGAGACGCGGCATCTTCTTCGCCAACCTGAACAGTGTCGGTGGCGCCGAACTGACGGGCTAGCGCCAGGCGCGCCGGGTCCATGTCGATCATCACGATCCTGCCCGGCGAGTAGAACTGCGCCGTGAGCAGTGCCGACATGCCGACCGGCCCGGCCCCAACGATGGCGATCGTATCGCCCGGCTTCACGCCGCCCGCCTGAACACCGATTTCAAGACCAGTCGGCAGGATATCGGACAGCATGACGAGCGCTTCCTCATCCGCGCCCTCAGGGATCGGATAGAGCGAATTGTCGCCGTGGCGGATGCGAACATATTCGGCCTGGGTTCCATCGACTGTATTGCCGAGCTGCCAGCCGCCATCATCGCAATGGGAATAGAGTTGGCGCTTGCAGTTCGGGCACGAGCCGCAGGACGTGATGCAGGAGATCAGCACGGGATCGCCCTTGCGGAAGTTACGCACGGCGCTGCCGACGTCGTCGACGATACCGACGCCTTCGTGACCGAGCGTGCGCCCTTCGCCGACACTCGGTACATCGCCCTTGAGAATGTGCAGGTCACTACCGCAGATGGTCGTCTTCGTGATCTTCACGATGACATCCGTGGCTTCCTGAATGACCGGCTTCGGCTTTTCGACCCAGTCTTTTTTCCCGGGGCCGTAATAAACAAGCGCTTTCATCAGATCCTCCCGCGGGGGCGCGCCCCTCAGCATGGTTTTGCAAAGATCACACAAACCCGTCTCCTGTCCGGATGGTGAGGCGCCCCACGGGCACCCATGCGCAATCTAGACGAGGAACGGGCGGCAATCAGAGCGACGCCTGCTCCATTCGGGAAGGCGCTCATCGAAATCGGAAGCATTCAGTTGCATGCGCTCAAATCGGCTACCGAAACGGATCGGCGGCCACACGTCCGGTGCAAAGGCGCTGCACCAAAATGCAGTCGCGCCACTACATCCGGGCGAAGCGATTTCGCAATGTCTGGGACGGCGTTTCGCCGAAGCGCTGCCGATAGAAGGCCGTCATTGCGGAGAGGTTCACATATCCCCTCGCCCCGGCAATGGACGAAACCGTCTGGCCGGGCGGCGCCTCCTCCAGCGCTTTGCGCAACCCGTCGAGCCGCCGGGCGGTCAGATAGTCATGCGGCGTCACACCGCGAAAACGCCGAAAACCGTCTGAAAGGCTTCGGGCGGAAATGCCAAGCTGTGCGGCAATGTCTGCGACGGATGGCGCCTCATGCGCCCTCTCCTCCATCAGCCGCTCCGCCTCACGCACATAACGCGGTGCAGCGCCGCGCGCGCCCGTCTCGAGATTGAGGCCCGAGCATTCCGCCCAGCCGCGCAACAGTTCCAGGCAAAGGGTCTCCTCGATCCGCCTTTCGATGAGCGGACTGGAGATGCGGTTGTTCTGCGCATCGACCGACAGGGTTGCGTAGTCGAGAAGGGAGAGCCACGGCGAGTGGCCGCGGCCGAAAACCAGCCGCTTCTTCCACAGGTCGTCTTCGGGCACGAAGCCGTACCAACGCTGCGCCGTCTCCTCCATCAGCTTGTGCGGGATGGTCAGGTTGAACTGGAGGTCGTCACCATCGGCAATGTTCCAGTAGTCGGTGCGGCTGCAATCGACGACGTAGCTGTCTCCGGCGACGGTGTCGAAACCTGACCCGTCCGTGAGCGGATGGCGCACCCCGCCGCGCATGGTGTTGACCACGATGATATTGCCCGACGACGGATCGAATTCGTCCGCCCGCGTCGGCACGCCGAAGCAGAAACGGCTGAGCACGATCCGGCCGATCGACAGCGTGCGCAAGGTGGCGTTGGGATCGGCGCCTGCGACGAGCGGCCGGGTCGCCAGCGGCATATAGACCCGGTGGCAGAACGCATTGACCTCCGACCAGTCGCGCGACGCATTCAGCCTGCCGCTCAAGAGCGGCTGGCCTTGCGCATCATAAAGCAGAGCATGCTCGAGCATTGTCCGCCCTCCTCCATCCTCAACGGCATTCTGCCTGGAAACCGCGAAATTTCAATCGCGCCCTTCGCCGCATGATCTTGCTACGGATGTTCAACATCATGCCATCTTGCCGTTTGACACTTGAAATCACATCAACCAATATGTGATCACATTTTTAATGGACCTGCTGGAGAACGGGATGGAGAGGGCGAACCTGGAGGCGCGCGCACGCGCGCTCATCGAGGCGGAAGCGGAGGTTTTTCGTGCAAGGCGTCCGCGCTGCGCGGCGGCCCATGACGAGGAGGCATCGGGCTTCTTCGATGGCGTGCCGCAACACTGGATGCTCGACTGGCCAACACCCTTTCCGCTCGTCGTGGACCAGGCAAGCGGCGTGGAACTTGTCGATCTCGACGGCAACCGCATTGTCGACGTCTGCCTCGGCGATACCGGCGCCATGTTCGGTCACGGCCCTGCCCCCGTGCTGGAGGCGTTGAAGAATGCCGGCATGCGCGGCCTTACCACCATGCTGCCCTCCTCCGATGCGCAGGTCGTCGGCCGCCTGCTGGTCGAGTGCTTCGGCCTGCCGCGCTGGCAGCTTGGTGCGACCGCGAGCGATGCCAACCGCTTCGCCATTCGTGTCGCCCGCGCAGTCACGGGCCGCGCCAAACTGCTCGTCTTCGATGGCTGCTACCATGGCGCGGTGGACGATACGCTGGTCGACCTCGTCGACGGCAAGACCATCTCGCGACGTAACCTGCTCGGGCAGGTGCGCGATCTCGGTGAACTGACGGTCTCCATTCCCTTCAACGACGAAGCAGCACTTGCCGACGCGCTTGCCGCCAACGACATCGCCTGCGTGCTCGCTGAACCGGTCATGACGAACTGCGGCATGATCCCGCCCGCTCCGGGCTTCCACGATACGCTGCGCCACCTCACCCGCGAGGCCGGCACACTGCTTCTCATCGACGAGACGCACACCATCTCCACCGGGCTTGGAGGCTATACGAAGGTACACAGCCTCGAGCCGGACCTTATCGTCATGGGCAAGCCGATCGGTGGTGGCGTGCCGGTCAGCGTCTGGGGCATGACGCAGGCGATCTCCGACAAGCTGCATGTCATACGGCGCGAGCAGAGCGGGCATGGTCATTCCGGCATCGGCACCACTTTGTCCGGCAGCGCGCTGCAGCTTGCCTGCCTGCGCGCCTGCCTCGAACACGTCATGACCGAGGAGGCCTATGCGAAGATGCAGGCCAATGCCGACCGCATCGAGGCCGGCTTCAAGGCGGCCATCGCAGGCGCCGGGCTCGACTGGACCGTCTCGCGCGTGGGCGCGCGGCTGGAGGTCGTCTTCTCCGCCCTGCCGGTCAAGAACGCCGCAGAGGCGCGGGCCGCGGCATCGGACACGATCGAGGCGGCGCTGCATCTTTCGATGCTGAACCTCGGTTATCTACTGACGCCGTTCCACAACATGGTACTCGTCAGCCCTGCCCTCTCCGAAAAACAGGCAGGTGGTCTCGTCAATGCCTTCTCGACAGTGCTTGAGCGCCTTATTGAGCGGAGGGCCGCCGCATGAGCCGTGATGTCGCCAATCGCCCAGCCTCTGCCGCAGATATTTCCGAGGCAGAGGCGTTTCTGGCCGCCCATCCGGAAATCACCGCCTTCGATCTCGTGCTGATCGATCTCAATGGTATCGCGCGCGGCAAGATCATCCGCCGACACGAGCTGTTGCCGATCTTCCGATCCGGCCGACACCTCCCGGGCTCCATTCTCGGCCTCGACGTCACCGGCGAGGACGTTGAGGAAACCGGCCTTGTCTGGTCGGACGGCGATGCCGACCGCCGCGCCTGGCCAGTTGCCGGCTCCCTAGCGCCCCTGCCCTGGACGTCGCCGCCGCGCGGCGAAGTGCGGCTGGCGCTCTACGAACTGGACGGCACGCCGATGGATGCCGACCCGCGCCATGCGCTGGCACGGCAGGTCAATCTGCTGGGGGCCGACGGATACCATCCCGTCCTTGCCTACGAACTGGAATTCTACCTTCTGGACCGCGAACGTACGGCAGATGGCGATTTCCAGCCGCTCCGCCTGCCGCTCACGGACGAGCGGCCGGAGGGCATTCAGGTCTATGGTGTTTCCGAACTCGACCGGCTGGAACCCTTCATCGACGCGGTCTATCGCGGTGCGGAAGCGCAGGGCCTGCCTGTCGAGACGATGATTTCGGAATATGCCCAGGGCCAGTTCGAACTGACGCTGCGCCATGGCGGCGCGCTGCGTGCAGCTGACGACCTTGCCATGCTGAAGCGGCTCATCCGGGCGCTTGCCGTGCGCCACGGCATGATGGCCTGCTTCATGGCCAAGCCTTTCGCCGGCAGGGCCGGCTCGGGCATGCATGTCCACGCCAGCCTTGGCGACGCCGCAGGCGAAAACCTGTTTGCCGATCATGGCGAAGCCCTGTCGCCCCTCTTGAGACACGCCGTCGCGGGTCTGCTGGAGACGATGGAGGAATCCATGCTCGTCTTCGCGCCGCACTTCAACTCGTGGCGTCGCTTTTCCGCGCAGAGCTACGCGCCGACGACGCCGACCTGGGGAACGAATAACCGCAGCGTCGCCGTGCGCATTCCAGCGGGCTCGCCGGCGGGCCGCCATCTGGAGCAGCGCGCGGCCGGAATCGATTCCAACCCCTATCTCGTTGGCGCGACGGTGCTTGCGGGCATGCGCAAGGGCATCCTCGCCAAGACCGATCCCGGCCCGGAAACGACGGCCTATGCCGAAGCCACCGGCGACGATCTGCCACCGGACTGGCGCGGCGCCATCGAGACGGCGGGCAGCTCCGCCTTCCTCAAGGAGGCGCTCGGCAAGCGTCTGCATCACGTCTTCCTCGCCCTCAAGCGCGCCGAGTATCGTCGCTTTGCCAACGAAGTGACCGCACTCGAACGCACATTCTACGGTGAAATCGTCTGACCATGAAAACCTTCTACACCGCCGACCATCACCTGCATCACAGTGGCATGGAACTGTCCTTTGGCCGCATCGTGGAAACCTTCGAAATGCCGGAACGCGCGGAGATCGTGCTGCGGCGCGTGAAGGACGTCGCGCTCGGCCCGGTCGTCGAGCCGCCGAGCTATGAGCGCGCGCTCATCGAGCGCATCCATACGCCTGACTATCTCGACTTCCTGGAAAATGTCTTTGCCGAGTGGCGGGCGGCCGGACGCGACGGCGAGGTCTGGCCCTATAGCTGGCGCCATCGTTCCATGCCATCCATCGACACACCGCCCTCGGGCCTCGATGCACGGCTGTCCTACTATTCCTTCGACATGGCCGGGTCGATCACCGAAACGACCTGGCAGGCCGCGAAACGTGCTGCCGACACCGCCCTGGCGGGCGCGGATGCCGTGCTTTCCGGCGAGTGTGCCGCCTTCTCGCTGTGCCGTCCGCCCGGCCATCATGCCGGGCGCGATTTCTTCGGTGGCTATTGCTACCTCAACAATGCGGCCATCGCCGCCCAGCGCTTTCTCGATAAAGGCCACGCCCGCGTCGCGATCTTCGACGTGGACTACCACCACGGCAACGGTACGCAGGAAATCTTCTACGACCGCGACGACGTGCTGCTAGCCAGCCTGCACGGCGACCCTGACTTCGAGTTTCCCTTCCATCTCGGCTATGCCCGCGAACGCGGCACAGGCAAGGGCGACGGCTACAACCTCAACTATCCCCTCCCCGCCGGCACCCCGTGGCCGCAATGGCAGGCGGCTTTCGAGGATGCGCACGAGAAAATCCGGGCCTATGCGCCGACCGCGCTCGTCATCTCGCTCGGCGTCGATGCATTTAAGGACGACCCGATCTCGCAATTCAAACTGGAGAGCGAACACTTCCTGACAATCGGCCGTCGCATCGCAGATTTCGATCTGCCGACGCTCTTCGCGATGGAAGGCGGCTATGCGACGGGCGCACTCGGCGTCAACGCCGTGAATGTCCTGCAGGGCTTCGAGGGCGGCTGACAGTCAGGGGATTTCAAGCCGCTCACGCGCCGTTCTGCGCGAAAAGCACTTCAACGCGCTTGTCCAGAACGCGCTAGGCAGCGGTATAGCGCGCATCCGGAATGACAAGCTCCTGGTACCTTCGATTTCGCCGACACGTCCAGTAAAGGGATTAGCCGCCAGCAGCCGCCTCGGCCGGAGACGACATCGCCTGGACGCTGCTGCCTTGGGATTGTGATCGGCAATATCCTCTCCGATCACTTCCAGCTCACGAGGATAGCGTCGGGTCCAGACGACGTGCGTCATGGCGTCCGTCAAGGTTCGTATTTGCTGAGGACAACTGCGATCTCGTCTTCACTAAAGAAATCGCCCCGGTCGGCGTCCGCAAGACCCGCCTCGACACCTTCGATCCACTTTTCCTGCCACGCGAGCGAATGGCCATGTGCGAGCGCGTCCTCAATGATCTGACCACGCGTCAGCAAGGAGCGCGCAGCAAGCGCATCGATGCGACGATCGAGGTCCTTCGATATGCCGTGGCCTTTGCTCATACCACTACTCTCGCACGAACCGCCCGACCGTGCCAGTCCTGCGTCAAGCGTCCCTGTGCAGGTTGTCGCGCGAGAGGTTCGTCACGTCGCGCTCGCCGCATAGCGCCATGGTGGTGTCGAGTTCGCGGCGGATGATCTCCAACGAGCGTCGTACGCCGGCCTTGCCACCCGCGCCGAGCCCGTAAAGGAAGGGGCGGCCGATATAGGTGCCCTTTGCGCCGTAGCAAAGTGCCTTCAGCACGTCCTGGCCGGAGCGGATACCGCCATCGAGATGAACTTCCATCTGATCGCCGACGGCATCGACGATGCGCGGCAGCATGCTGATCGACGAGGCCGCGCCGTCGAGCTGGCGTCCGCCATGATTGGATACGATGATGGCGTCCGCGCCGCTGCCCAGCGACATGCGCGCATCCTCTTCATCGAGTATTCCCTTGAGGATGAGCTTGCCGCCCCAAAGGTCCCGGATCCATTCGATATCCTTCCACGACAATTGCGGATCGAACTGTTCGGATGTCCACGACGAAAGCGATGAAAGATCACCGACGCCCTTGGCGTGGCCGACGATGTTGCCGAAGGTGCGGCGCTTGGTGCCCAGCATGTCGAGGCACCAGAACGGCCGCGTCATCATCTGCCAGACGTGCTTGGGCGTGAAACGCGGCGGGGCGGACAGGCCGTTGCGCAGATCCTTGTGGCGCTGCCCGAGGATCTGAAGATCGAGCGTCAGGACGAGCGCGGAGCAGCCCGCCGCCTTGGCGCGGTCGACAAGGCTCCGGACGAAGTCCCGGTCCCGCATCACATAGAGCTGGAACCAGAAAGGCTTTGATGTGACGGAGCGCACGTCCTCTATCGAGCAGATGCTCATCGTGGAGAGCGTGAAGGGAACACCGAATTCCTCCGCCGCCTGCGCAGCCAGCATCTCACCATCGGCGTGCTGCATGCCCGTAAAGCCGGTGGGCGCGATAGCGACCGGCATGGATACTTTCTCTCCGATCATCTCGCTGGCGAGCGACCGATTGGTCATGTCGACCAGCACGCGTTGGCGCAGCTTGATCTTTCGGAAATCTTCTTCGTTGGCACGGTAGGTGCTCTCGGTCCACGCTCCGGAATCCGCATAATCAAAGAACATCTTCGGCACCCTTCGACGCGCCTGTTCCTTGAGATCTGCGATTGTCAGGGCCTGTTCCACGCTCATGTCGTCCTCGCACCGGCCACGCTGTCGCGATGGTCCGCTTCCAACTGGATTGTGCCATCTTTTACGAGGACGTGCGGCGCCTCGCAACGAATTCCTGCGGCTTGAAACGTCAAATCAAAACCCTCCCGGCGAGAACCGGGAGGGCATGAAAGTCGATGATGGAAGCTTAGCTTGCCGCGTAGAATTTCGCCATTTCCGGCAGGCGCTTGACGCGGATGCCGGAGGCCTTGCCGGCGGTGCGGAAGGCCTCGAAGCGCTCGCGGCAAACCTCCTGCATGCGGGCTGTCGCCGGCTTCAGGTATGTACGGGGGTCGAAATTCTCCGGCTTTTCCTTGAAGTTCTTGCGGATGGTGCCGGTCATGGCGAGACGCAGGTCCGTGTCGATATTGACCTTTCGCACCCCGAGCGGGATCGCCTTCTGGATCTCGGCGACGGGAACGCCCCATGTCTGTTTCATCTCGCCGCCATAAGCGGTGAAGAGGTCCTGCAGATCCTGTGGGACCGAAGACGAACCATGCATGACGAGGTGGGTGTTCGGCAGCTTGGCATGGATTTTTGCGATCGTCTCAATCGACAGGATGTCGCCATCCGGCGCGCGGGTGAACTTGTAGGCGCCATGGCTCGTGCCGATAGCGACGGCAAGCGCATCGACACCGGTCTTGGAAACGAAATCCAGAGCCTGGTCGGGGTCGGTCAGCAGTTCCTCGCGCGTCAGCTTGCCTTCGAAGCCGTGGCCGTCTTCCTTCTCGCCGGCGCCCGTTTCAAGGTTGCCGAGACAGCCAAGCTCGCCTTCAACCGAAACACCGGCGGCGTGCGCGATCTTCACGACCTCAGCGGTAACGTCGACATTGTATTCGTAGCTGGCGATGGACTTGCCGTCGGCCAGCAGCGATCCGTCCATCATGACGGACGTGAAACCGTTCGTGATGGCCGAGATGCAGGTCGAAGGCTGGTCGCCGTGGTCGAGATGCAGGCAGACGGGAATGTGCGGATACTCCTCGGCGGCGCCGAGAATGAGGTGGCGCAGGAAGGCATCGCCCGCGTAAGAGCGCGCACCGCGGCTGGCCTGCAGGATCACCGGAGAGTCCGTTGCATCCGCCGCGCGCATGACTGCCTGGATGTATTCCAGGTTGTTTACGTTGAATGCGGGCAGTGCGTAGTCGTTTTCCGCTGCGTGATCGAGCAGTTGCCGCATGGTGATCAAGGCCATTCCTGTCCTCCCTTGGATGCATGGTATCGGGGTCGGCGGCACTATTCACACATCATCTGGCAGATGCAACAGCGGCTCAGGACCGCGCCGAAGGCCAAATCGATTAAATCGGGGACGGCGTCGAATTTTCTCGGCCGGACAGCAAAAATCCGGCCCGCATGCACGGGCCGGATGGAAAAAAGATCGGCAATTCAAATAAGTAGGACTATTGCCCGAAGTCGGGGCAATCGCCCGGCGCACGTTCTCAGTCCTCCTCACCGATCTCCTGCGGGGCACTGGCGTTGCGTTCGCCGCTGATGATCTCACGTTTGCCGACATGATTGGCGGCACCGACGAGGCCCTCCTTCTCCATGCGCTCGACGAGGGAGGCTGCACGGTTATAACCGATGGCCAAGCGGCGCTGGATGTAGGACGTCGAGCACTTGCGATCCCGCAGCACGACCTTGACGGCTTTCTCGTAGAGATCGTCGCCATCCTCTGCCGCGATATCGCCCTTGTCGAAGACGGCGCCACCGGCAGCGGGCTTTTCTTCCTCTTCCTCCTCCTCGCCGGCCGTGACCGTCTCGAGATATTCGGGGCGGCCCTGCGCCTTCAGGTGCAGCACGACCTTCTCGACTTCCTCATCGGAGACGAAGGGACCGTGCACGCGGGAAATACGGCCGCCACCAGCCATGTGCAGCATGTCGCCCTGGCCGAGAAGCTGCTCGGCGCCCTGCTCTCCAAGGATCGTGCGGCTGTCGATCTTCGATGTCACCTGGAAGGAGATGCGGGTAGGGAAGTTCGCCTTGATCGTACCGGTGATGACATCGACCGAGGGGCGCTGCGTCGCCATGATCAGGTGGATGCCAGCCGCACGCGCCATCTGGGCGAGCCGCTGGATAGCGCCTTCGATCTCCTTGCCGGCGACCATCATGAGGTCGGCCATCTCATCGACGATGACGACGATATAGGGCATCGGCTCCAGCGAGAGTTCTTGTTCCTCGTTGATCGCCTCGCCGGTCCCCTTGTCGAAGCCGGTCTGCACGCTGATCGAGATGGTCTCGCCCTTGTCTCGGGCAGCGGCCACGCGGTTGTTGTAGCCATCGATGTTGCGCACGCCGAGGCGCGACATCTTGCGATACCGGTCCTCCATTTCGCGCACGGCCCATTTCAGCGCCATGACGGCCTTCTTGGGATCGGTCACGACGGGGGTCAGCAGGTGCGGGATGCCGTCATAGATGGACAGTTCCAGCATCTTAGGATCGACCATGATCAGGCGGCATTCTTCCGGGCGGAACCGGTAGAGCAGCGACAGGATCATGGTGTTGATGGCGACGGACTTACCCGAGCCGGTCGTGCCGGCCACGAGAAGATGCGGCATCTTTGCCAGTTCGGCGATGACGGGTTCGCCACCGATCGTCTTGCCCAGGCATATCGGCAGCTTGAAGCCGGTCTTGGCGAAATCGGGCGAGTCGATCATCTCGCGGAAGTAGACGGTCTCGCGCGTCGCGTTCGGCAGTTCGATGCCGATGACGTTGCGGCCGGGCACGACGGCGACACGGGCCGAAAGCGCCGACATGGAGCGCGCGATATCATCGGCAAGCCCGATGACGCGCGAGGATTTGACGCCCGGTGCCGGCTCGAATTCGTAGAGCGTGACGACGGGACCGGGGCGGACATGGATGATCTCGCCGCGAACGCCGAAATCCTCCAGAACGCTTTCGAGAAGACCGGCATTCTGCTCGAGCTGCTCCTGCGTCAGCACGAAGCCGACGGTGCGCGGCGGCTCCTGCAGCAGTTCGCGCGGAGGATACTCGTAGGTGTCGCCCATAGGCGTTGCCATGGTCACCTCGAACGGCCGCGCCCGCGACAGAACCGAAGACGGAGCTTCACGAACAGGTTCGACGACGGCGACCGGGGGTACCTGTACTGGCACTTGCGGGATCTGGAAGACGGCGGGCGCAGACTGCTGAACGGCCTCGGCAACCGGCTGGACGGCGACAACGGGCTCGGCGGCTACCACAGCGACGCTCGGCACGGACACGATCTGTGTTTCAGGCTTGCGGCCGGATGCCGGACGGCATTCGACGACGCGGAAGAGCGAGGCGATGGAGGCCGGTCCGGCCTTCTGTTCTGCAACGACAGGGATTTTCGAGGCGGTGGTTTCGGCAACCGGCGGCGGCATACGCACGACGGAGGCAACCCTGCGATCGGAAACAGGCATGACGACGGGCGCGGCGACAAGCTTTTCATCCGGGGTCATGGTTTCGAAGAAGGCATGATCGGAGAGATGAGCAAAGCGGTCGATGGCGGCGTGGATATCGGCCTTCACGACCGGCGCGGCCTCAGCGGCCGGCGCAGGCTTCGGCGCGAGGAAGGACGAACGAATGGGGCTTTGAGGCTTGAACACGACTGCGGCATCTTCCGGTATTTCTTGCGTCGCGGCGGCTACGACCGCCTGGACGAACTGGGGAACAGGATCGGCGGGCACGCCTTGGGGCGCCTGCTGCGCCTCGAAGCGGCGGCGCCGTTCGTCGAGCGCTTCACGCAGACGCTGAAGCAGTTCCGCCTGCGAAAGCTGAGTCGGCTGCGACTCGGCGGCAGGTTCGATGGTCAACGCGGGTTGCGGATCGATGACTGATTCGGTACTCGCTGCAGCTTCGGCCGCCGCCTCATCGATCTTTGCGGAGACCTTGTCGGGCGTGCGCGTGAAGCGGACATTGGGCGCCAGATAGAAATGGCTCTCCCAGCTACCGTCGGCATACTGGCCGGGATCGTAGCTGCGGAGTGCGGGCGAGCGGAAGCGCGGGCGATAGGTATCGTCGTTGGCCACCGGCGGCTCTTCGGCGATCCAGGCTTCTTCCGGCACGACCTCTTCGGTCAAACCATTGTCGTCATGAAAGAAATCCGACGCGTTTTCGTCGGCTTCCGTTTCGGATTCGAGGATCGGATAGAAGTTTGTTCTGGAAATACGCATGAACCTGCACACTCGACGATCATTGCCGATAGGAATGCGTAGATGGTTAGGAAATGAAGGTTAACAATGTCTTTGGAGCGGCGCAGAATCCTTATCACGATCCCGTTTCGATGCGCCCTCAAGATGGTCCAGAAGTACGCAAGACATTGACCCGCCGAGGATTTGCCGCAGGCGGATGAAATGCGCAAAATTCTGCGGGTAAAACCCGGCCTCACTCGCCGAGCGCAGGTCCGCGTTTCGGCTCGTCGGGAGACACTTCCGCCAGTACGTCGGGGTTGCCTTCCGCCCTGTCCCGGTGAAGGGCCGCGCGGGCGAGCAGCATCAGGGTGACCGGCGTCGTGACCGTCACGAAGATGCCGATCAGGATTTCATGGATGACCGGTCGCGTGGCAAGCACGGTGAAGAAGATCATCGAGGCCATGACGATGCCGCCGGTGCCCCAGCTGGTGCCGAGCGTGGGCGCATGAATGCGCTCATAGAAAGACGGCAGGCGCGAAAAACCGATCGTGCCGATCAGCGTCAACCCAGAGCCGACGACGAGAAAGAACGAGACGAGAAGCGCTGCCCAGACCGGCAGGTCGACCGCGTGATCCATAATGTTCATTCGATGACCTCTCCGCGCATCAGGAACTTGGCCAGCGCCACCGTCGCCACGAAGCCGAGCATGCCGATGACCAGCGACGCTTCGAAATAGATGTCCTTGCCGGTGCGGATGCCGAAGACCATCAACAGCAGCATCGAGTTCACATAGAGCGTGTCGAGCGCGAGCACGCGATCCTGCGCCCGCGGTCCGCGTGACATGCGCAAAGCAGCAAGCGCCATGGCAATGGCAAGGCAGACCTGAGCGAATGTAAGGGAAACGGCGAGAATGGTCTGGCTCATTCGAAGATCTCCATCAGCAGCGCTTCGTAACGCCCCTTGATCAGGGTTTGCCACTCGGCCTCGTCGACAAGGTCGAGCACGTGGATCAGCACCGTCCGGTTCAACGAGTTGTACTCAAGCCAGGCCGTACCCGGCGTGCTCGTTACGACGACCGCGAGAACCGCAAGCGCCATGGGGCTCTCGACGTCGAGGGGAACGGTAATGAAGCCGGACTTGAACTGACGTCCGTGTCCGCCGAGGATGATCGATGCGACGGCGATGTTCGACCGCACGATATCGTAGAGCACGATGCCGACGAGCTTGGGCAGCAGATACCATTTCCTCAGGCGAGGCTTGGCAGGACGTAGCGACGCCATGCCCCAGGACGCGAAGACGGCGACGATGCAGCCGAGGATGAGGTGGCCGAGCGTGAAACCATTCAGGGCCAGCCACATGATGACGAGGGATGCGCTCAACAGCGGATAGGGCAGCATGTCAGATCCCTCCCCCGCCTTCGGGCCCGCTGGGTTCTTCGACACCGACACGGCGGGCATTGATCACCGCATCGATGTAGGTCGCCGGCTGTTGAAGGCCGCTGACGGTCTCTTCCATATAGCGCATGACAGGACCGGCCTGCACGGTGAGCGCGAGCGTCATCGCGATCAGCAGCAACACCGGTGCCATCTCCATGACGAGGACGCGCGGAACGGTGCCTTCCATCGAGGCCCAGAAAGTGCGGATACCGGCGCGTGTCATGGAGATGAGTGCGGCCAGCCCCGACAGGATGAGGAGCGCCACGATCCACCAGACGGACGCCGGAATCGGCGCGTCGGCGGAAACGCCGCTGCCGATCATGCCCGTCAGCATGGCGAACTTCGCCACGAAACCGGAAAGCGGCGGCAGGCCCGAAAGCAGGATACCGCAGGCGGCAAAGCAGACGCCGAGCACGGCGATGGTCGCAGGCATGGTCACGCCCACCTCGACCTCCTGCTCTTCCTCGTCAGCATCGCCATAGGCTTCCATCGTCACCGCGAGAACCGAGGCGCCGGCGTCCTGGCCACGCTCGACCAGTTCGATGAGCAGGAAGAATGCCGCGATGGTGAGCGTGGAGCTGACCATGTAGAACAGCGCCCCGGCCGTCACCATGCCGTTGTTGAGGCCGAGCACGGCAAGCAGCGTGCCCGACGATACAAGCACGGAGTAGCTCGCAAGTCGTCCCAGCGCCTGGGACGCGAGAACGCCGATCGTGCCGAAAGCCACGGTCGCCATGCCGCCGTAGAGCAGGACATTGAGGCCTAGCCCTGCAGACTCGCCCTGGCCGAACACCAGAAGCGAAAGCCGCAGGATGACGTATATGCCGACCTTGCTCATGATCGCGAAGATGCCGGCAACGGGCGCCGTGGCCGCGCTGTAGGCGGCCGGAAGCCAGAAGTTCAGGGGCCACATGCCCGCCTTGATGAGGAAGACAATGCCGAGAATGGCGGCGCCCGCCTCCAGCAGCATGCGCCGGTCGCCTTCGATCTCGCCGATGCGCACCGCGAGATCGGCCATGTTCAGCGTGCCGGCGGAACCATAGATGGCGCTGACCCCGATCAGGAAGCACAGCGCGGCAGCCAGGTTGACCGCGATATAATGCAGACCAGCCTTGACGCGCATGGGGCCGGAGCCGTGCATCAAGAGACCGTAGGAAGCCGCCAGCATGACTTCGAAGAAGACGAAGAGGTTGAAGAGGTCGCCCGTCAGGAAGGCGCCGTTCAGGCCCATCAGCAGGAACTGGAAAAGCGAGTGGAAATGCGCGCCCGCCGCGTGCCAGCGTGCCAGCGCGTAGACCAGCGTTGGAACGGCGAGGATGGAGGCCAGCACGAGCATCAGAGCGGAAAGCCGGTCGACAACCAGGACGATGCCGAAGGGTGCCGGCCAGTTGCCCAGCATGTAGACACCCTCAAACCGCTCCGGGCCATAGCTTGCAAGGCGGAACAGACTGACGGCGATGGCGACGAGCGCGAGGCACGACACCACGCTGATCATGGCCTTCACGACGCGCTGGCGCTCGTCAAAGAATAGCAGGAGCGCGCCCGCGAGCAGCGGAATGAGGATCGGCGCGATGATGAGGTTTTGCTGCCAGCCGCTCATTTCGGCTGCTCCCTACCATCGACGTGGTCCGTGCCGGTCAGGCCGCGTGCGGCCAGCAACACAACGAGGAAGAGGGCCGTGGTCGCAAAGCCGATGACGATCGCCGTCAGCACCAGCGCATGCGGCACCGGATCGGTCAGCGTCGAGGTGTCGACGCCCTCGCCCAGGAGGGGCGCCGCATTGGATTTCACGCCACCGACAGCGAAGATGAAGAGGTTGACGGCATAGGACAACAGCGAAAGACCGATGATCACCTGATAGGTGCGCGGGCGCAGCAGGAGCCAGACCCCGGATCCCGTCATGATGCCGATACCGATTGCGAGAACGAGCTCCATCAGGCTTCCTCCGCCTTGGGGGCGTCGAGATTGCGAACCCGATGCGTACGAATGGACTGGTGGGCGAGCGCGATGAGGATCAGCACGGTCGCACCGACGACTAGGGAGAAGACGCCGAGGTCGAACATCAGCGCCGATGCCATCGGCACCTTTCCGATAAACGGTACGTCGAGATATTGCGAATGAGACGTCAGGAACGGATAGCCGAATAGCCAGGCGCCCATACCCGTGAGCGGCGCCACGAGAAGGCCGAAACCCATCCAGCGTAGGGGCAGGATGCGCAGCCTGTCTTCCGCCCAACGCACACCGCCCGCGAGATATTGCAGAAGGAAGGCGATCGCCATGGTCACACCACCGGCAAACCCGCCACCCGGCAGATCATGGCCGCGCATGAACAGGTAGATCGCGAAGGTGACGATGACCGGGAACATCCACTGCATGATGACAGACGGCACCAGCAGGTAGTCCCGCACCGTATCGCCGGCCGAGCGCTCGGGGCGCTCGTCGTCATAGGCAGCCTGGATGCGCTGCTGTTCGGGTTTCTCGATACTGTCAGCGGCGGGGCGGAAGCGGCGCAGCAGTGCGAAGACTGTCAGCGCCACGATCGCCAGCACCACGATCTCGCCCATCGTGTCGAAGCCGCGGAAGTCCACGAGAATGACGTTGACGACATTGCGCCCGCCGCCTTCCGTGTAGGCCTTCTCCAGGAAATAGCTGGCGATGGCATCCGGCACAGGCTGCTTCATGATCGCGTAAGACAGCAGGAACATGCCGAAGCCGCAGGAAACGGCGAGCAGGAAATCGCGGAAGCGACGCCCGCGCGCGGCGAGCGTCACGGAGTTGTCGACCTTCTCGTAGCGTTTCGGCAGCCAGCGCAGCCCGAGCAGAAGCAGCACGGTCGTTACGATCTCCACCACGAGCTGCGTGATGGCGAGGTCGGGCGCCGAAAGCCAGACGAAGGTAATGCAGGTGGTGATACCAGCGCCGCCGAGCAACACGAGGGCGGCCAGCCGATGGTACTTCGCCTGGTAGGCGGCGGCAAGCGCGCAGAACGCGCCGATGCACCAGATAGCCGCGAAGATGGGATCAACTCCGCTGAAGGCGACTGGCGCCGGCGTGAAGCCGGCCATGTAGAGCGGCACCACGCCCGCAAGCAGGCCCGCGGCGGCAATCAGGCGCAACTGCGGCTGGAGATTACGCGTGCCGAAGCGGCTTTCCATCCAACGCGCCCATTTCCACGACAAGGTGACCAGCACGCGCTCGAAGATACGCTGTCCGGCAAGATGACGGAAAAGCGGCGGACCATCGTCGCACCGGGCGAGATAATCCTTCAGCAAGATATAAAGCAAGACACCGCCGGCAAGCGCGATCATGCTCATGATGAGCGGCGTGTTGATGCCATGCCAGATGGCGAGGCTATATTCGGGCGTGCGATCGCCGAGCACCGAGACAACGGCCGAATGGAGGAACGGCCCGATTGAGAGGCCGGGGATAATACCGACGACGAGGCATGCCAGCACCAGAAACTCAACGGGGAAGCGCATCCAATGCGGCGGCTCGTGCGGCTTCGGCTTTGGGAGATCCAGAGGCGCCGGACCGAAGAAGACGGTGTGGATGAAGCGGAGCGAATACACCACGGAGAAGGCGCCGGCGAGCGTCGCGATATAGGGCAGCATGCGGTCCAGCATGGAATCGGCATGCGTTTCGACCGCCTCGGCGAAGAACATTTCCTTGGAAATGAACCCGTTGAGCAACGGCACACCGGCCATGGCGGCACTCGCCACCATGGCGAGCGTACCCGTGATCGGCAGGTACCTGTAGAGCCCGCTCAATCGTCGCATGTCGCGGGTGCCCGTTTCATGGTCGATGATACCGGCAGCCATGAAGAGCGACGCTTTGAACGTTGCGTGGTTCATCATGTGGAAGATCGCCGCAACCGCGGCCAATGGGCTACCGAGGCTGAGCAGTGTGGTGATGAGGCCGAGATGGCTGATCGTCGAATAGGCGAGCAGACCCTTCAGGTCCTGCTGGAACATGGCGAAATAGGCGCCGAGCAGCAGGGTGCAGGTGCCGGCAATGCCGACCAGCATGAACCATTCATAGGTGCCCGACAATGCAGGCCAGAAGCGGACCAGAAGGAAGACGCCCGCCTTCACCATGGTTGCTGAATGCAGATAGGCGGAGACCGGCGTCGGCGCCGCCATGGCGTTCGGTAGCCAGAAATGGAAGGGCACCTGCGCACTTTTCGTGAGCGCGCCGATCAGGATCAGAACCAGCGCCGTCAAGTAGAGCGGATGAGCCTTGATCTGGTCGCCCGCCCCCAGAACAACGTCGAGATCGTAGCTGCCGACGATATGGCCAAGCACGAGGAGACCTGCCAGCAGGCAGAAGCCGCCGATGCCCGTTATCGTGAGCGCCATACGCGCGCCGTCACGCGCCGTGGCATTGTTGTGCCAGTAGCTGATCAGCAAGAAGGAGAAGATGCTGGTCAGCTCCCAGAACACCGAGAGCAGAATGATATTGCCGGAGAGAACGATGCCGAGCATCGAGCCCATGAAGGCGAGCAGGAAGGAGAAGAAGCGCGGAACCGGATCTTCTTCCGACATATAGTAGCGGGCATAGAGAACGACGAGGCAGCCAATTCCCGCGATCAGCATGGCGAAAAGCCAGGCAAAACCATCCATGCGCAGCGTGAAGTTCAGGCCGAACTGCGGCAGCCACTCGATATCGAGCCGAAGCTTTCCACCGGAGCGAACGGCGGGATACACGGCAGCCGTCAGCACCAGGCACAGGAACGTCACGGCGCCAGCCATGCGGGCAGCGAGAACGCGGGAATCCGTCCGGAGCAGCATGATCGCCGCAAGGCTTCCCAAAAAGGGAAGGCAGACCAGCAGGACCAGAACCATTTCACCTGTCATTGTTTAATCGATCGCTTTCGAACGTCGGTGCTTCTTTCACGCCGGCGCGCCGGCTCCATGCAAAGCCGCGCGATCCGCAATGATCGAACGGCGTCAGGCGATATTCGCAGGCGGCGCACGCGCCGCCGATGTCACGAGATGGCTATCGGCGAAAGAACGCGTGCGGCCCGGTCCCACGCCGGCAGCAGAGCAGAACGCCCCGAAGAACGCGGCTTCATGCTCACAGACCAGCTCGACACCGCGCCCGTCCGAAGACATCAGCTTTCCGGCGACCTGCCCCTTCGCCCCCTCCACACGCGCGGAAGCAGCAAGAGAACCGGCGCTCTTCTGCGTGCCATGGACAAGGACGCGTGGGGTCACGCTACCAGATGCGGGAGCCGAGAGCGCGAATGCCAGGAGCAAAATGCAGGTGAACGTAGAGCAGAGGAGGCAGAACGCCGGATAAAACGGCCGATACTGTCGCCTTGATCCCGTCAAACGCCTGCCTTTCGATTCGCTTGTCTTTGATGGATATTTTCGTATCCAGACAATACGTTGGCCGGATCGGCGCTGTCCACCCGCGAGCATGAAATTTTTCCAAAATTGCAACGATTTGCCGCGTCTGACAGGATGATTTTCCGTTTCCGGGGAAAACCATGTTCGACGACGCATGCAGGCCGGCTTGAAGCCCCGCCCCTTTGGGCGCATCCTTCTCAAGCGAATCGCACAAAGCAGGCCCACCCACGTTCCGGTTGACGGTGTCGTGGGCGGTTGAAGACTGGTGACGCGGGAAGGCCGACGGAACCGGAGAATTTCGTGCCGCAGCTTCGGCGGTCCCAACCGCGGCGCGCGCACGACATCAATTCACTCTTACTCGAGGACCAGCGATGACGGATACGCGAAAGGAATGGATCAGGAAGAGAGCCTATACGATCTGGGAGGAAGCCGGTCGGCCTGACGGGCGCGACGCTGACCATTGGGATCAGGCTGAACGGGAACACGCCGATTTCGAGAAGGGCGCGGTCGCGAAGAAGGCCGCCAAGAAGCCGCTGATCGAAATCTCAGGCAAGGCGAAGCCTGCGAAGGCGCAGGCGGCCAAGCCGAAGAAGAAGGAAGCCAAGGCGGAAAAACCAGTAGCCGCTAAAGTTCCCGCCAAGGCGAAAACGGCGAAGGCCGCAGCCGACAAGTCGATCTGATCCGCCGGCGGCGGCCTTTTCGTCCGCCGCGGCGTCCTGCCCCCTTGGAAGCCGGCGAAAAGCGCTCTATCTGGACCTCGACCACTCCCAAGACGAGGTTCCCGTGCGCTGGATCTACATGCTGGCCGGCCTTTTCATGACGGCGCTCGGCATTGTCGGCGCCTTCCTGCCACTATTGCCGACCACGCCGTTCCTTCTCGTCGCGGTCTGGTGCTTCTCGCGATCCTCGCCGCGCCTCGAGCAATGGCTGCTCAACCACCGCACGCTCGGACCACCGCTGACGAACTGGCGACGCGAAGGTGCCATATCGGCACGGGCGAAAACGATGGCTGTTTCCCTGATCGTCGCGAGCTACGGCTTCTTCTGGTATCGCACACAGCCATCGCCACTTTTAGCGATCATCGTCGGGCTGGTGCTAGCGGGAAGCGCCACCTTCATCCTCACGCGCCCGCTGCCGAAAGGTTGAGATGGTGACGAAGAACGAAGCGCCCGTCATTGTCTGGTTCCGCAAGGACCTTCGCCTGGATGACAATGCTGCCCTTACCGCGGCCACCGACACGGGACGTCCGGTGATCCCCGTCTATATCCGCGAGCCGGTCACAGCGGGCACAGGGCCGCTGGGTGCCGCCCAAGCCTGGTGGCTGCATCACGCGCTCGCCTCGCTCGCGACATCGCTGAAAAAAGCCGGTTCACCGCTCGTGTTGCGCCACGGCGCGGCAAACAGTGCTCTTCGAACGCTGATCGAAGAGACGGGCGCTGACACACTTTACTGGAACCGCAGGCACGATCCGGCGGGCATTTCCATCGATACGGAGATAAAGCGCGATCTCAGGGCCGAGGGTATCGATGTGCGCAGTTTCGCCGGGCAGCTGCTGCACGATCCGACGCGCCTGCTGACAGGCGAGAAAAAGCCCTATCGGGTTTATACACCCTTCTGGAAAGCGCTGGAGCGTGAGGGCGAACCGCCTGAACCAATTGAAGCACCGGCTCACCTCAAAGCTCCAGCGAAGGTGCCCCTGTCCGATACGCTTGATGATTGGGAACTGCTGCCTGCCAAACCGGACTGGGCAGCGTCCTTCAAGGAAATCTGGACGCCCGGCGAGGCGGCAGCAGGCGAACGCCTAGACGACTTCGTGGAAGGCGCCATCGCGGGCTACAAGGTGGACCGCGACCACCCCTCACTCGACGCCACCTCCAGAATGTCGCCCTATCTGGCGCTCGGTGAAATCTCCCCTGCCCGCGTCTGGCATGCGACGCGCGGCCTGAAAGCGCCGGTGGACGACGTGATCCATTTCCGCAAGGAACTGGCCTGGCGGGAGTTCTGCCACCATCTGCATTTCCATTTTCCCGCGCTTGCCGAAAAGAACTGGAACGAGCGCTTCGACGACTTTCCGTGGGAGAAGGCGGGCACGGATTTCGAGCTGTGGACGCGGGGCATGACGGGCTACCCGATCGTCGATGCCGGCATGCGCCAGCTCTGGCAGCACGGCTGGATGCACAACCGTGTTCGCATGATCACGGCATCGTTCCTCATCAAGCATCTGATGATCGACTGGCGGCATGGCGAGAAATGGTTTCGCGATACGCTTGTAGATGCGGACGCGGCCTCGAACCCGGCCAACTGGCAATGGGTGGCGGGATCGGGCGCGGACGCCTCACCCTTCTTCCGCATCTTCAATCCCATCCTGCAGGGCGAAAAATTCGATCCTGATGGCGCCTATGTCCGCGCCTTCGTGCCGGAGCTGGAGCATCTCGACGCGGCCTTCATCCACAAACCGTTCGATGCGCCCACGGACATGCTGAAAAAGGCGGGGGTCGAGCTTGGCACGACGTATCCCAAGCCGATCGTCGATCACGCCAAGGCGCGCGAACGCGCCCTGGCGGCCTATAAATCCTTGAAGAACGCCTGACCTAACCTTTCGCAGCCAAAGTGGCTGCCAGAAGCGACACGAGCGCTTCTCCGGCATCCTCCAACGCGCCGCTGTTGTCGATGACGACGGTGTCGGCTGCAACAACGATTTCCGGAGCAGCGCGAGCAAGGCGCTTGCGGATCGCATCCGCAGTCTCGCGGCCCCGAGCCGCGAGCCGCTCGGCAAGGATGTCCGGGCGGGCCGTGACCAGCACGACAGTGAGACGGGGATAGGCCGCCACAAAAGCCGGAAGTGCCGAACGGCTGCCATTCGCAACCAACGTCACGCCATTCTCCAGTTGCGCCAGCGTCTCTGCGGGAATGCCGTAGGAAAGGCCATGGGCGTCCCATGACACGGCAAAGCCGCCTTCCGATCTGCGCCGTGCAAAGCCCTCTGCATCGGTGGCCTCATGCGCCTCCCCGCCGGCGTCCGCAGGTCGGGTAATGACGCGGCGCACGAACTGCACGCATGCCTCGCGGGCGAAATGACGGGCGGCGTAAGACATGACACTGTCCTTGCCCGCGCCGCTCGGACCGACGACCACAACCATCGTGCCAGCGGCAGTCGGCAGCGCTTGCGGGTTCGCTTCTACGCTCATGCCACCCGGCGACCCTGGCGCCAGACTGAACGAACGACCGGCACGCCATCCGGCCGGCGCACGCGCACGATATCGGCGCGCAGGTCCGCGGCAATCGCACCGCGATCCTCGAGACCGACAGTGCGGGCGGGCGTGGTCGAGACCATCGCGATCGCCGTCGGAAGGTCGATACCCTCGACCTCGTCGGCCAGAATGAAGGGCGCATGCATCAGGCTGAAGGGCACATAGTCGGAGGACAGGACGTCGAGCACCCCAATCTTGGCAAGGTCGCGCGCGGCGATATTGCCGGAATGGGATTTGCCACGCACGATGTTTGGGGCGCCCATGAGCACGCTCATGCCCGCGCCGTGCGATGCTTTGGCCGCTTCGACGCTGGTCGGGAATTCGGCCAGACGGATACCGTAGCCAATGGCCTCCTCGACATGCTCGAGCGTCGCGTCGTCATGGCTGGCGACCGAGATATTGCGCGCCGCGCAGGATGCGGCGATGGCATCGCGATGCGGTTTGGCATAGCGAGCCGAAAGCTCCTGCTGCCGCTTGCAGAATCCCGCGAACTCGGCATCCGAAAGACCGCGCTTCTTCTGGTAGTAGAGAACGTACTGGTCCATGGTCTGGAATTGCCGCTGCCCCGGCGCGTGATCCATCAGGGAGACGAGACGGACCATGGGATCGTTCTCGAATTCTGCGTAATGATCCAATACGTTATCAGTAGAAACTTCACACCGAAGATGAATGAGATGTTCCGCGCGCAAACGGTCTTCGGCCTGCGCCTCGGAGAGCGCGTCGGCCATGGCGCGCATCTCGCCCTTTTCGAAACCACCGTCCGCATCCGAGCCCATGCGCAGACAATCGAAGACGGTAGTTATACCTGACGTGACCACCTGCGCATCATGGGACTGGATCGCTGCGGTCTTGCCCCAGCGGACGCCGGGACGCGGCGAATAATGCGCCTCGAGGTGGTCGGTGTGAAGCTCGACAAGACCAGGAATAAGGAAATCGCCTTCCATGTCTTCGCCGACCGTTGACGGACCTTCGGAGATATCGGCGATGAGGCCGTCGCGCATGATCAGTGAGCCACTGAGAACCCGATCCTCAAGTATGATTTTCGCATTGGAAAGAATGGTTTCGCGGGTCATCTTCATGCAGTCTTTCTGTTGATGGCTCCGCCTAGAGGGAAGAGCGAATGGACGGTGAAATCGGCGCCGCGCGACGGCTCTCGGAAGAGTGCCAGCCCGCCAAGCGTCAGCGGGCGGTCATGGAAATCGGCGAAATGGTCGAGAAGGGCGGCCTCCATTCCATCTCGACCTTCGGCCGGGACGCGGCCGGTCAGCGTCATGTGGAAGCGGAACTCGTCAAAGACATAAGGATAGCCCCACTGCACCAGATTTTGGCGCTCTGCGGTACCCAGCTCATCCGGCCTGCGGCGCGCAATGTCGGCAGAGGTGAGCGGCGCGCGAAAACGTTCGAAGCGCCGGACGACCTCGCCGGCAAAGCTTTGCAACGGCGCGCAATGATCGCCGGGCACCAGTGCGAAGAAGGACCCGAGACGTCCGACGACGAGTTGCGGAATATCGACAGCTTCCATCTCGCACACGAAACGGCCGAGTTCGGCGACAAGCTCGGCTTCGCTGCGGCCTTCGGCCAATGCGAACGGCGCCTTCAGGGTGGCGTGGAAACCATAGCGGCGCGGATCTGCCGTCAGCCCTGCCATGGCCGACGCCTCGAAGCCGCTAACGGCCGGCTGTTCGAGAGCCGCGCCGGTAAAGGCGTTCCGTCCCAGCCAGCGCTGGGCGGCAAGCGTCAGCGGGTCGCTGGCAGGCGGGGTGAAGTAAAGGGCGTATCGCAAAGGCTCATTCCTGTGAAACTCGTTCGACGCCGCTCGTGAAGGCGACGCCGGATCATGAAAGGATTCCTGTGGCAGCATCATGCCGCCACGCCATCAATGCATCGGTTTTCCGATCAGCCGCGACCGCAGCGCATTGGAAATACCATCGAACACGAAGACGACGAGGAGGATCAGCACCACCATATAGGCTACCTTGTCCCAATCGGCATTCGTGCCCATCGCCTCCAGCAGCTTCAGGCCGATGCCGCCGGCACCAACGGCGCCGATGATCGTCGCAGACCGGGTGTTCGATTCCCAGAAATAAAGCGACTGGGAGACGAAGACCGGCAGAACCTGCGGCAGCACGCCGAACCGGTTGACGGCTATGGACGATGCCCCGACGGACTTCACCCCCTCTCGCTGCTTATCGTCGACATTCTCCAGCGCCTCGGCATAGACCTTACCAAGCGCGCCCGTATCCGTGAAGAAGATGGCGGCGATACCGGGGATCGGCCCCGGGCCGAACCCACGCGTGAAGAACAGCGCCCAGATCAGCATGTCGATCGACCGCAGGAAATCGAAGAGCCGCTTCATGCCCCAGTTCGCGGCGCGGTTCAGGGTGATGTTGCGGGCGGCGATGAAGGCGAGCGGCAACGCGAACACTGTGCCGAGAAGCGTGCCGACGAACGCCATCACCAGCGTCTGGAGCAGCTTGGACAAAATGTCGGCGTGCTGCCAGGCGGTGTTGCCGAGAAAGTCATCGACCATATGGCGGATGTTCGAACGATCCGCATCGACGCGCTCGGCAAGGAGCGCGAGGTTCACGATCTCGCCGAACGATTTTCCCCAGAAGGGCGAACGGATATCGAAGAAGAAGTTGGCCCAGCCGAGGAACCGGCGCTGGACATAGACCTGCGATCCGCGGATCTCGGCACTGCCCTCGAAGCCATAATCGACCATCACCTTCGTGCCGTCGAAAACAACGCCTGCGGGCGTTCCCTCCGGCGGCGCCACACCCTCCGCGGTGATGTCGACCGGATAGACTGTGCCGCCAACAAGGACATCAACCCGGTCGGGATGGACATCCAGCCGGTTAGCCTCGCCTTCATAGATCACGCTGTAACCACCGTCGGCCATCGGACGAAGCCAGTCGATATCCGCACCCTCGGGATATTGCCGGCGGCTCGACCATTGCGGCACGACGGCACCATCGACGAAGCGCAGACGCGGCTGCGCGCGCCAGGAATACCAATCCTGCACATAGATGGCGGCACGGTCCCAGCGCCCCTGCATGAAGGCCGGACCGACATTGAAGGCTGCAAAGCAGATGGCGAGATAGAGAACGGTAGTACCGACACACAACGCCAGCCCCCAACGCTGCCAGAAACTGCGCCGGAAGATATCGGGATAGGTGGCCAGAAGCCGGTCGCGCTCGGCGGCGTGGATCATGGTTGTCGACATCAGACGGCTCCCCGTGCGGTGTCCAGGAACTGCTGGCCGATCAGGCGCCGGCGCAGCCACGACGAGAACTGGTCGACCGCGATGATGGTGACGAGCAGGAGGATGACGATCGCGTAGGTTTTGGCGGCATGGTCGCGGCCGATGGCAAGGCGGAACACCTCGCCGATCCCGCCGCCGCCGACGGCCCCGATGATGGTCGAGGCGCGCACGTTGATCTCGGCGCGCAGCAGCGTGTAGGACACGAAATTCGGCAGGACCTGGGGAACGATAGCGTAGCGCACCCGCTCGACCCAGCTTGCGCCGGTGGCCCGCAGCCCCTCATCCGGCCGCATGTCAACATTCTCCACGACCTCGAAGAACAGCTTTCCGAGCGCGCCGATCGTGTGGATGGTGATCGCCACGATTGCGGCAATCGGCCCGATGGACAGGATGGCGGTCAGAAGACCGGCGACCACGATTTCCGGAAAGGCGCGCATGACTTCCATGATACGCCGCACGACCCAGCGCGTAGCGCCCGCGCCGACGAGATTGGTGGAGGCAAAGAAGCACAGCAGGAAGGCCAGCCCGAAGCCGATGATCGTCGCGATCAGCGCGATGTTCACGGTGATGATCAGCTGGTAGATGAAATGCGGGATGTAGAAGCCGTCGGCGATGTAGACCCGCTCGGACGTGTAATCATAACGCAGCGACCCATCTGCATAGGGCGACGGCAGGTCGAACATCGCCCGCACGATTTCCATCGGGCTATCGGGCACGAAATTTCGGATGAAATCGAAGACGTAGGGCAGACGTTCGAAGAACTTGCCGGAATTCGCACTGTTGGCGAAATCGAGCGACGCCCAGAGTGCCACGAGGAAGACGATGATCGCGATGGCGGTATAGATCCGCCGCGTCCTCAGCTGTTGCTGATGGTGCCGCATCACCGCGGCGGCGGACGGTCCAAGACCGCTCATCGTGTTTTCAGCTGTGCCGGACGCCATGCCGCTTTCTCCTGTGGGACGGATGGCGCCTGAAGCGCCACCCGTTTTTTGATGGCGATCAGCCGCCGATGACGGACTTACGAGCGTCGATGATCGTCTGGTAGAACGACTGGTCGACCTTGATGTAGTCCTTGTTGGCGCCCTGCGTGTAGGACTGGAAGCAGGCGAGGTCCTTCTTCGGCAGTTCGACGAAATACTGCTCGACCTTGGCGCGCATGTCGTCCGCCAGCTTGTTGGACACCATCAGCGGACCGTTCGGGATCAGCGGCGACTTCCAGACTTCGACGATGTCGTCCATGTCGAGATTGCCCTTGTTGACCATCTGGTAGAGGTTGCCGCCCGTATAGCCCTCTTCCCATTTTCCGACGCCCGAACCGAAGGTCGTGCCGACGTCGAACTTGCCGTCGAGAACGGCGAGAACGAGGTTCTCGTGGCCGCCGCCGAAGCCGGTTTCAGAGAAGTATTCCTTGACCGGCATGCCGATTTCCTTCGGCAGCGTCACGCTCGGAACGAGATAGCCGGAGGTGGAGTCCGGGTCCGCAAAGCCGATCTTCTTGCCCTTGGCGTCGGCCAGCGTCTTGATACCGGAATCCTTGCGGGCAACCATGATCGAATAATAGCCGCTGGAGCCGTCCGACTGGGTGTAGGTCAGGATCGGGTCGACGGCCTTCGGATCCTGAAGGTAGATGGCGGCGTAGGACGACGCGCCCATCGAGGCGATGTCGATCGTGCCGCCGAGCAGGCCCTGAATAACGCCGTTATAGTCCGGCGACGGGAAGATCTGGACTTCCGGCACGCCGGTCGCGGCCTTCAGGCCGTCGGCAACGCACTGGGTGTTGCGGATCTGATCGGCCTCGTTTTCCGAGCCGTCGAGACCGATGCGCAGGACCTTGACGTCCTGAGCCGTGGCGGAACCGGCCGTTACGGCAATCGCGACGGCGGCGAGCAGAGCTTTCTTCAACATTGCGTTCTCCTTTTGCCGGCCTCGCCGGCAGTCGAATCCTGTCGGTCTGTGGTGCCCTTGACGCGGGCGTTCGATCCCGGCGGGTCAGAGACCAGCCAGTGCCAGCGGTGTGGGGCTGGCGGATTCCTTGTCAGTGCTATGGTCGTTGTCCTGGCGGGCAGGGTTGCGAATGGCGGTGGACGTGACGCTCTCGTCGATCTCCGAACCATCGGAACCCGTGCCGTAGATCTTGCGCACAGCTTCGGCATTCAGCTCACGGGGCGGGCCGTCGAAGACCACGCGACCGCCCGACATGCCGATGATGCGCTCGCAATATGCGCGCGCCGTATCGAGAGTATGCAGGTTGGTAACGACGGTGATGCCTTCGCGCTCGTTGATGTCGCGCAGCGCGTCCATGACGATCTTGGCGTTCAGCGGATCGAGCGAGGCGATCGGCTCGTCGGCCAGTAGCATCTTGGGGTTCTGCATCAGCGCGCGGGCGATCGCCACACGCTGCTGCTGTCCGCCGGACAGCGTGCCGGCGGGCTGAAGCGCCGTCTGCTCGATGCCGAGCCGTTCAAGAGCCGCAATCGCCATGATCCGTTCCTCGTGGCTGAAAATGCTCAGAAGGCTGAGGACCGTCGAACGGTGGTTCAGGCGGCCGAGCATGACGTTTGTGAGCACATCCAGGCGCGGTACGAGATTGAACTGCTGGAAGATCATCGCACAATCGCGCTGCCAGTTGCGCAACGCCGAGCCGCGCAGCGACGACACCTCGATATCGTTGAAGTGGATCGTGCCCTCGCTCGGATCGGCAAGGCGGTTGATCATGCGCAGCATGGTCGACTTGCCGGCACCCGAACGGCCGATGACGCCGACCATCTGCCCCTGCGGGATGTCGAACGTCACGTTGTCGACGGCAACGCGCTCGCCGAAACGGCGGGTGACATTCTTCAGTCGGAACATGGCAGCTCCCTCTTCCTTCGCTCGGCGCCCGGGCTTGGGTCCTGTCGCTTTCGGGACTGGCTCTAAACGTCGTTGATGAAGGGGCCATGTCAGTTCCATGTCGGAAAAATAACAGTCCACAGGCCTGGTTTTCAGGCATCGCGGCTCGCCTCCTCACCCGCCGTAGCAGGATAGGAAGGCTTCTGCGTCAAGTTTGCGAAAGTCGTCGAGCGCGCTGCGCAGCCGGGCATGATCCCAATCCCACCAGGCAAGTTTTTCCATGCGTTCTGCGATACTTCGCGGGAAGCGCTCACGAATGACTTTCGCCGCAACACCGCCGACGATGGTGTAGGGTTCGACGTCCTTGGTGACGACGGCGCCGGAGCCGACGACCGCACCATTGCCAATCGTGACACCCGGCAGGACGGTGGAACCGTGACCGATCCAGACGTCATGTCCGATGGTGACGCGATGCTCGCGCCGCCAGGCGAAGAAATCCGCCTCGTGGTCTGCATCAGGCCAGTAGTCGCTGGCGCGATAGGTGAAGTGGTGCATCGTTGCGCGCCACATCGGATGGTTCGTCGCGTTGATGCGCACGGAAGCGGCAATGTTGACGAACTTGCCGATCGTCGCGCACCAGACGGAGCCGCCCTCCATGATGTAGGAATAGTCGTCGATCTCCGCCTCGCTGATGCGGCAGTTCTCGGCGATCTCGGTATAACGGCCGAGCGTCGTATCGGAGACGACCGCCGTCGGGTGGATCAGTGGCGTTTCGGAAAGCTTCGTCATGCGACGACCTTTCGCGGTGAGAAGGCGGAGACGTCCACGATGCGGTCGGCAACTCTTTCGCGCACATCCTCGTCGTGAAAGATGCCGAGAAGCGCCACGCCTGCCGCCTTCTTCTCCTCGATCATGTCCACCACGACAGTCCGGTTCCTCGCATCGAGCGACGCGGTCGGCTCGTCCAGCAGGAGGATGCGGTGATCGGTGATGAAACCGCGTGCGATGTTGACGCGCTGCTGCTCTCCGCCGGAGAACGTGGCGGGTGGCAGTTGCCAGAGTTCACGCGGCAGGTTGAGCCGCGCCAGCATGACCTCGGCCATCCCCCTCGCCTCAACCGCATCAGTGCCCCGCGCCGTGAGCGGCTCGGCCACGACATCGACGGCCGCGACGCGCGGCACGGTGCGTAGGAACTGGCTGACATAGCCAAGTGTTGCGCGGCGCACCGACAGAATGGTGCGCGGATCGGCACTCGCCAGATCGAGCAGGCGGCCACCGTGCTCTATCAGGATCTGGCCACCGTCAACCGCATAGTTGCCGTAGACCATCTTGAGAAGCGAACTCTTGCCGATGCCGGACGGACCGCCCAGCACGACGCATTCGCCCGCTTTTACTGAAAAAGTCACCTTGGACATGACCGGCAACCGGATACCGTCGCGCAGATGCATGGTGAAGCTCTTGGCGACATCGGAAACGACGAGAGGAGTCGGCATGGTTACACCTGCAAGATCGAGGAAACGAGGAGCTGGGTATAGGCTTCGCGCGGATCGTCCAGCACGCGGTCGGTCAGGCCCTGTTCGATGACGAGGCCATCCTTCATAACCATCATGCGGTGCGACAGCAGGCGCGCCACGGCAAGGTCGTGCGTGACGATGATCGCCGAAAGACCGAGATCCTGGACGAGGCCGCGCAGGAGATCGAGCAGGCGTGCCTGAACCGAGACATCGAGACCGCCGGTGGGCTCATCCATGAAGATCAGCCTTGGTGACGTCACCAGGTTGCGGGCAATCTGCAGACGCTGACGCATGCCGCCGGAGAAGGCGCGCGGCTGATCGTCTATGCGGTCCACGCTGATCTCCACCCGCCGCAGCCAGTCGCCGGCCGTCTCGCGGATATTGCCGTAGTGCCGCTCGCCGACGGCCATCAGCCGTTCGCCGACATTGGCACCAGCCGAGACAGCCATGCGCAGGCCGTCCGCCGGGTTCTGGTGCACGAAGCCCCAGTCCGTGCGCATCAGGAAGCGGCGCTCCGCCTCGCTCATGCGGGAGAGGTCGCGCATCTGCCCATCGCGCATGCGGTATTCGACGGAACCTGAACTCGGCATCAGCCGGGTGGCGAGGCAATTGAGCAGCGTCGTCTTGCCAGACCCGGATTCGCCGACGATGGCCAGCACTTCGCCCGGCCACAGATCGAAGGAGACATTCCGGCACCCGATGCGCGCGCCATAAAACTTCGAGATATCGCAGACCTTGAGAAGAGGAGCATCAGTCATTCGGCGGCGTCCTTGTCATAAGCTAGATGGCCGCGATGGCCCTCTGCGCAGCGACCTTCGCAATGGTCGGTGTCGGAGCAGACGAACATCCGTCCGCCCTTGTCGTCGAGCACGACCTCATCGAGATAGACGTCCTCGGCACCGCACAAGGCACATGGCTTGTCGAACGTCTGGATTTCGAAAGGATGGTCCTCGAAATCGAGGCTGACGACCTCGGTATGGGGCGGCACCGCATAGATGCGTTTCTCGCGCCCGGCGCCGAAGAGCTGGAGCGCCTCCGACCTGTGCATCTTGGGATTGTCGAATTTCGGTGTCGGAGAAGGATCCATCACGTAGCGCCCCTCGACCTTCACCGGATAGGCATAGGTCGTGGCGATGTGGCCGTTCCTGGCAATATCCTCATAGAGCTTCACATGCATGAGGCCATATTCCTCAAGTGCATGCATCTTGCGGGTCTCCGTCTCACGCGGTTCGAGAAAGCGCAGCGGTTCTGGAATCGGCACCTGATAGACGAGCGTCTGGCCGGCTGTCAGCTTTTCCTCGGGAATGCGGTGGCGAGTCTGGATGATAGTCGCCTCACCCGTTCTGGTCGTCACAGCCACATTGGCGACCTTCTGGAAGAAGGCGCGGATGGAGACGGCGTTGGTCGTGTCGTCCGCACCCTGATCGATGACCTTCAGCACGTCGGCGGGCCCCAGGATCGCTGCGGTCACCTGCACACCGCCGGTGCCCCAGCCATAGGGCATCGGCATTTCGCGCGAGGCAAAAGGCACCTGATAGCCGGGGATGGCGATCGCTTTCAGGATCGCGCGGCGGATCATGCGCTTCGTCTGTTCGTCGAGATAGGCGAAATTGTAGGTCGCGAGGTCGCTCATTCGTTCACCGCCTCCAGTCGGCCGTAGGTCGTCAGCCGCCCGTCGAGCGTGCCGCTGTGCAGTTCGAAAAGATGGTTGTCGGCGTCATGGAAATAGAGGGACCGCCCCTCTCCCTCCACGCGCGGGCGTGGCGGCCTTACATCAAGGCCGAGCCGCTCGATGCGCTCGAGATAGAGGTCCAGCGTGTCATCCGGCACCTTGAAGGCGATGTGATTGTAAGTGCGCTCGGAAAGAGCCTCGCCTTTCATGATGGCGATCCAGAGCCCGCCGATGACGAAGAAGCGCTCCGGCGAAAGAGAGAACTGCCGCTTTCCGCTGGCATAGACCTGCTTTGCGTCGAACACGACTTGCAGAATATCAGTCATCCGGTCGAGATCGCGCACGATGAACGTCATATGGGAAAGGCCTTCGATCATTCCGCCGCCTCCGCGAGGTCATCGGCATTGCCGGCCAGCCTCTCCTCGTATTCACGCCGCATGCGGCGCACGAGGGCGAGTTCGGCCTGGAAATCCACATAATGGGGAAGCTTCAGGTGCTCGACGAAACCGGTTGCCTGGACATTGTCCGAATGGGAGATGACGAACTCCTCGTCCTGCGCCGGCGCCACGATATCCTCGCCGAATTCGTCCGCGCGCAAGGCGCGGTCGACCAATGACATGGCCATGGCCTTGCGTTCGCTCTGGCCGAACACGAGTCCGTAGCCGCGCGTGAACTGCGGCGGGGTCTTCGTCGAACCCTTGAACTGCGCGATCATCTGGCATTCGGTGATCTGGATGCGGCCGAGCGACACGGCAAATCCCAGCTCCGGCATGTCGATCTCCACTTCGACCTCGCCGATGCGCACTTCCCCGACAAACGGATGGGTGCGGGCGTAGCCGCGCTGGGTGGAATAGCCGAGCGCCAGCAGAAACCCCTCGTCGCCCCTGGCCAGCGCCTGCAGGCGCAGGTCCCGGGCCATCGGGAATTCCAGCGGCTCGCGCGTGATATCGCCGGGTACATGGCCATCCGGCAGGCTGCCGTCATCCTCGACAAGGCCTTCGCCGGCGAGAATGTCCGACACGCGCATGACCGGTTCACGACTTTCCTCGCGTTCCAGCGGCGCATCGACATCGGCATCCGTCAGCAGGGAGGGGTCGAGAAGACGGTGCGTGTAGTCGAAGGTCGGGCCCAGAAGCTGGCCGCCGGGCAGGTCCTTGTAGGTGGCGGAAACACGGCGTTCGATCGCCATCTCGGCCGTATCGACAGGCTTGGAATAGCCGAAGCGCGGCAAGGTCGTGCGGTAGGCGCGCAGGATGAAGATCGCCTCGATCATGTCGCCACGTGCCTGCCGGATGGCGAGAGCTGCAAGTGCCCGGTCGTAAAGCGACGCTTCGGCCATCACCCGGTCCACTGCAAGGCCGAGCTGCGCGACGATCTGCTCTATACCGATCGCCGGCAGCGAGCGGTCGCCACGGCGTCGGTCGGCTAGAAGCCGGTGGGCGTTGGCGATGGCGGCTTCACCGCCCTTGACGGCAACATACATCGGTCAGCCCTCCTTGATGTGCAGAACGGTGGTGCGCGGCAGGCAAAGGACCCTGCTGCCGGCAACGAGGATCATGTCCACGCCGCGGGGAAAATTCTGCCCGTTCTCAAGCCAGAATTGCGCAAACATGTCCGGCAGGCCGACCGGCGCGATGTGCTCTTGCGTGCGGATACCCGGCCCGGTCATGGCTAACGACCGCCCGCCTTCGAAGGCCTCAATCTCGACAATGAGCGTCGTCGAACGATCCGGATATTCCTGCGTGCCCTGCGCGAAGAGGCAGAGGCTCGGCAGGATCCCGCCCTTCTCGACGAAGGCGAATCGGGCGTTCTGTCGCTCGGCGGTAGGGATTGCGCCAGTGTGGAAGGCAAGCCATCCTGGCAAGGCGGAGGTGGCAAGCGCCGGGGTCAACCACACGTCCGTATCGTGGTCGCACAGCGTGAGCGCAACGGCGCCGGCCGCCGGAGAGAGCGGCGGGGGCGGAGCGACATCGACGGCAATATCACCGACCGTGCCCGGACGGGCCATACAGTCCATCACCGTGCGAAAGACGGCCTGCGCCGCGAAAACCGGCTCCGGGAACCCTCCGGAAAAAGTGCGTGTATCGAGTGTCATCAGTCCTCTCCGCGAACCATGGTGAAGAAGTCGACGCGGGTGGCGGCCGCCTGGCGGGTCTTCGCGGCGTCTTCAGCGACGACACGTGCAGCTATGGCCGCAAGAAGCATCTCGACTTCCGTTTTGCGGTCCGGCTGCTGGAAAAGCGCGTCGAAGATCGCCGCAAGCCGAGCCTTCGCCCCATCCGTGCCCAGCGTCTGGCCGTGACCAACCGTTCCGTCATCAAGACGAATACTGGCGCGACTGACCGTAGCCTCACCGAGATTGAACGGCGCGCCACCACCGCCAATCCGCCCGCGCACCATCACGAGGCCCGTTTCGGGGCCGCGCACCGGCTGCACGTCGGGCTTGTCACCAAGGGCATCGAAGGCGGACTGCAACTCCGTCCGGCTTGCCTTTGAAAGAAGCCCGATCGCTCTCTGCCGCTCGGTATTCGCAGCCTTCACGCCGGCCTCCGCAGATTTTTCAACTGCCGCCATTGCCTTACTCCTACATGTCTATTAATCTAGACAACTGCACATCTAATTCTTGTCTTAAACGGCAGGAATGACAAGGGTGTGACAAATCTTTCATACGGGGGCGAAATGGTGGAACGACAAACTGGCGTTGCGCTCTGGCGGCAGATCGCAGACCGGATGCGCCTTGCAATCAACAATGGCGATTTCGACGAGACCGGCATGATGCCGCCGGAAACGGTTCTTGCCGCCCGGTTTGGCGTCAACCGCCACACGGTGCGCAGCGCCATGGCAACGCTTGCCGATGAGGGTATCGTGCGCGCCATGCAGGGCGTCGGTACCCGTATCGAACGACGTGACAGGTTGAGCTTTCCAATCTCTCGGAGAACGCGGTTCTCGCAGGGTCTGGGAAACCAGGCGCGTGATATCGAAGGTCGGATGCTGGAGGCAGACACAGACGTTGCGCCCGCTGTCGTCGCGCAGGCATTGGGATTGGCGGCAGGAACGCCGTGTGTGCGAATTGAAACCGTCAACAGTGCCGACAAGCGCCCCATATCGCGTGCAACGCATTATTTCCCTGCGGAACGGTTTGCCGAGATGGCCGAAGCTTACGAGAGGACGCGATCGATTACCGCAGCGTTTCGCGAACTCGACGTTTCCGACTATGTGCGCCGGTCGACGGAGATCTCCGCAATCCACGCCGAAGGAGACGACATGCGCCACCTGAAACTCTCGCCTGGAGCGATCATCCTTGTGGCGACGGCCATCAACACCGATCTCACGGGTATCCCGATTCAATATTCGCGCACACGGTTTGCCGCGGACCGCGTCAAGCTGACGGTGGAGCCAGAAAATGACGGTATCGGTGACCCAGGCTAATCCGCATAGGTCACCGACCGTCACGTTTTAATTAATTACAGGATCAGTTCTTAATTAATTACAGGATCAGTTCGCAGTGCCGTCGGGAGTCACGCGCTGGCTCTCGCCGCCCGTGCCGGACTGTGGCGTGGGATCGCGATCCGTCGGAACGGTCTGGCTGTCGATCGCTCCATCCGGTGTGGCTTGGCCGGTACCCGTTGACGTGCCGGTGGTCGATGTGGCCTGACCGCTATCCGCTGGGTCAGAGGGAGCTATACGGTTGCCCCAGAGCTCGACCACGCCCCAGACAAGAAATGCGAGCACGAGGCTGACGCCGAGCACCTTCAGAATGGGAACGCCGGGGCCACCCTGCCTCGTCTCGCGAGCCGCATATTCCTTTCGGACGGGCTCGTGGGTACGGGTGATCGGATCGCCGCGTTCGTCTTTCTGATGGGCCATGGTCAGCACTCCCTGCATTTGATGTCAGGGAGGGAACTTCTCATCCGCATGAAAGTTCCGAGCGTCAGGCTTCGGCGGGTCCATCCAGCCCGAGCGCGTCGATCAATCGGCGCTGCCTGAGCAGGAGCGCGGTGAGCGCGACCACGTCACCACGGGTCGGCTGGTGCGTCATGCTTTCCTGCACCGCCTCGACGATGGCCTCCAGCGTATCAGTGATCTCGCGCGAGACATCGTGCAACTCAACGAAACGCGGGTCTGACGCAGCCGCCGCAAGTGTGGCGACCGAGACGCGCCCGATGCCATGCGGCACCTTTGCCCCTGCATCGGTGTAACCTTCCGGCAGGTCTCCCTTGAGGTTGCTCACGCGTCGCTTGACGATGACGTCCATGATCTGGTCGACGGCCTGACAGGCACCCGCCACTCGGGAGGGATGATCGGTGTCGGCGGCCGCATGCGGCAGAAGCTCAAGCTTGCCCGGATGCCGCTCCGCGACCTTGAGATAGGGCAGCATGGGCCCGCTCAGGACGCCGCTCGCCGCGTTCTTGAAAAGATCGGCATCGATTGCGGCATGGCGCACCCGGCCGGAAGCCAATGCCTTGTCCAGCGCGGCGGTGTCCACAACCTCGCCTCGATCGTAATTGACGAGCACGGCGCCGCTGTTCATCGCTGAAAGCACGGCCTCGCCTACAAGCCCGGCATTGGCGTAGCGGCGGGTCTCGGCGTCCAGCCGACCGAGGCCGACATGGACGGAGAGAACATCCGCACCGTTCGCGGCCTCGACAGGCGTTTGTGCGAAGTCGAAGCCTTCTGCTTCAATCCATTGCCGGTGGCTCTCGCGGGCGTAGATCGACACCCGCATGCCGAAAGCTCGGGCCAGTTTCGCCACCTCACGACCGATATTGCCGTAACCGAACACCGCCATCTTGCGGCCCTCCAGTTTGGCGGTCGGATAGGATTTCAGATCTCGCCCCGTGTCGAAATCGCCGGTCGCCACGCGCTGGTGCAGGACATCGACCGGGAGATCCGGCAGCACTTTCAGGATCGCCTTCATCACCATCTGTGCGGTCGCGCGGCTGTTGATTCCGGGCGTGTTCATAAGCGGCGCCATGCCGCCCTCCCCGTTTCCGCCGCCCCAGGATGCCGAGCCCATATTGCCCGTACCGGCCCCGATGCGCACGCCCCCGCGCGGGAAGACGGCCTGTTTCGGAATAAAGGTGGCCGCGGCGATCAGCGCATCGTAACGGCCATCCGCAGTCTGCGCGATGATCTCAACTTCAGCACTGAGATCGGGTTGGTAGAAAAAATGAATGCCGGGCGGCAGATCCTCGCGCTTGTAAGCACCCTCGTGAAAATGACCACCGCGGGACTCGATATACGTGCGCACCTCGGCGGCATCAGGCCGCCCCTCAGCATCGAAACGCAGGCCGACGAGATCCGCGATCAGAACCTTGTAAGCGCGATCGAGACCATCTGTCGTTTCAGGTTTCCGCTCCTGCATGTTACCCCCTCGCTATCCTCACCTGTTTCGTAGGCGAGATTGTTGGATGGGGCAAGCCGAGGCGTTTTGTCAGGCTCCCCCAAGCGGGGCGGAAAGAACCGGACTGTCCCCGCCCTCCAGGAACTCCCGTACCGTTGGCGGAAGCAGTCTGGAATTCTGTGGCAGCACCCCGCAGCGGGACAGCAGGAGCCGTCGGTCGGTGTCCGTGCCGAGATGGCGCCAGATCGCCCGCGACGCATAGGGGAGGTTTTGCTTTCGCCAGGATATGCCAAGTGTCATACCCTTGAGATAGATGCGCTGATGGGTTTCGAAAGGCGCCAGGATCGTCTCGGCGATCATCGACTCCGCGCCCGTGCTACGCTCGACGATAAAGATCCTGTTTTGCAGGAATGAAGCCAGCCCGACATATTTCGAGAATTGCCGGATTTCGTGGGGACGGTCCTGGATACGCTCGATGGTTTTCACACGGACCACACCGTCTTTTTCGTCAATCCGGGTGCAGGAACAGACGATCATGCCAGGCCATGACAAGGAGACGTGATAGGTCTGGTAATAGCCGAGATGCCGCCGGAGCGCCGGGAGATTGCCCGGAAAGCAGGCCTGAAGCGCATCCGCCTCGAAGGCGCCGCCTGATGAACTCAGCAGGCGCTGTTCGAATTTCAGCGGATCAAGTGAAAAATCGCCCGGCCGAACGCCAAAAAAGGCCGCGATACGCGTCAGATTGTGCGGCGACGGCATTGCCTCGCCGTTCACATAACGATTGAACTGCTGGCGGTTGACGCCCAGCTGACGACAGATTTCCGACACGGACTTACGCGTGCTGCAAGCGTGCCGGAGATTGATCGCAAATGATGTGTCCTGCATGTTTACCCCTCGTCGCATCAGCGTAAACCAGCGTAATTTCGCGTCAAGTCGTGAAATATCAACGCGCGTGGATATTCGCTACGACTGATCCGGACGATCCCGGCCGCATTTCGGGGTCACTACAAGAACGGGAACCGCCCACATGACGCCTATCTGGAAGTCCGAACTCCACGCAAATACCGGCCTCAACCGTCGCGAATTCCTCGGCGGAACCGCAGCCCTTGGTGTTCTCGCCGCCACCGCCACAAGCCTCGCAACTGGCCGCGCCCAGGCACAGGAGCCGAAGCGTGGCGGACATCTGAAGCTTGGCCTGAATGGCGGCGCTGCGACCGATATGCTCGATCCCGCCGGATACAGTGCCGGCGTCGCCTTCGTCACCGGCCGCTGCTGGGGCGATACGCTGGTGGAATCCCATCCCGAAACGGGGGCGGCGGTGCCCTCGCTTGCCGAATCCTGGGAGCCGTCGGCCGATGCGTCGGTATGGACGTTCAAAATCCGCAAGGGCGTGCAGTTCCATGACGGCAGCGAGATGACCGTTGCCGACGTGCTGGCCACGCTCAAGCGACACGGCGATGCGGGCTCCAAGTCCGGCGCGCTGGGCCTTCTCGGCTCGATCAAGGCCATCGAGGAGAAGGCCGGCGACCTCGTGATCACGCTCACCGAAGGCAACGCCGATCTCCCGTTGATTCTCTCCGACTATCACCTGATCGTCCAGCCGGGTGGCGGCGTTGAGAACCCGCATGCCGCGATCGGCACGGGCCCGTACAAGCTCACCTCCTTTGAGGCGGGCGTGCGTGCGACCTTCGAGAAGAACGCAAACGACTGGCGCAGCGACCGCGGCTTCGTCGACAGTGTCGAGATCATCGTGATGAACGATACGACGGCGCGTATCGCGGCATTGTCGTCCGGGCAGGTGCATTTCATCAGCATGGTCGAGCCGAAGACCGCCGCGCTCCTCAAGCGCGCACCGACGGTGGAAATCCTGCAGACCGGTGGCAAGGGCTTCTACAGCTTCCTGATGCATTGTGACACTGCGCCGTTCGATAACAACGACCTGCGTCTCGCGCTCAAATACGCCATCGACCGCCAGGAAATTCTCGATCGCGTGCTGGGCGGTTACGGAAAGCTCGGCAACGACTATCCTGTCAACGCTGCCTATGCGCTGGCGCCCGATGATATCGAGCAGCGCATGTTCGACCCTGACAAGGCCGCGTTCCATTTCAAGAAATCCGGCCATTCCGGGGCGGTCGTCCTGCGCTCGGCGGATGCCGCATTCCCGGGTGCCGTCGATGCCGCCGTGCTCTTCCAGGAAAGTGCCAAGAAGGCCGGGATCACAATCGACGTCAAGCGCGAGCCGGATGACGGCTACTGGTCGAATGTCTGGAACGTCCAGCCGTTCTGCGCCTCCTACTGGGGTGGCCGGCCGACGCAGGATTCGCGTTACGCGACCTCCTATGTCTCCACCGCGGAATGGAACGATACACGTTTCAAGCGCCCGGACTTCGACAAGATCATCCTCCAGGCACGCGCCGAACTCGACGAAACCAAGCGTCGCGAACTCTACCGGACGGCCGCGCTGATGGTGCGCGACGAAGGCGGTCTGATCCTGCCTGTCTTCAACGACTACCTCAACGCGTGCTCCAAGCAGGTCAAGGGCTATGTCCACGACATCGGCAACGACGTGTCCAACGGCTACGTCGCCAGCCGTGTCTGGTTCGATAGCTGAGCCAGCGTCCTATCGGCCTGACGGGGTGGTCCCACCCCGTCAGGCCAACCGCCTCCCCTTCTGAACGGATACAGCCCATGTCCCGCGCCTTCACCGTCATCGAAAACGAATGGATCACGCTTGCCGACGGCACGCGGCTCGCCGCCCGCATCTGGATGCCGGATGGGGCAATCGATGATCCCGTGCCCGCCGTTTTCGAGTTCCTGCCCTATCGCAAGGGCGATGGCACGAGCCCGCGCGACGAATCCACCTATCCGGTCTTCGCCGCTGCCGGCATTGCCGGCGTGCGCGTCGACATCCGTGGCTCGGGCGAATCCGACGGCGTCATTGACGGCGAATACACGCCGCTCGAACTGGCCAATGCCTGCGAGCTCATCGCTTGGATTGCCGCACAGCCCTGGTCGAATGGCTCGGTCGGCATGATGGGCATTTCCTGGGGCGGGTTCAACTGCCTTCAGGTCGCCGCCCTCAAGCCGCCGGCGCTGAAAGCCGTCATTTCCATCGCCTCCACTGTCGACCGCTACAACGACGACATCCATTACAAGAACGGCACGCACCTTTCCGCCCAGCTTTCGTGGGCCGCGACGATGCTGGCCTACCAGTCGCGCTCGCCGGATCCGGCGATCGTGGGGGACCGCTGGCGCGACATGTGGCTGGAACGCCTCCAGAAGGAAGACTTCTTTATGGAGGAGTGGCTGCAGCACCAGCGCCGCGACGCCTTTTGGCAGCACGGTTCCATATGCGAGGATTTCGACGGCTTCCCGCTGCCGGCGCTTGTCATTGCCGGCTGGGCGGACGGCTATCGCAACACGCCTCTGAAGGCGGTCGAAGGTCTCGGCGACAAGGCCAAGGCGCTGATCGGGCCATGGGTGCATAAATATCCGCACTTCGCCTGGCCGAAGCCGCGTATGGACTTCCATGCAGAAGCGATCGCCTGGTGGAATCGCTGGCTGCGCGGCGAAGAAAACGGCATCGAAAAGACGCCGCAGGTCCGCGCCTATATTCAGGATGCGCCCAAGCCCTCATTGCGCCGGGAATTCGATCCCGGCTTCTGGGCGGCGAAAGAGAGCTGGGAAACGCCTGATATGGCGACTTTCTACGTCGAGCAGTACGGCACGCTTGCGCCCGGAATGCCGATAACAGGTGCGTCGGGTCATGACCGCTATCTGAAATCCCCGCTCGACACCGGCGTCATGGCCGGCGAGTGGTTCACGCTGAAGCCGGATGCCGAAATGGCGCTCGACCAGCGGCTTGACGATGCCGGTTCGCTCGTCATCGAAACAGCTCCTCTTGCGGAAGGGCAGGATTTCCTCGGCCAGCCGGTTCTCGAACTAGACGTCGCTACCGAGGGGGACATCGGCAACCTTTGCACCCGCTTGGTCGATATTCATCCTGACGGTACGGCGACGCGCGTCACCTTCGGCGTGCTCAACCTTGCTCATCGCGATGGAAATGCAGAGCCGACGGCGATGCCGAAGGGTGAGAAAACCCGCATCCGCCTTGTACTGGATGCGATGGGTTACCGGTTCCGCCCCGGCCATCGCATTCGCCTGTCGCTCTCCACCGCCTACTGGCCCATGGTATTGCCGCCGCCGGTCGATGCCGGCGTGACCATCGACCTCGCCTCGCTCGGCCTTGCCCTGCCCAAGCTTGGCGAACACCGCGTGATCAATCTGCCTGAACCTGAAAATACCGATCCCTTGCCGAAATACACCGAGCTTGCACCCGGCGAGACCGCGCGCGGCGTGGAACGGGACCTGACGAACGGCCTCACGGAGTACACGATCTACGAGGATACCGGCCTTCACGAGCATCCGGGTACGGGACTGGCGACGCGGCAGGTGCGCGACGAGCTGTGGTCCATCGCGGAAAATGATCCGCTGTCGATGACCGGCACTTCGATCTGGACCTGTGACATGCAGCGCCCCGGCTGGTTCGTGCGCACGATCTCGACCTCGTCCATCGCCTGCACCGCGACGGACTGGCTGATCTCCGCGAATGTGCGCGCCTTCGAGGGCGAGACGCAGATCTTCGAAAAGACCTTCGAAAAGAAAATCCCGCGCGATTTCATGTGATTTGAAGCCTTTCCGGTGACCCCGTGTCACCGGAAAGGCTCTATATTTTTGTTTTCAGGCGATTGTCAGACACCGAAGCGATCCCGCTTCGGCTGAAATTGGTCTAGTGAAAATCGCGCGATTTGACTCGGATCTCGTCGATATGGCCGTAGCCGTCGACAAGATTGCGCGGTTTGACGAGTTTTGGCATGCCACGCCGGTCGGGCGAAGGACTGCCGTGGTGAAACTCGTCGCCGCGGCCATGCGGCAGCGGGAATGGCCCTTCGCGCCGGCCGACGCTGGCGAGCATGCCGGATAGATCTGTGAGATGCTGCGCCACGACATGCACCACCTCCCCTTCCCGCTGGACATAGCCCTTCACGCCGAGCATCGATGCGCCCATCACCACCTTGCGATAGGTGGCAAACACCTTCTTCCAGACGACGAGATTGGCAATGCCCGTCTCGTCCTCAATCGTCACGAAGATCACGCCTTTCGCCGAGCCCGGCCGCTGGCGAACGAGAATGACGCCTGCCGTCTCGACCGGGTGCCTGTCACGCAGATTGGTGGCGACATGACAGGAAACGATCCTCTGGCGCGCCAGATCTTCCCGCAGGAAGCTGACGGGATGCGCGCGCAGCGTCAGGCCGACATGGCCATAATCCTCGACGACCTCGTTACCGGCGGTCATCGGGCGAAGGGCCACCTCGGGCTCGTCCAGTTCCGCGATGACTTCCTCCTCCCGTCGCGCCGCCGCGGCAAAGAGCGGCAAGGGTTCGTCACGCAACGCGCGGATCGCCCAGAGCGCCTCGCGCCGCGCAAGACCGAGCGAAGGCCGGAAGGCATCCGCATCCGCCATTTCGACAAGGGCGGCCACCGGCAGGCCGGAGCGGCGCCACAGGTCGTCCACCGATACGAAGGGCTCATCGGCCCGCGCCTGGATGTGCCTGCTCGCATCCCTGTCGCTCATGCCCTTGATCATCCGCAGCCCGAGCCGCACGGCAAAACGATCCGGATCATCCGTGGGCTCCAGCGTGCAATCCCACCGGCTTTCATTGACGCAGACTGGCAGCACCTTGACTCCATGCTCCTGAGCATCGCGCACGATCTGTGCCGGAGCATAGAAACCCATCGGCTGCGAGTTGAGCAGTGCCGCGCAGAAGACATCGGGGTGGTGGCATTTCATCCAGGCCGAGGCATAGGCGATGATCGCGAAACTGTAGGCGTGACTTTCGGGAAAACCATAGGAGCCGAAGCCCTCAAGCTGGCGGCACATGCGCTCGGCGAAAGCGGGATCATAACCACGATCGATCATGCCCTCGCGCAATTCTGTGCGAAACTTGTCGATTCCGCCGGTCTGCTTGAAGGTTGCCATGGCTCTGCGGAGCTGATCCGCCCGTCCTGGGGTAAAGCCAGCGCATTCGATGGCCACCTGCATGGCCTGCTCCTGAAACAGAGGAACGCCAAGGGTTTTCTTTAGAACCTTCTCGAATTCCGTTTTGGGATACTCGACCTTCTCCAAACCTTGCCGACGCCTGAGATACGGATGCACCATATCGCCCTGGATCGGACCGGGGCGCACAATCGCAACCTGAATGACCAGATCGTAAAGTTCTCGGGGCTTGAGCCGTGGCAACATGGACATCTGCGCCCGGCTTTCGATCTGGAAGGTGCCGAGCGTATCCGCCTTTGAGATCATCTCGAAGGTCGCCTCGTCCTTGTCGAGAATCGAAAGCGTACAGATCTTCCCCTTGTGCTCCTTTAGTAGTTCGAAGGCTTTGCGCATGCAGGTGAGCATGCCGAGCGCCAGCACATCGACCTTCATGAAATTGAGGCTTTCGATATCGTCTTTGTCCCACTCGATCACCTGACGATCGTCCATGGCGGCCGGCTCGATGGGTACGAGATCATCGAGCCTGTCCTGCGTCAGGACGAAACCGCCGGGATGCTGGGAGAGATGACGCGGCGCCCCCGTCAGTTCTCGCGCAAGCTCGACAAGAAGACGCATGCGCCGGTCATCGACATTGAAGCCGATATCCTCGATCTGCGCATTTGGAATAGCGTTCGACCAGCCCCAGACTTGAGAAGACAGCGCTTTCAGCACATCTTCCGGCATGCCCAGAGCACGCCCGACATCCCGCATGGCACCGCGCGAGCGATAACGGATGACCGTGGCACAGAGAGCGGCATGGTTTCTTCCATAGGTCTCGTAAATCCACTGTATGACCTCTTCTCGCCGCTCATGCTCGAAGTCGACATCGATGTCAGGAGGCTCACCGCGCTGTTCGGATACGAAGCGCTCGAAAAGCAGTCCGTTGTTCGTGGCATCGACCGATGTAATGCCCAACACGAAACACACCGCACTGTTGGCTGCAGATCCCCTGCCCTGGCAGAGAATATCCATCTTGCGGGCCTGACGGACGATGGAATTCACCGTCAGGAAGTAAGGCGCATAGTTCATGCGCGAGATAAGGGCCAGTTCGTGGTTCAGCTTGGCGCGCACTTCCTGCGGCACACCTTCGGGATAACGCTCATCAGCCCCCTCCCAGGTATATTTCTCCAAAGCCTCCTGCGGCGTGTAATGCGCGTATTCTCTCTCTTCGGGATACTGGTATTGCAGTTCGTCCAGCGAGAAGCGGCAGCGGTTGACGATGTCAAGCGTGCGCTGGAGCGCCTCCGGGTAACGAGCGAAAAGCCGGTGCATCTCCTCCGGCGGCTTGAGGTAACGGTCGGCGTGGCGTTCGCGCAGAAAACCCGCATTGTCGATGATCACATTGTTGCGGATGCAGGTGACAACGTCCTGCAACATGCGCCGACCTGGCTCATGGTAGAGCACATCATTGGTCACGACGGTGGGAACGCGATGCTGGGCGGCGAGATTGGAGAGCTGCCAGAGCCGAAGCTGGTCATTCGGGCGACGGCGCAGCGTCAGCGCCAGATAGCAGCGCCCGCGGAAGGTTTCGGCCAATCGGCGCAGGTGAAAGCCGGCCGTTTCATCGGCCTCGTCAGGCACAAGAACAGCGAGAAGCCCCTCGCTCCACTCCACCACATCCGACCAGTCGAGATGGCATTTGCCTTTGCCAGCCTTCTTCTTGCCGATGGTGAGCAGGCGGCAAAGCCGGCCATAGGCCGCGCGATCCGTCGGATAGACGAGCAGCGACATGCCATCGACAAGGTCCAGCCGGCAGCCGACGACAAGACGGACCATGTTCCCATCGGCCGGCAGTTCCTTGACGGCCCGATGCGCCTGGACGATGCCGGCAAGACTGTTGCGGTCCACCACTGCCAGGGCTTCGATACCTAGCGCGCTTGCCTGGGCGAACAGTTCCGCGCAACTGCTCGCTCCGCGCAAGAACGAGAAATGGGACGTGACCTGAAGCTCGGCGTAGCGCGGGTTCATGCGAAAATTCCGTGCAGGAACCAGCGGCCGAGGCCCCGCGCGGCCTGAACCTCATCGCCGGAGCGAAACAGCCAGAAGCGCTCCCCCACGGCATCCTCGACCTGGAAATAATCCCGCACGGCCGCGCGTTCGCCGTCACGCTTCCACCATTCGCCGAAGACGCGTTCCGGGCCATCGGCACGTTTAACCAGCCGCCGCACGCCGCGCCAGGTGAAGGAGGCGGGCGGGTGGTCCGGCAGGAGCGCCATGACTTCTATGGGTTCGGGGCGGGCCAGCAGGCGTGACGGCCGCGGCCATTGCCCCTGCCATGTCGCACCGGCATCGGGCGCCAGCGGCGCGACACGCTGGAAGGACCGTTCCGGGACATCGCTCTCGACCGGGGCGATGCGGTAAAGGCGGGAGGCGCCGATGCGGTTGGCGATGACATCGACGAGGCCGGCAATATCCGCAGGCGCGGCCTCGATCAGCGAGGTCGCCGCCTGTTGCAGGACAAGCGGTTCGGCCAGTGTCGCTGAAAGCTCCATGACCTCGATGCCGAAGCCGGGCTCGATGGTCTCGATGCGGTCGCAGAGCAGCCGGGCAAGGCGTTTTTCATCACGCACAGGACGGGCCGTGCCGACACGGATCGCCTGTAGCGAATTGTCGACGCGGTGAAAGATGAGGTCGAGCCGGCGGGCGCCGAGGCCACGTTTTTCCAAGGCCTGACAGAGGTCGTGGACCAGCGCCGTCGTATAGCGCGCGATGGTGTCAGGCGCGCCGATCGGCTCGCCGAAGCCTTTGCGGGCGACAATCCGTTCAGGGTCGCGCAATGGGTCGACGGGCTCGCGGACAACGCCGTCTATCTGATCCAGCCGTCGGCCAAGTATAGGACCAAAGCGCCGTACCAACGGTGCGCGCGGCACGGCGAGCAGGTCGCCGATCGTCGAAAAGCCGAGCACATGCAACCCCGCCACGATATCCGGGGGAATGCGCAGCCCACGGATCGGCAGCGGCGAAACGCTTTCAACGGCCCTCCCCGCCGGGATGACGCGAACCGGATCGGCCAGGAAGCGTGCCGCGGCAAAAGCCGCGCCCCATGTATCGGCAACCGCGGCGCGGGCTGTAATGCCGGAGGCGCCGAGGCGATTGACAAGGCCGCTCAGCATCAGTGCCTCTCCACCGTGCAGATGGTCGGCGCCGGTCGTGTCGATGACGAGGCCATCCGGCGGATCGGGCGCGACGATGGGGGCATAATGCTGGAGAGCCCAGAGCGAGAGACGCTCGAGCGCTGTAGCATCGGCCGCAGGATCGGCCGGAAGGGTCAGGATGTCAGGCAGGAGCGCATGGGCCTTGGTAAGCGGCATGCCCACGCGCAGGCCGGCCTGTTCCGCCGGCCGGCTGACCGCCGTTACGACACGGCGCGTGCCCTCGCGGCCGACAAGCACAAGCCGGCTGTCAGGCGGAGGCACTTCCGCGCCAAGCGCCCGCCGCAGCCGGTCGATCGGCCAGCCGGGGAGAAAAAGCGATACGACCCTCGGCATCGGATGCCTCCACTTCGAATTCTGCCGCCTCGCCCGCGCGGCATCGGGTAAGCTCCAGCAGCCACCGCGCCCGGCCGACACCGGGCACCGGAAGCGGCACGGATGGCCGCACGGAAACCCGCCAGCGCGTCACCGCGGCCGATGGCAGGGTGAAGGCATCCGCCTCGGCCCGGCTGCGAAAACGGCGCACGGCAAGACCGAGCGTTCCGCCAGCCTCCGCTGCAAGTTGCAGGCGGCGTGAGACAGTCATGGACAGGCGGGCAACCTCCGCCACGACAGCTCCGAGCCCGCCATGGCGCAGCCCCTCCTCGAAACAGAGGAGCAAGCTTTTCTCGTCGCCGGCCTCTACGTAAATGACCCGTCCCGGGGAAAGGCCCGCCTGTGCAAGCGCCGGCGCGAACAGATCGGGCCGGGTCAGGCACCAGAGCACCTGCCCCCGGGTTCGCGCGGCGATACCGGCGGCAAAGAGCATGGCGGCCGCCCCCTGGACAGCATCGTTCCCACCCCCGCACACTTCGTGGAGGCTCGCAAGCGCAAGCCCGCCGCCGGGCAACCGGTCGTCGATCTCCGGCACACCGAAGGGCAGCACTGCCCGTTCGCGCTCCGCACGGCCGTCGAACTGTCGTATACGGTCACGCAAGCCGGCGACGATAGCGCGGGCAGCGGCGGATGACATCGGCGGAAAACTCCTTGGCTGAGACAGAATGTTCTTTATTTGTTCTCAATTGTCGAAAGAGTCAATTGCTCTTGCCGGCGGGAAAGATCACAGTTTGAATCATCGACGGGAACCAACTTGCCCGGCGGAAGTTTCCCCTCACGCTATTCCAACAATTCAGGAGACATATCCATGGCTGACGAAAAGAGCACCGGAAAGCGCACGCTCGGCGTCGTTGAAGGTATCGACAGCATTTCAGAGGAAGCCCGCACTGCCGCAGCCGAGGCGGACATCAGCGCACAGATCGAGGCCCTGAAGACGGAGATCAGCCGGATAAAGGAATCGGCAGGCCTGATTGCCGAAGGCACCGGCCAGCTTGCCGTCGCCAAGGCTGAATCCCTGCGCGACGATCTGCGCCAGACAATCCAGGCCAATCCCCTCGCCACGCTCGCCGGCGCGGCGTTCATCGGTTATCTATTCGGCCTGCGGCACCGCTGATTTTGCGAAAAGCGCCCCATCAAAAAGCCCGGCATTGCCGGGCTTTTCCGTATCGACTATGGGCTGAACTTAGAACCAGCGCTGTCGGCGTGGCTCGCTTTCATAGGAGCCGAGCAGATAACCAATAAGGACGCCGGCAAGTCCGGCCGTCAAAACCACGGTGGAAAGGGCTGCAGGATGCTCGCGTGCGGCCTGGGCAACAGCGGCGCCTTCGTTGCGCATATAGCGCGTTGCCGAACGCACGGCAGGGCGAGCAGCATCGACGGCATCGCCTGCACGCTCGCGGACCGCTTCATAAGCCTCAGCGCCACGCTCCCCAAGATCCTTCTGGAGGGCTGCGATTTCGTCTCGAAGAGCGGAAATCTGGGATTGAACGTCATTGCTTGCCATTACGGTCTCCTTCTTAGCAATGAGACACGAACGATTGGCGCGTAACTTGGTTCCAGCACTGCGGCAGAATTACCCGTCAGCTCGCCTGCCGGCGGCCGTCGCGACGGATTTGCGAGGGTGTGTCGCCAAAGGCTGCACGAAAGCGGCGCGTGAAATGCGACAGGCTCTCGAAACCGGTTTCGAGCGCGACTTCGATCAGCGGCTTGTTGCTGCGCATCACCATATTCAGCGCCGCCGCCATACGAATCTTCATGTAGACCGCGCTCGGCGAGGCGCCCATGTCGCTCTCGAAGAGGCGTTCGAGCTGGCGGCGGGAAACATTCGTCATATTGGCGATGCTGTCGATGGAAAGCAGATCCTCGGTGTGCTGCTCCATCATCATGATGGCGAGATGGACCCGGCGATCGCGGGCCTCCAGGCCGAGCGGGTTGCGCGGCTGGATATCCGTCGCATCGCGTCGGTGGCGGATCTGCAGAATCTCCAGCGCATTTCGCTCAGCCGCCTCACCAACGTGGTGGCGCACCAAGGTTGCCGCGAGATCCGCGACGCTGCTGCCTCCGGCACAGGTCGCGACCTTGCCGTCGAAACGGAAAATCTGCTCTGACGTTGCTTCGATATCGGGATAACGTGCGCGAAAATCGCGGTGGTGCAGCCAGCTCACACAGGCCGTGTGGCCCTTGAGCAGGCCAGCCTCGGCGAGAATGAAACTGCCGGTACAGAGGCCGATCAAACCGACGCCGGCCTTGGCCGCCTTGCGCAGATAGTCCCGGGCATAGCTGTCGATCGGCTCATCGACCGACAGAAGCCCGCCGACGACGGCGATGTAGTCGAAACAGGCTGGGTCGGCGAAGGGGGCGGTCGGAGCAACCTGGATACCGCTCGACGAGGAGATGAAATTGCGGGTGCTGCTGATCACGTCCCAGTCGCAGTTGACGCGGCGCGAGCGGTCCTCGCTGTCGCTGGCGAGCCTGAGCGTATCGACGAACAGGGCGAAGGCGGAGAGGGTGAAACTCTTGGACAGGATAAAGCCGACGCGCAGCGCCTTCGGCGCCGATGCGCCGTGCATCTCCTTCGATGTCCGAACCCCTACGCCCATCTAAATCTCCTATTGTAACGGGTACTATGGCCGCCAATCGGCCCTTATGGCAAGAGGCACATCGCATTCAGTCCCGGCCAACGATTTCCGCCTGCCGGATCCGTTGGCAGTGGGGGCTCGCCGGGCGATCTCAACCCCGCTCCTTGACCGTCTCCATCGCCACATTCGTCGAAGTGCTCGCGACATAGGGAAGATTGGAGATACGCTCACCCAGCACCAGGCGGTATTTCTTGATGTCACGCGTGCGGATCTTCAGAAGATAGTCGAAACGCCCAGCTATCATATGGCATTCCTCGACCTCCCTGATCTTCTTTACCGCCGCATTGAAGCTCATCAGCGCCTCTTCCTGCGTATTCGTCAGCTTGACCTCGGCGAAAGCGATATGATCCAGGTTCATCTTCGCCGGATTGAGGATCGCCTTGAAGCCCTGAATGAAGCCGTCAGCGATCAGCCGCTTGAACCGGTTCTGGCAAGGCGTCTTGGATAGACCGACCTTTTCGGCAAGTTCCGCCACCGGAATACGGCCGTTTTGTGCGAGCTCCTCGAGGATTTTTCGATCGAAGGAATCCAAAGACCCATCGTCATGGGATAACTCAGGCAAACAAACCTCCATAACTGGAAAAATAGAACCATTTGGCCTATTATTTCCCAATATGAGGTCAATTCGCTTTTTGGCGCAATGATATTGTTTCGAGGTGTTTCAAAGCAGACGCCCAAGCCCTTGCCGCCATGATGTCCTGAAAAGGACAAATCTGTCATCGGTGTCATCCGCTGGACCGTAACCACCCGTCATTGAACCGTTTCCGACAGGCCCTTCCATGCAGAACTCTCCAGCCACATCCACTTCTGCCTCCGGCGAGATGGTCGCGCCGTTTTCGCACTTCGCACAGCCTATTCGCGAGCAGAGTGAACTGCGCCGGGCGATCACCGCAGCCTATCGCCGCCCCGAGACAGAGTGCCTGCCGCCGCTCGTCGCAGCGGCCCGCGTTACCGAGCGCGAGCGCTATGACATCCGCAGCACGGCTCGCACGTTGATCGAGGCGCTACGTGCCAAGCACAAGGGTACGGGCGTCGAGGGGCTGGTGCAGGAGTATTCGCTGTCGAGCCAGGAGGGCGTGGCACTGATGTGCCTTGCCGAGGCGTTGCTGCGCATTCCCGATACGGACACGCGCGATGCGCTGATCCGCGACAAGATCGCCGAAGGGGACTGGACCTCTCATATCGGCGGCGGCAAGTCGATGTTCGTCAACGCGGCGACCTGGGGGCTTGTCGTGACCGGCAAGCTTACCTCCACGGTCAACGACCGCGGTCTCTCCGCCGCCCTCACCCGCCTCATCGCGCGCGCCGGTGAGCCCGTCATCCGCCGCGGCGTCGACATGGCGATGCGCATGATGGGCGAGCAATTCGTCACCGGCGAGACCATCGAGGAAGCGCTGAAGCGCTCCAAACCGCTTGAGGCGCGCGGCTTCCGCTATTCCTACGACATGCTGGGCGAAGCCGCGACGACCGCGGCGGATGCCGAGCGCTATTACCGCGATTACGAGAAGGGCATCCATGCCATCGGCAAGGCTTCGAACGGTCGTGGCATCTATGACGGTCCCGGCATTTCCATCAAGCTCTCGGCCCTGCACCCGCGTTACGTTCGCGCGCAGGCCGAGCGCGTCATGGCCGAGCTGCTGCCGAAGGTGCAGGCGCTGGCCGCCATCGCCAAAAGCTACGATATCGGCCTCAACATCGACGCCGAGGAAGCCGACCGTCTTGAACTGTCGCTCGATCTGCTCGAAAGCCTTTGCTTCGACGAGAACCTCAAGGGCTGGAACGGCCTCGGCTTCGTGGTGCAAGCCTATGGCAAGCGTTGCCCCTTCGTGCTCGATTACATCATCGATCTTGCGCGCCGATCCGGCCGCCGCATCATGGTGCGCCTCGTCAAGGGCGCATATTGGGATGCCGAGATCAAGCGCGCACAACTCGATGGCCTCGAGGGCTTCCCGGTCTATACGCGCAAGATCTATACGGACGTTGCCTATGTCGCCTGCGCCCGCAAACTGCTGGCGGCGCCGGACGCCGTCTTCCCGCAATTTGCCACGCACAACGCGCAGAGCCTCGCCACCATCTACCAGCTCGCAGGCCCGGATTTCGCCGTCGGCAAGTACGAATTCCAGTGCCTGCACGGCATGGGCGAGCCTCTCTATGACGAGGTTGTCGGCAAGGAAAAGCTGGACCGCCCGTGCCGCATCTACGCGCCCGTTGGCACGCATGAGACTCTGCTTGCCTATCTCGTGCGCCGCCTGCTCGAAAACGGCGCCAATTCTTCCTTCGTCAATCGCATCTCCGATCCCAAGGTCTCTGTGGAGTCGCTGATCGCCGACCCGGTCGATGTCGTGGCCGCGATGCCGGTCGTCGGCGCACCACATGATCAGATCGCGCTGCCCGACGCCCTGTTCGGCAAGACCCGCGCAAATTCGAAAGGGCTCGATCTTTCCAACGAGACCACGCTTGCGGCGCTTGCCGGCGAACTCGCGGGCACTGCTGCGACGTCATGGCATGCCGCACCGTTACTGGCCGATGGCGCCAGCGACGGCGAGACAAGCGACGTGCTGAACCCGGCGGATCATCGCGACGTCGTCGGCCGCGTCACGGAAATCCGACCCGAGGATGCAGAACGCATCGTTGACCTCGCAGCGGATAATGTCGCCGACTGGTCCGGCGTCTCGCCGACCGAGCGTGCCGCCTGCCTGGACCGCGCGGCTGATATCATGGAGGCCCGCATCGAACCGCTGATGGGCATCATCATGCGCGAAGCCGGAAAATCGGCTGCGAACGCCATCGGCGAAGTGCGCGAGGCGGTCGACTTCTTGCGCTATTATGCCGAGCAGGCGCGTCGTACGCTCGGCCCCTCGCACCTTCCGCTTGGCCCCGTCGTCTGCATCAGCCCGTGGAACTTCCCGCTCGCCATCTTCACCGGGCAGGTCGCAGCCGCCCTCGTCGCGGGCAATACCGTTCTCGCAAAGCCCGCCGAGGAAACGCCGATCATCGCGCATGAGAGCGTGAAGCTCCTTCACGAGGCGGGTGTCCCCATTGGCGCGCTGCAGTTCGTGCCCGGCGCAGGCCGCGTGGGCGCGGCCCTTGTCGGCGCAGCAAAGACGGCCGGCGTCATGTTCACCGGCTCGACGGAAGTCGCCCGCCTCATCCAGGCACAGCTTGCCGAACGTCTTTCGGCAGGCGGCAAGCCCATCCCGCTGATTGCCGAAACCGGCGGCCAGAACGGCATGATCGTCGATTCTTCGGCACTCGCCGAACAGGTGGTCGGCGACGTCATCGCGTCGGCTTTCGACAGCGCCGGCCAGCGCTGCTCGGCGCTTAGGGTGCTCTGCCTTCAGGACGACGTGGCCGACCGCACACTCACCATGCTGAAGGGCGCCCTCAGCGAACTGACGCTGGGGCGCACCGACAGCCTCAATGTCGATATCGGCCCCGTCATCACCGCCGAGGCCCGCGATGGAATCGTCAAGCATATCGAGCACATGCGCAGCCTCGGCAACAAGGTGGAGCAGCAACCGCTTCGGGCCGGCACGGAAAACGGCACCTTCGTTGCACCGACCATCATCGAGCTCAAGACGCTGGCCGATCTCAAGCGCGAGGTGTTCGGCCCGGTACTGCACGTCATTCGCTTCCGCCGCGCCGATCTCGACCGGCTGATCGACGACATCAACGCATCCGGCTACGGCCTGACCTTCGGCCTGCACACGCGTCTCGACGAGACGATCGCGCATGTCACCAGCCGCATCAAGGTCGGCAACGTCTACGTCAACCGCAACATCATCGGCGCGGTGGTGGGCGTACAGCCCTTCGGCGGACGTGGCCTCTCCGGCACCGGTCCCAAGGCAGGCGGTCCGCTCTATATCGGCCGCCTCGTGCAGAAGGCTCCCGTGCCGCCGCAGCAGGATTCGGTGCATACCGACCCGGCGCTGAGGGATTTCATCACCTGGCTGGACCGCAAGGGCAAGACGGACGAGGGCGAGACGGCCCGTAGCTTCGCAAACCGCTCCGCGCTCGGACTCGAGCGGGAACTGACGGGGCCTGTGGGTGAACGCAATATCTATGCGCTTCATCCGCGCGGCCGCGTGCTGCTCGTTGCGAAAACAGAAACCGGACTCTTGCGTCAGGTCGCGGCTGCACTGGCAACCGGCAACCAGATCGTCATCGACCATGTCGAAGCCCTCAAACCGGCCCTCACGGACCTGCCCGCCGCCGTTGCTGCCCGCCTGTCCTGGTCGACAGACTGGGCCAAGAACGGACCGTTCGCCGGTGCGCTGGTGGAAGGAGAGGCAGCGGATGTGCAGCGCGTCAACGCACGGATCGCCGGCCTGCCCGGCCCGCTTGTCCTGGTGCAAGCCGCGACAACCGACGAACTCGTTGCTGATCCCGAGGCCTATTGCCTCAACTGGCTATTGGAGGAGGTTTCGACCTCCATCAACACCGCGGCTGCCGGCGGCAATGCCAGCCTTATGGCCATCGGCTGACACCTTGACGGGTACGGTCCGCGAGAGGCGGGCCGTACCCTCTTGCCTTTATGTCGGCTGCTGCGCGCGGATATGCGTGCCGAAAGAAACGCCGACGAGGAGCAGGCAGAAGCCGAGCGCAAGAGGCGCATAAAAAGCCTCTTCCTGCAGCACGGCATTCGCGCAGATCGTCACGACGGCCACGAAGGCGAAGAGAAAATCGGGCTCGCCTGTCTCCGTCAGCCGGCGCCGGGCGGAGACGATTATCCCCGCCAGAAAGCCAAAGAAGGCGAAGCTGCCGATCCCCATCTGAGAGAGCATAACGCCGACGGCGCTTTCCACGGGAACGGCCGAAATCCCCTCCCCCTGCGCTCGGTTCCAATCCAGATTGGCGCTGTCGCTTGATAGATTGCCGCCGATACCCAGTCCCTGTCCAAGCGGGTTGCCAAGGAAATCGCGGATGCCTGCGAAGAACCCGAGCACATGATAATCCCCGTGGCGCGCCCCGTAGATCGTGGCGGCGAGCGTCCAGACCGAGGCAAGCAACAGGACGACCGCGAATGTCAGCCGGGGACTGGATGCCCGCCAGAGAAGACGGCTTGCCAGTGCCACACACAGCAGGAAAGCCGCGCCCTTGGAGCCGATCAGCAAAAGAAGCGGGAAAGCGGCAAGCGGCAGCATCCGATGCCCCCGGAAAAGCAGCCAGGCGGACGAGAGGCTGAGGGCATAGGCATAGCTGATCGGATGGAAATTCGGCCCGGCGTTGCGGAAGATCCGCGGCAACGCATCGGCGAAAAGAGCGGTGTTGAAGAAGGTTGCTGTCATGGTGTCTTCCAGCCCCCGCAGCACGAAACCCGTCTCGCGCATGGTCTTCTCCCAGACGCCCGCCTCGATCTGCGCCTTGAGACCGCGCTGAACATAGAGATCGCCATGAAAGAGCCCGAGGAAATCCATGCGAAAGACTTGCTCGAGATAGCCATAGGCAATCGCGACGACGCAAAGGCAGACCATCGGCAATCGCAGGTCCACGCGGTAGAGGGTGGCCGCGACAAGCGCGATGTGGAAGCAGGCAACAGGGGTGATCGTGTTGCGAAAATAGACGATTGCATCCTTCGGTTCGCCGCGGACCGCGCCGAGCAGAAGGTAGAACCCGATCACCAGGCAAAGAATAAACGTCATAAACAGCCACGGCCTCAAACCCGCCATCGCACGCACGCGTGACGGGAAGGCCGCCAGTACAAAGAGGCTGAAGGTCGTCATCAGGATGACGAAGTTGGCGCCGCGCAACGCATCGAACGTGCCGTCGTCAGGCACGAATGGGGTGAACCACGCAACGACGAGATTCTGAAACAGGAAAGCACAGAGGATGACGGCCGGCAGCGCCGGCGGCACGGCAATGGCGAGAACCGCCGTTAGGAGGCCCGTGGCCACAACGCCGAAGGGCGTCCACACCGCGAAGGATGCCACAGCGACTACGATCGTCATGGCGGCAAGGAAGAGATGAAACGCGCCATCAGTCGGCTCGCCTACCGGACCGATCACATGAAGAGAGGCCGGAGGCGCCACTTCAACCTTCGGCATCGGATCGCTCTTTGATGGCGGGGTTGTCACACGGCTCATCATCGATGGCGACGATCAGCGTCGCGCTTCGTTGCATGTCACTGTCTCGAAGGGCGCGTCGCAGCTGGTCGCGCATGCGCGCACCGGCATCCGCCGGCGTGAAAGTGAACAGCATCAGATCGACAGAACCAAAATGCGCAGCATCCCACCCGGCGATACCAATCGGCGGAGCCAGCAACAGGATGAAATCGAAGCCGTCAAGATGTGCCTCGAGCGTGAAGGCGCGACCGTTCGTGCCCGGGGCAAGCGACCGCACGATGGTCGGCAGGCCGCTTGCCCCGTTGACGGATACCCCGGCCATGACCGAACCGGAGCGCCCGTGTTTCACGAACTCGACGATGAGAACCTTCTGGCCCGCCTGCTGCAACCCGAGACCGATCATCGCGCCTGTCAGTTGCGCCTCCGATGGACTATCCACAGAGGAGACCAGCAGCATGTAGGGCGCCGGATGCTCTTCGAGGCGCGCAACGATACGGCGGACGAGCTGGAGCGTGCTTCTGGAAAAGACCGCTCCAGAAGGATGGAGAAGGCGCCGCCTCATGGCGCGCATGCGGGCGGGCATGCTCATTCCCGCCACACCCGGCAGTTCGTAGCGCCCGAGATGAACGGGCACGACCTGACTGCCGGCGAGTGATCCCCGCGGGGTCACGTTCAGCAGTTTTGCTTCGGCACGGCCCGACCGGGGGGATCCGCCTGTCACCGCAAGCCCGCATCCGGCGAGAAAACCGATGGCCGCACTGACGGGCAAAACCAGCGCCGGTGTCGGCCAGGACGGCTGGACGGGCGGCGACGCAACGCCGATCACGCGCGCTTCGGAAAGCTGGAGACCCCGCATCTGCGCGGTTTCCTCGGTGCGTTTCAGCACATCATCGAGAACGGTACGGGCCGCATCGGCCTTCGCCTCCAGCCGCCGGAGTTCCACGCGTGCCGCATCGGCCGCCTGCGACTTTGCACGCATCTCGACGACTTTGGTTTCGAGAACCTCGACGGCCTCGTCGGCCAAATCCTGTTTTGCCTTCAGCTCTCGCGTGATGCGTCCGGCTTCGGCGGCCATCAGCGCCTTCGTTCGTGACAGTTCCGAACGCAGGCGGCGCACGGTCGGGTGATGCGGCTGGTAGACGGTATCGGCATTGGCCATGGTCGCTGCGCGCTGGTTGTAATCCGCGCGGAGCCCGTCGAGGGCCACCGATGAGACGATTTCCGAAAGTCGCGCAGCGCCCGGCTGTGCCCGCTCAGCCGCGACCGCCTGTTCATAGCGGCCCCGCGCGGCGTCCGCCTTTGCCCGTGCGTCGATCACCTGCGTGGTAAGCTGGTCGATCTGCGATTGCAGCGTGCCACCGGCGGCAGGATCGAGAAGCTCGTGCCGAACCTTGAACTCGGCCACGGCGCGCTCCGCTTCGGCGACGTTGCGCTGGAGGGCGGAAAGCCGTCCCTTCAGCCGTGCATTGACGTCGTCATTGGCGTTCTCACGCTCGCCGGCAAGGCCCGCAGTGTACCGGGCCACGATCGCGTTCGCGATCATCGCAGCCTTCTGCGCGGAGCGGGACTTGAAGCCCACCTTGATCACGTAGGTCAAGCCCGCACGTTCAACCGATACACGCTTCTCGAAACGGCGGAAGATTGCATCGCGTTCCCGTCCCCCTGCCCCCGTCAGAAAAGAAAGGATGCCGGGATCGGCGAATTCGGGGTCCTGCGCAATGCGCTGGCTTTCGAACACACGCATCAGCAGATCTCGCGACTCGATGACGAAGACCTGGCTTGCGACGGCAGCGCTGTCCGCCCCGATACCGGGCAGCACGGTCTCAAACTGTGTGGAGCGCGCATCGCGCGGATCGACGAGCAGGGACGCAGTGGCCGTATAGGTCGGCGTTGTCACGGCGAGATAAAGCAGCGCAAGCGAGAGAGCGGCGACAACGCAGGCCGACACCCGCCAGCGCCCGCGCCAAAGGCGCGCCCAGAGATCCCCGACGTCGAACAATGGGGGGAGAAAACTCCCGGTCGATGCAAGCGCAGTCATCTCTGCCTTCCGCGTGAACTCGAGCAGGCAAAGTCGCCCGCACATCACCACCTCAGGTTATATTAGTTCTCAAAAGTAACCATAAAGTGTATTTCTTGAACCACCCCTCACGGGTTGTGATATCCAATAATACACGTTTAGCGTTATTTTAAATAGATGTACAACCGAGGGAAAGACGATGATCCAGCGCCAGATGCTTCCGCTCCATGTGCTCGCCGGCAAAGGCGTGGCCGCGGGTGGCGTGAAGCTCGCGAGCGCCGCCCTCACCTTCGCGGTTTTCGTCGTCGTCGCCGCGACGATGGATGAGCGGCAGTTCGGCCTCTACAGCACCGCCTATGCCGGCGCCAGTCTCGTTTCCTTCTTCGCGCTTGCCGGCCAGCACGCCGCCGTCCTGCGTTTCTGGCCGCAATATGCCGGCAGCCGCGATCACGGTCGCGCCAACAGCATCATGGCCCTGTCCATCCGCATTACGGCAGTGGCCGTCATTGGTTCCGCACTCATCGTCTCGGCGGCAAGCGCATTTCCGCTCCTCGCTATCCCCGAATGGCCAGAAATAATCGCGGCGACCGCCCTTCTCGCGGCAGCGCTCGGCTGGTCGGAGTTCAGCGCCTGTGCCATGCGAGCGAAAGGCGCCCTCTTCAGCAGCCTGCTGCCCCGGGATATCGTCTGGCGCGTCCTGAGCATCCTCGTCTTTGTCATCGCCGGGCACCTTGCGACCAGCATGACCGCGGTCTCGGCTCTCTGGCTGACAGCGTTCCTGCTCATCGCCAGCGTCCTGCCACAGACAGTGACGCTGCTGCGTGAGACATGGCAGGCACCGCAAACCCCTCTCAGCCCGGCACAAAAGGCAGAGTTCCGCGTAGCAACGCTTGGCTTGTGGGGCGTTACGGCCCTGCCGCCGGCACTCGGACAGGCGAGCACGCTTGTCGTCGCAGCACTGCTCGGCTCGGAAACAGCAGGTGCGGTTTTCGTGGCCGATCGCATTACGCGCCTTGCTGCCCTCGCCCTGAATGGCATCAACCAAGCGGCGGCACCCCAGATCTCCGGCGCCTTCCATGGCGGTGACCGGCCCCACGTGCAGCACATAACCAGTCTCGTCGCCATGACAGGCTTTACCGCCGCGCTCGCCGTACTTGCAGGGCTCATCATCGCGGGCCATCCGGTGCTGGCGCTGTTCGATCCCGCCTACGCCACGCCCACCATGCACGGCGTGCTGGTCATTCTTGGGCTCGGCGTGCTCATCGGCACCGCCTGCGGGCCGACCGAACTCACCATGCAGTTGACCGGTCTGCAACGCGAACTTTTCCGCACGCTGGTCTTCGTCAACGGCCTCGGTCTGGCAGCGACTGCTGCCCTCGCACTCACCCATGGCCCGATGGGCGCCGCGATCGGCATGGCCGGGACGACGGCTGTCTGGTGCCTCGCCGGAGCTGCCATCACCCGCCGCAAGATTGGCATCGATCCCTCCATCCTCGGTTTCCTCTCAGGACGGCGGCTCCTCGCCCTCCGCGCAACCCAGAAAGGCCGGCCATGAAAATCCTCCAGGTTCAGACGCAGGCGGAAGCCGCCGGCGCACAACGCATCTCCGACATGGTGGGCGAAGGGCTTCGAGCCCGCGGCCATGACGTCCGAACGGTCTTCCTGTATCGCAAGACCGACGTCTATGACCGTGATCCCCACGCCGATTTCATCCTGATGCATCCGCCGCGCGGCGTCCTCGAACAGATGCTCGCGGTGCTGGGCCTCGTCGATCACGTGCGCAAGGTCAGGCCAGATGCGGTCGTTTCCTTCCAGCATTATGGCAATATAGCCGGCACACTTGCCGCCCGGCTCTGCGGTGTGGGCGCCATTGTCGCCAACCAGAGCGGAGCGCCGCAGGCACAAGGCCTGCGCGGTTTCCTCACGCAAATCGACAAGTTCATGGGCATGGCGGGTCTTTATCACGTCAATGTCGTGAACTCCGCATGGACCGAATCGCAGTTCGCCGCCTTCCCCGCCGCCTACCGCAAGCGCCTGCAACGCATCGATCACGGTGTCGCCGCGCCATCGCGGCTGCCGGCCGGGAAGCGTGCGCGTGCCGTCTTCGGCCTGCCGGCCGGCGTTCCGCTCGCGGTCTCGACCGGCCGGCTGGCACTGTCGAAGAACCATACAGCGCTGGTGGGTGCGCTTGCGATGCTTCCAGGAGTACATCTTGCAATCGCCGGCGCGGGCCCGGAAAGAGAAAATCTCCTGAGGCTCGCCACGCGGCTCAATGTGCATAACCGCCTTCATCTTGTGGGCGAACTGTCCCCTGAAGGCATCCACGATTTTCTCGCGGCGGGTGACGTCTATGCCTTCTCCTCGACGACGGAGACCTTTGGCTTGGCGGTCGTGGAAGCCGCCATTGCCGGCCTGCCCGTCGTGGCGAGCGATCTGGACGTGTTGCGCGAGGTGCTCACAACGGACGACGGACGCCCGGCAGCGCTATTCGTGCCGCCGGATGCCGACGGTATCGCGGCCGGTCTTGCATCTGTCTTCGCAGATCCTGCACTCGCCACGACACTCGCGACAGCCGGACGCCAACTGCGGGAACAATATTCACCCTCAACGATGTGCGCGGCCTATGAAGCGCTGTTTTCGCGCAACGGTCTTCGGATGGGCACGATGCCATCGATCACCTCCAGCGGGCCTGAGCGATTGAGCGTGTGAATGCGTGGATAGGGCCAATCTCCGTCGGTTAAGACGGGGATTGGCGGCGAGAACTGAACGGTATCGCTATCGAGGGCGAGCAGTTCGGACAATCCCAGTCCGCCGCCATAACCCAGCGTGCCGTCCTGAACCGGCATAAGAAGTCGCCCGACGCAATCCCGCACGAAAGCGCCACCCGGCCGCGCGCTGCGGCGGTCGATCAGGATCGGGTTCAGCCGGTGCGGCCGCCAAGGGCCGGTGAGCGCCTCGGCCTCGAAGATCACGAGCGTATCGGAGGTACTGCCGAAACCGTCCCGGTCCGTCGCGAAAAGCCAGAGTCGTCCGCCATGTGCCAGCAGGGTGGCGTCGGATATCTCGCCTTCGACTAGAACAGCCTCAGCCCGCCACCGATCCGGAAAATCTTCGGCACGGTAAAGGGTGAGCTTCCCGCTGGCGCTGGCCTCCGGCAGCATCCAGATCGACCCCTCCCAATCAAAGACCTGCGGATAGGAGAGGTGGTGCGGCTCTTCCAAGATAACCCGGGCTGCCTGCGGAACGCCCGAAGCGCTGAACGGCACGACGGATATCACCGCCTTGCCTGCGGCATGCGGGTAATCCTCCACGAAGAGGAAGACGCGCCCCTGCCAATGGAAGACAAAGGGATCGGCATAAAACCGATCTCCCGCATCCATGAGCACGCGCCATCCGGTTCCGAGCCTCCCCGTGTCGACCACGCCTGGGCCATCATGAAAACGATACCCGACCCGCCAGTGCGCCTGCCGGAAGCGCAGCCGCCGCCAAGCCTCCCGGCCAAGGCGCGGCAGGGCGCAGGTCAGATAAGCGGGCAGGAATTGGTGTTCCGTCTGATCCGTGGCGATGTCTTCGTGCGGGTTGAGGCGGTTTGCCGCAAATGTCTCCACCGCGGAGACCAAAAGTGTGATCGCCCGGGCAAGGACATCCTCCACGCCAAGCGACACGGCCTCGCGCCGGTCGATCATCGGCCAGGCGCGGCCGACCACGTTCACGCCATCGAGAACCACTTCCAGAACCGGCAGCCGACCCGCCGCAACCAATGCTGGGAGAACATGAACGTCGTAGGCGCCATCGCACCGCAAAGCGAGGGTCGGCACATCCTGCACCGATGCATTCCCTGAAAGGTCAACGCCTAAATTCGGCGCGACATGCCGTGTCCCGGACACAAGCGGCTCGATCTGCGATGCGAGCGCCTGCGCGCGGCGGCGGAAAAGGCGGCGTTCGAGCCCAAGCGTGCCGTTCACCCATGCCGGCCACGGATCGGCAACTTCGTCTGTAACGACCGCCACCGCATGCCCTGCCGCCGCCAGACGCTCGAGCAGGACTTGGTGCCAGTACTGCGCACAACGGCCCGGGACAATGACCTCGATCGCAAGGTGCCGGCCGCTCATCAGGCGTCGAAGACCGCGAATTCCGTAAAGGCCAGATCCCCCGGCCACGGCGGGTTCGGGCCTTTCGCATATTTGGGACCGGTTCCGGCAAAATAGCGCCCCACCAGCCCCGGCACCGGGCCGCATGCATCGACGAGGGCGAAGAAGAGCCCCTTGCGCACGAGATAACGCCCGAGCGCATGGGCACACCGACTGAGATCGGCATGCGAGCGACAATAGATGACCTGGCTGCATGGAAGCATGCCACGCATCACACGTCGTGGCTTGAGAACGAAGGGATAAGCGTCGCCGTCGTCCAGACAGATGACCGAATCGCAACCAAGGGCGGCATGGTCCAGCAGGAGGGTCCGGTCTTCTTCCGGCAGCCTGTCGAGTTCCGCGAGCCCCGGCCGTGCAACGACCGCGCGGATCGCACCCGTCGCCCGGGTGAGGAGCGGCACAAAAGCCTGCTGTCCGTCGGCGAAACGACGGAACCGTAATGCCTCAGTCACCTTCAGCGTTACGGGCGCCGGCGTGATCGACAGGAAGGTGACATCCCGGCGGCGCATTGCCGTCATGATGAGCTTTCCCGCATAGGAGCGAAAATCCTCATCGACCGCCCAGCTTGAGAGATTGCAGCGGACGGCATCGCCCGGATGACGGAAGTACAATGCCAGCAGGACGCCGACAACGTGGCCTTCGCAATCCAGAAGATAGCCATAGCGTGGCAGGTCTTCCACGGCGGGGCGGTTGGACATGCGCTCCAGCGCTTCCTCCCAGTAGCGTCGTGACCGCTCGGGGAAACCACGGCTGAGGCAATCGACGACGTCAAGCCAATCCGCCTCGGCGATCGGACGGCAGGCAAGACCTTCGGGAAGCGGACCCAACACGCTCATGTGGCCTCCATGCAAATTTTTTCGGTTGAAGACGACTCCCTAAATACAATCATTAGATATAAAGAAGGGCGAGTATGCAACCATAAGAAAGGGAATGAATTTCTCGCCACTTGCCATGCATCCGCCAATCATGAAGGTTGCGCACAATCAGGACGCATCATCTTCCAGGAGCCGGCATGGCCGTTACCGACATCGCGACCCGCACCTACGATCATAATTTCCGGCTCGACCCGATCGTGCGCAGCCTGCTGGATACGGATTTCTACAAGCTTCTGATGCTCCAGATGATCCGCCGGCAATATCCCGGCGTGCATGCCACCTTTTCGCTCATCAACCGGACGAAAAGCGTGCGGCTCGGCGACATCATCGACGAAGGAGAGCTGCGCGCGCAGCTCGATCACGCCCGCGAAATCCGTTTTACGAAGAAGGAACTGATCTGGCTTGCCGGTAACAGCTTCTACGGCAAGGCGCGCATGTTCGGCCCTGACTTCATCGCCTGGCTCGCCGATTTCCGCCTTCCCGAATATGACCTGCACAAGGTGGATGGCCAATACGAGCTGCATTTCGACGGACCCTGGACGCACACGACGATGTGGGAAATCCCGGCGCTCGCCATCATCAACGAGTTGAAGTCGCGGGCGGGCATGCGCGGGCGTGGGCGCTTCACGCTTGATGTTCTCTATGCCCGCGCGAAGGCACGGCTCTGGGAGAAGGTGGAGCGGCTGGCGAAACTGCCGGATCTGGTCATTTCCGACTTCGGCACGCGGCGGCGCCACGGATTCCTCTGGCAGCGCTGGTGCGTGGAGGCGTTAAAGGAGGGGCTTGGGGATCGCTTCATCGGTACATCCAACGTGCTTCTCGCCATGGATGCCGATCTCGAAGCCATCGGCACCAATGCGCACGAGCTGCCAATGGTCGCAGCCGCACTTGCCGACGGCGACGACGCGCTGGCGCGTGCCCCCTATCAGGTGCTGGAGGACTGGCGGCAGCATTACAACGGCAATCTGCTGATCGCCCTGCCCGATGCCTATGGAACGGCAGCCTTTCTCGCAAACGCACCCGACTGGGTCGCTGACTGGACGGGCTTTCGACCCGACAGCGCGCCCCCGATCGAGGGCGGCGAGCAGATCATCGACTGGTGGCGTGCAAAGGGGCGCGATCCGCGCCAGAAGCTGCTGATCTTCTCCGACGGCATGGACGTCGATACGATCGAGGAGACCTACCGGCATTTCCACGGGCGAGTGCGCATGAGCTTCGGCTGGGGCACCAATCTCACCAACGATTTCCGCGGCTGCGACCAGGACGGAGGCACGGCGCTCGATCCGATCTCACTCGTGTGCAAGGTCACGAGCGCGAACGGCCGCCCCGCGGTGAAGCTTTCCGATAACCCCGCCAAGGCGACGGGCAATCCAGCCGAGATCGAACGCTATCGCCGCGTCTTCGGCATAGACCGACAGATGGCACGGCCAGTCGAAGTCTAGCCTTCCGAGCCGCCCACATCATCATCGATGAAACGCAATGCCGCCACCATGCAGTCCGCCCGGTCGCGGCGGCCGTGACGCGTCTGCCGCGAACCTCGCTGCATAAGAATTACCCTGCCGCGAGAAAAATTGTCCGCAAGCGGATTTGGCGGTTTACAATAGTAATACAATATGATGTTTTATCGACGCTGCTGAGGAGCAGCTTTGTTTGGGAGGAAACCATGAACTTCAAATTCGCACTCGCAGGCGCCACGATTCTGGCTGCATCGGTCTTCAGCGCGGCTTCCGCGTTGGCGATGACCGTGGGCTTTTCGCAGATCGGTTCCGAATCGGGCTGGCGCGCCGCAGAAACCACACTGACCAAGCAGCAGGCTGAAAAGCGCGGCATCGACCTCAAGTTCGCCGATGCCCAGCAGAAGCAGGAAAATCAGATCAAGGCGCTGCGTTCGTTCATCGCGCAGGGCGTCGATGCCATCCTGGTCGCACCGGTCGTTGCCACCGGCTGGGATGAAGTGCTGCAGGAAGCCAAGGACGCGAAGATTCCGGTCGTGCTGCTCGACCGCACCATTGATGCGCCGAAGGATCTCTATCTCACCGCCGTCACGTCCGACCTCGTGCATGAAGGCAATGTCGCCGGCAAGTGGCTGGTCGACACGGTCGCCGGCAAGCCGTGCAATGTCGTCGAACTCCAGGGCACGACAGGCTCCTCGCCGGCCATCGACCGCAAGAAGGGCTTCGAAGAAGCGCTTGCAGGCAAGGACAACCTGAAGATCGTCCGCAGCCAGACCGGCGACTTCACCCGCACCAAGGGCAAGGAAGTCATGGAAAGCTTCCTGAAGGCCGAGGACGGCGGCAAGAACATCTGTGCAGTCTACGCGCACAATGACGACATGGCCGTCGGCGCCATCCAGGCGATCAAGGAAGCCGGTCTGAAGCCGGGCACCGATATCCTCGTCGTATCGATCGACGCCGTTCCGGATATCTTCCAGGCCATGGCCGCCGGCGAGGCGAACGCCACGGTCGAACTGACGCCGAACATGGCCGGTCCGGCCTTCGATGCGCTCGATGCCTTCATCAAGGACGGCAAGGAGCCGCCGAAGTGGATCCAGACGGAATCGAAGCTTTACACCCAGGCTGACGATCCGATGAAGGTCTACGAAGAAAAGAAGGGCCTCGGCTACTAATCCCTACCCGGTCCTGCGCCCGGCCTTAAGATGGCCGGGCGCACACCAGCGCTTTGCCTGCCGACGCGCGTCTTGCTACGCTGCGGCCGGTTTCTGTCATACGGGTCGGGATCATGCAGTCGGTCAGTTCCTATGTTCTATCGGCGACGGGGATCGACAAGATCTTCCCGGGTGCCAGGGCGCTCAACGGCGTCGATTTCTCGCTTGCACGCGGTGAGGTTCACGCTCTTCTGGGTGAAAACGGCGCCGGAAAATCCACGCTCATCAAGTGCCTGACAGGCGCCTACCGGCGCGATGGCGGTCGCATCCTGCTCGATGGCGCCGATGTCGATCCGCACAACACGCTGGAAGCGCAGAAGCTTGGCATCGGTACGGTCTACCAGGAAGTGAACCTGCTGGCGAACCTCACGGTCGCCGAAAACCTGTTTCTCGGCCGCCAGCCGCGTCGCTTCGGTCTTGTCGATGCACGCGCGATGAACAAGCAGGCCCGTGCGCTCCTTTCGCAATACGACCTCGACATCGATGTGACGGCGGAGCTCTCATCTTTTTCCGTCGCTGTCCAGCAGGTGATCGCCATTGCCCGCGCCGTCGATCTGTCCGGCAAGGTGCTCATCCTCGACGAACCGACGGCCAGCCTGGACACACACGAAGTCGCGATGCTGTTTCGCATCGTGCGCCGCCTCAAGGAGCGCGGTCTCGGGATCATCTTCATCACGCACTTCCTCGAGCAGGTCTATGACATCTCGGACCGCATCACCGTTCTGCGCAACGGCCAGCTTGTCGGTACGCGCGACACCTCGGCCCTGCCGCGCCGTGAACTCATCGCCATGATGCTCGGCCGCGAACTCGTGCACGAAGTCAGCGAAGCAAAACAGAGTGAAGCGAAGGCGCCCGGCGCCGCGCGCTTCCGCTTCCGCGGCTTCGGTCGCAAGGGGCATATCCAACCGTTCGATCTCGATGTCGCCTCCGGCGAAGTGGTCGGCATTGCCGGCCTCCTCGGCTCCGGCCGCACAGAGACGGCAGAAATTCTGTTCGGTGCCGAGCGCGCCGACAGCGGTACGGCCGAGGTCGATGGCCGCCCGCTCGACCTCTCCTCGCCGCGCGCTGCAATCCGCGAGAAATTCGGCTTCTGCCCCGAGGATCGCAAGGTCGACGGTATCGTCGGCGATCTCTCGGTGCGTGAAAACATCGTGCTGGCGCTGCAGGCGCGACGCGGCTGGGCGCGGCCGATCAGCCGGAGCGAGCAGGACAGGCTTGCCGATCACTACATCAAGGCGCTCGATATCCGCACAAGTGACCGTGAAAAGCCGATCCGGCTTTTGTCCGGCGGCAATCAGCAGAAAGCCATCCTGGCCCGCTGGCTGGCGACCAATCCGGAATTCCTCATCCTCGACGAGCCGACGCGCGGCATCGATGTCGGCGCGCATGCGGAAATCATCCGCCTCATCGAAACCCTGTGCGAAAAGGGCATGTCGCTGATCGTCATTTCCTCCGAACTGGAAGAACTCGTCGCCTATTCAAGCCGCGTCCTCGTGCTGAGAGACCGGGCGCATGTGGCCGAACTGACGGGGGAAGAGGTCACCACCAACGCCATCGTCGAGGCGATCGCCTCCGCGCATGAAGGGAGGCCATCATGACGGGCACGCTCAAGGCCTATGCTGTCAGGCTGTTTCCGCAGGTCGCGGCGCTCGCCATCATCCTCTTCATGGTGTCGCTCGCCTTCCCCGGCTTTTTCAAGCTGTCGTTCCAGAACGACCGCCTCTATGGCAGCCTTATCGATATCCTGAACCGCGGCGCCCCCGTCGCCCTGCTGGCCATCGGCATGACGGTGGTGATCGCGACAAAGGGCATCGACCTTTCCGTGGGCGCGGTCATGGCGATCTGCGGCGCAGTGGCTGCTGCCTCCATCACCGCAGGCCACTCCCTGGCCTTCACCCTCTTGGTTACGATTTCGACCGGCATCCTGTGCGGCCTGTGGAACGGCGTGCTCGTCGCCGTGCTCGATATCCAGCCGATCATCGCAACGCTGGTGCTTATGGTGGCTGGGCGAGGCATCGCGCAGCTTATCACCGAAGGCGCCATCCTCACCTTCAACCATCCGGGCCTGATCTTCATCGGCAGCGGCTCGCTGTTCGGCCTGCCGATGCCTGTTATCATCTGGCTGGGCTTCGGCCTCATCGTGGCGCTGCTCGTGCGGCGAACGGCGCTTGGCATGCTCATCGAGGCCGTGGGCGTGAACCGCCGCGCATCCCGCCTGTCCGGCGTGTCGACAGGCGTCCTGCTGATCGCCGCGTACATGCTCTCAGGGCTTTGCGCAGCCCTGGCCGGCATCATCGCCGCCGCCGATATCCGTGGTGCGGACGCCAACAATGCCGGCCTCTGGCTTGAGCTCGACGCCATCCTCGCCGTCGTCGTCGGCGGTACCTCCCTGCTCGGCGGCCGCTTCAGTATTGCCGCCTCGCTGCTCGGTGCGATGATCATCCAGTCGATCAACACCGGAATCCTGCTTTCAGGCTTCCCGCCGGAATTCAACCTCATCATCAAGGCGGCCATCATCGTGCTGATCCTGGTCATCCAGTCCCCGCGCGCGCAATCAGCCTTCATCTGGATGTCGCGCGCCCGCGCCGCAGAGCCCAAGAAGGAGCAGGAGGCGAAATGAACCCGCGCTACCTTCCGCTCACCGCGACCGTCGCGATCTTCCTCATCGCCTACGCCGTCTGCATCGCGCAATATCCCAACATGCTGTCGACCCGCGTGATCGGCAACCTGCTGACCGACAATGCCTTCCTTGGCATCGCAGCTGTGGGCATGACCTTCGTCATCCTGTCTGGCGGCATCGACCTGTCGATCGGCGCGGTGATCGCCTTCACCGGCGTGTTCCTTGCCGTGCTTCTGCAATCGACAGCGATTCATCCGCTCGCCGCGTTTGCTCTGGCGCTGATCATCACGACCGCCTTCGGCGCGATGATGGGGGCCATCATCCACCATCTGGAAATGCCGCCCTTCATTGTCACACTGGCCGGCATGTTCCTTGCCCGCGGCATGGCGTTTGTGCTTTCCATCGACTCCATCCCGATCAAGCATCCGTTCTATACGTCGCTGAAGAGCTTCTATTACGTCCTGCCCGGTGGCGGACGCCTGACGCTGATCGGCGGACTGATGCTCGTGGTCTTCCTCGTCGGTATCCTGATCGCCCACCGCACGCGCTTCGGCGCCGATGTCTATGCGCTGGGCGGCGGCACCGCCACGGCGCGGCTCATGGGTGTGCCGATCGGCCGCACGACCGTCATGATATACGCGCTATCAGGGTTTCTCGCCGGTCTGTCGGGTATCGTCTTCTCGCTCTACACCTCGGCGGGTTACTCACTGGCGACTGTCGGCGTCGAGCTTGATGCCATCGCGGCCGTGGTCATCGGCGGCACGCTGCTCACGGGCGGCTCCGGCTTCGTGGCGGGAACGCTGATCGGCATCCTGATACAGGGGCTGATCCAGACCTACATCACCTTCGACGGCTCGCTTTCGAGCTGGTGGACCAAGATCCTCATCGGCCTGCTGCTCTTCGCGTTCATCCTGCTCCAGAAGGCCCTGATCCTCCTGTCCGACCGAAGGCGACGCCATGCCTGACGCGATCCGAAAGGCACAGGCCGCCCCGCGGGGCCACCCCGAAAGAAGGCGATAGCAGATGGTCCGCCGCAAGGGAGTGCTCGATACGGTGATCACGGGCGCGGGTGTCCGCACAAGCCACTGGCAGGTGGTGAACGCGCTCGGCAAGGCGATCATCGCCGGAGAGTTTCCCGTCGGCACGACCCTACCCGGCGACGCTGAACTGGAGGCCAGATTCGAGGTTTCCAGAACCGTCTTGCGGGAAGCGATGAAGACGCTGGCTGCCAAGGGTCTGGTCGTGCCGCGCGCCCGCATCGGCACGCGTGTGACGCCGAAAAGCCAGTGGAACCTCTTTGACGGCGATATTCTCACCTGGCATTTCGCGGTCGGTGTCGACGAGAATTTTCTCTTGCACCTGAGCGAGATCAGACTCGGCTTCGAGCCGCATGCCGCCGCACTTGCCGCGCGCCATGCCTCCGAGGCGGATATCATTCAGATGATGCATCTGGCCGTCGCCATGGGTGATCCCAGTCACACCCCCGAGACGATGGCGATCGCCGACCTGCGCTTTCATCTGAGCGTGATGGAGGCCTCGCGTAACCCCTTCATGCGCACGGTAGGAAGCCTAATCGAGGCCGCTCTTGCCGGCGTCTTCGAATTGAGCTCACCAGCAACCGCGGATATCCGCATCACCGACGTCTCATCGAGCCATATCCGCATCGTCGAGGAAATCCGCAGGCGCGACGAAGACGGCGCACGCCGGGCGATGGAGAACGTCATCCTCGTTGGCCGAAACCGCATACTCGGCGCACGACCCGCCACGACGCCGGGCGGGAACGGTGACAGCGACGCCTCTCCGGTGCGTGCCGGCTAAGGCACCATATCGGCAGCCCGTGCCGTTCAGACCGCGCTTGCGACCCGTTTGAGGATGTCGAGATAGCCCTCGATGGTCCAGGCCGAGCGGCCGATGAACAGGCCATCGATATGCGCTTGTGACACCAGTTCCGCACAGTTTGCGGGGTTGACGCTGCCGCCATAGAGCAACGGCAGACGCCGGCCCATGGCCGATTCCACGACCGCGCTGATCTTCTCGTGACGGGCATTGGCATAATCCATCGTGGCGGGGATGCCGTTCACGCCAATCGCCCAGACCGGCTCATAGGCGATGAGGATTTCCGCCTGTTTTTCCGCCGGGGTGAGCAGAGCCAGAGCCGCCGTTACCTGACGCGCCAGCACTTCGTCCGCCCGCCCGGCCTCTCGTTCGGCAAGTGTCTCGCCGATGCACACCAACGGGATCAGTCCGTGGCGCACCGCAGCCGCGGTTTTGCGGCCAACCGCCTCATCTGTCTCGTTGAAGAACTCGCGACGCTCGCTATGCCCGATCTCGACAAGGTCGGCATTGCAGTCCTTCAGCATGACCGGCGAGATCTCGCCGGTCCACGCCCCGCCTTCGTCCCAATGCATATTCTGCGCACCGACCTTCACGCTGGTCTGCGCAAGGCGGCTCTTGACCTCCCTGATGGCCGTGAATGCGGGCAGGATGAAGCGTTGAACATGCTGCGCGCGTTCACCATCCGCCGCCTTGAGGCCGTCTGCGAAAGCCAACGCCTCGGAAAGCGTCTTGTTCATCTTCCAGCTTGTGCCGACCCAGAGCGATTTTGCCATGTCTTCTTCCTTCCTCAGCCGCGAAAACCGTTCATGCCGGTGTCGATATGCGGTTCCCAATAGGCGACCGATTCCCGGATCATCTCGACCACGCGTCCATCCGTCGGTTCGCGCTCGCGGAATGACAGCTCCATGCAGATTTCGTTATCCGCGCCGCCGGCCTCCCTGACGGTGCGGATCAGCTTTTCAGGCTGGATGCGGCCGTCCTTGTTGTGTTCGGCGGTGAAAGGCCAGTGCCCGCCCTTGTTCATGGAGGACTGCTTGACGTGGATGATCGGCGATTCCTGCGGGAATGCCGCCGCCCAGGCATAGGGGTCGGTATCATCGGGGTTCGAAGAGGTCACGTCGCCGTGGTCGATGTCCACGATCATGCGGAACGGTATGGCGAAACCCGCGCTCGCAAGCCGCCGGTCGAGCGTGCGGCACGCGGCAATCGTCTGGCCGAACTCACGGCCAACCGACATCGGCTCCCAGAAGATGTATTTGAGCCCTGCCGCCTTGCCCTGTTCGGCCACGTCCTTCCAGCAGTCGATCACGGTTTCGATCAGTTCCTGCCGGCGCGCCTGGTCGTTGTAGTCCTTCTGCGTGAACACCGCGAACTGCGAGCCCATGCCGTCTGCGCCCAGTTCACCGGCTATATCGGCCAGCGTGCGGAACCATTCGAGATAATAGGCGCGCACATCGGGGTCGGAATGACCGAAATGATTGAGGCGACCGTACGTGCTCGTCATGACGGACGTGACCCGCACGCCGGTTCGGTCCAGCGCGCGGCGGAAGGCGCGAACACGGCGCGTAATGACGGAGGCCGGCCATGACGGATTGATGAACTCAGGGGTCAGCTGGATATGACCGATACGAATTCGCTCTGCGATGGTCTCGATGAGATCATCGACATCGGCAAACCGGTTGACCAGCGGATTGGTGTTGAGCGACAGCCGCAGCGCCATTTTCTTCTCCAAGAGTGATACAATGCCGGCGCCGGCCGGCATCAGGATGTCATGTTTCCGCCAGCCGTCGCGCCTGTAGCGAGGCGATAGCGTCGGGCAGTTCCGCGAAGGCATCGATGAGCCGGTCGGCGCCGAGATCGTCCAACGGCGTTTTCGTATAGCCGTAGGTCAGCGCAATCACCGGCACCCCGGCTGCCTTTCCGGTGGCGATGTCGACCTCTGAATCGCCGACGAAAAGGACCGGATGCGCGCCGCCCGCCGCCGCCGCGGTTTCCGTCAGATGGCGGGGATCCGGCTTGCCAACGCCGAACGTGTCCGGCCCTGCAACCACGGCAAAGAAGCGCGAGAGGCCGAGGTGATCGACGATCTGTCGGGCAAAGCGCTCCATCTTGTTGGTGCAGACCGCCATCTTCCAGCCCTCACCCGCAAGCTGCTCCAGCACGGTCTCGACATCTGCATAGGGCCGTGTCTCCTGCGCGACGCGTGCGCCGTAGATTTCGGTGAAGCGCTTGACGGCGACCGCGCCGGCGTCGTCCTCCCATTCCACACCGCGCTCGCCCAAAGCCCGGCGCACCAGGTTCGGAATACCGTGGCCGATCAGCCTACGGGCGGTTTCGACACCGATCGGCGCCAGCCCCCTTTCCACCATAAGCGTGTCGAGAGACCCTGCCAGGTCCGGTACGCTGTCTACAAGCGTGCCATCGAGATCGAAAACAATCGTGCCTTTGCTCATGTCCATCCTCTATGCGTGAATCGCGCGTGAATCGGAGGCCAGCGTAGCCTCATGCAGCGCTTCCGACAGCGTGGGATGGGGAAATATCGTGTGGAGAAGATGCTCGCGCGTCGCGCCCATGGTCAGCGCAAGGGAAAAGACGGGCACGAGCTCGCTGACCGAGGGACCGACCATGTGCGCGCCGACGAGCCGCCCGCTCACCTTGTCGAACAGGACTTTGACGAAACCGTCTGTTTCGCCAATGGTGACCGCCTTGCCATTTCCGCGAAAAGCGAAGCGGCCGATATCGACGCCCAGCCCTTTTTGAAGAGCGGCCTCTTCCGTCAGGCCAATGGAGGCGACCTGTGGCGTGGCGAAAATGCAGGATGGGACCGGCCCCATGCCAGCGTGCAATCCACGTCCCGCGATCGCCTCGACACAGCGCACGCCCTCATGCTCGGCCTTGTGTGCCAGCATGGGCGGGCCGGCAACGTCGCCGATGGCATAGAGCCCGGAAATGCTGGTCCGGCCGGCTGCATCGGCAGCGATTGTGCCGTTGCGCAGGGCGATCCCAAGCTTCTCCAAGCCAAGCCCGTCGACATTTGCCACGACACCCGCGGCGGAAAGAAGCTTATCGGCTGTGATTTCGCGAGGACCATCGGGATCGCTGAAACGCACCGTCACGCCGGCCACATCAGGCGAGACCTGCGAAATTTCAACGCCAGTCAAAACATCAATGCCCCGCTTGCGCAGGGACTTGCTCATCTGTTCGGCCACCTCGGCGTCTTCCTGCGGCAGGATACGAGCCAGACGCTCGATCAGCGTCACTTTCGCGCCCAGCGAACTGTAGAGGCTTGCAAACTCCACACCGATGGCGCCGCCACCCACAATGGCAATGGAAGCCGGCAGCGCAGCCGGCGTCATCGCATGATGATAGGACCAGATGCGTTCGCCGTCGGGAACGATGCCCGGCAGGCGGCGCTCGGAGGCGCCAGTGGCGATGATGATATGTGCCGCATCGTAATCGCCGGGTGCAAGCGTGCCCTTCGGCGCCTCGCCCTCACCGGCCGTGACACGCACCATGCCGGGCGCCAGGATTTCAGCGGCACCCCAGATGACATCGACCTTGTTCTTGCGCAGCAGGAACTGAACACCGGCATTGAGCTGGCCGGCGACCATGCGCGAGCGCGCGACAACGCCTGGAAAATCGACGGAGGGCGTTTCGCTTCGAATGCCGAATGTTCCAGCATGACGGGCCTCATCCAGAAGGGCCGCAGAATGGAGCAGCGACTTCGTGGGAATGCAGCCCCAGTTGAGGCAGACGCCGCCGAGATGCCTGCGCTCGACAACCGCCGTCCGCAGACCCAGCTGCGCCGCACGAATGGCCGCGACATAGCCGCCCGGCCCAGCGCCGATCACAATGATGTCATAGGCCGGCATGCGGCAGTCCTTTCAACGGGTATTGGCTCGACGCGGCCACGCACCAACGAGAGGTGCGTGGCACGGCCGGGAGGCGAAGCGCTCAGCCGACGCTTCGAATGGTCTGCGACACGAGGCGCCCGACGAGTGGAGCGGCTTCGAGTTGCGGCAGATGCCCGACCTGCGAGAGACGATGCAGACCCACATGCGCCGGAAGCGCATTGCTGTGCTCGGCCGGTACGATGCGATCCTGCTCCCCGACGATGACGCGGGCGGGCCCGCCGAAACGGTTCAGGGCATCGCGCACGGAGAAGAGCTGCGTGCTTCCCGCAAAGACACCGGCCGCAAGCCGCGTCTGGTTCGCCACCATACCCGTTCCTTCGCGACTGGAGAGTGTTGCGCGGACCAGGACACCGGGCAGGTTCGCCGGTTCATGAACCAACAGGCCGAGCCAGGCCTGAAGCGCCGCCTCGCTGTCGGCGGACAGGAACCCGCTCACATAGTCGCCGTTGATCTTCGGTCCGAGGCCGGCCGGCGCAATCAGCGTCAGCGACCGCACGTCGAGATCCCCGCCGCCTGCGATGGCCGTGGCAACTGCCGCGCCGAGCGAATGGCCGACCAGATGCAGCCGCTCGATCTTCTCGGCAGCTAGCGTGGCGCGCACGACGGCCACTAGATCGTCGAAGCTGTCAGCCGATGCATTCGCTGCGCCACCGTGACCGGGAAGGTCGAGCGCGAGGATCGGATTGGCCACGCTGATATGGCCGATGAACGAACGCCAGGCGGAAAGTTCGGCGCCGAAGCCGTGGATGAACAGCACCGGGTCTCCCACACCGGCTTGCAGCGTCTTGAGAACGGTGCGGCCGTTGGAAGCCGTGGGAGTGGCGCCGCCGAAGTTGACGAGCGTGCCCGAGCCGGAGGAGCGCTTGAATGCCTCCACGTCGCGCTTCACCACAGCACCGCGCGGGCCGGAGCCGGGCACCCGGGCGATATCGATGCCGGCTGAGGCGGCAATCCGTCGGGCAAGCGGCGAGGAACCGCCGGTGCCCGATTTCAGGAAGGCCGTCTCGTTTTCACGGACGGACTCACGCGGGAAGACCGCGATGTTCTCCTTGGCCGTCTCGACGATGGACTGGGCATCCTCGCCGGAGAAAGCTGCGACAGGAGCGGCGGCGACTTCCAGCTTCTCGCCCTCTTCGCCGACCATCATGAGCGGTTCAAGAACAACCCCCATGTCGCCGACATTGTGGCGTATCTCGAGGATCGTACCCGTCTCGAAGGCCTCGACCTCAAAGACCGCCTTTTCGGATTCGATTTCAGCGACGATGTCGCCCTTTTTGACTTTGTCGCCGACCTTGACGAGTATAGCCGTGATCTTGCCTTCGGTCAGGTCCTGACCGACCTGCGGCATCAAAATGGGACGTGCCATGACGGTTCTCCTCTCAAGCCACGCGACGGTGGAGCGTTTCGACGGACTGCGCGACGAAATCCACGGTCTTGCGGGTGGCGGCTGCGAATTCCGCTGCCGTTGCAGCGAAGGCGCCAAAGCGTGAAAACTCCTCCGGCTTCATGCCGTCGAATTCATAGGCCTGGCGGAAATAGGGAATGCGCAGCAGCTTTTCGATGAGCTCCGCCGACGCGTCCGTATCGATTGCGGCAGGATCGAAATCCGGCAGCCGGTCCTCGGCCTTCATGAGCTGCGCGATGTAGCCCGGCGGGCAGGTATAGACGAAGTCGCCGCCGGCGATCAGCGCGATATGGCCGCTCGATGCCTTGCCGCCCGCCCCTTCGTCCTGCACGCGCATGGAGCATTGCAGCATCTTGCTGGGATGGTTGCGATCCTTTCCGTAGCGATAGGCACGCTTCAGCACCGCCATCTCGCCTAGCAGGATTTCCTCCGGCGAAAGCGCAATACCACGCGCATCGGCCTGGGCCTTGAGGTCGCCGACATTCCCGAGGCGGGAGGACATGTGGGTGATGACCGAGCGCCATTTCGAGAGATCGACACCAGCCGCCCTCGCCCGCCCAAGGCCGCTTGAAACGGCATCCATGCAGGCGACATATTGCGGAACGGTGAAGGACGTCGTGTTGTTGGTGGAGATGCCGCGGGCCGTCAGCTCTTCGATGACCTCATAGCCTTCCTTAGAGCCGGGAATCTTCACCATGACGTTAGGCGCGATCTCTGCAAGCTGAAGCGCCTGCTCCAGCATGCGCGTCTTGTCCGTGACGAAACGCGGGTCGACCTGGCCGGAGACATAGCCGTACTTGCCGCGCGATGCATCGAAGACCTTGCGGATCATCGCCGCGCCGCGGCGCACGACATCGAGATAGACCGCCCAGTAGATATCCTCGACATCATCGGCGTTGCGTGTCGATGCGATCTTGCGGATCTCGTCCGCCCAGAAGGCCGGATCGGCCTGAATCGCCTGCAGCGAGAGCGGCGGGTTGGTCGTGACGCCGCGAAAACCCATCGTGCCGTCACGGGCAGCAGTTTCCGCGTCGAAGAGGCGCGACAACTGCGCCTCCCAATCCGCCCGCTTTCCGGCAGGCGCATCCTTCAGGACAGAGGCTTTCCAACCTTCGTAGATCAGGGGTGAGGAATCCCACCAGATTTCACAGTCCGGATTTGTGGCCGCGAGCTTTTCCAGCACATGCAAGGACATGGTCGTCTCCCGATCTCTCTTCTCACTCAGCGGCTTGCGCGAGCGGCTTTGAATGAAGCGTGCGGCGCACGGCGAGCACGATGTCGTCCACCTGTGGAACGCTCGCCTTTTCAAGCTCGAGATTGAACGGGATCGGAATGTTGAGGCCGGCGACGATCTCGATCGGCGCGTCCAGCTGGTAGAACGCCTCTTCCTGGATGATGGACGCGATGTCCGAGGCGACGCCGCCGCGGCGCACGGCCTCCTGAACGATGACGGCGCGGTTTGTCTTGGCGACCGAGCCGAGGATCATATCCTTGTCGAGCGGCACGAGCGTGCGCGGATCGATCACCTCCGCATCGATGCCTTCCGCCGCCAGTTTCTCGGCCGCTTCCAGCGTACGGGGGATCATGTTCGACCAGGCAATCAGCGTCACATCCTTGCCCGGGCGCTTGATATCGCCCTTGCCGAACTCGATGACGTGCTCGCCATCGGGAACGAGGCCCTTCGTCATGTAAAGATGCTTGTGCTCCAGGAACATGACCGGGTCGGACTGGCGCAGCGCATATTTCAACAGGCCTTTCGCGTCCGCAGGGGTCGACGGCATGACGACCTTCAGACCGGGAATGTGGTAGAACAGCGCTTCGAGGCTCTGCGAATGCTGTGCCGCCACACCGCCGCCCGTACCGCCCTGCGTGCGCATGACGAAGGGAACCCGGCCGTCGCCGCCGGTCATCAAACGGAACTTGGCGGCCTGGTTGACGATCATGTCCATACCGAGCATGGCGAAGTCGATATAGAGAATTTCCACGATCGGCCGGGCACCGGCAATGGCCGCGCCCACGCCGACGCCGATCATGCCGGCTTCGGCAATCGGCGTGTCACGCACGCGCTTGGGACCGTATTTCGACAGCAAGCCTTCCGTGACCTTGTAGGAGCCACCGCGTTCGGCAATACCTTCGCCGATGATGAAAACGGTGCTGTCGCGCTCCATTTCCTCGTCGATCGCCTCGCGCAGCGCATCGCGGTACATGATTTCTCTGGCCATGGTGTGATCCTCCCCGTCTGCTCAGTAGGCTTCGACGAATTCGTTGAACTCGGCGAGCGTGATCTCACGGCTCGCCTTGGAGAATTCGACGGCATCCTCGAATTCCTGCTTGATCTCGTTTTCGATCGCTTCGATTTCGGCCTGGTCGAGACCCACGATCTCGACGAGAGCATTGCGCGCGCGATCGACCGGGTCGCGTTCCTTGTAATAGGCCAGCGTGTCGGCCGGCATATACTTGCCGGGATCGTTCACATGGTGGCCCATGTGGCGGTAGGTCTTCGCCTCGATGAGGATCGGGCCTTCTCCACGGCGGCACTTTTCAACCGCATCCTGCATGAGGTGATAGACGGCGAGTGAGTCATTGCCGTCGACCTGATGGCTTTCGACGCCGATGGCGAGGCCGCGCTTGTAGAGATCGACGTCGCGCGTCGATTCCTCGATACGCGTCGAGACGGCATATTGGTTGTTTTCCACGACGAGCACGTAGGAAAGGTTCCAGATCGCCGCCAGATTGAGTGATTCCAGAAACGTGCCGTTGTTGGAGGCGCCGTCCGTCGAGAAGGTCACCGTAACGGCATCGTTACCCTTGATCTGGTTGGCGAGCGCCGCACCGACGCCGAGCGGCGTACCGGCGCCCACGATGCCGTTTGCGCCAAGATTGCCGGCCCTGATGTCGGCGATGTGCATGGAGCCGCCGTAGCCGCGGCAGTAACCCGTCTCCTTTTGCAGGAGTTCGGCCACCATGCGCTTCACATCGGCACCCCAGGCGATGCAGTGGCCGTGCCCGCGGTGGGTCGATGCGATGAAATCGCCTTCCTGCAAGGCGGCGCAAACGCCCGTCGCGATGCCCTCCTGTCCGAGATAGGGATGGAAGTATCCACGGATCAGCCCCTGACGATAGAGCTTGATGCCTTCGGACTCGAAGACACGGATTTTGTAGGCCGTCCTGAAAAGTTTTTCCAGAAGCTCCCGCGAGGGTGCATTCGCCTTCTGAGCCTGCGCTGCCATGGATTTCTCTCTCCCCGATATGAAGATCGCTTGTCGATGAATGGCGTTCTAACATCCGAAAAACATGTTGTCGAGAAAATTTTCTCCATAAATAAAAGCGCTGAATTCAGCGGGGAAATCACTCATCAATAGATGACGAGCAACCAATATCGTTGTTTTTTAATGGTTTTTTGTGTCGTACGGGATCGCAAACAAAAAATGGAGTGAAACTTTTGCCTTGTGCTGCCTGCGAAACCAGCAGAGAAATCCAGTAAAAAGTAAAATTCTTTCCACGATCTGACGCGCGTGTTTATGGCGCAGCAAAGCGAGCGATCACGCGGTGAGCTTTTCGCTGCACGTACCGACTTGAAAAGCAGAGAGTAAACTTTTCTTCCTCAGTCTATAGTGCTACCAATGTTCAGCAGACCTATCGGCCTCGGCCGGCACCTTGGATTGAAGTTATGACTGATGCTCGACCGTTGAGCGACCTTAAGCAGAGCGATCTTCTGGAACGGATTCAGGAACGCTATGGCACGCTCAGGAAATCGGAGCGCATCGTCGCGGACTTCCTGCGCGAAAATGCCGGACGGCGTCTCGATTCATCCATTACGGAACTCGGCCGCACGCTTGGCGTCTCGGAAGCCACGATCAGCCGCGTAAGCCGGGCGCTTGGCTATGACGGCTATTCGGACATGAAGCTGTCGCTTGCCGAAGGCGCGCGCGCACGCGCGAGCTTCGTAAACCTGCCGCTCGAGATCGAAGATACGGACTCCCTGATCAGCACATCGAGCAAGCTTGCCAATCTTCTGATTGCCGGCGTGGACGGCACGCAGCGCATGCTGGACGCCCACAGGCTCGAGCAGGCCGTGGAAGCGTTGCGCAATGCGCGCAAGATCGTCTTCGTCGGCGTGGGGGGTGCGGCGGCGATCTGCGACGAGGCCGCCCATATGTTTATGAAGGCGGGCTTCGAGGCCACCAGCCTGCGCGACGGCTATACCCAGACGATCGTCGCCGCGACGATGACCGAGAAGGACGTGATGGTCGGCATCTCGCATACCGGCACCACCGAGACCGTAACGGACGCTTTGCATCTGGCACGTGAGCGAAAGGCAACGACGATTGCCATCACGAGCAATGTTGGGTCAGAGGTCGGGCGCGCTGCCGATGTCGCACTGACCACCTGGAGCGCGGGACAACAGCTCGTCCCGCTGCACGGCGACTTTCTGGAGGGGCGACTCAGCCAGCTGTTTCTGATCGACTTGCTTTATGTCGGCACGATCTTCCGTGCGGGCGAAGAACCGGCCAAGGCGCTGAAGGTCACGGGCGAGGCCCTCGAGAAACGCTATCGGCATAAAGGCGGAAAGGCCGGCTGAACGAACGGCCGGCCTTTGACCGCAAAGCGGAATGCCGATTGTCAGGCGTCGATGAGTGCGCGGCAAAAAGAGATATCGACGTTTCCTGCATCCAGATCATCCACGACCCGGTCAGCGAGCGAAAAATCCTCCTCGCCGGTATAGGACGAGATCGTCACGACGCAGTGCATGCCGGCCGCTTTGGCCGCGCGCAACCCGTTGTTGCTGTCCTCGATCACCACGCAATGACCCGGATCGAGCCCGAGCGTCCGGGCGGCGAGGTTGTAGATATCCGGCGCCGGTTTCTTGGCGGCGACCACGTCGCCCGCGAAAACTCTAATCTTCTCGGACCTTTCAGGTCCAAGCATCACATCGACCACCGCCTGGACGGCCTTCTCGTTCGATGTCGAGCAAACCGCGAGCGTGATACCGTTTGCAATGGCCTCGTCAACGATGCGTGCGATGCCGGGCCGAAGCGGGAGACTGCCCTCCTCGATCAGATGCATGAAGATTGCGGTCTTGCGCTTGTGGATCGTCGCGATCAACGCGTCCCGGTCCTCGGTGCCCGCGGGCCAGCCGGTCTCTTCGAAATGACGGCGCATGCGTTCCTTGCCGCCAGCGGTCAGAAGCAGTTCGCCATAGCGCTCGACCGACCAGACGCAGTCTATGCCGAGTTCGGCAAAGGCCTCATTGAAGGAAACGCGGTGCCCGTCGCGCTCCGTATCGACCAGAACGCCGTCGCAATCGAAAATCAGAGCCTGCATCGGTTCAGGCCCCCGACGCATGCGCGGCCTTGCCGGCCGATCCGAAGATGCGGATCATGTCAACGACGTCCTTCTTCATGGCGTCATATTGTCCGACGATGAAAGGAAGCGGCTCTTCCAGCTTGGGCTTTTCCGCACGCACGCCGATAAAGCCTTCGATGAAGCGATGTTTGTGCATGGTCGAGATGTTGACCTTCGCGCAGCCGCCGGCGATGCAGCGGTCGAACTGTTCCTGGCTGAGCCCCGTCCCGCCATGCAGCGCAATCGGCACGGAAATCGATTGCGTGATGCGCTCGAGAAGATCATAGGCGATCTTCGGCTGCCCTTTGTAGAAACCATGTGCCGTTCCGATGGCGGGCGCGAAGACTGCGAGGTTCGGCATGTCCTTCACGAAGGCGAGGCATTCGTCGTAGTTGGCGAGGATCGCGGAATCCTCCGCCACGAACTTATCGTCCTCGACGCCACCGATCGCGCCGATCTCAGCCTCCAGCCCGACGCCGGCCTGTTCGGTCATGCGGTAGATTTCCTCCGAGCGCGCCTTGTTCTCGGCAAAGGGCAGCGAGGAACCGTCGAACATGACCGACGACCAGCCGGCATCGATACAGCGACGGATCACGTCCGCATCACTGCAATGGTCGAGATGAAGCGCCACCGGCACATCGACATCATCCGCCAGCATGCGCACCCAGGTGGCAATCGGCTTGTAGCCCCAGTGCTTGATCGTCTTCACCGAGACCTGCACGATGATCGGCGCATCCAACTCCGCCGCGCCCTCGATGATCGAGCGCACGCTGTTGTAATCGATCATGTTGAAGGCGGCGATGCCGTAGCGGGCCGCCTGCGCACGCTTCAGCATCGGACCCATAGTGACAAATGCCATGACTTTCACTCCACCTGCCGGTTTTCGCCGCCCACGCCATGCGACGAAGCAGCACTATCGCTACAATCTCCCTAGCAAGAAGACGTATTCTTGTAAATTATTTTCTTAGTCGAAGCTGCGAAAAATCATTTACTACACGCAGTTTAGCGCATCACTCAAAGAAGCCGCGACGCGATGCGCTCTCAACAGTCCAATCAATCTTCAAAATCATGAAATATTTTTTACTTCACCGCCACGACATGCAAACGGCCGGGGCATGCCCCGGCCGTCGCCTTGTCTCAAAAGGAAAGAACCTTACTTCTGCCAGGATTTGACGAGTTCGTCATAGTTGACGGTGGTTGGTTTTTCCTTTTCGTTTTCGATCTTGAGCTGAGGTGCGAGGTTGCCCTTTGCGACGGCGTCCTTGTTCCAGTATTCGAGATCGTGCTCTTCGGCGAGCTTGGGTCCCATGTCGCCCTGGACGCCGGCGCGTTCGAG